>NZ_JAHKSJ010000006.1:0-678625 GCF_019024305.1 Cellulomonas algicola | reverse complement strand
CCGCCGGCGAGACCAATCGGTACTTCGGCACCGCCATCGCCGCGAACAAGCTGAGCGACGGCACGTACACGAACATCGCGAACCGCGAGTTCAACATGATCACGGCCGAGAACGAGATGAAGATGGACGCCACGGAGCCCAACCGTGGCCAGTTCAGCTACTCCAACGGCGACCGGATCGTGAACTGGGCCCGCCAGAACGGCAAGCAGGTCCGCGGTCACGCGCTCGCCTGGCACTCGCAGCAGCCCGGCTGGATGCAGAACCTGTCCGGCACCGACCTGCGCAACGCGATGCTCAACCACGTCACCCAGGTCGCGTCCTACTACAAGGGCAAGATCTACGCCTGGGACGTCGTCAACGAGGCCTACGCCGACGGGTCGTCCGGTGGTCGCCGCGACTCGAACCTGCAGCGCACCGGCAACGACTGGATCGAGGCCGCGTTCCGTGCCGCCCGCGCCGCCGACCCCGGCGCCAAGCTCTGCTACAACGACTACAACACCGACAACTGGTCGCACGCCAAGACGCAGGGCGTCTACAACATGGTCCGCGACTTCAAGTCCCGCGGTGTGCCGATCGACTGCGTCGGCTTCCAGGCGCACTTCAACTCGGGCAACCCGGTGCCGTCGAACTACGACGTGACCCTGCGCAACTTCGCCGCCCTCGGCGTCGACGTGCAGATCACCGAGCTCGACATCGAGGGTTCCGGCTCCTCGCAGGCGCAGCAGTACCAGGGCGTCGTGCAGGCCTGCCTCTCCGTCGCGCGCTGCACGGGCATCACCGTCTGGGGCGTGCGCGACTCCGACTCGTGGCGCGCCTCCGGCACACCGCTGCTCTTCGACGGGTCCGGCAACAAGAAGGCCGCGTACACCAGCGTCCTCAACCAGCTGAACGCGGGCGGGACGACCAACCCCAACCCCAACCCGACGACGCCCACGCCGACCGACCCGAACCCGACGCCGACGCCCACGAACCCGGGCGGCAGCACCCCGAGCTGCACGGCGACGTACTCCGAGGGCCAGAAGTGGAACGACCGCTTCAACGGCACGGTGACCATCCGCGCGAACACCAACATCAGCAGCTGGCAGTCGACCGTGACCGTCCGCTCGCCGCAGAAGATCATCGCGACCTGGAACGGCTCCCCGACGTGGGACTCGTCCGGCAACGTCATGACGATGCGTCCGAGCGGCAGCGGTGCGCTGTCGGCCGGCCAGACGACCTCGTTCGGCTTCACCGTCCAGCACGGTGGCAACTGGACGTGGCCGAGCATCACCTGCTCGGCGTCCTGACCCTCTGAGGTCTTCCCCCCGCGACGGGCGCGGCACCGCGAGGTGTCGCGCCCGTCCGTCGTCGTACCGGACCGCGCGCCGTCGGCGCCAGACGGAATCGGGCAGTCACCGAGGGTGGTCGGTGACGCCCCCGACTCGGCCGACCATGATCGCTCTACCGCGCACTGAGGCCGAGCTCTCGTGGACCACCTCCTGCGAGCCCGACCGTACGGGAGACGAGGACTGTCCGGCGCCACTCTCGGAAACCGGTGTGGCATTCGGGGTCGAGCGCTCCGGTCGATCCAGTACGTTCCTGCTACGCGACGTGGCAACCACAGGGGGTGGAGATGGCGCACCAACGACGCGCCCGAACGGACCTGAACGCTCTGTCTAGACGCACCGTCCTCGTCGGTGGAGCGGCGGCAGCCAGCATCGTCGCCTTGGGTGCGGCTCCCGCGTTGGCCGGCTCGGGCATGGCGTGGGGGGGTTACTCGAACGGCAAGATTCCCCTTGGTGCTCTCCGTGCGCTGTCATGGGCGAGCTCGCAGTATCTGCACCCGGGCGCTGCGGCCGACTTTGAACGGCTCAACGCCTCCTATAAGGCGCGATTCGGCCGGAACATCGCCGTTACAGACGCGTACCGCGACTACGCGGCGCAGGTCAGCGTGAAAGCCCGGAAGGGCAAGTTCGCTGCTACCCCAGGGACATCGAATCACGGGTGGGGAAAAGCCGTTGACCTGGGCGACACGATCAACAGCTTCACCAGCGAAAAGCACCTGTGGCTGAGAGCGAACTGTGATCAGTACGGCTGGACGCATCCGACGTGGGCCCATGACGGCAATCCGAACAACGGCCAGCAGGAGCCGTGGCACTTCGAATATATCGGCGACGGCGGTGGCATCAGTCCAGCACCCGACCCCGACCCCGACCCCGCTCTCCCTGATGTAGTACCGGAGGATGACATGGCAACGCTGATCTGGAACGGAACGTACGGCTTCGGGCTGCTCGACGGAGGACACCTGGCTCTGATCGGCGACCAGTCGACCGTCGACGCATGGAGCGGCGCTGGCGTGAAGCGCGTCACGGTGAGCAATGGAGACTTCATGCGCATGCTTCGTGCGTCGAACAACACGTTCATCATCTACAACAGCACTCGCGGATATGGCGTCTGGTCGGGTGGTCGGGGAGTTGGGCTCGGGAGCCAGGCCGCAGTCAACCAGTTCGCCGACTCCGGCTGCCCCCAGATCAACGTCGACGTCGCGGACTTCGATCGGTTCATGAGCTAGCCGTCGTCCGGGCGCCTCTCCGTCGGCTTGGCGGGCCGCTGGTCCGCCCGCTTCGCAGACAGATTGCGCGGCCGGAAGCATGCCCTGCTTCCGATGCGTGCCCCTTGACCCCGCGCTCGAGCGGTGCGGCAACCTAGCCGTGCGGACGTCGAGAAGCCCTACGGCCACGCATGGCGCGATCGAGGCGGTGGATGGCTGCAGGCAGGTGAGGCCGACGCGGAGCACCGTCGACGCTGCGCCACGGTCTGCTCAGGGATGCGACCGACTCTGCCCGTCGCCCGACACGGGAGCAAACCGCGGTGGCCGCCCAGATGAGTGAATGCGCCACCGCGCGGCTCTGGCGGCCGACATGACGCAGGCAATCGCGCGGTGGCGCCCTGGACCACGGAGGCGGGATGGCGCGCGACGAGGACCGCCAGGTCGTGTGGGCAGACGATTTCCGCGGGCTGGCGTGGTCGCCGCCCGACGTGCGGGTGTGGCGGCACGAGACGGGTGCGGGCGGGTGGGGGGACGAGCAGCTGCAGCGGTACACGGCGTCGACGCGGAACGCGCACCTGACCGGGGACGGCAGGCTCGCGATCACCGCACGGCGCGAGGCGGACGGTGACGTCACGTCGGCCCGCCTCACGACGCTGGGGCGGTTGACCGTGCGGCGGGGTCGCGTCGAGGCGCGGATCCGGCAGCCCTGGGGCGCGGGCACGTGGTCGGCGTTCTGGATGCTCGGCGACGACCTCGAGGACGTCGGGTGGCCGGCGTGCGGCGAGATCGACGTCATGGAGCATGTCGGTGCCGAGCCGCGCACGGTGCACGGGACGGTCCACGGCCCCGGCTATGCGGGCATCGGCGGGGGAGTGGGCGGGTCGCACGAGGCGTCCGCGCCGCTGGCCGACGGCTTCCACGTCTACGCGGTGACGTGGACCGACGACGCGGTCGTCTGGGACCTCGACGGCACGGAGTACCACCGCGTGACGCCCGACGACGTGCCAGGGCCGTGGCCGTTCCGGCACGGGTTCCACCTGCTGCTCAACCTGGCCGTCGGTGGCCGGTGGCCGGGCAACGACGCCTCGGGTGTGCCCCTGCCCGCGACGATGCTCGTGGACCACGTCCGCGTGCTCGACCTCGCGTCGGGCGGCGCCGAGGTGACCCTTCACCGCTGACGACGGCGGGTGGATCATGGGCTCACCACGACTCAGGAGGCGCAGCGTGTCCCACGACGAAGCCGCCCGGCGGCGGCCCGACCTGCAAGGCATCCTCCGGCTGATCTCGTTGGCCCTCGCGGTCACGGCGGTCGTCAAGGAGCTCCGCACCCCGGCCGACGAGCGCGAGTGGAACGGCAAGGTCGTCGGGTTCGTGCCGTACGAGTTCCGCATGCCGACGGTCGAGCGGTTCAAGGAGCGCGTCTGGGACCCGGACGCGGAGCACCTGATCGGTCCGAAGGTGTTCGGCGTGGGGTGGACGCTCAACATGGGACGCGCGTTCGCGCTGGTGAGGGGCAGACTCGGGTCCGACGACTGACGCGGTGCGCGTCGTCCGGCCTGCCTCGTCACACACCTGTTCCTCGCTCCACCTAATGTGATATCACATTAGGAGTCGCGCGCCGACGGCGCGCCGGACCCGAGGAGCTGAGCACCATGCCCGACCCGACCACGCCCCCGCAGGACTCCGTCGGCGGCGACCCCAGCGGCCGTCCCGTCGGCCACGCCGGGGCGCGTGTCGAGGTGGTGGAACGCCCCGCACCGTCCGGCGGCACGGCCGTCGCGCTGCTGGTCCTGCTCCTGTTCTTCGGGCTCATCGCGCTCGGCATCGTCCTGATCGCGCTCGCCGACGCCGACGACGCCCCCGGCCTGGGCGCCCTCGGCGTCCTGCTGCTGGTCGTGTCGCTGTTCGTCCCGTCGGGCGTCACCGTCATCAGCCCCGGGCAGACCAAGGTCGTCCAGCTCTTCGGCCGCTACCTCGGCACCATCCGCCGCACGGGCCTCGTCGCGACCGTGCCGCTGACCACCAAGAAGAAGGTCTCCGTCCGGGTCCGCAACTTCGAGACGAGCGAGCTCAAGGTCAACGACGCCGACGGCAACCCCGTCAACATCGCGTGCATCGTCGTCTGGCAGGTCACCGACACCGCGCGCGCGACGTTCGCGGTCGAGGACTACGAGGGCTTCGTCAAGGTCCAGTCGGAGTCGGCGCTGCGCCACGTCGCGATGTCGCACCCCTACGACGACGCCGACGCGGGCGAGCGGTCGCTGCGCGGCGCGACCGACCTCGTGTCGGGTGAGATCGCCTCCGAGGTCGCGGCGCGCGTCGTCATCGCCGGTGTCGAGGTCATCGAGGCGCGCATCTCCAACCTCGCGTACGCGCCGGAGATCGCCCAGGCGATGCTCCAGCGTCAGCAGGCCGGCGCGATCATCGCCGCCCGCGAGCGCATCGTCGAGGGCGCGGTGTCCATGGTCGAGGACGCGCTCGGTCGCCTCGAGCGCGACGGGATCGTGTCGCTCGACGACGAGCGCCGCGCCGCCATGGTGTCGAACCTGCTCGTCGTCCTGTGCGGCGAGAGCCGCGCGACGCCCGTCGTCAACGCGGGCTCGCTCTACTCGTGAGCCCTCGGTGACCCCCGGCGAGAGCAGCACCGAGCCTGCCGGCGCCACGCCCCCGCGGCGTGAGCGCCGGCAGGTGCTGCTCCGCCTGGACCCGGCGACGCACGACGCGCTCGCCCGGTGGGCCGCGGACGACCTGCGCAGCCTCAACGCCCAGGTCGACCTGATCCTGCGCCGCGCGCTCGCCGACGCGGGCCGCCTGCCGCGCGACGCGACAGCGGTCCGCCGCCCCGGCCGCCCCGCCCGCGACGACCCGGCGTAGACGTCGCCCGACCGTCGCGCCCCCGCGGCACGCGGCCGTGGGACCCGGGCGGACTTCCGACCGGACGCTGTCGCGGTGGCCGCGCGTGCTGGCAGGATCGGCGCGTGCCCGGCGCGACGGAGCGGCCAGGACCCTCGACGCGACGCCCCCGCGCGCTCGTCGAGCTCGTCGTCGTGCTCGGTGCGTTCACGGTGTTCACGTGGGTGCACGCGCACGTCGCGCGGGACGTCGCCGCCGCCACGGCGCACGCGCTCGCCCTGCAGGACGTCGAGCGGACGCTGGGGATCGACGTCGCGCTCGCGACGAACCGGTGGCTGGTCGCGCAGCCGACGTGGGTCGAGGTCGCCGCCGTCGACGTCTACCGGTCGTACTACCTCGTGCTGCTCGGCGTCCTGGTGTGGGTGTTCGTGCGCCACCCCGAGGTGTACCTGCAGGCGCGGCGGACCCTGCTGGCGATGATGCTGCTGGTGCTGCCCGTGTACTGGGCGGTCCCGATGTCGCCGCCGCGGTTCGCGCTCGCGGGAGTCGTCGACGTCGTGCGGCGGCACGACCCGCTCGGGGACCGCAGCGCACCGACGCCTGGCTCCTCGCACACGGCGATGCCGAGCATGCACGTCGGGTTCTCGGCGTGGTGCGCGTACGCGGTGTGGCTCGCGCTGCGGACCTCGCACCCGCGCGTCGCGTGGGCGGCGTGGCTGTTCCCGCTGGCGATGACGGGGGTCGTGCTGACGACGGGCAACCACTACGTGCTCGACGTCGTCGGGACCGCGGTGCTGCTCGCCGCGTCGATCGGCGCCGCGACGCTCTGGGGGCGAGCAGTCGAGCGGCGCCCGCGCCCGCGCGAGCGCGTGGACGCCCCCGGACACGACGACGGCGGGGACATCCCCGCCACTCTCAACGTATAGAGCACCGGGGGTCTTGCGGCAAGACCCCCCTCGCGGCGAAGAATCGCCGACCGTGACCTCCCAGACGACCAGCGCGTTCCACCTCCCCGACTCCCTCGCGGCGAAGGCCGACCCGGTCCTCGTCGCCGCCGACGAGCAGTTCTTCGCCGCGCTCGCGGCCACCCTGGACCACCAGCGCGCCGACGTGGCAGCCCGCCTGGACGAGGCTCGCCGCGCACCCGGCGGGCACGGGACGGCGGCTCTCGAGCGTGACCAGGAGATCCACCGCCTGTCGGGGCGGCTGCGCGTGCTCCAGCGGTTCGGCCTCGACCTGTGCCTGGGCCGCGTCGTCCCGGCCGACGGCGGCGAGCCGGTCTACGTCGGGAGGCTCGGCGTGACCGACGTCGAGGGCCGCCGGCTGCTGGTCGACTGGCGGTCGCCCGTCGCGGAGCCCTTCTTCGGGGCGACGCACGGCAACCCGATGGGTGTCGTCAGCCGGCGGCGGTACCGGTGGACGGCCGGGCGCGTCACGGACTTCTGGGACGAGGTGTTCACGGCCGACGGGCTCTCGGCGAACGCGGCGCTCGACGACCAGTCGGCGTTCGTCGCGAGCCTCGGCGCGGACCGGTCGGCGCGCATGCGGGACGTGCTCGGCACGATCGCGGCGGATCAGGACGCGATCGTGCGCGCGGGCTCGCAGGGGACGCTCGTCGTCGACGGCGGACCGGGGACGGGCAAGACCGTCGTCGCGCTGCACCGCACCGCGTACCTGCTCTACCACGACCCGCGGCTCGGGCACCGGCGCGGCGGCGTGCTGTTCGTCGGGCCGCACCAGCCGTACCTGGACTACGTGTCCGACGTGCTGCCGAGCCTGGGCGAGGAGGGCGTGCGGACGTGCACGCTGGCGGACCTGGTGCCCGAGGGGGCGACGGCTGTCGACGAGGGCGACCCGGAGGTCGCACGGCTCAAGGCGTCGGCCGCGATGGTGCGAGCGATCGAGCCGGCCGTCCGGTTCTCCGAGCGGCCGCCGACCGCGCCCATGACCGTCGAGACGCCGTGGGCCGACGTCCGGCTCAGCGCGACCGACTGGGCCGAGGCGTTCGACGCCCCCGAGCCCGGCACCCCGCACAACGAGGCGCGCGCGCAGGTGTGGGACGCGCTGCTCGAGATCCTCGTCGACAAGCACGACGACGACGTGCCCACCGACCAGCTGCGCCGCGCGCTGCTGCGCGACCGCGACCTGGCGCGCGCCGTCAACCGCGCGTGGCCGCTGCTCGACGCGCCCGACCTCGTCGCCGACCTGTGGTCCGTGCCCGCCTACCTGCGGCTGTGCGCACCCTGGCTCACGCCCGACGAGGTGCGGCTGCTCCAGCGTGACGACCCGCGCGCGTGGACGACGTCCGACCTGCCGCTGCTCGACGCCGCCCGCGCGCGGCTCGGCGACCCCGACGCGCCCGCGCGGCGACGCCGCCGGGAGGCCGAGCGGGCTGTCGAGCAGCAGCAGCGGCAGCGCGTCGTCGACGAGCTGATCGCCGCGGACGACAGCGAGCTGCTGCTCATGTCGATGCTCAAGGGTCAGGACCTGCGCGACGCGCTCGTCGACCCCGCCGGCGACGACGAGCCGTCCGACCCGCTCGCCGGGCCGTTCGCGCACGTCGTCGTCGACGAGGCGCAGGAGCTCACCGACGCGCAGTGGCAGATGCTGCTCGCGCGCTGCCCGTCGCGCAGCCTCACCGTCGTCGGCGACCGCGCGCAGGCCCGCCACGGCTTCG
The DNA here is from genome assembly GCF_019024305.1 of Cellulomonas algicola. Lineage (NCBI taxonomy): Bacteria > Bacillati > Actinomycetota > Actinomycetes > Micrococcales > Cellulomonadaceae > Cellulomonas > Cellulomonas algicola. The sequence continues at coordinate 670,565 of NZ_JAHKSJ010000006.1, read as the reverse complement.
CGGAGTCGTGGCACGAGCGGCTGGCCCGCGTCGGCCTGGCCAGCGTCGAGACGGCGTCGCTCACGCTCAACTACCGCACGCCCGAGGAGGTCATGGTCGAGGCCGAGCCCGTGATCCGTGCCGCGCTGCCCGACGCCAACGTGCCGACGTCCGTGCGCCGGACCGGCGTGCCCGTGCAGCACGGCCGTCGGGCCGACCTCGCGAGCGTCATCGAGGAGTGGCTCGCGTCGCACGGCGGCGTCGCGTGCGTCGTCGGCGACCCGACCTTCCCCGAGGGCGACCGGGTGCGGTCGCTCGCACCCGTCCTCACGAAGGGCCTCGAGTTCGACCTCGTCGTCCTCGTCGAGCCCGAGTCGTTCGGCGACGGGATCGAGGGCGCGGTCGACCGCTACGTCGCGATGACCCGCGCCACCCAGCGCCTCGTCGTCCTCGCCGGCTGACCGCCGGACGGGCCGCTGTCGGCCGGTCGCGGGCGTGGCGCGCCCGATGACACCCGGCCGTCACCTCACGCTCACCGGACGGTGTCACCGCACGAAACATGCGTGCGCCACGATGCGCGCGTCAGGGTCGCCCGTCCGAGGGAAAGAGTGGTCCGCCCGTGCTCAAGAAGTCCCGTTCCGCCGCGTCCGCCACCTGCACGCTCACGTTCTCGCTGCCGACGGCGGCGCTCGACGGCCCGGTCAGCGTCGTCGGCTCGTTCAACGGCTGGACACCGGGGCTGCACCCGCTGAAGAAGCGGTCGAACGGCACGTCGAGCGCGTCCGTCAAGGTGCCGGTCGGCTCGACGGTGACGTTCCGGTACCTCGGCGAGCACGGTCGGTGGTTCGACGACGCGGACGTCGACCAGGTCACCTCCGATGGCGGCGTCGTCCTCACCTGACCGCCCGGGCGGCCGAGCCGCCTGCCTGCCCACGCGCGCGCGTCCGCCTGGTGCGGGACCGCGCTACCGATCCGGACGCAACGGGTGTTCCCGGGCACCCGGCCGCGTCGGTAGCGTGCGACCTGCGGGCCGGCGCCGGACCGCGGACGCCCGGACCGGGGAGCGGCCATGGACGAGACGGCAGGTCAGGTCGACGAGGCGCGCAGCCCCCGGCTGCCGCCGCGGTGGTTCGTCCGCACCGCCTGGGTCGTGCACCGCGCGATGTACAGGGTTACCGGCGGTCGGCGCGGGCTCTGGCGTCCGCGTCCCGACCGGTGGGGGACGCTCGTGCTGCGCACGACAGGCCGGCGGACGGGGCAGGAGCGCGAGGCCATCGTCGCGTACATGGAGGACGGGCCGAACCTGGTCACGCTCGCGATGAACGGCTGGGCCGCGCCGGAGCCGGCGTGGTGGCTCAACCTGCAGGCGCACCCCGAGGCGACGGTCGTCCTGAAGGACGGGTCGCGGGCGGTGCGGGCGCGGGCGGCCGCGGGTGCCGAGCGCGAGCGGCTGTGGTCGGAGTACCGCAAGCTCGGCAAGGACCTCGACGGCTTCGCGACGCGCCGCCCGACCGAGACCGCGGTGGTGGTGCTGGAGCCGCGCGGCTGAGCATCCCGGCGTCGGCGCCGTCGGTCGGTGCGCGCAGGCCGTCGCGGCCGTCAGCCGCAGTAGTCGCAGACGCCTGTGGCCGGGAGGGTCATCGAGCACGTCGGGCAGATCGGCGCGACCCGCTCGGGTGCCGCGCTGCTGGCCCGCGTCGTCGTGCGGGGCGTCGACGTGCGCGTCGTGGACCGGGGCGCGCGCGCCGGCCGGGCGGCGGCGACGGGGGTACGGGTCGCGACGGCGGGCTCGGTGACGTCGAACCCGCGCTTGCGCAGGACGGCGGTCGCGGCGTCGACGGCGACCTCGTCGGCGATCCCGAGGCGGCCCGTCGCGTACCGGTGGGCGACGCCGACGATCGCGCGCGGCTCGTAGACGCGCCCCTCGTGCAGCAGCGCGTAGCCGTCGTCGGGCGCGAACCCGTAGACGCCGAGGAAGTCGTCGCGACCGCGGGAGTCGTGCTCCCCGATCGCCTGGAGGATGTGCTGACGCGTCACGGCGGAGAACGTGGCCACGGTCCGAGCCTACGTCGCCCGGCGGGGTCCCCCGATCGCCGTAGCCGTCCCGGCCGGGGCGCGGGTGAAATCACGGGCGGACGATCCGGGACGGACCGGTCCCGACGCGCCGCTCCGTGCGCGTCGGGACGTCGGGTGCCCGCGGTCCGGATGTCCCGTCCTGTCGGAGTCGTCCTCCGGGGGCTTGACGGACGTGGGGCCGACATGGCGGAGTGCGGTCGGCGGGACCGCGTCGACGGCCGGGGTCCGCACCTGCGGCGATGTCCTCGCGGCAGCGCGCCGCCCACCCGCACACCGGGGCGTGACACGCGTGCGCAACGCTGTGACCAGCGACGACGCGCGCCACGGCCGTCTCCGGCACGACGTGTCGGGCGCCCGTCCAGAAGCGCGCGCCCTGGGCAACCGTCGCGCGGCTGTGGCGTGGCACACTCGGCCGACGCGGCGACGGGGCGATGGCCGCACCACCACCCCGACCGCCGTGACACGCGCACGTTGCCGCCTGCCACGGGTGGCGCGAAGGAGTCCGGGGATGGTCGACGTCGAGGTCGCCGCACAGCGTGACGAGCCGGTCACGCCGTCGGCCGAGCCTGCCCTCGACCAGGTCGCCACCGACGCGCCGGACGCCCCGCACGTCCCCCTCGCACGCGTCGTGCGGATCGAGTCCGACGACGGCAACGCGGTCGCCGCGGGCTACCTCATCTCGCCACGCCTCGTGCTCACCGCGCGCCGCGTGCTGGGCCGGAACCTGCCCGTCGCGCGCCTGCGCCCGCCGTCGGGCGGCGTGACACCCGAGTGGCTGAGCAAGCAGAACCTGCCGGTCCGGCTGCGCGTCCGCGCGCTCGGCGACGCGGGCGGCACGCGGCTGCGCTCGGCGGCGCTGATCTGGACGCACCCGCAGGCCGAGATCGCGCTGCTGCTGTGCACCGACGACGAGCCGCTCGTGCCGTCGTCGGACGGGTTCACGACCGCGTGGTCGGAGCCCGACGAGGCGACCGAGTGCCTCGTGGTCGGCTTCGCCGCAGGCCGCGCGGTGGCACCTGCCATACCTGCTGCTCCTGCTGCTCCTGCTGCTCCGGCTGCACCTGCCCGGCCGGACGCCGACGGCACCGACGGCACCGGCACCGCCGACGGCGGCTCGCTCGCGAGCGAGCTCGGCATCGTCGTGCGGCCCGGGGCTCGCGCCCGTGCGCGCGGCTGGTCGGTCGAGCTCGCGACCGCACCCCCCGGAGGCCCGCCGGGAGGCTCCTGGGCGGGGCACGCGGGCGGCGCGCTCGTGGCCGAGGACCTCCTGGTCGGGGTCCTGCTGAGCGACCCACGGCCCGACCAGCCCAACGCGCCCGCGCTCCAGGTCGTCCCGGCCCGCAAGTTCGCCGACCACGCCGACATCGCCGGCTGGGTCACCGCCGACGCCGGTCCGGGCCGCTGGACGCAGTCGACCGCGACACCCGGACAGCTGCGCCGCCGCCGTGAGCAGGACGCGCGCGCCGACGTCAGCTGGCCCGTCTGCGTCGGGCACCCGCCGGCGCACGCGCCGGACCACCCCGCGCGCACCGAGCTCCTGGCGGCGCTCACCGACGAGGACGGCGGGCTCGCCGTCGGCACGACGACCCTGCTCGCCGGCCCGCCCGGGTACGGCGCGACGGCCGCCGCGGGTGCGCACGCGCACGCCATGTGGGACGCGGGTGCGGTCGACCTGCTGGTCTGGGTCCCCGGGTCGACGCGCGACGGGATCCTCACGACGTTCGCCGCGGCGGACCGCGTCGTGCACCCGACGACGTCGAGCGGTGCCGACGAGTCCGCGGCCGCGGCGTTCCTGGCGTGGCTGGTGTCGACGCGGCGGCGGTGGCTCGTGGTGCTCGACGGCGTCCCCGACCCGAGCCTGCTGACCGACCTGTGGCCGCGCGGCACGACCGGTCAGGTCGTCCTGACGAGCGAGAGCAACAACGTGCTGCCGCGGTCGGGGGGACGGGCCGTGGCGGTCGACCGGCTGTCGAGCGACGAGGCGGGCGCACTCGTCGCGACGGTCGCGCCCGACGCGGCCGCGGAGCACGTCGAGCGCCTCGTCGACGACCTGGGCCGCGTGCCGCTCGCACTCACGCACGCCGTCGGCGACCTGCGCGTCGCGGGCGGCACGGTCGAGGACTACGTCGAGCGTCTCGCCGAGCGCCGCCGCGCGCTCCAGCTCCCCGACGACGGCGGCGCCGACGTCCCCGCGTCCGTGCTCGCCACGGGCACGCTCGCGGTCGACGACGCCGACGCGCTCGAGCCGTTCGGCGTCGCGCAGCTCGTCCTCGTGCTCGTGAGCGTCCTCGGCCCGACCTTCCCCGTCGAGCTGCTCGCGACGTCGTCGGCGGTCGCGGGTATCGACGACCTGGTCCGCCCGCGCACCTGGCGGCGGCGGTGGACGTCGTCGGCCGCGGCCGTGACCCCCGAGGAGCTGCACCAGGGCCTGCTGAACCTGTGCGCGGTCGGGCTCGCGTCGCTCGTCGACGGGTCGCCCGAGGACGCGACGCTCGCGCACGTGCACCCGCTCGTCCAGCAGGTCGCGCGCGACCACCTCGACGAGGGCACGGTCGACACCGTGCTGCGGGCGGTGGCCGACGCGCTGCTCGAGGCGTGGCCCGCGGACGACGGTCTCGGTCATGCCGCGCTGACCGCGCACGTGTTCCGCCGGTGCGCCGCGACGGTCGCCGGGCTCGACGTCCGTGGCGTCCTGTGGGAGCCCGACGGGCACCCGGTGCTGTGGGAGGCCGGCACGAGCCTGACGCGCGCGGGCCTGGCGCACGAGGCCGTCGCGTACTGGGAACGGCTGGTCGACACCGCGGCGCGTCTGCTGCCCGAGGACCACGTCGACGTGCTCACCGCGCGGAACAACCTGGCGCTCGCGCACCGCGAGGTCGGCCGGCTCGACCGGACCATCCCGCTGCTCGTCGCGACGCTCGAGGACGCCGAGCGCGTCCTGGGGCCTGTGCACCGCGCGACGCTCACGAGCCGCAACAACCTCGCGATGGCGTACCGCGACGCGGGCATGACCGAGCGTGCGCTCGAGATGCTGCAGCGCAACCTGTCGGCGTCGCGCCGCGCGCTCGGCGGCGAGCACCCGGACACGCTCGCGAGCCGCACCAACCTCGCGCTCGCGTACCGCGACGCGGGCCTGCTCGACGAGGCGCTCCCGCTGCTGGCCCGCGGGCTCGAGGACGCCGAGCGGATCCTGGGCCCCGACCACCCCGACACGATCGCCGCGCGCCGCGACCTGGGCCTCACGCACCGGCTCGCGCACCGCTCCGACCGGGCGTACCCGCTGCTGGAGCGGGTGCTCGCGGACCGCCAGCGCCTGCTCGGCCGCGACCACCCGGACACGCTGACGAGCCGCAACGACATGGCGCCGTTCCACCGCGACGCGCGCCGCCTGGACCGGACCCTCCCTCTGCTGGAGGCGACGCTGCGGGACGCCGAGCGCGCGCTCGGCCCGGACCACCCCGTGACGCTGACCAGCCGCGGCAACCTCGCGCTCGCGTACCGCGACGCCCGACGTCCCGACCTCGCGCTGCCGCTGCTCGAGCGCATGCTCGCCGACGCCGAGCGCACGCACGGCTACCAGCACGCCGACACCCTCACGAGCCGCAGCGTCCTCGCGCTGGCGTACCACGACGCCGGCCGGCTGGACCGGGCGATCCCGCTGCTGGAGAGCACGCTCGCGGACCGTGAGCGCGTCCTGGGCCCGGACCACCCCGAGGCGCTGACGAGCGCGAACAACCTGGGCCTCGCCTACCGGGACGCGGGCCGGCTGCGTGACGCGGTGCGCGTGCTCGAACGCGTCATGGCGGACCGGCAGCGCGTGCTCGGCGCCGAGCACCCGGAGACGCTCGCGACGCGCGGCGACCTGGCGCTCGTGCACCACGACGCGGGACGCACTGACCACGCGCTCTCGCTGCTCGAGGCGACGCTCGCCGACCGCGCGCGCGTCCTCGGCCCGTTGCACCCCGCGACGCTCACCAGCCGCAACAACCTCGCCGTCGCCTACCGCGAGGCCGGCCGCGCCGAGGAGGCCGTCCCCCTCCTGGAGAAGACGTTCCGGGACCGGCAGCGCATGCTCGGCCCGGACCACGTCGACACCGCCGCGAGCCGGTTGCTGCTCATCGAGGTGTACCGCGAGGAGGACCGCCTCGACGACATCGTCGAGCTGCTCGAGCGCGCGTGCGTCGACGACGAGCGGATCCTCGGCCCCGACGACGCGCAGACGATCGCGAGCCGCGCGGCCCTGGCGGAGGCGTACCGGGAGGCGGGTCGCGTCGAGGACGCGCAGGCCGTCGAGTCCGGCAGGCCGGTCGGGGTGTGGATGCCGGGCCGCAAGCGCGCGGTGCGGCGGATCCCGCGCCGCCAGACCGGCTGACCCGGTCGCCGTGCTCGGTCACCCGGCTCAGGCGCCGCTGCGGGCCAGGCGGTGCCGGTCGAGCCCGGCGAGGACGAGGTCGAGCGTGAACTCGAACTCGGCGCGGGTGTCGCACACCGACAGGGCGCCGTCGGTCTCGTGCACGACGGAGGCGGCCATGCGCGCGAGGTGCGGCAGGTCCTCGCCGACCGGGGTCTCGCCGGGGTCCGGTGCGAGGGTGTCGCCGTCGGGCTCGAACAGCTCGCGGGAGAAGCCGAGCAGCATGCTCCCGAGCGCGTGGATGGCGCGGTGCGCGAGGTCGTCGTCGAAGCCGGCCTCGGCGAGCGTCCCGACGAGCTGCTCGTAGACGGGCCACACGGACGGCGGTGACGTCGTCTGCGCCGCGACGATCCCCATCGGGATGGTGCTCGTCTCGCGCGTCGCCCCCCACCGCGTCGCGCGCTGGGGGACCGTCGTCGCGGCGTCCGTCATGACGGTCGTGCAGGTGGGCTCGCTGTTCGTCGGCGAGACCGCGCTGCACTACGCCTACTTCTCCGCGATCGAGATCACGACGACGGTGGTGCTCGGCTGGTACGCCGCAGCCCGCTGGCGCACGGACGACTGACGAGGGGCCTCAGGCCAGGACGTCGGCCACCGTGCGGGCCAGCAGGATCGTCACCGCGAGGGCCGGCGCCGGTGCCGCCATCGCCACGGTCGCGACGGACCGCCAGCGGGGACCCACCCCGCGGTGCGCCTGCAGCAGGCCCACGGGCAGCGCCACGAGCGCGGGGACGCACGACCAGGTCAGCAGGATCGCGCCCGCCAGGTCCCCCCACGACGTCGGGTGCAGCCACCCGTCCACGAGGTACGCGACCGCCCCGACCACGCCGACCGCGGCGACGGCCGCGAGCAGCAGCGCGGTCCAGCCGAGGACGCGCGCCCACGGGTAGGCGGCGCTCGGCGGGGCGACGACGACGGGCTCGGCCATGGGACTCCTCGCAGCGGCGGACGCCCGACGGGCGGGCGGGACCTCGAGCGCTCCGGAGGCTACCGTGCTCGCGACGCCCGGGTGCCCGGTTCGTGCGGGATGCTGGGGGCAGGACCGCGATCCTTCGAGGAGGACCCATGGACGTCGACGTCCGCCACCAGCCGACCCGGACCGTCGCCGTCGTGCGCCGCCACGTGCGCATGGACGAGCTCGCCGCGTTCTACGACACCGCGTACGGCGAGGTCGCGCGCACGGTCGGCGAGGCCGGTGCCCGCATCTCCGGGCCGGCGCTCGGCTGGTACCACGGCATGCCGACCGACACGGTCGACGTCGCCGCCGGGTTCCCGGTCGAGGGGCTCGAGAACGGTCCGCTCGCCGGTCGGGTCGAGGTCGTCGAGCTCGCCGGCGGGCCCGCGCTCGTCGGGCTGCACGTCGGGTCGTACGACGACCTCGGTGCCGCGTGGGCGGAGGTCGAGGCGGCGCGTGCCGAGCACGGCCGCCCGGGTCGCGGCGACTTCTGGGAGGAGTACGTGACCGACCCGTCGCCGAGCGGCGACCCGTCGCGCAACGAGACGCTCCTGGTGCTGCCGCTCGCCTGACCGACCGCGCGACGGTCGACGGGCGGGACCCGGCCGGCCCCGCCCGTCGTCGTCACGTCGTCGTGCTCAGGTCGTCCAGTCAGGACGTCCCGTCAGGTCGCCGGGACGTAGTCGAAGACGTCGGGGTCCGGACCGGTGCGCTCGTGGCGGTCGAGCGCGTCGATGTCGGCCATGTCGGTCGCCGACAGCTCGAAGTCGAACAGCGCGAAGTTCTCCTCCATGCGGCTGCGCGTCACCGACTTCGGGAAGACCACGTCACCGCGCTGCACGTGCCACCGCAGCGTCACCTGCGCGGGGGTGCGGCCCACCGACTCCGCGATCCGCAGCAGCACCGGGTCGTCGAGGACCTTGCCCTGCGCGATCGGCGACCACGCCTCGGTCACGATCCCGAGCTCCTGCCCTGCGGCGCGCGCCTCGTCGTTGCGCAGGTAGGGGTGGACCTCGATCTGGTTGACCGCGGGCGTCACCGTCGTCTCGTCGCGCAGCCGGTGCAGGTGAGCGGGCTGGAAGTTCGACACCCCGATCGCGCGGGCGCCGCCGTCGGCGTAGACCTGCTCGAGCGTGCGCCAGCGCGCGACGTAGTCCGCGACCGTCGGCAGCGGCCAGTGGATGAGGAGCAGGTCGACGTGGTCGGTGCCGAGCGCGTCGAGCGAGCGCTTGACCGCGTCGAGCGCGGCGTCGTGCTCGAGGAAGCCGTTGTTGAGCTTCGTCGTGACGAACACGTCGTCGCGCGACAGGCCGGACTCCGCGAGCGCCGCGCCGACGCCCGCCTCGTTGCCGTACATCTGCGCGGTGTCGATGTGCCGGTAGCCGACCTCGAACGCCTCGAGCACGACGCCCTTGGTGTCCTGCGGCGGGACCTGGAAGACGCCGAAGCCGAGCTGCGGGATCTCGACGCCGTTGTTCAGCGTGAGGGTGGGCACGGTCATGGGTGCTGCACCTGTCGTGGGTGGGGGCCTGCGTCCATCACAACCCGTCGGGCCGCGCCGCGCACCCCGGCGCCGCGCCGTCGCGCCCGACCTGCGGCGCCCGGTCCGCACGGCGCTCGGCGCGCGCGGTGTCGGAGGGTGCTGACAGGCTCGAGCCCGGTCGCGTGCCGCGGCCGACGGTGGCCCGCGGGCCGATCACGGAGGGAGCACGACGTGGCCGAGGTGGTGCTGTTCCATCACGCGCAGGGGCTGACGCCGGGCGTGCAGACGCTCGCGGAGACGCTGCGCGCGGCCGGGCACACGGTGCACGTGCCCGACCTGTACGACGGGCGGACCTTCGACGACCTGGAGTCCGGCATCGGGTACGCCGAGCAGACGGGCTTCCAGACGGTCGTCGACCGGGGCGTCGCAGCGGTGCGTGGGCTGCCCGACCGGCTCGTCGTCCTCGGGATCTCGCTGGGCGTCATGTCGGCGCAGACCGTCGCGCAGAGCCGCCCGGGGGTGGCCGGTGCGGTGCTCGTCGGGTCGTGCGTGCCGCCCGAGGCGCTCGGGTCCGCGTGGCCGGACCGCGTCGCGGTGCAGGTGCACGGCATGGACGCCGACCCGGTCTTCGTGGGCGAGGGCGACGTCGAGGCGGCGCGCGAGCTCGTCGACGCGGTCCCCGACGGCGAGCTGTTCCTGTACCCGGGCGACCAGCACCTGTTCGTCGACGCGAGCCTGCCCGCCTACGACGAGGACGCCGCCGCGCTGCTCCGCGAGCGTGTGCTGGCGTTCCTCGAGCGCGTGGGCTGACCGCGACGCGTGCACCGCTGGGCCGACCGCGGAGTGCCGCTCGCGGGCGGCGGGCGACGCGCTGCTCCGGACGGGTGACGTGCGGCCTCGCGGCGGGTGACCGTCGTCGTCGCAGGTCATCCCACCGGGCGCGCGTGCCGATGACGTCCGAGCCTGGTGCGGCGACCGTCCGCACGGGTGAGGGGGCGCGACGTGCTGGCAGCGGTGGACTGCTCCGCCTACGGGGCGTGCACGCCGTCGCCCGCCTACGCGGCGGGATACGCGACGGCCTACCTCGTCGTCTACGGGCTCGTCACCGTCGTGTCGGTGTGGGTGGCCGTACGGGTCGCGCGCAAGGCGGGGTACAGCCCGTGGCTCGGCATCCTCGGCGTGCTCCCGCTCGTCAGCCTCGTCGCGATCCTCGTGTTCGCGTTCAAGGAGTGGCCCGTCGAGGCCGAGCTGCGCGACCTGCGCGGGCGGCTCGCGATGGCCCAGGCGACCGCCGCCGCCGGCCGAGCGGGCACGCCGGGCGTGAGCCGCTTCGGCACCCCGCCGCCGCCGTCCGGGACCGGGTTCGGGGGTGGTCAGCCGGTGACCGTGGGCGCGGCTCCCGGGTACGGCGCCCCGGCGTACGGTGCGGCGCCCGGCTACGCGCCGCCGCCGCCGGTCGACCCGACCTCCGTGTACGGCGGTCAGCCGGGGTACGCGACGCAGCCGTCGTTCACGGCTCCGCCCGCCGCGCCCAGCCGGTTCGGCACGCCCCCGCCTCCCGAGGCGCCGAGCAGGTTCGGCACGCCCTCGCCGCCGCAGGCCCCCGGACGGTTCGGCACGCCGCCGCCCCCGGGTGCCGCGCAGCAGCCGCACCCGTGGCAGCCGCCGCAGCAGCAGCCCCCGGAGCAGCCCCAGCGGTGGTGACCGGCGCGGGCCGCGCCTACGGTGACGGGGCGCGCTGAAGCCGACGGCGCTCCCGCCACCGCGAGGAGGCAGACGTGTCCGAGAGCACCCTCACCGGTCGCCGGGTCCTGGCGATCGTCACGAACTACGGCGTCGAGCAGGACGAGCTCGTCGTCCCCGTCGACCACCTGAGCGACCAGGGCGTCGACGTCACGGTCGCCGCGCAGTCGTCGGACCCCGTGCAGACGCTCGTCGGCGACAAGGACCCGGGCCGCACCGTCACGCCCGACACGACGTTCGCGGACGTCGACGCGGGTGACTACGACCTGCTGCTCGTCCCGGGCGGCACGATCAACGCGGACAACCTGCGGCTCGACGAGCAGGCCGTGGGCCTCGTGCGGGCGTTCGCCGCGTCGGGCCGCCCGATCGCTGCGATCTGCCACGGACCGTGGGCGCTCGTCGAGGCCGGGGTGCTCGGCGGCGTGACGCTCACTTCGTACCCGTCACTGCGCACCGACGTCCGCAACGCGGGCGGCGAGTGGCGCGACGAGGAGGTCGTGACGGACGACGCGGGCGGGTTCGCGCTCGTGACGTCGCGCAACCCCGACGACCTGCCGGCGTTCCTGCCCGCGGTCGACAAGGTGCTGTCGGCGCAGGTCGCGCGCAGCTGACCCACGTCCCGCCGCGCGCGCGGCGTCAGCGCGCGGACCGGCGCGCGAGCAGCGTCGTGACGACCGGGGCGGCGATCGCGACGACGGACGCAGCGGCCGCCGCCCCGGCCACGACCGGGTCCTCGGGCGACCCGGAGGTGCGGCCGACGGCGATCCACGCCAGCCCCCAGGCCATCGCGAACCCGATCGCGACGGCGATCACGGGCCGTGTCCGGGCGAAGACGGCGTACGCGACCGCGAGCGCGGAGGCGAGGGTCAGCACGACGACCGACCACGCGGTCGCGCCGAGGCCGAGCCCGCCGACGTCGAGCACGACGAGCGTCGCCGCGATGTTCGCGAGCGTCGCGACGCTGACCCACCCGAGGTAGAGACCGATCGTGCCGTCGGTGACGACCGCCTGCGCCGCGCTGTCCGGGGGCGTGCGGACCAGGCGCACGAGCAGGACCGCGAGGACCGCGAGGAGCGTCGCGATGACCACGACGGACCCGACGACCCAGCCCTGCTGGACGACGCCGATCCAGGCGGCGTTGAGGACCATCGACGCGAGTACCCACCACCCCGTCGCCCGGAGACGCGGCCGCGCGGCGTTCCGGGGGAGCGCCTGGTAGACGGCGTAGGCGAGCAGCCCGAGGTAGATGACGGACCAGATCCGGAACGCCGGCGTGTCGGGTGCGAGCGGCGTGGCGTCGGCGGACAGCGCGCCGCCCGCCGCGTCCTCGACCTGCTGCCCGCCGAACGCGCCCGACCCGAAGGCCGCGCCGGCCATCGCGAGGAGCGCGCCGACGACGACCACGACCTGCCGGACGCGGTCGGACGACGTGGGTGCGAGCGGTGCGGACCGGGGCACGGTGACGGACGACATGCCCCCACCCTGCCGACGTGCAGCCGGTCCGGCATCCCGGGCCGGTGCGCGGTCGGTGTCGGAGGGCGCCGGACCGGCGCTGCGCGGGCGGTCACCGACCGGTGGGACGTCCTGGGCTGTCGTGCGCTACCAGCGGCGCGGGAGCTCGACCTGGCCGGTGAGGCTGAGGTGGGGTCGGGGGGTCGACTCGAGCTCGGGGATCCCGACGGCCTCGGCCACGGTCGCGTCGAGGGGCAGGACGACGGGGCGGACCTCGACGACCCGGCGCCACGCCCACCACACGAGCAGCCCGAAGAGGATCGACGTGACGCCGAGGAGGAAGAACACGAACGCGGCGGACTTGCGCAGCTCCTCGGAGTCGCTCGTGGCCCGCACGACCATGTCGCCGACGAGCAGTGCCTGGTGCCCGCACACCGCCACGGTGACGAGCCACGCGGTCCGGCGACGCTTCCGGTGCTCCTCGCGGTCGGCGGTCAGGCGCGCGGCGATCGCGGGCGTGCGCACCCAGTGGTGCGCCGCGAGCGGCTTCGACGCCTCGTCCACGGGTCCTCCTCGACGGCGACGCTAGCGAGCAAGGACGGGCGGGTGAACGCTCCCGTCGGAGCGTTCACCCGCCTGCGCGTCAGCTGCGGTCGATCAGGTCCCGCCAGGCCTCGTAGTGCTGCACGGCGATCCCGCGGAACCAGGTCTGGCCGGCCAGGGCGACGGCGACCTCGTGCGCCTCGCGCTCGAGCGCCTGCGCGCCGTCGTCGTAGAACGTGAACTCGGCGCCGCCGGCGACGGCGGGGGTGTCGGTCTCGAGGCCGATCGTGTACGGGATCGCGGCGGCCTCCGCGGCGGCGACGGCAGGGGCGGACTTCGCGAGGATGCCCGTGTCGCCCTCGGCGTGGTCGATGAACGTCACGATGCCGACGCGGTCGACGCGCTCGAGGACGTCGTCGAAGAGCGTCCCGGTGCCGTCGGGGCTCGCGACCGTCGTGAGCCACCAGGGTGCGTCGACGGCGAGGTCGACGCCCGCGGGCATCGCGGCGCGGACGACGTCGAGCATGTGCAGCCACTGCGCGCTCGCGGCCTGCGTGTCCGCCTGCCACGCGGGCAGCGTCCACGGCTCGACGTCGAGCTGCACGTGCGTGACCGGGCGGTCGTGCGTCGCGGCGGTCATCCACTGCACGGCGAGCGCGGGGTTGTCGAGCCAGGGTGCGTCGCCGCCGAGCACGCCCGCGTCGACGCCCGCGGCGTCGAGCGCGACGAGCGTGTCGGTCATCCAGGTGGCGACCGGGCCCTCGTCGGAGGCCCAGGGCGCGGAGACGTGGATCGTCTCCAGCCCGTGCTCCTGCGCGAACGCGACGACGCCGCCGGGTGTGGCGAACGCGTAGCCGGTGCCGCGACCGTCCTGCGCGGGGTCGACGGAGTTGTCCCAGAGCCACATCGCGGTGATCGCGGACACGGACGTCACCTCCTCGACGTCAGCCTGCCCGGTCGTGGTCGTGGGTGCACCGCCGGTGCTGTCGGCGGCGGACGCGACGGCGGGGGCGAGGACGCCGAGGATCGCGGAGGTCGCGACGACGGCGCCGGTGGTCAGGGTGCGGCGGGTGAGGGCTCTCATGGTGGTCCCATCGGTTTCGGGCGCGCGGATGTGCGCGGAAGAAAGGGGTGTCTGACTAGTGTCACTCATCCGGGTGACATGCGGCAGTCCTTGGGCCCTGGTCATGGACGTACGTCCAGTTCACCGCGCCGCCAGATCGCCGGACCGGCGACGCTCAGCCGGCCGCGTCGAGCAGGCGTCGCCCCAGCGCGCGCGTCGTCTCCCGCAGCTCGGGGCAGCCGATCACGCGATAGGGCGCGGGCGTCCGGACGAGCTGCTCGGCGTACCACCAGGGGTTGCTCGTGCTCCCCACCAGACGCGTCGTCCGCTCGTCGACCGCCGTGAGCCGCCCGAGCGCGGGGGACACCCAGCGTGCGACGTCGTCGAGCGGTGCGTCGATCTCGACCTCCGTCGCGTACTCCCACCCCGTCGCGAGGTTCTCCTCGAGCAGCGCGACCGGGTCCAGGTCCGCGGGCGGCGTGAACACCTCGTCCAGCACGGTCGCGGCGCGCACACGGTCGACGCGGTACGCGCGCACCTCGTCGCGGGCCGTCCGGCACAGCAGGTACCAGCGGCTGTGCCGCACGACGACGGACCACGGCTCGACGTCGGCGTCCCACTCGGTGCCGCTGCCCGACCGGTACGTGAGGCGGATCCGTCGGTGCTCGGCGCAGCCCTGCACGAGGACCGCGGTCGTCGTCGGGTCGGGGCGCGCGGCGGACCGGTCGGGCGCGGGGGCGGTGGTCCGGCGCACGACCTCCGCCTGCGCGGCGACGCCCGCCGGCAGCGCGCGCACGAGCTTGCCGAGCGCCGCGCCGACGGGGCCCGCCGGGTCGCCCGCCTCGTGGTGGCCGTCGAGCGCCGCCATGACGAGTGCGAGGGCCTCCGCCGCGCTGAACGTCACGGGCGGGAGGCGGACCCCGCGCCCGAGGCGGTAGCCCCCGTACCGGCCGCGCGTCGACTCGACCGGGATCTCCGCCTCGCGCAGCACGCCGACGTACCGGCGGGCGGCACGCTCGGTCACGCCGAGCTCACCCGCGAGTTCCTCCGCCGTGATGCCGGGGCGGCCCTGGATGAGCTCGAGGGTGCGCAGCGCGCGTGCCGTCGGGCTCGCGTCAGGCATCGGATTCTCCAACCGGAAGCGGAACGTCCGGTATCGACCTTAGCGTCGCCGCCATGACCCAGAACACGCTCGACACCCGGATCACCGAACCCTCCGCGACTGCCGACGAGACCGAGATGCTGCTCTTCTCCCTCGAGCGCGCCCGCGCCCAGTTCGCCTGGAAGGTCGGCGGCCTCGACGCCGACGCCCTGCACCGCCCCTTCCCGCCGTCCGCCATGACCCTCGGTGGCCTCGTCAAGCACCTCGCGCTCGTCGAGGAGATGAAGATGGCCGAGTTCGTCGACGGCGAGCACCTCACCGAGCCGTGGCGGCAGGAGCACTTCCAGGCCGACCCCGAGTGGGACTGGCACTCCGCCGCGTCCGACACCCCGGAGGAGCTCTACGCGCTCTGGCAGCGGGCCGTCGCACGCTCGCGGGCCGGGTGGGCCGCGGCCCTGGCGCGCGGCGGGCTCGACCAGCCGTCGCTGTTCACGACCGAGTCCGGCTGGTCGCCGAACCTGCGGCGCGTGCTCGTCGACCTGATCGACGAGTACTGCCGCCACACCGGCCACGCCGACCTGTTCCGCGAGGCCGTCGACGGGCTCGTCGGGGAGGACCCGCCGCAGGCGTCGTAGCCGTCGTGGCCCGTCGTCGCAGCCGCAGCCGCGATGCGGTCGGCCCGCCCGCGGCGTCCGGGGGGTCCGCCAGGATGGGCGCATGAGCGTCATCGACGAGCAGGGCCGCCCGGAGCCGCCGGTCGCCGCCGACGAGGTCACCACGCTGCTGGGGTTCCTCGACTTCCACCGCGCGACGCTGCGCTGGAAGACCGCCGACCTCGACACCGCCGGCCTGACCGCGCGGCTCGCCCCGACCGACATGACGCTCGGCGGGCTGCTCAAGCACGTCGCGTGGGTCGAGGACGAGTGGTTCGGCGCGCGCCTGCACGACGAGCCCACCGACGAGCCGTGGGAGGTCGCGGACTGGGACGCCGACCGCGACTGGGAGTGGACGTCGGCCGGCGCCGACTCCCCGCAGGAGCTGCGCGCGCTCTGGGAGGGCGCCGTCGAGCGATCGCGCGTGCGCACCGAGCGGGCGCTCGCCGACGGCGGGCTCGACACGCTCGCCCGACGACCGTCGTCCGACGGCACCACGCCGTCGCTGCGCTGGATCCTCGTCCACATGATCGAGGAGTACGCGCGGCACAACGGTCACGCCGACCTGCTGCGCCAGTCCGTCGACGGGCTCGTGGGGGAGTAGCGCGCCGCCCGCGTCCGGCGGTCGGCACTCGCGCGCCGGCCCTCGCCCGGCCGTGCGGGTCCGTGCGACGCCCGACCGTCCGGGTCCGGGCGACGCCGTTCGTGGACGGTGTGCGTCGTGTCGTCGCAGGTCCCGCCGGGCCCTCGGCGCTCCGTCGCACCGACCCGGACCGGGTCCTCCCGCGTGGCGTGCTGCGTCCGGCGGGTCGAACCGGGATGATTCCGCCGTGCCGCTGCTCGCTGCGCCTGTCGTCCTGCCCGGTCGGTGGGGTGTGCGCCCCCAGCCGTCGCTCACCGCCGACGGTCTCCTCCTGCGGCCCTGGGCGCCCGCCGACGTGACGACCGTCCGCGCCGCCTACGACGACCCCGCGATCCGCTGGTGGCACGCCCGGTCGATGTCCGACGACGACGAGGCGCTCGCGTGGATCGACGCGAAGAATGCCGCGTGGCGCGACGAGCGGGCCGTCGAGTGGGCGGTCGTCGTCGCCCCGACGCAGCCCGCGGAGCCCGAGCCGGCGACGGCACCGGCGCGTGTCCCCGCGCCGACCCCCGCCCCGACATCCGCTCCGGTGCTCGCGCTTGCGGGCGTCGGAGCGCACGCCCGACCGTCGTCGCAGCCCGGCGAGCCGTCCGTCGAGACATCCGCCGCGATGACGCCGGGACCCGTGCCGCACGCTGTGCCCTCGCCGGGACCCGTGCCGCACGCTGTGTCCTCGTCGGGACCCGTGCCGCACGCTGTGCCCTCGTCGGGACCCGCGCCGCACGCCGTGCCGACGTCAGGACCCGTGCCGCGCACCGTGCCTCCCCGCCACCTCGCCGCGCCACCCCTGCGTCGGCTCGGCACGGCTCCGACCGGCACCGTCGTCGGTCGCGTCGCGCTCACGCACCTCAACCTCTACGAAGGGTTCGGCGCGCTCGCGTACTGGGTCGTGCCGGCCGCGCGCGGCCACCGCGTCGCCGTGCGGGCGGGTGCCGAGGCGTTGCGCTGGGCGTTCGAGGAGCTCGGCCTGCACCGCGTCGAGGTCGAGCACTCGACGCGCAACGACGCGTCGTGCCGGGTCGCGGAGCTGCTGGGTTGCCGCGCGGAGGGCGTGCGACGCGGGCACGCGCTGCACGCCGACGGCCACCACGACATGCACCTGCACGCCCGCCTCCGCACCGACCACCCCTGACCCGCCCGGCCCGTCGGCTACCTGAGCCGACGCCCCCGACGACAGCGCGACCGACGCCCCGACGACAGCGCGACCGGCGCCCCGCGGTCGCCGCGACGACGCCCCACGTGGCCGCGACGACTCCCCGACGACTCCCCGACGACGCCGCGACGACGCCGCGACGACTCCCCGACGACGCCGCGTCGTTGATACCGACATGCGTGCCGTTCGTCGCCCCGGAACGGCAGCCATGTCGGTATCGCCGTGGCGGGCTGCCCCGTCAGGACGACGTGAGGCGGGTGCGGAGCGCGGCGAGCTGGGCGTGGAGGGCGTCGGGGACGCGGTCGCCGAAGCCCGCGAGAAAGTCGTCCGTGAGGTCCGCCTCGACCGACCACGTCGCGGGGTCGACGTCGAGCAGCGCCGCCAGGTCGTCGTCGGGCAGGTCGAGGCCAGCGAGGTCGAGCGCGTCGGGGGCGGGCAGCAGGCCGACCGGGCTGGGGGTCGCGCCGACGTCTGTCCGCACCCCGCGCGCGCGGTCCACCTGGGCCACGATCCACGCGAGCACGCGGATGTTCTCCCCGAACCCGGGCCACAGGTAGCGGCCCGACGCGTCCTTGCGGAACCAGTTGACCTGGAACATCAGCGGTCGGGTCGCCGGGTCGAGCGAGGCCCCGACGCGCAGCCAGTGCGCCCAGTGGTCGGCCATGTCGTACCCGCAGAACGGCAGCATCGCGAAGGGGTCGCGGCGGAGCTCGCCGACGGTCCCCTCGGCGGCGGCGGTCTGCTCGGAGGAGATCGTCGCGCCGAGGAAGACGCCGTGCTCCCAGTCGTGCGCCTGCACGACGAGCGGCACGTTGGTGGCGCGGCGGCCGCCGAACACGATCGCGTCGAGCGGGACGCCGTCGGGGTCCTCCCACGTGTCGGCGATCGTCGGGCACTGCGCGGCAGCGACGGTGAACCGCGAGTTGGGGTGCGCGGCGGGGCGGCCGGAGTCGGGCGTCCACGGCCGGCCGGTCCAGTCGACCAGCCCTTCGGGCGGCTCGGGCGTCAGGCCCTCCCACCAGACGTCACCGTCGGGCGTGAGCGCGACGTTGGTGAAGATCGTGTCCCGGTCGAGCGTCGCGATCGCGGCGGGGTTGGTCGCGACGGACGTGCCGGGGGCGACGCCGAAGAACCCGGCCTCGGGGTTGATCGCCCGCAGCGTCCCGTCGGGCCCGGGGCGCAGCCACGCGATGTCGTCGCCGAGCGTCTCGACGCGCCAGCCGGGCAGCGTGGGCGTGAGCATCGCGAGGTTCGTCTTGCCGCACGCCGACGGGAACGCGGCGGCCACGTGGTACCGGCGGCCCTGCGGCGAGGTGACGCGGATGAGCAGCATGTGCTCGGCGAGCCAGCCCTCGTCGCGGCCCATGACGGACGCGATGCGCAGCGCGAAGCACTTCTTGCCGAGCAGCGCGTTGCCGCCGTACCCGGAGCCGTACGACCAGATCTCGCGGGTCTCGGGGAAGTGGGCGACGTACTTCGTGTCGTCGCACGGCCAGGGCACGTCGGGACGCTCGGTCCCGTCGGCGGTCCGCAGCGGCATGCCGACCGAGTGCACCGCGGGGACGAACGGCGCACCGCCGTCGATCAGGTCGACGACCGCCCGGCTCACGCGCGTCATCGTGCCCATGCCGACGACGACGTACGGCGAGTCCGTGAGCTGCACCCCGACCTGCGAGATCGGGCCGCCGACGGGACCCATCGAGAACGGGACGACGTACATCGTCCGGCCGCGCATCGACCCGGCGAAGACCCCTGCGAGCTCGGCGCGCATCGCGTCGGGGTCGCGCCAGTTGTTCGTCGGGCCCGCGTCGGCCTCCGAGCGCGAGCAGATGAACGTGCGCGACTCGACGCGCGCGACGTCGGAGGGGTCGGACCGCGCGAGGTAGCTGCCGGGCCGCAGGACGGGGTCGAGCGGCAGGAGCGTGCCGGTCTCGACCATGCGCGCGAGCAGCGCCTCCCGCTCCGCGTCGGACCCGTCGCACCAGACGACCGCGTCGGGCTCGGTGAGGTCGGCGACGTCGGCGACCCACGCCCGCAGGTCGCGCACGGGCGCGTCGGTGCGGGCGGCGGGCGGCAGCGAGGTGACGGTCATCGGGTGCTCCAGACGAGGACGGGGGACGAAGGAACGTCTCCCTTCGATCCTCACGTCAACCACCCGGGGTCTGCCGACCGCAGCGGCCGTCAAGTATCGACGTTCTTGACATATCGTGAAGGGATGAGCAACGTCCCCGCCGCGGACGCCCTGACGCTCGGACGCCGCCTGCGGCACGCCCGGACCGCGCGCGGCATGACCCTCGACCAGCTCGGCAAGGCCGTCGGCGTGACCCCGAGCCTGCTGTCGCTGGTCGAGAACGGCCGCCGCGAACCCCGCCTCGCCCTCCTGCGCGACCTCGCCGACGCGCTCGGTGTGACCGTGCCGGACCTGCTCGACGACGAGCCGCCCACGCGCCGCGCCGCCCTGGAGATCGCGCTCGACCGCGCCCAGCAGACCCCCGAGTTCGCGCAGCTCGGCCTCCCGACGGTCCGCCCCAACCGCAGCCTGCCGACGCCCGTCCTCGAGCAGCTCGTCGGCCTGCACACCGAGCTCACCCGCCGCGCGACCGAGGCCGTCGCGACCCCCGAGGAGGCCCGCCGCGTCAACACGCAGCTGCGCCTCGAACGGCAGGCCCGCGACAACTACCTGCCCGACCTGGAGGCGCTCGCGGAGGACATGGCCCGCCGCGCCGGGTACACGTCGGGCGCCCTCACGCACCGCACGGTGTCGCGCATGGCCGAGCAGCTCGGCCTGACGATCCGGCACGTCGACGACCTCCCGCACTCGACCCGCACCGTCACCGACCTCGCGAACGGCCGCATCTACCTGCCGCCCGCGTCGACCCCCGGCGGGCACGGCCTGCGCTCGCTGGCGCTCCAGGCGATCGCGCACCGCGTCCTCGGCCACGAGCGCCCCACGTCGTACGAGGCGTTCCTGCGCCAACGCCTCGAGATCACCTACTTCGCCTCGTGCTGCCTCATGCCGCAGTCCGCAGCCGTCGGCTTCCTCGAGGAGCGCAAGCGCGCCAAGGACCTCGCGATCGAGGACTTCCGCGACGCGTTCGGCGTGACGCACGAGGCCGCCGCGCAGCGGTTCACGAGCCTCGCGACGCACCACCTCGGCATCCGCCTGCACTTCCTGCGCGTCGCCGAGGACGGCGCGATCTTCCGCGCCTACGCCAACGACGGACTCGTCCTGCCGACCGACGTCACCGGCGCGATCGAGGGTCAGATGGTGTGCCGCCGCTGGGGTGTGCGCCGCGCCCTCGCCCGTCGCGACCAGGCCACCGAGTCCTACCAGCTCACCGACACCCCCGCCGGGACGTTCTGGTGCTCGACGCAGACCGGCTGGGCGACCACCGGCAAGGTCGCGCTCGCCGTCGGCGTCCCCTTCGCGTCGGCGACGTGGTTCCGCGGCCGCGACACGACCGTCCGGCACCGCTCGACCTGCCCCGACGAGGCCTGCTGCCGCCGCCCGCCCGCCGACGCCACCGCCCGCTGGGCGGACGCCTCGTGGCCCAGCGCGCGCATCCACCAGCAGGTGTTCTCGGCGCTCCCGACAGGCGCCTTTCCGGGCGTCGACGCGACCGAGGTCTACGCGTTCCTCGACCGCCACGCCCAGCAGGACCCGGACGCCGGCTGACGCCGTCCACACGCCGGCGCACCGCATCGCACCCCCGACGACCCCGTCGTGGAGCCCGCCCCGGCGCGGTTCGCGGGCCCCGTGACGGGTCGCGTGCTCAGTTCCTCTCGTGCCGCGCGGCCGAGCAGATGCGTCGCTCCGGATCAGGCGCAGACCGCGGTCGTGTCGTTCACGGTGAACGGCTCACGCCCGGCCTTCCTGGTCTGCGACGGGACGGGTGTGTCCGGGGGTGCGGACGTCGCGCCTCCCGTCGGCGCACCACCCGCCGGCGAGCCGCCCGCCCCACCGGTCCCGTCCTCGCCGCCCGCCCCGCCGGAGCCGTCCGTGCCCGGCGGGGGAGCGGCCGCCTCCGTGAGCGGCCGGTCGGCCAGGACGTTCGCCCACAGGGTGTCCGCCGCGGCGGTCCAGTCGACCTTGTTCTTCTTCTCCGTGCTCGCGACGAACGGCACCGTCAGGAACGTGATGTTCTCCGCGCGGACGGACCGGAGGCTGAAGGCCAGGCCGATCATCGAGTCCTTGAGCGCGGGGTCGACGGTCAGCGACTGCGTCGCCGCGCCGAGGAAGCCGACGAGCTCGGGCACGTCGGTGAGCACGTTCTTCGCGAACACCTCGTCGACCATGGCCGCGACGAGGCGCTGCTGGTTGCCGATGCGGTTCGTGTCGGACCCGTCGCCCAGCCCCTTGCCCTTGCGGGCGCGCGCGAAGTTGAGCGCGGTGGGCCCGTCGAGGTGGTGCTGACCGGCGGCGAGCGTGAGGTCGACGTAGTCGGCGTCGATGTCGGCGGGCACGCAGATCGACACCCCGCCGATCGCGTCGACCATGCCCTGGAACCCGCTGAAGTCCACGATCACGGTGTGCTCGGCGAGGATCCCGGTGTTCTCGTAGACGGTCATGATCGTGCAGGCCGCGGCCGACTCGAGGTCGTGGCCGTGGTCCCAGCCGAGCGCGAACGCGTCGTTGAAGTTGCCGCGCCGCGGCTCGATCGCGCCACCGCCGGTGAGGTTGCACGCGGGGATGTCGACGCGCGAGTCGCGCGGGATCGAGACGACGTCGACGCGCTGGCGGTCGGCGGACACGTGCACGAGCAGCGTCGTGTCGGACCGCTGCCCCTCGACGTACCCGCCGATCGCGCCGTTCTCGCCGCTGCGGTCGTCCGACCCGATCACCAGCAGGTTCACCGCGCGCCCGGCGTTCGGGTCGTCGGGGTCGGGCGGCTCGGTGTCGGTGGGCAGCGGCACGTCGACGAGGCCGCTCGTGTCGACCGTCTCGACGTTGCCGCGCAGCCGGACGTAGAGCGACGCAGCGGCGGTCCCCGCGAACGCCACCACGGCGACGGCGGTCACGGCCGTCACGCGCAACCAGGGCCGGCTGCGCAGGCGTCGGGCGTGCCGGGCGGCACGTGGGTGGGGGGCGGCGGTGTGGCGCGTCGTGGGCACGGTCCGACCGTAGGAAGCCGGGCAGCGGCGCGGACGCGGTCGCGGGGCGGTGCGGTGGAGGGTCTGTGCAGATCAGCGCACAGATCGGGTCCTGCGCCCGGTTCGTCCGGGACGGTGCGCGCGGACCGCGGTCAGGCGTGGCTCGGGTGCTCGTGGCGGCGGTGCGACGCGGTCTCGACCTGGAACGTCGAGTGCTCGACGGACAGGTCGAAGTGCCGCGCGACGCACTCCTGGAGCTCGTCGAGGATGCGGCCCGCGTGCCCGTCGGAGAAGCACCCGTCGTCGACCACGACGTGCGCGCTGATGACGGGAAGCCCCGTGGCGATGAGCGACGCGTGCAGGTCGTGCACCTCGCGGACGTGCTCGACGCGCAGCAGGTGCGCGCGCACCTCGTCCAGGTCGAGGCCCGGCGGGGTCGACTCGAGGAGCACGCTCGTCGTCTCGCGCAGCAGGCGCATCGCGCGGGGCAGGATGAGCGCGCCGATGACGAGCGCCGCGACCGCGTCGGCGCGGAGCCACCCGGTCGTCGCGATGACGACGGCGGCGATCACCACCGCGAGGGACCCGAGGGCGTCGTTCGCGACCTCGAGGAACGCGGCCCGCAGGTTGAGGTTGTCCGATCGGCTCGACGCGAGCACGCCGAGTGCGACGAGGTTGCCGGCGAGTCCGATCAGGCCGAAGACGACGAGCGTGGTCGACGGGATCTCGGGCGGGTCGGCGAGCCGCTGCACGGCCTCGACCAGCACGTACACGCCGACGACGAGCAGCACGGCCGACTGCGCGAGCGCCGCGAGGACCTCCGCACGCCGGTAGCCCCACGTGCGGGTCGGCGACGGCGGTCGCAGCGACAGGTGCGCGGCGACCAGCGCGAGCGCGAGGCCGCCCGTGTCGGTCAGCACGTGCGCGGTGTCGACGAGCAGCGCGAGGCTCCCCGTGACCGCTGCCCCGACCGCCTGCGCCAGCAGGATCGCGACCGAGATGCCGAACGCGACCGCCAGTCGCCCGCGGTGGTCCGCGGTGCCGTGCGCGTGGTCGTGCCCCATGCCCCTCCGTCCGGTCGTCGACACCGTGGCCCGGGGACGGGTCACGTCGAGACGACGAGCCTTCCCTCTGTCGGTGGTCCCCGCAAGGATCGTCCACGAGCGGCGGGCGCACCATGGTCCCTGACCTGCGGCGCGACCGTCCGGACCCGTCCGTCACGCACCCTCGGAGATGCCCATGTCGTTCCAGGCGTACCTCGACGCCGTCGAGGACAAGACCGGCCTCACGCCGCGCCAGCTGCTCGAGCAGGCGACGGCCCGCGGCTACGGCCCGGGGACCAAGGCGGGGGAGATCCTCGCGTGGCTCGCCGACGACTACGGGCTCGGCCGCGGGCACGGCATGGCGATGGTCCACGTCATCACGAAGGGCCCGTCGATCAGCCAGAAGCACGTCGGCACGTCGGGCACGCACCGCGACGACTCCGACACGCTGTGGCTCGACGGCAAGGCGACGCGCCCGTCCTGACGCGGCGCTCCGAGATCGCCGTCACGGTGGAGTGGTCCGGCCGTCACGACGTGGCGCGCGCCGGAGTGACGTCACGTCGCCGTGACGGCCTCGGAGGTCGCGATCACCCCGCACGCCGGCGCGCGCGGGGTGATCGGCGCCGCGCACGCACCCCGTCGTGCCGCGCGGTCCGCACCCGCGCCGACCGGTCCCTCCTCCGACCGGCGCGGGTGCGTGCCTGTGTCAGGACGCCCGGTCCCACCCCTCCTGGTGGCCGTACGTCCCGACGCCGCTGCGACCCTTGCCGGGCCCGTGCCCGTGGCCGGGTCGCGGCTTGGTCGGGCTCTCCACGCCGTTCACGGCGGACGTGTCGAGCGCGAGGCTGTACGTCGCGTAGGCGATGGCGCCCGTCATGATCCGCAGCGCCTCGCGGTTCACGTTCGAGATGTCGTCGCCCGGCGAGTGGTAGTTCGGGTCCATCGTGATCCCGGCGGTGCCGCCGAACAGCGCGACCTCCTCCTCGGTCTTCACGTCGTCGGCGCCCGTGAACAGGCCGGACGCGGGGATGCCGTTGAGGATGAACGCCTGGTAGTCGGACCGGCCCGAGAACGGGGTGTCGACCCAGGGCTGGCCGATCGAGTCGAAGTAGTCGGTGAAGACCTCCTCGGTCTCGGGCGAGCCCGGCGGGACCGGCACGGGGGCCGGGTAGGTCGACTGGTCGGCGTCGTACACGCCGATCACGTAGTTCGGCGAGCCGACCATGTCGAAGTTCAGGTAGGTCGCGATCTTGTCGAGCTCGCCCCGCTGCGCCGCCAGGTCCTCGACGTACGCGGTCGACCCGATGAGCCCGAGCTCCTCGGCGCCCCACCACGCGAACCGCACGGCGTTGGGGATCTTCTTGTCACGGCCGAGCTGGACGGCGGTCTCGAGCAGCGTCGCCGAGCCCGTGCCGTTGTCGTTGATGCCCGGGCCGTCCTCGACGCCGTCGAGGTGCGCGCCCAGGAAGACGACGTTGTCCTGGCGGCCGGCCTTGGTCTGCGCGATGACGTTGAAGCTCTCGCGGGTCTCGGTGTGCACGCGGGTGTCGAGCGTGACGGTGACGCCCGGGGTCGCGGCGAGCGCCTGACCGTCCTCGAGCGTGGCGCCCGCGGCGGGGATGGTCACGCCGCTGTTCTCGCCGAGCGTGCCGATGAGCAGGGTGTCCGGGAGGTTGTTGTAGACGACGACGCCGACCGCGCCGGCGGCCTGCGCGAGCTGTGCCTTGACCGAGAAGTTGCAGCCGCCGCGGCTGATGACGGCGATCGTGCCGGTCGCGGGCACACCGGCCCACTGCTCGGCCGTGCAGCCGAACGTGTCGAGCGGCGAGGCGGTCGGCGCGGTGATGCCGCCGACGGGCGTGTTCACGGCGAACGTCATCTGGTCGACCGTGTACGTCGGGCCACCCGCGACGGTGAGGGTGGCGGCGTCCTCGACCTCGAGGTCGAACGTGAAGGGGTCGCGCGTCGTGGTGTAGCCGGCCTTGCGGAGCGTCTTCTCGACGTACCGGGCGCTGGCCTCGTACCCGGAGGTGAGCGCGGCACGGTTGCCGTCGTTGCGGTCGGCGATGCGCTGGAGCTCCTGCAGGTGCCGGAAGACGGCGCGCTCGGTGACCTTCTTGGAGAACTTCTGGGCGGCGCTCGGCGGGTAGCCGTGGCCTCCTCCGTGGCCGGGGCCGCCGAGGGTGTCGGCGGCGGCGGCGGGTGTCGCGACGGCCGCGCCGGCGAGGGCGAGGGCCGAGACGAGGACGGTGAGCTTGTGGCGTTGCTGCACAGCGGACCTCCGTCGTGGTGCGAACCGGACGGTGCATGCTAGCCGTGACAGCAGTCACAAAGGAATAGGACGGCCGTCCGATCTGTCGCGCAGCCGCGTCAGGACGGCGTGCGCGCGGCCTCCAGGACGTCGGCCGCGTGCGACGTGCGGACCAGGAAGTCGTGGATCGTCCGGCGGCTCGCGGTCAGGCATGCGATGCGGTCGTCGAGGCCCTCGAGCTCCTCGGCCAGCATCTCCGCGACCGTGCGGGGGCACGACGCCGCGAGGTCCTCGTCCTGCGTCCGCTCGAGGTCGAGGACCACCTTGGCCAGCCGCGTCGGGAGGCCCGACCGCACCAGCCCGACCGCGCGCTCGACCTGGGCGACGTCGGCCTCGTCGTACTCGCGGTAGGTGTTGGCGGAGCGTGCGGGGGAGATGAGCCCTTGCTCCTCGTAGTAGCGCAGCAGCCGCGTCGAGACGCCCGTGCGGCGGGACAGCTCACCGATCTTCACGACGACCACCGCTCCCTCGACGCGGCCGGCGCGCGCGTGCGCCGACCCCTTGACCTTCACACTGATGTCAAACTCTAGCGTCGCGCTCATGGACACCACCGGCCGACCTCCCTGGCCCAGCCTCCTCGTCCTCGGCGGCGCCACCTTCGTCATGGTCACCGGCGAGATGCTGCCGACCGCCGTGCTCCCCGCGATGAGCGCCGACCTCGGCGTCGCGCAGGCCCGCACCGGGCTGCTCGTGTCGCTGTGGGCGCTCACGGTCGTCGTGGCGACGTTCCCGCTGGTCCGGCTCACCGCACGGTTCGACCGGCAGACCGTCGTCGCGGCCGCGCTCGTCGTCTTCGCCGCGAGCGCCGTGCTCACCGCCCTGGCCCCGACGTACACCGTCGCCGTCGGCGCGCGGGCGGCCGGAGCCGCCGCGACCGGGCTGCTGTGGGCCGCCGTCAACACCCACACCGCCGACCTGGTCGACCCGTCCCACCTCGCGCGGGCGATCGCGGTCGTCCTCGGCGGCGCGACGCTCGGGACCGTCCTCGGGACGCCGCTCGCGAGCGTCGTCGCGCAGGCGTGGGACTGGCGCGCGGCGTTCGTCGCGCTCGCGGTGCTGGCCGTCGTCGCCGCGGTGCTGGTGCGGGTCGTGGTCAGGGCGGTCGGCGTGCCCGCAGGCGGTGGGGAGGCAGGCGGAGGCGCGGGAGCCGCGGGCGTGGGCGCGGACGGCGGTGGCGCGGGCGCCACGGCGGGTGCGAGCGCCGCGGCGGGTCCCGGTGCTGCGACGGGTGCGAGCGCCGCGACGGGTGCCGGTGCCGCGGCGGGTGCGGCTGCACGGCCCTCGCTGCGGCCCGTGCTGGTCGTCGCCGGGCTCGTCGGGCTCGTGCTGGTCGGCCACTTCGCGGCGTTCACGTTCGTCACGCGGCTCGTCGAGCGGCCCGCCGGCGACCTGCCCGGTGGTGTCAGCGGGCTGCTGCTCCTGTTCGGCGTCGCGTCGGCGGTGGGCGTGGCCGTCGTCGGGAAGGTCGGGGACCGGAGGCCCGCGGCGACGCTGGTGGTGACGACGGTCCTGGTCGCGGCCGCGCTCGTCGCGCTCGGGGCGGTCGGTGCGCACCCGGCCGTCGCGGTGGTCGTGGTCGCCGCCTGGGGCGTGACGACCGGTGCCCTGCCACCGCTCGCGCAGACGGCGATCCTGCGGGCCGCGGGTCCCGAGCACCGCGCGACCGCGGGCACCGTGATCCCCGTCGTCTTCAACCTCGGGATCGCCGTCGGCGCTGCGCTCGGTGCGGCCGTCGTGGACCGGTCCGGCCCGGCTGCGCTGCCCCTGCCCGCCGCGGCCGTCGTGCTCGTCGCCGCGGCCGCGCTCGCCGCCACCGGTCGCCCGCGACGCGTCGCGACGCCGGCGGCCGCCGATGTCGAGAACCGCGCACCGGCTCCGTTCCCCGGGTGAGAGTGCCAGTCTGGGCACGACGAGCACGAGGAGTGAACGACATGCCGCGCTACCTGATCGGGGTCGACTTCCAGCCCGGTGCCGACCCCACGCCGATGGAGGAGTGGACGCCCGAGGAGATCACCGCCCACCTCGACTACTACGCCGCGCTCAACAGCGAGCTCGAGGCGAGCGGCGAGCTGGTCGCCACGGCGATCCTCACCGGCCCCGACGTCGCGAAGATCGTGCGCGTCGACGCGGCGGGTGCACCCGTCGTGACGGACGGCCCGTTCGCGGAGTTCAAGGAGTGGCTCGCCGGGTACCAGATCGTCGATGTGGAGACCGAGGAGCGGGCGGTCGAGATCGCCGCCCTGGTGTCCGCGGTGCCGGGCCGCGGTGGCGTGCCGACGGGCCAGCCGATCCACCTGCGGCGCGTCATGCTCGACGGCGGTCCGACCGCCGTCGAGGGCATGCGCGAGTACCTGCGCACCGCGGACGGCGTCGCCTGACCACGCCGGACGCGGCGCTGCCCGAGGACCTGCTGCGCACGCTCGCGCCGCAGGTCCTCGGCGTGCTCGGGCGCCGGTCGGGCGACTTCGCCGCCGCGGAGGACGCGGTGCAGGAGGCGCTCGTCGTGGCCGTCACGCACTGGCCGCGCGACGGCGTCCCGGAGAAGCCGTTCGGCTGGCTGCTCCAGACGGCGACCCGGCGGCTGCTCGACGCCGTGCGGTCGGACCGGTCGCGGCGGGGACGCGAGGAGCGGTGGGCCGCCGAGGAGGCCGTCACGTCGCAGGCAGCGGGCGACGACGACTCCCTCACCGTGCTGTTCCTCTGCTGCCACCCCGCGCTGACGCCGTCGTCGGCGATCCCGCTCACCCTGCGCGCCGTCGGGGGCCTCACGACCGCCGAGATCGCGCGGGCGTTCCTCGTCCCCGAGGCGACCATGGCGCAGCGCATCAGCCGCGCGAAGCGGCGCGTCGCCGACGCCGGGTCGACGTTCGCGATGCCCGCGCCCGACGAGCGCGCCGCCCGGCTGCGCAGCGTCCTGCACGTGCTCTACGTGATGTTCACGGAGGGGTCGACGAGCACGTCGGGAGGCGACCTGCACCGGGTCGACGTGTCCGACGAGGCCGTCCGCCTGACCCGCTGGCTGCACGCGCTCGAACCCGCCGACCCCGAGGTCACGGGCCTGCTGGCGCTCATGCTGCTCACCGACGCGCGCCGACCGGCCCGCACGGACGCGTCGGGCGAGCTCGTGCCGCTGCCCGAGCAGGACCGCAGCCGCTGGGACCGGGCCCTGATCGCCGAGGGCCTCGCGCTGCTCGACGAGGCGATCGGCGCGCGGTCGGTCGGCGAGTACCAGCTCCAGGCCGCCGTCGCCGCCGTGCACGATCGCGCCGCGACCGCGGCGGACACCGACTGGCCGCAGGTCGTCGCGCTGTACGGGCTGCTGGAGCGGATGACGGGCAGCCCGGTCGTCGCGGTGAACCGGGCGGTCGCCGTGGCGATGGTCGACGGGCCCGAGGCGGGGCTGCGGCTGCTCGACGACGTCGACCTGCCGGGTCACCGGCTCGACGCGGTCCGCGCGCACCTGCTCGAGTCGGCGGGCGACACCGCGGCCGCTCGTGCCGCGTACCACCGGGCCGCCGCCGCGGCGACGTCCGTCCCGGAGCGCCGCTACCTCACCCTCCGCGCCGCCCGCCTGACCGCGGACCCGCCTGCCTGACCGCGGACCCGCCTCCCTGACCGCGGGTCCGGCCGCCAGACCGCCGTCGACCCGGTGATCGTGACCGCTGAGGCCCGGTCTCCGGTCACCAGCACCGGGTCGACGCGGTCGGCAGGCAGTGGCCGGTGGCCGGTGGCGCTCAGGCCGCCGTCGGCGGGGCCGGCCACAGGACCTCGCGGAGGCGCGCGGCGAACGCCGGCGGGTCCTCGACGAAGCCGATGTGGTCGCTCGGGAACAGGACCGGCTCGACGCCGAGCAGAGCGGCAAGAGCCCGCGACGACCGGTCGCACAGCTGCCCGGCGGACTCCTCGCCGATCCCCACGACGACCCGCGTCGGCGAGGCGCGCAGCGCGTCCACGTCCGGCCGGTAGCGGACCGTCGGCCAGAGCATGTGCGCGAACTGCATGTGGTCGTCGGCGACGTCCTGCGGTGACCGGTCGCCGCCGAACATCTGCGCGACCAGCTCGGGCGGCATCGGGATGTCCGCGATCTCCATGAACTGCTGCCACGCCCCCACGACGTCGCCCGACAGGTGCGTGTCGACCATGCGCCGCGTCCGCTCCGCGAGCTCGGCGTCGTCGGGCAGGACCGCGTGCAGGGGCGGCTCGTGCGCGAGCACCACCCGGGCGGCGTCGGGGTGCCGGGTCGCCAGGTCGAGCACCGTCACCGCGCCGCCGGACGACCCGAGCACGAGCTCCGCCGGCCCGAGACCGACGTGCGCGACCAGCGCGGCCACGTCGTCGGCGCGGAGCTCGACGGTCGCGTCGGCGTCCGGGTCGGCGACGGTCGACCGGCGGATGCCGCGCGGGTCGGTCGTCAGGACCGTCCGGTCCGTCGCGAGCAGGTCCGCGAGCGGCGCGAACGCGTCCGCGTCCATGGGCGCCGCGACGAGCACGACCAGCGGGCCGGACCCGCGCAGCTCGTAGTGCAGCCGGGCGTCGCCCACGTCGAGCAGGCCGGTCGTCGGGGCGGTCACGGGTGTCGCGGTCATCTGGTCCTCCGTCGTCGGTGCGGGGCGGCACCGTCTTCCGAGGCACCGCTGCCCTACCGACCCGGTGCGCCCCGGGAACTCATCGGGCCCACCGGCCCGTCTCGGGTCGGGGTCCGGCGTCGGGTCCGGGTCCGGGTGCGCGTGCGGGTGCCGCCGGACGGGCGCAGCATGGAACGGCGGTCCAGCAGTGCGGCGTGACGGCTGGACCGAGCAGGGAGCACCCCATGGGCATCGACGACCTGGGCGACAAGGCGTCCGACGCGCTGAAGAGCGACAAGGGCGAGAACGCCAGCGACTCCGCGCTGGACAAGGGCGCCGACGCGGCGTCGTCCGTCACGGGCGGGAAGCACGACGAGCAGATCGACACGGCGCAGGACGCGGCCGACCAGAAGGTCGGCGACCGGTAGGACGCGCGCGCGGGCTCCGCGCCCCGGGCAGGTGCCGACGCGCTGACGTCGGTGTGCAGGTGCGACGCCAGCCGACGTGCCATGGCAGCGCGCCGGGGGCGCCACCGGTCGACGCGCGACGTCAGCGCGTCGTTGCGACGTCCGGGGCGCGCAGCCCGCGCTCCGCGTGGAACCCGCGGTACACCGCGGTCCGCAGCTCGACCGCGTACGCCTCGACGGTCGGCATGCCGACGGCGACGGCCACGGCGATCTCCGCCTCGACGTCGTACGGCACCCGCACGACCCCGAGCGCGAACGGGTCGTCGCGCGTGCCGCCCACGATGCCCTCGAGCACGAGGTAGGACGCGGTCGGCTCGTCGAGCGGGTTGCCGACGCTGCCCGCGTTGGCGAGCGTGCGGCCCTCGCGCGTCTCGATGTACACGTCGTGCACGTCGCCGTACACGACCAGGTCGGGCGCCGGGCCGTCGCCGGTCATCGGTGTCGTCGCGAACATCCCGTCGAACTCGTCGTCGGTGTGCTGGAAGAACACGCGTGTGTAGACGCTCGTCGCGGACGCGTGGAACAGCCGCACGTGCCGCCCGGACACCACGAGGTCGTGCGACAGCGGCAGCGACCGCAGCCACTGGCGGTCGTCGGCGGTGAGCTCGTCGCGCCACCACGTGACGGCCGGGTCGTCGAACGGTCCGGGTCCGGGCATGAAGTCGTCCCAGTTGCCGCGGACCGTGACCGCGCAGCGCTCGCGGGTGCGGGCGACGGCGGCCGAGCCGCGCGGGCCCTTGCCGGCGACGTCGCCGAGGTTGAGGACGGTCCCGATCCCGCGCGCGTCGATGTCGGCGAGCACCGCGTCGTACGCCGTCATGTTGCCGTGGACGTCGGACACCAGCGCGATGCGCTCGACCGGCACGACGACCACCCCCAGGTCTGGACGAGCGTCAGGCTAACCGCTCGCGATGGCCGCCGCGGGCGGTCCGTGCGGTCGTCGCGGACTGCCCCTTCGCTCACCCGATGGGACGTTGTCCGGACCGGCGGCGCTGAGGTGGGCTCAGGCCATGATCGACGTCCGCCAGACCCGGAGGCTCACGACGACGCTCGTGGCGCTCACGATCGCTTTGGTCGCGGGGTGCTCGCCGCGTCCGGAGAAGGCCGACACCGTCGGCGGACCCGCCGTCACGTCCAGCTCCACGGCCACGTCCGCGACCACGCCCCCGCCGGTGGTCGAGGCCAGGTCCCTCACGCAGGCGGAGATCGACGCCGCTCTGCTGACGCAGGCGGAGATGCCGCCGGGGTGGACGCAGGACACCTCGGAGGACGGCCCTGCCGACGAGCAGGACGCGCTGACCGGCGACGACGAAGCCTCGATCTACGACCCGCCCGCGTGCGAGGAGGTCGTCGAAGGGCTCTCGGGCGACCGTGCCGAGCGTGAGCCGGTTGCGCGGGGGGAGGCGTCGTTCGGGACGGAGACGTTCCAGTTCCTCGCCGAGATCATCGAGACCTGGGAGGGGTCGCTGCGGGAGGCGGCGCTCGACGACCTGGTCGAGGCGCTGTCGACGTGTCCGCAGTACACCGAGACCGCTGCCGACGGTACGGCGACGACGATGACGATCTCGGCGCTCGACATGCCCAACTACGGCGACCGGACGCTCGCGGTCCGGCTGGCGGCGGCTCCGACCGAGTCGGGCGGCTTCGACATCTCGTTCACTCTCGACGTCGTCGTCGTGGCGTCGGGCAACGTCTCCGTGAGCATCGTCGCCGGTGGCTTCGCCCCGGTCGACCCCGCGGTCCTCCAGCAGGTGACCAGCACCGCCATGCAGAAGGTCAACACCGTCGTCTAGGGGGACGTTCCCGACGACGGCTCGCCGGGCGCGCAGCCCCGTCGCGATGGCAGCATGAGGCCCTGACTCAGGGCCGAGGGGGCCGCCGGTGACCGACGTACGAGACGACGCAGGCTCTCCCGTGGACGCCGGTGGCTGCCCGGCCCGCAAGCTCACGCAGCCCGGCGACGGGACGGCGCCCGACCTCGAGCAGGTCGGCGAGGGCCGGTGGCGCATCCGCTCGTTCGAGCTCGCGCGCACGGTCCTGCGGCACCCGGAGCACACGCGGCAGGGCGGGTTCAACGCGGAGAACTTCCACCGGACCGGTGGTGCGGGCGGCACGACGGGGCCGCGCATCCGGCCGCCGATCCTCTACCTCGAGGGCGAGCAGCACCACGCGCAGCGGCGCGCCGCGGCCCGGTTCTTCGCGCCGCGGACGGTCGAGTCGTACCGCCCGTGGCTGGAGGGTACGGCTCGGCGGCTGGTGGCGACCGTCCGGACCGACCGCTGGTCGGACGTCGCGCGGCTCGCGATGGGCATGGCGGTGCAGGTCGCGGCGACGGTCATCGGCATCGACCGGGCCGCGTCCCCAGGGCTGCACCGGCGGCTCGACGTCTTCTTCGCGCCCGACCCGCCCGGGGCCGGCCCATGGCTGCGGCGCTGGCTCGCGGCGCGGCGCAGCACCGCGATGCTGCGGTTCTACGCGTTCGACGTCCGCCCGGCGATCCGCGCGCGCCGGCGTCGGCGTCGCGACGACCTCATCAGCCAGCTCCTCGACGACGGGTTCAGCGACCTCGACGTCCTCACGGAGTGCGTGACGTACGCGGCGGCGGGCATGGCGACGACGCGCGAGCTCATCACCGCGGCCGTCTGGCACCTGCTCGACGACGACGTGCTGCGCGCCCGGTACCGCGCGGCGGCGCGCGACGAGCGGCTCGCGATCCTCGACGAGGTGCTGCGGCTCGAACCCGTCGTCGCGCACGTCCTGCGCGAGACGACGGCGCCGCTGACCCTCGACGGTCCCGACGGCCCGGTGCACGTGCCCGCCGGGTCCGTGCTCGACGTCGACGTGCGGGCCGCGAACGCCGACGCGCGCGTCGCGGGACCCGACGGCGACCACCTCTGCCCGGGCCGCGACGTCCCGCGCGCGGTCCCGCCGACCCTGCTGAGCTTCGGCGACGGGCACCACAAGTGTCCGGGCGCGCCGCTCGCGATGGCCGAGACGGAGGCGTTCGTCACGACGCTCCTGGCCGTCGACCTGGAGGTCGCGGGGCCGCCCGTCGTGCGGTGGAACGAGGTCGCGCAGGGGTACGACCTGGTCGACCTGCGGGTGCGCCGGACGGCGCGCCAGGGGGCGCCGAGGACGTCCGCGCGGGCCTGACGACCGGCGTCGCGCGACTTCGACGGCCCCCGGTGGGCCGTCGCCGGCCGGTGTCCCGGGGAGCCGTAGGGTGTGCGGAGCGTCGCGACGCGGCGCCCGACGAAGGGATCCCGACGTGTCGTTGCAGCCCGACACCCAGCCCGCGACGCAGGCCCCCGAGCACGAGCCCGTGCAGGTGCGCGACGACGTGACCGTCGAGCTCGTCCGGCACTCCGCGCACGACGCGGACGTGCTGTTCGCGGCCCGGGTGTCGACCGCGGGCGAGGCGTCGCTCGAGGAGCTCGAGAAGGACGCGAGCCGCTCGCAGGGCCTCATCAACTACCTGATGCGCGACCGCCACGGCACGCCGTTCGAGCACAACTCGATGACCTTCTTCGTCTCGGCGCCGATCTTCGTGTTCCGCGAGTTCCACCGGCACCGCGCGGGCTTCTCCTACAACGAGGAGTCGGGCCGCTACCGCGAGCTGCAGCCGGTGTTCTACGTCCCGTCGCCCGAGCGCAAGCTCGTCCAGCAGGGCAAGCCGGGCCGGTACGAGTTCGTCGACGGCACCCCCGAGCAGCACGACGTCGTGACCCGCTCGATGCTCGCGTCGTACCAGGGGGCGTACGACGCCTACCAGGACATGCTCGCCGCCGGGGTCGCCCGTGAGGTCGCGCGTGCGGTGCTGCCCGTGGGCCTGTTCTCGTCGATGTACGCGACGTGCAACGCGCGCTCGCTCATGCACTTCCTGTCGTTGCGCACCAAGGACGAGCGCGCGACGGTGCCGTCGTTCCCGCAGCGCGAGATCGAGATGGTCGCGGAGCGCATGGAGTCGCTCTGGGCGGGTCTCATGCCCCTGACGCACGCCGCGTTCAACGCCCACGGCCGCGTCGCCCCCTGACGCCTGACGACACGAGACCCCTGACGACACGACGCGGCGGCCGGACCCCCTCCAGGTCGCGGCCGCCGGTCGTAGGTCGGGTCAGGCGCGCGGCGGCCCGTAGGCGTAGGCCGGCTGCGGGGACTCCGACGGCATGAGGATCCAGAGGATCGGGTAGACGAGGATCTGGCTGCCGGGGATGACCATGAGCAGCAGGACGAACAGCAGCCGGGCCGCCCACGGCGAGATGCCGAACCGCTGACCCAGGCCGGCGCACACGCCGGCGAGGACGCGGCCCTGGACGGGTCGGACCAGTCCCTGGCGGCTCATCTGGTCGTGGATGTTCACGGGAGTTCCTTCCTGGGCCGCCGGACGCGTCGGTCGCGTCTCGGCGGTGATCCCAGCCTCCTGCGCCGGCCGTGCTCGGCACATCGGGGACCGACCCGGAGCGGACCCTGGGACCTGGCCTGCGGTCCTCAGGGTCCGCCCGTGCGTCCACGGGTGGACGCGGGTGGACGCGGGGGAGTCAGGCGACCGTGAAGCGGGCCTTCAGGAGGGCCTCGTCGCGCGACGACGGGCCGACGAGCAGGTCGAAGGCGCCGGGCTCGACGACGCGGCGCTCGCGGCGGTCGACGATCGTGCAGTCGGCGACGGGCAGCGTGAGGTCGACGTCGACGGACTCGCCAGGTGCGAGGTCGACCTGCCGGTACGCCTTGAGCTCCTTGTCGGCCCACGTGACGGACGTGACGACGTCGCGCACGTACACCTGGACGGTCTCGCGCGTCGGGCGCTCGCCGGTGTTCGACACCGTGACCTGCGCCCGGACGGTGTCCCCGGCGCCGACGTCGGGCGTCGAGATCCGCAGGTCGGAGTACGCGACGGTCGTGTACGACAGCCCCTCGCCGAACGCGAACGGCTGGCGCTGCGTGAGGTCGGCGTACCGGTCGCCGTGCTGGCCGGGGATCTGGTTGTAGTACGTGGGCTGCTGGCCGACGTGCGCGGCGAACGAGATCGGCAGGCGGCCGGTCGGCTCGACCAGGCCGAGCAGCACCTCGGCGACGGCCTGCCCGCCGCGCATGCCGGGGTTCGCGGCCCAGAGGATCGCGGCGGCACGGTGCGCGGAGGCGGGGAGGACGAGCGGCTTGGAGGCGACGACGACCACGACCATCGGCGTGCCGGTGGCCTCGAGCGCGTCGAGCAGGGCGACCTGCCCGCCGATGAGGTCGAGCGTGGCGGTGGACCGGCCCTCGCCGACGAGCTCGATG
Source organism: Cellulomonas algicola (assembly GCF_019024305.1). Taxonomy (NCBI): domain Bacteria; kingdom Bacillati; phylum Actinomycetota; class Actinomycetes; order Micrococcales; family Cellulomonadaceae; genus Cellulomonas; species Cellulomonas algicola. Next base: position 634,555 of record NZ_JAHKSJ010000006.1, on the reverse strand, counting down.
CGGTCGCCCACGACGGCGACGACGTAGTCGGCGTCCTGCGCGGCGGCGACGGCCTCGGCGATCAGCGCGTCGTCGACGTCGGCGGGCACGACGACCGGCGGGCGGGGCTGGCCGTCGGGGAAGAACGCGCCGGCCGGGTCGGGCTCGAGCGTGAGGATCTCGGCTCCGCGTGCGTGCGTGACGGTCCAGTCACCGGGGACGTGGTCGCGCAGGCCGTCGAGGACGGTCGAGATCATGTGGCGCGGGTGGCCGTCGGGCAGCCAGTCCGCCTGGCCGGAGCGCCCGGCCCAGTCGCCGAGGGTCGTGTCGGGGTCGTCGGCGTTGGGTCCGACGACCGCGACGCGACGCGGGCGGTCGGCGGGCAGCGCGCGGCCCGAGCCGGCGTCGGCGGTCAGCCCGCCCGCGAGCGGCAGCGTCCCGTCGTTGGTCAGGAGCACGAGCGAGCGCCGGGCGACCTCGACGTTGAGCGCGGTGTGCTCGGCGGACCCGACGACCTCGGCCTGCCGGGCGGCGTCGGGACGGCGCGGGTCCTCGAACAGCCCGAGCTCGAACTTGAGCGTGAGGATGCGCGCGACGGCGGCGTCGATCGCGGCCTCCTCCAGCATCCCGGCGGCGACGGCCTCCTGCGCGCCCGCGAAGAACTGCGGGGTCGTCATCACCATGTCGTTGCCCGCGTTCACGGCGGCCGCGGCGGCGTGAACGTGGTCGGGCTGGATGTGCTGCTCCCAGACCATGCGGCCGACGTTGTCCCAGTCGGTGATGAGCGTGCCGGTGTAGCCCCACTCGCCGCGCAGGACGTCGGACAGCAGCCAGTCGTTGATGGTGACGGGCACGCCGTCGGTCGACTGGTAGCCGAGCATGAACGTGCGGCAGCCCTCGCGGGCGACGCGCTCGAACGGCGGCAGGAACCAGGACCGGAGCTTGCGGTGGCTGATGTCGGCCTCGGACGCGTCGCGCCCGCCCTGCGTCTCGGAGTACCCGGCGAAGTGCTTGGCGGTCGCGAGGATCGCGGTCGGGTCGTGCAGGCCGTCGCCCTGGTAGCCCGCGACCATCGCGGACGCGAGCTCGCCGATGAGGAACGGGTCCTCGCCGAAGGTCTCGTCGACGCGGCCCCAGCGCAGGTCGCGCGTGATGCACAGGACGGGCGAGAAGGTCCAGTGGATGCCGGTGGCGGCAACCTCGACGGCGGTGGCGCGCGCGACGCGTTCGGCGAGGGAGCGATCCCACGACGCGGCCATGCCGAGCTGGGTCGGGTAGATCGTGGCGCCCTCGAAGAACGAGTGGCCGTGGATGCAGTCCTCGCCGACCAGGAGCGGGATCTGCAGACGCGTCTGCGCGGTGAGCTCGACGGCCTCGTGCAGGTGCTCGGGGGACGCGTGCAGGATCGAGCCGACGTGCATGTCCTCGACGAGGCTGCGGACGTCCTCGCGCGCGTCGAGCTGCATCATCTGGCCGACCTTCTCGGGGAGGGTCATCCGCCCGACGAGGTCGGCGACGCGCTCGGCGACGGGGAGCGCGGGGTCCTGGTACGGGTGCGGCACGGACGGGTCCTCTCACGGCGGCGGTGCAGGGCGGACGAGCGGGTGCGGGCTGGTGCGGGTGGTGCGGGTGCGGTGCGCACCGACGGGCGAATCGATTCGAGCGCGGCAGGAGTCTAGCGAGCGATTACCAACTGGTCAGTAAGTAAATCGGCCACGCGGGACGCGCGCTGAGCGTTCGCCGACTGGCGGGCGCCGGCAGGCAGGACCAGTGTGGCCCGCGGAGGTGGTCCCCGATGCCCGACGTCCGTCCCGTCATCCGCCAGGTCGTCCTCGACACCACCGACCCGCGCGGGCTCGCCGAGTTCTACCGCGAGCTCTTCGGGCTCCGCTACCGCGACGGCGACGAGCCGCCCGCCCCCGGCGAGCCCGACCCGAACGGCGACGACTGGCTCGTGCTGCGGAACGACGACGGCGTCCCGCTCGCGTTCCAGAAGGTCGAGCACCTGCCGCCCTCGACGTGGCCCGACCACACGGTCCCGCAGCAGCTCCACCTCGACACGAGCGTGCCCGACGTCGCCGCGCTCGACGCCGCCCACGAGCGCGCGACCGCCCTCGGGGCCCGCCTGCTGTTCGACCGCACCGACGACCCCGAGGAGCCGCTGCGCGTCTACGCCGACCCCTCCGGCCACCCGTTCTGCGTCTTCGTCGGCTGACGTCGGGACCACCTGCGACGATCGGCCCGTGCAGCACCTCGACACGGCCGAGCGCCGCGCCCGGATCGCCCGACGCCACGCCGTCGCGGGCCCGTACCGCCGCCCGACCGTCGAGGACGCCGCCGCGAGCGTCGTCTGCCTGCACGCGACGGATCCTGCAGGCCTCTACCTGTCGGCGTGGGCGCGCACCGACGGGTTCACCGTCGACGACCTCGACCGCGCGTTCTACGTCGACCGCACGCTGGTCAAGCACCTCGCGATGCGTCGGACGCTGTTCGCCGTCCCGCGCGACGTGCTCCCCGTCGTGCAGGCCGCGTGCAGCGCGAAGGTCGCCGCGACGGAGCGTCGTCGGCTGATCAAGGACGTCGTGGCGGCCGGGCTCGCGACCGACGGCGCGCGGTGGTTCGACGAGGCGGTCGCCGCGACGGTCGCCGAGCTCGCGGACGGGGAGCCGCTCACGTCCACGCAGCTGCGGCAGCGGCTCGCGGTGATCGACGCGCGCGTCGCCTACGGCGGCGACAAGCCATGGGCGGGCACCTTCTCGATCGCGTCCCGCGTGCTCACGTGCCTGCAGGCGGCGGGCACGGTCGTGCGGGCGGGCAACCTCGGCCGCTGGACGGCGTCCCGACCGACGTGGGTGCTCGCGCGCGACTGGCTCGGCGGCGACATCGAGCCGCTCGACGAGCACGAGGCGCGCGCGACGCTCGTGCGCGCGTGGCTCGGCCGGTTCGGACCCGCCACCGAGGCGGACGTGACGTGGTGGCTCGGGTCGACGCTGCGCGACGTGCGGCGCGCGCTCGCGGACGTCCGGGCCGTCGAGGTCGCGCTCGACGGCGGCGCGACCGGGTGGGTGCTGCCCGGCGACGTCGACCCCGTCGGGCCCGTCGAGCCGTGGGTCGCGCTGCTGCCGTGGCTCGACCCGACGACGATGGGCTGGACCGACCGGGACTGGTACGTCGGCCCGCACCGCGCGCAGGTCTACGACTCCGTCGGCAACGGCGGCGCGGCGATCTGGGTGGACGGGCGGATCGTCGGCGCGTGGACCGTCACCGCGGACGGCCAGGTCGAGCTGTACCTGTTGGAGGACGTCGGACGGGAGGCCACCGCCGCGGTCGAGGCGGAGGCGCACCGGCTGAGCGGGTGGCTCGCGGGGACGTCGGTCGTGCCGCGGTTCCCCGCACCGCTCGTCGGGGGGCGGGGCGCCTCACGTCTCGTCGAGGGCACCTGACGTCGCGACGGCACCGGCCCGTGGTCGAGCAGGTCCGGCGCCGGTGACTCAGCCCAGGACGACCGCCTCCGCCGCGAAGGCGAGGAGCCGGTGCCCGAACGGGATGACGCCCTGCAGGCCGGTGGGCATGCTCAGGTCCCGCACGTGCGCCCCCGTGCGGCGGTCGAGCACCACGAGCACCGACCCGTCGACGCCCCGCGGGTCGACCTGCTCGACCAGCACGTGCGGCCCGTCGGTGAGCAGCTGCGAGGGCGTGCTGCCGGGCGCCAGGTCGTAGGACCACAGGAGCTCGCCGGTCCGCCCGGAGAGCGCCGCGACGCCCGTGCGCGTCGCCAGGTGCACGCGCCCGTCGACGACGAGGGTGGACCAGATCGGGCCGACGTCGAGCTGCACCTGCCAGCGCTGCTCGCCGGTGTCCGCGTCCCACCCGTAGACCTGGCCGCCCGTCGACGACACCTCGAGGCCGGGCAGGCTGCCGTCGTCGAGCTGCCGCGCCGCGAAGTCGCCCAGCACCTCGAGGTCGGGCCGCCCCGCCCGGACCACGAGGGTGCGCCCGTCGCGCGACGCCTGCAGGAACGGCCCCGCCCACGTCTGGGCGTCGCGCAGGTCCTCACGCAGCCGGCCCGCCGGGTCGAGGACGAGCACCTGCAACGGCGTCTGCACGACCGCGTGCCCGGCCGACTCCGTGACGTACGACCAGCGGTCGTCGCGTGCGCCGGGGAGCACCGTGGGGTGGCGGTACCGCCACGCCTCCTCGCCGGACACCGGGTCGACCGCGGTGACCTCGACGTACCCCTGGGCGTCGACGCGCAGGAGCGCGGTCACGTCCCGCAGGACCGCCGCGTGCAGCGCGGGCTCCGCGAGGTCGTGCGCGGCGACCACGGTCCCGTCGCGCAGGTCCACGACCGTGAGCCGCGACCAGGTGCCGGGCCGGGACGCCGCGTCGGGGTCGATCGAGCCGGTCGAGCTCTGCGCGTCGGTCGCGAAGCACACCATCGTCGCCGGTTCGGGCGCACCCTCGCCCTCCGGCGGGACGCACCGTGCGTCGGTCGGAGGTGCACCGGGGACCGCGGGCGCGACGGTCGCCGACCAGCGTTCCTCGCCGGTGTCGACGTCGCGCGCGACGAGGGCCGTCGTCCCGTCGCTCGCGAGGGTCGTGCCGAACGCGGCCCCGCCGGACGTCGCCGTCGGCCACCACGCGTCGTCGGGCGTCCACAGCGGCTCGAGGCTGTCGCCGACGTCCGCCAGCGCGCCGGGCAGGGCGGCGACCCGGGCGTCGACGCCTCGCGCCCGCGCGTCCGCGACGCCCTGCACGACGACGAGGGCCAGCACGACGACGGCGACGACCGCGCCGACGAGCGTCGCGGGACGCCGCCACCGCCGGACGGGCGCGGCCTCCGCGTCGCGCGTCCTGGCGTCGGGGGTGCGGGCGTCGTGGTCGTCGTCCTCGACGAGCTCGACGAAGGAGAGTCGCTCGCCACTGGCCATGCGCGAGGGTACCTCCGCGCGGCGGTGCGACCACCGGCCGGGGACCGCTCAGCCGAGGACCACCGCGCGCTCGTCGGTCGCGCCGAGGACGTACGGCCCGAGCGGGTAGGCCCAGGAGACGTCCGGGGGCAGCGGCATCCTCCGGACGAGCCCGCCGGTGCGGCGGTCGAGCACGACGAGCGCCAGGTCACCCTGGTCGCTGCCCGCGCTGGTGAGGAAGGTGACGTGGGGGCCGTCGCACATGACGCCGCTGCGCACGACACCCTCCGGGACGTCGTACGACCACAGCAGCTCGCCGGTGCGCGCGTCGAGCGTCCTGACGCCGGACGTGGCCGTCGTGTGGACGCGTCCGTCGACGACGGCGACCGTCTGCTCGAGCGGCGACGACAGCGCGACGTCGCTCTCCCAGCGCTGCGCGCCGGTCGCCGCGTCCCAGCCCCACGCGCGCGAGCCGATGGTCGACACCTCGAGACCGGGCGCGCTGCCGTCGTCGAGCGTGCGCGGCGCGAGCGTGCCCCGCACCACCAGGTCAGGCTCGCCCGGACGCAGCACGCGCTTGGTGCCGTCGCGGGCGGGGACGGCGAGCCACCGCGCGTCGAGCCAGCCGTTCTCCGCCCGGACGCCGTCGACGCGTGTGCCGTCGGGGGCGAGCGCGTAGGCCTCGCCGTCGGGGCCGTAGACGACGACGTGCCCACCGGCCGCGTTCAACGAGACCCACGACGAGTCCTCGGCGTACTCGGGCAGCGGCTGGGGGTCGCGGTACCGCCACCGCTCGATGCCCGTCGCCGTGTCGACCGCCACGACCTCGACGTGCCGCTCGCCGTCGAGGAGTCCGAGGGCGACGACGTCGCCCAGCACCGCCGCGGCGTGCGTGCGTGCGACGTCCACGGACGACCGGACGGAGTGCGCGCGCAGGTCCACCGCGACGACGCGGGACCACGCCTCGGACGCCGGCGCCGTGCCGGCGGTCCCGGGCTCGTCGGGCATGTCGGGCCGCACGTCCGACGTGTGGCACACGAGGACGTCGGGCACGTGGTTCGGGTCCGCGAGGCCCGCCGGTGGCGGCGCGCAGGTGATCGAGCCCGTCCAGCCACCCTCGGGCACCCGGGCCGGCGGACCGATCGGCACGGACCACGCCACCCGGCCCGTGCGCAGGTCGCGCGCGACGACCGCGTGCGCCCCGTCGTCCAGCACCGCCGGGCCGATCCCGACCGTGCCCCGGGTCAGCAGCGGGTACCACAGCAGGTCGGGCGGGAGCTGCCAGAGCGTCGTGAGCGCGGTGCCGACGTCCGCGCTCGCCCCCGGCAGCGCGGCGATCCGCGCGTCGACGGCCGCCGCCCGCCGGTCGAGCACGACCTGCACGCCCCCGAGGACGAGGACCACCGCCGCGACGGCCGCTCCGACCAGGAGCACCCCGCGCCGGCTGCCGTGGTGCGCGCGCCACCCCCCGGTCGCACCCGGACTCGCGACGTCGCCGTCGTGCGGCGTCGAGGACCGGCCGGGATCACCGTCGTGCTCCTCGAGCTCGACGGGCCGGAGCCCTCCGTCGCGCGCCATGCCCGGACGCTACCGCCGGGCAGCGTCCGGGCGGGGCGGTTCAGGCGTCGGCGCGGGCGTGGGCGTGCTCGACCGCCCAGTCGAGCGCCTTGTCGGCGACGGCCTCCCAGCCGGGCGCCGCGCACGTCCAGTGGTCCCGGTCAGGGAACTCGAACAGCTCCGTCACCGCCGGGGACTTGTCGTAGTGCTTGGCGTTCGAGCGGTTCACCGACGCGGGCATGATGTGGTCCTTCCCGCCCGCGATGAACAGCAGCGGTGCGCGGTCCTTGCTGTAGTCGACCCACGTCTCCTGGTGACCCGGCTTGTAGTTGGCGATGAGGCCGTACGCCCAGATCCACGCGCCGGGCGCGGCGATCGCGTACCGCTCGTGCGCCGCGTCGGACTCCTCGCGGCTCAGGGTGTTCGCGAACGCGTAGTGGAACTGCTCCGGGGTGAACGCGACGGCGCCGTGCCGGCTGTGCAGGTCCGTGAACGCGGGGCTGAGCGACTTGATCTGCGACGGAGGCGTCACCCGCACGCCCTCGGTCGGCGCCGAGTCGATCACGACGCCCGCCGCGCCGAGGCCCCGCGCGAGCAGGAGCTGCGTGAGCGTCCCGCCGAACGAGTGGCCGATGATGATCGGCGGCGCGTCCAGGCCCTCGATCACGGCGGCCAGGTGCTCGACGACCTCGGGGACGGTGAGCGTCGCGATGAGCTCCTGGTTCTCGCGCAGCGCCTCGACCTCGATCTCGAAGCCGGGGTAGCCGGGCGTCAGCACCCGGTAGCCCTTCGCCTCGTAGTACGGGACCCAGTGCTCCCAGGAGCGCGGGGTCATCCAGAGGCCGTGCACGAGCACGATCGTGTCGGGTGTCGCCATGGTCCGTCCTCTTCTCGGGCGTTCGGTGCGGGAACGTGGAGCGTCGTGCGGTGTGACGGGACGTGCGGCGGGCCGCACCGGACGAACCGGGCACCCGTGCCGATCATGGCGCGGGGTGCAGGCGTCGCGGAAGAGGGGTCGCGACGCAGGTCAGGCGACCGACACCGATGTCGGTGGCGGACGGGAGCGAGCACGCCGGGCCGCCGAGCCTGCGGCGGGCCGGCGCCGGCGTCAGCGGACCGTCAGCAGCTCCGAGTCGAGCGCCACGGCCGCGTCGAGCGTCACGTACCCGTGCTCCTCGAACAGGACCGTGAGCCGGTCCGCCTCGACGACCGAGACCGTGCCGTCGCCGAACCGCTCGTGCCGCACCGCCTGACCGGGCCGGACGCCCGTCGAACGGGCCGGCGCGCTCGTGCCGCGGTCGCACGAGTCGCACGCGCCGCACGGGTCGGGGCGCACCTCGCCCAGCAGCTCGAGCAGCAGGCGCCGGCGGCAGTCGGTCGTGTCCGTATACGTGCGGACGAGCTCGACACGCGACGCGTCGAGGGTCGCGCGGCGCTCGCGGGCCTCGGCGACCGCGGCGACGGCCTCGCCGGCGGGCGTGCCGGTCGCGGTCCACAGCCCGCCGTCGTCGCGCACCGCACCGGCCGCGGCGAGCTCCGCGAGCGCGCGTGACACCGTGCGGGCGCCCAGGCCCGAGCGCTCGGCCACCGCCGCCCGGTCCACGGGCTCGTCGGACGTCGCAGCCAGCACCGCGCGCAGCGTGCCGGGCTTCGCGCCGGCACCGCTGCGCAGGAACCGGTTGAGCGCCGTGTCGTCGGGCCGGTGCACGACGACCGCGCGTGCGGGCTCCTCGTCGCGTCCCGCGCGGCCGACCTCCTGGTAGTACGCGTCGAGCGACGGCGGCGGGCCCGCGTGCACGACGGCCCGCACGTCGGCCCGGTCGACGCCCATGCCGAACGCGCTCGTCGCGACGACCGTGTCGTGCCGCCCGTCGAGGAACGTGTCCTGCACCCGCGCCCGCTCCTTCGCCGGGAGACCTGCGTGGTAGACGAGGGCCGGACGCCCCGCGCGGTCGAGCAGCTCGGCGACCTCCTCGGTGTGCGACCGGGTGCGCGCGTACACGATGACGGCACCCTCCGTGGCGAGGACCTCGTCGACGACGCGTGCGTCGCGGTCGGCCGGTGTCGACGCGGGGACCGCGCCGAGCCAGATGTTCGGGCGGTCGGCGTCGTGCACGAGCACGCGCGGGTCGTCCAGGCCCAGCCGCTCGACGATCTCGTCGCGCGCGTGCGCCGACGCGGTCGCCGTCATCGCGAGCACCCGCGGTCCGCCCAGCGCGCGCACCGCCGACGCGACGTGCAGGTAGTCGGGCCGGAAGTCGTGCCCCCACTCGCTCACGCAGTGCGCCTCGTCGACGACCACGAGGCCGACGTCGGCGTCCCGGAGCGCCTCGACGACCGGCCCGCGGTGCAGCTGCTCGGGTGCGAGGAGCAGCACGTCGAGCCTCCCGTGCGCGGCGTCGTCGAGCGCCTGCGCCTGCTTCCCGCGCGAGACCGCGGAGCTCACGGTGGCAGCCCGCAGGCCGACCTCGCGCAGCGACTGCGCCTGGTCCCGCTGCAGCGCGACGAGGGGCGAGACGACGAGCGTGAGCCGCGCGGCGACCAGCGTCGCGATCGCGTACACCGCGGACTTGCCCGCGCCCGTCCGCGCGACCAGCAGCGTGTCCCGCTCGGCGAGGCCGCGCAGCGCGTCGGCCTGCGCGTCGCGCAGCCTCGCGTCCGGACCGAGCACCTGCGTGACGGCGTCGTCGAGGGCGACCCCGCGGACGGGCGGCAGGGCAGTCGGCACGGGACCTCCGGGAGGGGGGGAGCATCGGGCGGGGCCTCAGCCTGCGGCAGCGGGACGGGTCCCGCATCCGGGGCGCGGCGGTCGTGCGCACCGTGGTCGCCCGCACGCCCCGACCTGGCACGATGCCGGGCAGGGACGGTGGTGGCGACGACGCGCAGGGGGACTCATGGCGGACGGGCCGGTTGCCGACAAGGTCGACCTCAAGAAGGAGCTCTCGACGTACACGGCCCGGCGCGGCCGGTTCGACGTCGTCGAGGTCCCCCGGCTCACGTACCTCGCGGTCGACGGCCACGGCGACCCGAACACCGCACCCGCGTACACCGCGGCCGTGTCGTCGCTGTACCCGCTCGCGTACGCGCTGAAGTTCCTCAGCAAGACGCAGCTCGGCCGCGACTACACCGTCATGCCGCTCGAGGGGCTGTGGTGGTCGGCGGACATGGAGTCGTTCACGAGCGCGCGGGACAAGTCGCGCTGGGACTGGACGCTGCTGGTCCTCACGCCCGACTGGCTCACCGCCGAGCACGTGGAGACCGCGCGGGAGACCGTCGCGCGCAAGGGCGGTGCGCCGCGGCTCGACGAGGTCCGGCTCGAACGGCTCGACGAGGGGCTGTGCGTCCAGACGCTGCACGTCGGCCCGTACGACGCCGAGGGGCCCGTGCTCGACGCGCTGCACCACGAGTTCGTGCCCGCGCAGGGCTTGCGTCTGACGGGCAAGCACCACGAGATCTACCTCGGCGACGCGCGCCGCACCGCGCCGGAGAGGCTGCGCACGATCCTGCGCCAGCCGGTCGCGCGGACCTCCTGAGACCCGCCGGCGAGCGGCGTCCCTCTCACGCGGCGGTCACGCCGGCGGCCGTCACGCGTCCGTCGTCACCGCGTCCTTCTCGGTGGCCGCCGACTGACGTCGGGCGTCCTCGACCGCGCGTCGGCCCGACGGCATCGCGAGCGCGACGCCCACGACGACGAACAGCGCGACGCCCGCGAGGACCAGCAGCAGCTCGACGCTGACGACGTCGGCGAGCGGCCCGAACACCGCCATGCCCAGCGGCATCGCGACGGCCATGACGATCCCGACGAACCCGAACACGCGGCCCTGCATCTCCGGCTCGACGGTCTCCTGCAGGACGGTCGTCGACGGCGTCGAGAAGAACGGCACAGCGAGCCCGAGCAGGAACATGAACCCGAGGAACACCCACAGGTTCGTCGAGACGCCGAGGCCGATCGAGATGCCGCCGAACGCGAGCGTCGACCCGATGATGAGCCCGACCCGGCTCCGCTTCGCCGCCCAGACGGCGACCACCGCACCGCCGACGAGCATCCCGATGCTGAACGCGAGCTCGTTCGCGGTCAGCTTCCAGACCTCGGGCCCGAAGGTGCGCGCCACCATGAGCGGCGTCAGGTACGACGGGGCGACGATGAGCACGAACACGACCGCGAACAGCACGAGCACCCAGCGGACGAACGCGTGCCCCGCGATGTACCGCAGCCCGCCGACGAGGTCCCCGAAGTAGCTCGTCGGGCCGTCGTCGCCCTGCGTCCGCACGATCGTCGCGACCGGGACCAGGAGCAGCATCCCGATGCCGATCACCGCGGTGACGACGTCGACGAAGAACACCGCGACGATGTCCGCGCTCGCGTAGACCGCGGCCGCGGCGGCCGGGGCGACGAGCATCATCGCCGACTGGATCGTCGCGTTGATGCCGTTGACGCGCATGAGGTGGCGCGTCGGGACGATCTGGGGGACCAGCGAGGCGACCGCCGGGGTCTGCACGCCGGCACCCGCCGAGCGGATCGCGAGCGCCGCGTAGATGAGCCACAGGTCGTCGTGGCCGGACAGCATGAGCAGCGCGAGGGCGAGCGTCGTGACCGCGATCGTCGCGTCGGCGCCGACGACGAGCAGCTTGCGGTTGTGCCGGTCCGCCCAGACACCGCCGAAGATCGAGACGACGGCCTGCGGCAGGAAGCCGAACACCGACGACAGCGCGAGGACCGCACCCGAGCGGGTCTCGAGCGTGAGGTGCCACAGCACGGCGTACTGCACGAGCATCGAGCCGAACAGCGAGACCGTCTGGCCGGACAGGAAGACGACGGTGTCGCGCACCCAGCCAGGACGGTCGGGCGGCGTGCTCGCGTCGGCGGAACGATCCCCGTGGGCGTCCGTCCGCGGCGCGGGGGGATCGGGCTGGGCCGGGCTCGCCGGTGCGTGGGCGTCGTCGGTCACGCACCCATCCTCCGACGGACCACCCACACGCCCAAGGCCTTTGGCCGACCCGGCGACGGTGTCGGTGGTCGTCGGTAGCGTCGCCGGCATCGGCTGCGACGACAGGGGGAACGATGAAGTTCGGCATCGTCGGCACGTTCGGCACGACGGAGCAGGTGCTCGGCATGGCGGTCGACGCCGAGGAGTCGGGCTGGGACGGCTTCTTCACGTGGGACGCGATCGACCTCGGCCTCGACGGCGACGTGTGGGACCCGTGGGCGGTGCTCGCCGCAGCCGCCGTCCGCACGCGGCGCATCACGCTCGGCGCGCTCGTCTTCGCGCTCCCGCGCCGCCGCCCGTGGGTCGTCGCGCGCCAGGCGGTGACCGTCGACCACCTCTCGCACGGCCGGCTCGTCATCCCCGCAGGGCTGGGTGTGCCGATCGACCGCGGCTTCGTCGGCGTGTCCGGTGAGCTCACGAGCACGCGCGAGCGCGCCGAGCTGCTCGACGACCACCTCGCGATCCTCGACCTCGCGTTCCGCGGCGAGACGTTCTCCTACGACGGCCACCACCACAAGGTCGAGGACCTGCGCATCGGCACCCGGCCCGTCCAGCAGCCGCGCGTGCCGATCTGGGTCGTCGGGGCCTTCCCGAGCGACCGGTCGATGGGACGCGCGCTGCGCTACGACGGCGTCGTCCCGCAGCTGCGCGGCGACCGCGCGATGGAGCACCTCGGCCCGGAGCACGTCACCGAGATCGCCGCCTGGGTGCGCGAGCACCGGGCACCCGACGCCGGCCCGTTCGAGATCGTCCTGCAGGGCGTGCTGCCCGAGGACCCGGCCGAGGCGCAGGACCACGCGGACGCGCTCGCCGAGGCGGGCGCGACGTGGTTCGTCGAGTCGCGCTGGGAGGGTCCGGGGTCGACGTACGAGGCGCTCACCGACCGCATCCGCCGCGGCGTCCCCCGGCGGTGACCCTGCCGCCGGCGGACCCGGCCGACCCACGACTGACCGCGGAGCGCGCCTGGGGGGCACGGCGACCGTGGGCGACCCTCGTCACGGCGGTCCTGGTCGCGGTGCTCGGCGTCGTCGGGCTGCTGGTCCCGGCGGTGCACGACGCGCTCACGCGCGACCCGTCTCTCGTCGCGGACGGCGAGTGGTGGCGGCTCGGGTCGTCGATGCTCGTGCAGACGTGGTGGGGGCAGTACGCGTTCAACCTGGCCGGTCTGGTGCTCGTCGGGTGGGCCGTCGAGCGTCGGTGGGGGACGGGGTGGTGGCTGGCCGCGGCGGTCGGCGGCGGGCTCGTGGCCGCGGTCGTCCTCACGGTCGCGAACCCGTCCCTCGTCGAGGCCGGCACCTCCGACGCTGTCGGGGGCCTGGTCGGCCTCCTGCTGGTCCGCGCGTGGCGCGAGCGCGCGGCGCCACCCCTGCTGCCGTTCGTCTACGCGGCGTTCTGGGTCCCGTACGTCCTGCTCACGGGCATCGGCCCCGGCTACCTCGTGGCGGGCCCGGTCGCGAGCGTCGTCGTCGCGCTTCTCGTGGCGGACCTGCGCCACCGCGGCGGCCGCGTCGCGCTCCCGGCCGCCGCGGCGCTCGCGGGCGTCGTCGCGGTCACGCTCACCGTCGCGCTCGACGGTCACGGGCTGGGCCTCGCCGTCGGCGCCCTCCTCGGTGCCGTGCCGTGGCGGCAGACACGTCGGGAAACTCGTCGGGAAGGCGTGTCGAAGAACGTCCGGGCCGTTCGACGAGGGGAGTGAGAGCCGGTCCGGCACTAGCGTCGGGGCGGACCACCACGAGGAGGAGAACGGTCATGAAGGTCCTGGTGATGATCGAGGGTGCGGGCGCCGACGAGGACAAGATCGAGCCGACCACCGAGATGTTCGAGCAGATGGGCCGCTACAACGAGGAGCTGGTCCAGGCGGGGATCATGCTCGGCGGGGAGGGGCTGCTGCCGAGCGCGCGCGGCGCGCGCGTCGTGTTCGAGGGCGGGACGACGTCGGTCGTCGACGGGCCGTTCGTCGAGGCGAAGGAGCTCATCGCGGGCTACTGGATCTGGGAGGTGTCCTCGCTCGAGGAGGCCGTCGAGTGGGCGAAGCGCTGCCCCGCGAACCAGTCCGGCCCGCGCGCGGTCCTGGAGATCCGGCCGATCGCGTCGATCGAGGACTTCGGCGACGCGTACACGCCCGAGGTCGCGGCGGCGGAGGAGAAGCTCGCCGAGCGGATCGAGGCGCAGCACGGCTGACCGGACCCGAGGCGACGGGAGCGGCGAGGCGACGGGACGCGACGATGACCGACCCGCGGCGCGCGGTCGAGGCCGTCTGGCGCATCGAGTCGCCGCGCCTCGTCGCCTCGCTCACCCGGTTGGTCCGGGACGTCGGGCTCGCGGAGGAGCTCGCGCAGGACGCGTTCGTCCAGGCGCTCGAGCAGTGGCCGCGCGACGGCGTCCCGGACCGGCCGGGCGCGTGGCTCATGACGGCGGCGCGGCGGCGCGCGGTCGACGTGATCCGGCGCGAGCAGACGCGGGACGTGAAGTACGCGCTCGCGGCGGTGGACGGGCGGCACGAGCCCGGCGCCGACGCGGTCGTGGACCGGCCGGTCGACGACGACCTGCTCGCGCTCGTGCTCCTCACGTGCCACCCCGTGCTGCCGCGCGAGTCGCGGGTCGCGCTCACGCTCCGGTTGTTCTGCGGGCTCACGACCGACGAGGTCGCCCGCGCGTTCCTGGTCCCGTCGCCGACGATCGGGCAGCGGATCTCCCGCGCGAAGCGGACGCTCGCCGAGGCGCGCGTGCCGTTCGAGGTGCCGCAGGCCGACGAGCTCCCCGCCCGGCTCGCGTCGGTGCTGGAGGTCGTCTACCTCGTCTTCACGGAGGGGCACTCCGCGACCAGCGGCGACTCGTGGGTGCGGCGCGACCTCGCGGCGGAGGCGATGCGGCTGGGCCGGGCGCTCACCGGCCTGCTGCCGCGCGAGCCCGAGGTGCACGGGCTCGTCGCCCTGATGGAGCTCCAGGCGTCGCGGTTCGACGCCCGCACGGACGCCGCCGGTGAACCGGTGCTGCTGCCCGACCAGGACCGCACGCGCTGGGACCGCACGCTCGTGATGCACGGGCTCGCGGCGCTCGACCGCGCGACGACGCTCGGCCGGCCGCTCGGCCCGTACACGCTGCAGGCCGCGATCGCCGCGTCCCACAGCCGGGCCGCGCGGTTCGAGGACACCGACTGGGAGGCGGTCGTCGCGCTGTACGACGCGCTGGCGCAGCTCGCGCCGTCGCCCGTCGTCGACCTCAACCGGGCCGTCGCCGTGCTGCACGCCGACGGGCCTGAGGCGGCGCTCGCGGCCGTCGACGCGATCCGCGACGACCCGCGACTCGCGCGCTACCACCTGCTCGGTGCCGTGCGCGCCGACGTGCTCACGCGGCTCGGCCGGCACGGCGAGGCCGCCGACGAGCTCGAGCACGCCGCCACGATCGCGCCGACCCCCCGCGAGCGTCGGCTGCTGACCGAGCGCGCCGCCGCGGCCGCGTCGCGGGCGACGTCCGGGACCGCGGCGCCGACGGCGGCCGACGCCGCACCGGGGGAGCCGGGCGGACCGTCCTGACGCGGCCTGACCGTGCCGACCGGGTCCGGCGCCCGACCGGGCCCCACCTTCCGATGACCCGACAGGCCTGTCGGCACGTCGCACGCCGGGGAGGGTCGCTGCACCCCTGGGCAGGAGATGTCCGGATCGCTACATTCGCAGACGGACCCGACGGCGAGTCAGCCGGGTCCGGGCGGGTGGGCCGACGGTCGCGTCAACCGCGGACCGCCCGAAGCGCCGGTGGCGTGCCACCCCCCTCTCGGCACGCCACCGGCACCCCCGGATCCCGTCCGCCTCTGGATCCGTGCCGCCTCCGGACCTGCCCGCGGACGCGCGACCGACCCGTGTCCGACCACGGGCGGACGACCTGCGACGCGACGGCTGGCACTGTGAGGCGGTGCCGTCGACCCGTCGACGTGCCGGAGCGTCGTCGTACAGAACAGGTCACGCGTGTTTCGTCAGGTCCCCGTCCTCCCGGTCGTCGTCCCCCTCGCTGCCGCAGTGCTCGCGGCGCTGCTGTGGTCGCTGGCCCGCCGCGGACGGCTCTCCGTGCCGCGCGCCGCCGTCGCGGTCGTGCTCTGCGTCTACGCCGCCGGGGTCCTCGCGAACACGGTCTTCCCGATCTACCTCGACAAGCCGGTGAGCAGCGAGCCCTGGACCAACGGCGTCGTCGTGGTGCCGTGGACGCCGTACGAGGTCGCCGACGCGGTGATGAACGTGGTGGTCTTCGTGCCGCTCGGGTTCCTCGTGCCGCTGCTCGTGGCCCGGGTGACGTGGTGGCGGGCGGTGGCGGTGGCGGCCGTCGTCAGCCTCGCGATCGAGGTCACGCAGGGGGTCACCGCGCACCTGCTGGGCGGGGGGCACGTCGCCGACGTGCACGACCTGGTCTTCAACGTCGTCGGCGGTGCGCTCGGCTACGCGGCCTTCGTCGCCGTGTCACGCGTGCCTGCCGCCCGGGCGCTCGTCAGCCGCTTCCGGTGGCACGACGACGCCCTGGACCCCGCTCACGCCGCGCAGCCGGAGCCGGTGCGCGGCTGAGCTCAGCCGTCCCGACGGCGCCTGGCGCGGGCCCGGTCACCCCGGTCGCGTGCCGACGTCCGTGTCGCTCAGGACACCTTGCCGCGGAGGAGTCGCCGCCAGTAGATCGGCGGTTCGAGGTACCGGTCGAAGAGCAGGAGGCTGCGGCGCGGCCGTGCCAGGTCCGGCACGCGGACGGTCGGCTCGGGCCGGCGTCGACGGTCGAACTCCGCGAGCAGCAGCCGGCTGCGGGACGTCGTCACGGGAGCGACCGAGTACCCGTCGTAGTGCCGCATCGTCGCGCCCGTGCGCCGGGCGGCGATGTTGTGCGCGACGACGGGGACCTGCCTGCGCAGCGCACCGCCCGAGGGGAGGGCGTCGACCTCGGCCGCGTCGCCCAGACCCCACACGGTCGGGTGGTCGGGGTGCTGCAGCGTCCGCGGGTCGACCGCGAGGAACCCGTCGCTGCTCGTCGAGGTCAGGCCGCTCGACGCCAGCCACTGCGGCGCGCGGTGCGGCGGCGCGAGGAACAGGGCGTCGTACGCGAGGTCGTCGGTGCCGCCCGGGGTCCGGAGCCGGAGGCGTCGGGCGGTCGCGTCGACGTGCTCGACCGCGGTCGACGTCCGGACGTGCACGCCGTACCCGGCCGCCGCCGCCCGCAGCTCACGGTCGGACTCCGGGAGGTCGACCAGCCGGTCGGCCTCGAGCAGCAGCTCGACCCGGATCTCGTCGAGGACCCCGGCCCGGCGCCAGTGGTCGGCGGCCAGGAAGAGCGGCTTGAGGCCGACCGGGGCGCACGGGACGTGGCGGTCGGACATCGCGAACACGGCCGTGCCCGAGGTGAGCGACGACAGCAGCTCCCAGGCCGCCGGCGCGTGCTCGGGGAGGTAGCTCGTCGACGCGGACCCGGCGCGGACGGCGTCCTGCGCGCCCGGGATCGCGTCCCAGTCGACCTGCGAACCGGGGCACACCGCGAGGTCGGTGTACGTGAGCTCGCCGCCGCTCGCGAGGCGGACCGCCGACCGAGCCGGGTCGATCGCGGTCACCGCGTCCTGGTACCACCGGACCCCGGGCGGCATCGCGTCGGCCTGCGGTCGGCGCAGGTCGTCGAGGGTCGCCATGCCGCCCGCGACGTAGGACAGCAGCGGGCGGTACTCGTGGACGTCCTTCGGCTCGACGACCGCGACGTCGCGGCAGCCGTCGCGGCGGAGCTTCGCCGCGAGCGAGATGCCGGCGTTGCCGCCGCCGATCACGAGGACGTCGTGGTGATGGGGACCGGTCACGATCGGGACCACGCTCCGTGTGCGTCGGGGACGCGCCACGCTACGTCGGGACGGTCGGGCCCGCGCGCCGGGGCGCCGGCGCGGCGCCGTCCCCCGACGGACCGCGCTCGCGGAGCCGACGACCGCGGACTCCCCGCGCGACCCGCGACGCCGAGGGCCCGGTCGGCATCCCGTATCGCAGTATTTCGCCCGGTATCGCCCTGTCGTGGCGTCCGTGACTTTGCGAGGATCGCCGGAGAGGTGCCGGCGACGGGGGCTGCCCGGCACCCAGGGGGTCCGGGGGGCTCGATGTCGCGAGGGCGCGATGCCGTCGCCGACCCGGTGGTGGGCGCGAGCGTCCCGACCGCCGGGCGAGGCGTGGTCCGGCGTGCACTGATGCACCGGCTGGACGACGTCCTGACGACGCGGTGCGGTCTGGTGGTGGGCCCGCGCGGGTCCGGGAAGACGACCGTCATGCGGCAGTGGGCGCGCACGAGCCGGCTGCCCGTGGTGTGGGGGCGCTGCACGCCCGCGGGCATCGCCGTGCGGTCGGGGACGCGCACCGAGCTGCTGGCGCCCGACGAGGTCGGGCGGTCGGTGCTGGCGCGACGCGCACCGACGCTGCTGGTCCTCGACGACGCGCACGAGCTGCTGGTCGGGCGCGTGGAGGACGACCTGGAGCGGCTGCTGCTGCCGTCGACCCCCGACGTGCACGTCCTGCTCGGCACGGTGCGACGGCCCACGTTCAGCCTCGCGCGGTCGGAGTTCCCGCCGCCGACCGTGGTCGACGCCGACGACCTGCGGCTGCGTGTCTGGGAGGTCGACCGGCTGTTCCGCGACGTGTACGGGCACCCGCTGGCGCCCGACGACGTCGAGCTGCTGACCGACGAGACCGAGGGCTGGGCGGCCGCCGTGCACCTGTTCCACCGGTCGACGTCGGGGCTGCTGCCCGCGGACCGGCGACGCGCGGTGCGCAGCCTCGACACCGACACCGGGTACGCGCGGGACTACCTGGTCGACGAGGTGCTCGCGCCCCTCGACCGCGCGCAGCTCGACGTCCTGCACTGGGGGTCGGCCTTCGACGACCTCACCGCCCGGCGTGTCACCGACCTGGTCGGGGACCCGGACCCGGCGGCCGACGCCGCCGCGGACGTGCTGCGCACCCTCGACCGGCGGTGGTCGCTCGCGCGGACCGACGACGGCGTCCGCTACCGCCTGCCGCGCGTCCTGCACCGCCACCTGCGGACCGCGCACGCCGCGCACCTCGGCCCCGCCGCGACGCTCGCGTGGCGGGAACGGGCCGTGCTCGTCGCACGCAGCGACGCACCACCGGCGCGCCCACCGGTGCACGCGCACGACACCGACTGGACGTCCACGGCCGCGGGCTCGTGGGCGTCCGTCGTCCGGGCGGCGACCCGGCGGGACCCCTCGACGGCCGTGCGGGGCGCCGCGCTGCTCACCGGTGTGGACCGGGCGCTCGCGGAGGGGCTGTGCCTCGTGCTCGCGGGTGCGCACCGGGCCGGCCGGGACGCGCTGCGCCGGGCGGCCGCGGACCCCGACGCGCCGCCGGCCCTCGCCCTGGGGGCCGCGCTCGCCGACGCGGTCCTCACGCCCGGAGCCCCCGGGCGGACGCTCACGACGCTCGACCGCGTGCACACCGCGGCGCGCGCGCACGACCTGCCGTGGCTCGCCCGGCTCGCGCACGGCCTGGTGGTCGGCGCGGACGGCACGCGCACGGCGAGGGCGGAGGCGGCGGCGATCGCCGCCCGGTCGGAACGGTCCGGGGATCCGTGGGGTGCCGCGCTCGTGCGGACGTGGGCGGCGCTCGCCGCGCTGACCGCGGGGTCGGCCGAGCCCGACGTCTGGGACGACCTGGACCGGTGCTGGCGCGACCTCGACGCGGCGGTCCCGGCGGCCTGGACGACGGCGTGCCGTGCGCTCGCGTCCGCCGCGCAGCAGCTGCCCGAGGCGCGCGAGGACGCCCGGACCGCGGAGGCGGTCGCGCGCCGGGCGGGCGCACCGGGCGCGCTGGCGTACGCGTACGCCGCGCTCGCGGCGACCGACCCCGACGGCGGCGCCGAGCTGCGAGGGCTCGCGACCGCGACCGCCGAGGAGCACGGCGTGGACGTGCGGCCGTGGGCGGTGCTCGACGCGGCGACGCCCGGCTCCCCGGTGCGGCGGCCCCACGCGGTCGACGACCCCGTGTGGGGCGGCGTGCCGCTGGTCGACGTCCGCTGCCTGGGGGAGTTCCGCCTGCGCGTCGACGGGGTCGACGCGGACCTGTCGGGCGTCCGTCCGCGGGCCCGCGCCGCGCTGCGGGTGCTCGCGCTGCACGCGGGCCGGCCGGTGCACCGCGAGCAGCTGGCCGAGGCGCTGTGGGGCGACCTCGACCCGCGCGCGGCGCTGCACAACCTGCACGTGAGCCTGTCGGCGGTACGGCGCGCGCTCGAGCCGGGCGTCCCGACGCGCAGCAGCCGGCTGGTCGTGCGCGACGGCGAGACCTACACGCTCGTGCTGCGCCCCGGGTCGACGAGCGACGTCGCCGAGCTCGACCGTGCGGTGCGGGAGGCCCGACGGCTGCGGGCCGCGGGCGACGACGCGGGCGCGCGCGCCGAGCTCGCACGGGCCGTCGACCTGCACGCCGGCGACCTGCTGCCCGAGGACGGGCCCGCGGACTGGGTGGTCGCCGAGCGTGAGCGGTTGCGGCTCACGGCCGCCGACGCCGCCGTCGAGCTCGCCGAGCTCGAGATGGAGCGCGGCCGCTTCGACCGTGCCGTCGCCGCGGCGACCCGGGCCATCCGGCTCGACGAGTGCCGGGACCACGCGTGGCGCGTGCTCGTGACGGCGTTCACCGCGGCCGGGGACGCCGCCGCCGCGCACCGGGCGTCGCAGGGCTACCGGGCCATGCTCGACACCCTGGGGGTCGCCGTCGGTGACGAGCCGTCGCCTGCGGTGGCCGCCGTCGCGGACCGTGCGACGGGCGCGGCACCGCTGCGCGGCCGTCCCGCACCGCGGCTCACGCCTGTGGGGCCCGTGGTCGCGCCCGCCTCGTCGCCGGTCACCGCCGGTCCGGCCGTCACGAGCGGCCGCGGAGCTCCACCTCCGCGATCGCCACGTGGGTCTCGGGCGTCGCGCGGTACGTGGAGCTGATGGTCAGGCGGATCGCCACGACGTCGTCGATCGCGGTCGCGACGCTCTGCAGGCCGACGCGGTCGGCGAGCGGCAGGTCGACGGTCTGCTGCGTGCCCGCCGACGTGGTGGCGGTGAGCGTGAGCACGCGCGGGCTCGACCCCTCGAGGTAGTCCTTCTCGACGTCCGACGCACCGGGGATGACGAGCACGCGCGTGAGCCGGAACGGCTGCGCGAACGCCATGTCGACGAACTGCCCGACGCCGTCGCCGGGCGCCGCGGGGGACCACGCGAGGTTGGTCGCGCCGTCGCGGATCTGCTTGGCGGGCCGGTCGGGGAGCTCGCTCGACGCGGCGATCTGCGTCGGGTTGACGGCGGTGTTGCCCTGGATGCGGTCGAGCACCGAGATCCTGGCCCGCTCGATCTCGGGCCGGAACGCGAGCACCGCGGCGACGATCGCCCCGATGACGACGATCGCGACGACGGGCCGCGTCGGGAAGCGGCGCCGGCGCGGCGGCCGGTAACCGGCGGTGCGCGCGGCCTTGGGCTCGGGGCGCCACAGCCGGCTCCACCACGACCGGCGCTGCGCGACCGGTGCGTCGGCGAGGCTCGTGCCGCAGCGGCGGCAGAACTTGCGCGTGGGGGCGTTGCCCGCGCCGCAGTGCCCGCAGACGAGGTCGCCCGGTGCGGGCGGGGCCTCGTCGGCCTTCGGCGCGGGGCGCGGCTTGCGCGGTGCCTGCGGTGCCCCCGGCTTCACGGCGGTGGGCTGCTGCGGCGCGGCGGGGGCCGCGGGACGCGCCGGGGGAGGCGGGGCGACGAGCGCCGCCGCGGCGGCGGTGCGCGCGGCCCGCTCCTGCGCCGCCCTCTCCTCGGCCGCCTTCTCCTCGGCCGCTCGCTCGGCCGCCGCCTTCTCGGCCGCGGCCTTCTCCGCGGCGGCCCGTGCCTCGGCGGCCTGCTGCGCGGCGGCGGCGTCGGCGGCAGCCTGACGCGCGGCCTCCTCGTCGCGCGCGGCCTTCTCCGCCGCGGCCTTCTCGGCGGCCGCACGGTCCGCGGCCTCGCGCTCCGCGGCCCGGCGTTCGGCGGTCGCACGCTCGGCGGCCGCCTGGTCCGCGGCGGCCTGCTCGGCCGCGGCGCGTGCCTCGGCGTCCCGCTGGGCGGCCGCGGGGTCGGCGGGGTCGGTGGCCGCGTCCGCGACCTCCGCCCCCGGGACGCCGTCGTCTGCGACCCGTCGGGAGTCGTCGCCGCTCCCCGACGGTGCGGGTGCGTCGGTCGCCTGGTGGCGGGCGGCGGTGCGCGGCGACGGGACCTCACGTGTCGCCGTACCGGCGGCGGGTGCGGGCTCGGCGACAGGTGCGGCCTCGGCGACAGGTGCGGGGGACACGACGGGTGCGGGCGTGGCCGGTGCCGCGGCGACGGCGGCGGGCTCCTCGACGACCTGGACCTCGTCCCAGTCGAGGTAGTTGCCGCACTCGCCGCAGAACTGCTCGTCGTCCTCGTTCCGGCTGCCGCACGACGGGCACACGATCATGAGGTCTCCTCCTCCAGGTCGAGCGTGAAGGGCACGTGCGCGGCGGTCACGGCGGCGACGACGCGCTCGACGCGCCGCCGGTCGACGGGACCGCTCGCGCGGACGCGGACGAGCAGGCCGGGCACGGCCTCCCCGGGGACCGGGCCGCCGGGGGTCGCGGACCAGCCGGCGGCGCCGGTGTCGGTGACCTCGACGTCGCCGTCGACGACGAGCCGCACGGCCTCGGCGACGCCGCGCGTCGTGCCGCGCCACCGGTGCACGGCGGACGCGTGCGCGACGACCTCGCGCCGGCGCTCGACGCTCCACGTCTGGTCGGGCTCGATGCCGACCCACGCGCACAGCCACTCGAGGAAGTCGGCGGGCGCGAGGTGCGGGTCGACGTACGCGGCGAGCGCGTCGAGCGTGAGGTGGACGGGCGCGAACGTGTCGTCGATCGCGGCGACGAACCGCAGCAGGAAGTCGTCCTCCTGGAGGACGGCGGGCAGGCGCGTGCCGATCGGGACGGGCGTCGTGAGCCCGTCGACCATGCCGCGCCTGCTGCGCACGTCGGGCATCAGCGCTTCGCCACCCGCACCTGGTGCCGGAAGGAGAAGACGAGCGCGTGCTTGTCGAGGTCGATGCGCTGGACGGCCTCGCCGCGGCGGCCGGTGATGGGGTCGGCGGCGAACAGCTTGACGTCCTCGACGAGCTCGGTGCCGGACAGCCGCTGGAGGACCGCGTAGACCTCGCCTGCCTGGACGGGCCGGCCGAAGGGCCAGCCGTCGCCGTCCGGCCCGCCCGTGAGCGGGTCGAAGTACCGGTAGAGCGCGCGCTCGGCCTCGGTCGCGAGCAGCGCGACGTCGGCGCGGGGGCGGGGGGACAGGCGCGCGACGACGGTGACGCCCTGGTAGAACGGCGGCTCGACGAGCACGCGCGCGCCGACGGGCCGGCGGTCGTCGAGGTGGTCGGCGATCGCGGCGAGCGTGTCGGCGGGCGGCACGAGGTCCTCGAACCGCAGCATCCCCGCGGCGTCGGGGACGGCGGTCGGCACGACGAGCACGCGCACAGCCCCGGCGTCGGCGCCGTCGCCCGCGGCCACCGCGCGGACGCGTGCGACGCCGGTCGTCGCGGCCCGTGCGATCTCCTCGTAGTCCTCGGTCGTGACGGCCCGGTCGCGGACGCGCAGCGCGAGCGGTCCGCGCTCCTTCGCCTCGTCGACGTTCTCCGCCGCGACGCCGCCGACCGCGGCCCGCCGGTTGGAGACGCGGTCGACGAACGGGACCGCGCCGCGCAGCACCTGGATGGTCCCGGGGGCGACGTTCCCGTCGGGCCCGCCGCCGGTGCGGTAGCGGGGCAGGCGCATCGGCGCGCCCTTGGGCGGGACCGCGCCGTACGCGCGCAGCGTCCCGTCGGGCTCGCGGACGGCCGGCGCGAGGTGCAGCTCGCCCGCGGCGCGGTCGACGCGGAACACCTGGTCGTCCGGCTCGTGCCCCGCGAACGAGTCGACCTCGGTCCAGGTGTCCCAGCCGGGCCCGGCGGCGACCTCCAGCGTGAGCGGCGGACCCGCGACGACAGGCCCGTGCTCGAGCGGGAAGACCTGCGCGTACGTCCCTTCGGACAGCCCGACGACCTCGTCCAGGACCGTCGCCGCGTGGATCGCCGCGACGGTCCCGCCGATCGTGAACGCGCTCGCCTCACGCACCGTCGGCGACGCCGAGTAGCCCGTGTAGTCGGTGTCCGGCGGGACGACGCGGCAGCGCAGCCAGCCCGCGCGGCGGTCGGCGAGCACGTGCGCGGTGTGCGTCGGCGGGACGTGCAGCACCACGTCGCCCGGCCGGTTGAGGCCGCCCGTGCCGTCGCTGTCGACGTCGCACGACACCCACGACCGGCCGTCCCACGCCTCCCAGACGATCGGCGGGTGGCGCGGGTCGACGCCGACGCCCTGCACGTCCGAGTCGAAGCGCAGGACGACGACGCACGACGGGGCCGCGTCGTCGAGCCCGAGCAGCAGCACGTCGTCGAGCTGCGGGACGTCCGCGAAGACGGGGAACTGCTCGCGGAAGGAGAGCTGCTCGTCGTGCGGGACGGGCTCGCCGCCCGGGCGCTGCGTGAGCACGTGCCGCAGCTCGCGCGGCGGGATGCGCAGCTCCGCGGTCGTCGCGAACACGACGGGCTCCTCGCCCTCGCCGCGCTGCGTCGCGGACTCGGTGCCCTCGGGCACGACGACCGTCTCCGGCTGCGGCGCGGACAGCCACATCGTCACGTCGACGGTCGCCGCGCCGGCCGGGTGCAGCGTGACGCCCAGCAGGTCGAGGAACGCGACGTACAGCCGGTCGGGCACGCGGTTGAGCCGGTAGAACAGCTCGTCCGCCATGAACGCGACCGTCTCGATGAGCGTCACGCCCGGGTCGGACACGTTGTGGTCGGTCCACTCCGGGCAGCGTCGCTGCACCATGCGCTTCGCGTCGTCGACGAGGTCCTGGAACCGCCGGTCGTCGAGGTTCGGGGTGGGCAGCACGTCAGGCACCTCCGCCCGTCGGCCCGGCGGCGCCCGTGCCCGCGGGGGTGCCGGGGCGCTCGTCGGGGATCGTGTAGAAGGGGAAGACGAGGTTGCGGGGGTCGTTCGTGCCGCGCAGCGCGTACTGCACGTCGATGTACAGCAGGCCGCGGTCGACCTCGTCGTAGCGCACCAGGACGTCCTGCAGGTCGATGCGCGGCTCCCACCGGTCGAGCGCGACGCGGACGGCGTCGGCGATCGCGCCCGCGGTCGACGCGTCCGCCGGGGCGAACACGTGGTCGTGCGCCGCGCAGCCGAACTCGGGTCGCATCGGACGCTCGCCGGGGGCCGTCGCGAGGATCAGACGGATGCTCTCCTCGATCTCGCGGCCCTCGCGGGACAGCGCGATGCGGCCCGTCGCGTCGGTGCGCACGGGGAACGCCCACCCGGCGCCGATGAACTCCTGGCCCACGTCGCGCCCCCTCAGTTGATCTTCACGAGCGAGCCGCGGACGGTGGTGATGCCGGTCGCGGACAGCTCGGCCGTGCCCTGGGCGGCGACCTTGACGGCGGCGCCCTTGACCTCGGCGCTCGCGGTGCCCTCGACGGTGACCTGCGGACCCTTCACGGCGACCGACTTCGAGCCCTCGATCGTCACGTCGACGCCCTTGACCTTGACCGCGCCGGTCTGGCTCGTCACCGAGACGTCCTTCTGCGCGGTGACCGTCGCCTCCTTCTTCGCGGTGACGGTGACCGGGCCCTCCGAGATGATCTCGATCGCCGCGTCGGGCTTCTGGACGAGCCGGATCTTCTGCGCACCGGCGTTCGTCGAGATCGTCAGCTCCTCCGCACCGGGCTTCTCCAGGTGCTCGACGCGCATGCCGGTCCGGGACACGAAGACGCGCTTCTGGATCTTGCCGTCGGAGCTGCCGACCTGGTCCGCGTCGGGCTTGTCCTTGCCGTTGTAGAGCCCGCCCAGGACGTACGGCTGGCCCAGGTCGCCCTCGGCGAACGCGACGAGCACCTCGTCGCCGACCTCGGGCAGCATGCCCGTGCCGCGCGACGCGCCCGCTCCCGGCTGCACGACGCGCGCCCACCCCGACTCGTACGTGTCGGAGTGCACGGGGAGCGTGATGCGGACACGGTTGAGCGCCTCGGGGTCCTTGGCGTCGGTGACGATCGCCTGCATGACGCCGAGCGTCGGCGTGCGACCCGTCGGACCGCCCGCGACGCCCAGCCCGCCGCCCGTCGACCCGAGCACGGTGCCGAGCAGCGACCGCTCGGACGCGCCCGCGACCGTGAACGACGTGACGTACCCGCCCTCGGCGTCGAAGTCGTGCCGCACCGCGGTCAGCACGTACTGCCCGTCGAACGGCGAGCCGATCCCGCGCACCGCGACCGACCCGCCCGCGAGCAGCGCCGGGTTGCCGTGCGCCGCGCCCTCGAGCTCCGCGAACCCGCCCGCGATCCGGTCCGCGAGCGCCTTCGCGCGCGCGTTCACCGCGGCCTGCGTGTCGAGCGACGACGCGGACTCGACGAGCGTCGGGCCGCCGAACTTCTTCGCGAGCTTCACCGGGTCGGCGTCGGCGAGCTGCGCGCTCACCGTCGTCGCGGTGGCCGTGCCGACCAGCGCCTTCTTCTGCTTCACGTCCCAGCTGCGGACCTCGACGTCGGGCACCTGCCCGGCGGCGGTCACGGTCGCGCGCAGCCACTGCAGGTTGACGCCCTTCTCCAGCACGAGCGGGTCCTTGCGGGCCTCGCCGCTCGTCGCGGGCGCCGCGGTCGCCTGCGCGGGAGGCCCGGCCTGGAGCTTGCCGTCGACGACGCGCAGCACCCAGCCGAGCTCGTCGGCCAGCGTCGACACGAACGTCCAGTCGTCGACGTCGTCCTGCACCGCGTGCTCGATCACGGACCCCTGCGACGAGACCGTGCCCACCGCGAGCCCCGCGCGCTGCGCGACCTTGCGGACGATCTCGCCCGGCTTCATCTTCCGGTACGCCTCCATCCGGCGACCCCGGAACAGGCGGTGCGACACGTCGTAGCCGCGCACCACCGTGTGCAGCCCCTCCGGGTCGAGCTCCGCCTCGACCGCCGTGACCTCGCCCTTGAGCAGCGGCTTCGGGCCACCCGGGCCGCTCGACTGCACCTGGAGCTGGACCTGCGCGCCGATCGCGAACCCGCCCTTCTTCAGGACGGTCCCGTGCTCGTCGGAGAACCGCAGCACGAACAGGTCCGGCACGCTGCGCGCGCTGTCGACGTACCCGGACACGAGCAGCGGCGCGACGTCGGCCGGCAGGGGCGTCCCGTCGACCGTGATCAGCAGCGTCGCGCTGTGCTCCTCACCGAACGGCACCGGCCACCTCCCTGCGCGGTGCGGGGGTCACCGCGGGCGAGCCCGCGCGCGGTGTCGTCAGCGGCGTGCGCGGGGCCGTCGGGGGCGCCTGACGCAGCAGCTCGTCGGCCGTCGGCAGCAGCAGCCGCCGCCCGGGACGCAGCCGCGCCGGGTCGTCGACGCCGTTGACGTCCGCGACCGCCCGCCACAACGACGCGTCGCCGTACTCCTGGTACGCGACGCCCGGCAGCGTGTCGCCCTGCACGACCACGTGCTCGCGGTGCGGCACCCGGCCGCCCGACGTCGGGTTCGTGCCCGGGGGCTCGCCCGCGAGCTCCTGCAGCGTCACCGTGCACACCGCCCGCACCGGCAGCCCCGCAGGCGTGAACAGCGTGTACTTCACCTGCACCTGCTCGATGTACGCGAGGAACCCCGTCAGGCCGCCCCACGAGAACTTGACCCACGGCGGGGAGTCCTTCTTCTGGCCGTGCGACGCGTCGGTCGGCACGCAGCACTTGAACAGCTGCTCCACCGTCTTGACGACCGACCCGTCCTGCTTCTTCGCCGGGTCGAAGAACACCGACTCGTCGAGGAACATCTCGAGCGTCAGCTTCGACGGCTGCGGCCCCTGGTACTGCGGCGGGCTCGACCGCTTGCTGCCCTTCGTCGTCGGGCGTGTCCACTTCGCCGACTTCTGGAGCGTCAGCTCCTTCGGGTTGAACTGGAAGTCCACCGACCCGATGAGCGGCCCCGGCTTGTCCAGGGCGCCGTCCTTCGACGGCTCGTGCAGGTCGAGCTTCGCGTGCGTCAGCGTCGACGCGCCCGCCGGTGCCGCCGACGCCGCGCTCGCGTTGAACCCCGTCGCGGATCCCACGTCACGCCCCCTTGCCGAAGCCGTGGTGCGCGAGCTCGAGCGTCTCCGTCACGACCTTCGTCGTGTCCGGCGTCAGCGACGGGCCCGTCCAGCGGATCGGCACGACGCCCTGCAACGTCCACCGCACGACCGTCGTGCCGTCCGTCGTGCGCGCCTCGATGCTCGCCGTCGTCGCGACCAGCCCCTGGCTGACCGTCGACAGCCACGCCATGACGTCCGCCGTCTCCTTGCCCAGCGGGCGCGTGAGCTTGACGTTCGGGTACTTCACGCGCGTCGGCAGCTGCCAGACGCCCGTGTTGAAGCCGCCCTCCTCGCGGCTCTCCACGACGACCTCCAGCCCGAGGCCCTCGCACGACGCGAACGTGCCGAGCTTGTGCCCGTCGACCGTCACGACGTACTGCAGCCCGACGGCTGTCGCGGTGTCCTCCAGCATCGGTCCCTCCTCCCGCTCGTCGTGGCGCTCGTGCTGCTCGTGCTGCTCGTGCTGCTCGTCATCGGTCGATCCGCGTGCCGCGGCGCTCGCGGTCCACGAGCAGCTGCCCGCGCACGCGGCGCATGAGCGGCGTCATGAGCCGCCGGGCCAGCTCGTCGAGGTCCGCCGGCGTCGCCGTCGCGAACGGTGACGCGCCCGACCCCTCCGGTGCCGCGCCCGCGGCGTCGGCGGCGGCGACCGGCGTCGCGACCGGTGGCGGGGGAGCGGCGTCGTCGCTGCGCTGGACCGTGGGCGGTGCCGCGGGGGGCTCCGGCGGGAGCGTGGGCGGCGTCGACGTGGGCTCGACGCGGCGTTGGACCAGCGGCAGGGGGCCCGGCACCTCCGTCGTCCCGGTCGCGGTGGTGTCGGCCGACGAGGCGTCGGCGCGGACCGGCGTCGTCGGCCGGGACACCGTCGGGCCGACCGGCGCCCCGGCACCGCCTGGGGAGAGGGGCGTCAGGGGCCGGTCGGTGGTCGCGGACGTGCCCGGCGCGGACGTGCGCTGGAGGGTCACGAGGGCTCCGTCGACGGGCGAGGCGGTGGCGGACGGCACGGGGAGCACGGCGGGCACGTCCGTGGGCCGGGAGTCGTCGGCAGCGTCCGGGTGCGTCGTGGAGCGTGCGGGCGACGTGCCCGTCAGGGCCACGGCCAGGTCGGCGCCGTGGCTCGGCACCGGGTCCGTCGACCCGTCCGCGCGGCGGGACGCGACGGCCCCGACCGCCGACGCGCCACCCCCGCGGGTGCGGTCGAGGACGGGCGTGGTCAGCGTCGCGCCACCCGTCCGCGGGCTCGCGGGAGCGGGGGCACCGGGGACGGTGCGCTGGACCGGCACCGCGCGACGCGTCGCGACCTGACCGGCCAGCAGGGTCGGGGGGCGGTCGGCGAGCTGCACCGGCGCCGGGCGGCCCGCGAGCAGGGGTCCGACGCTCAGCGCCTGCGCGGGACCCGCGCCGGTCGTCGCGCCCGGTCCCGCCGAGGCCGTCGCGTCCGGCGCGGCGGTCGGGCGTGCGACGAGCGGGAGGTCCGGCGCGGCCGCGGCGCGGGGGGCGCCGAGCGGCACGGCCGCACCGCCGCCCGGGGGTGCCGTGGGCGACGGCTCGGTCCACGCCGGGCCGTCGGTGTCGGCCGTGTCGGCGCTGCCGGCAGGTGCGGTCGGTGCGGCCGGTGCTGCCGGTGCGGTCGGGTGGTCGCCGGGGACCGCGCGCTGGACGACCGTGGCGCTCGCTGTCGGCGCCGACGTCGGGCCCTCGGTCGTCGGGGTGCCGTGCGACGTGCCGCTCGCGGGGGTGGTCGTCGTCCCGCCCGGCTCGTGGGACGTCGTCGTGCCGCGCAGGGGCTGCGCACCGCCGGAGGGGACGCGCCGGTCGGGGCCGTACGTCGCCCCGGCGCCGGTGGGCGACCCGGTCGACCGCTGGACGCGCGCCGGGGGCGTCGCGAGCGTGAGGTCCGCAGCGGGAGCAGCCGGGGCGGCCGGGGGCACGGGGGTGGCAGGGGCGGCGAGCGGGAGGTCCGCGGCAGGTCCGGCACCGCCGCCCCCCGGTCCCGCGCCCGACCCGGTCGTCGGCCCGGCCCCGTCGGCCGCCGGGCCGGTCGTCAGGGGGGCCGCGTCGCCGAGCGTGGGGACGGACCCCGGCACGGACGCGTCGAGGGCGGCCGCGGCGAGCAGGCTCGACGACGCGGGTGCGCCCGCGGGCAGTGGTGCGTCCGCCACCGCGGCCCCGGTGCCCGAGGTGCTCGTCGCGTCCGTGGTGCCCGTCGCGTCCGTCCGACGTGCGCCGGACCCGCCCGCGCTCGGGCCCGGACCGTCGGGTGCCGACCCGGTCTCGCCGCCGCCGGCAGCGCCGTGCGCGGTCCGCCCGCCGGGCGCGTCCGCTGCGCCCTGGCTCACGGCGGCGTCGGTGGCGGGCAGCAGCGTCGACGGCACGGCAGCGTCACCTGTCGCGCGTGCCGCGCCGTCCCCGGTCGACGCACCCGCGTCGGTGCGCCGCTGCACCACGGCGAGCGCGTCCGCCGACGAGGGTGCCGGCCGCGGTGCGGCGGGACGGACGGCGGGGGCCGACGACCCGCCGGGGGTGTCGGCCCGGCTCGACGCGGACGCCGAGTCTGGTGCCGTGAGCGCCCCCGGTCCGCCGGGCGTCCGCGGGTCCCCGACGGCGCGCTGGACGCTCGGCGCGTCACCGACCGTCCTGTGGGCTGCGGCGCTGGTCCCGAGGGGCGGCGGCGAGCTCGCGTCGCTCGGCCCGGCGGTCGACGGGGAGCCGCCGCTCGCGCGGGAGGCGCCACCGGAGCCGGCTGCGCGGTGTGCGGCGGACGTGCCGTCGTCGCTCGAGCCGCGGTCGCCCGACGCGTCGGCGGTGCTCGGTCCTGCACCCGCGACGGTCGTCGACCCGTCGACGTCACGACCTGCCCGCCCGACGGGCCCGTCGGCGCCCACGCTCGCCGCCGACGGCCCGTCCGACGACGGTCGGACGAGGTCCAGCGGGGGCGCGCCGGTCGGCGCGGGCGCGTCGACGTGCACGGCCGGGACACCGCCCGAGAGGCTGGTCGACCGCTGCACGACCTCGGCGGACGTGGACCCGGGCTCGGCGCGGCCGCCGCCGGGGGCGTCGGTCGACCGCTGCACGGCCGACGCCGCCGACGTCGCACCAGCGGACGGCCGAGCGTCACCGTCACCGCCCGACGCCGGCTGTGCGGCCAGGTGCTCCCCGGCGACGGGTGCCGAGCCGGCGGTCCGCCGGTCCGCCGGTGCGGTGGGGGAGCCCGCCGCATGCGCGGACGTGCTCGCGTCGCGCGGCACGAGCGGCAGGTCCGGCGGCGCGCTCGCGAGCGGTGATCGGCTGATCGGTGCCCCGAGGCCCACGCGGCGCTGCACGGCGGCGCCACCGTCGGCCCGCGCGGGCACTGCGGGTGCCGCGGGCGCTGCGGGGGCGACGGTCGGCGGCGGTGGCGGTGGCCCGATCGGCACCGTCGTCGCGTCGCCGTCGCGCCAGGACCCCTCGGAGGCGGGAGCGTCGGTCCCACCGGGCGCGGTCCACCCGTCGGCGGTCCAGCCGTCCCCGCCCCGGGGGGTGTCCGCGGGCGGGCCCGCCGGAGTGACGGTCGGGACGTCCGGCGCCGGCGGGTCCACGGGCACGGCCCGCAGTCGTGGCGTTCCCGCCGGCGCCGAGTCGAGGCCCACGAGGCCGCCGGTGCGGCGCTGCACGGGGGCGGCGGCACGCGGTGCGGGGGGCAGGAGCGTGAGGTCCACGTCGGCGGACCGCTGGACGGGCGGGGCGGAGCGGTCGCCGTCGCCGTCGACGACGCCCGACGGGGCGCGGTGGTCGACGACGTGCGTCATCGACCCGGTGAACGGCAGCGCCGCGCGCGTGGGCAGGTCGGCGAGGAACGCGACGGGGCGGCTGGTCAGCTCGACGGGCCGGACGGTCCGCTGCAGCGGCGGGAGGAACGCCCACCCGGAGGTCGACTCCCGCGCACCGGGCGCGTCCGCGGCCGTGGCGGCCGCGGTCGGAGCCGCCGACGCGCCCGCCGACGCTGCCGCCGACGGTCCGGCGCCAGGTGCCGCGCCCGCCACGACACCGGCACCCGGGTGCGACGCGCGCGTCCCGGGGTCGGCGACGGGCGGGACTCCAGCGTCCCGCTGCCACGGCCAGCGCACGTCAGCGCTCCTCGCTCATGCGGCGGTTGATCGCCGCGATCTCCTGGACGTAGGCGAGCCGCTGCGGGTGCTCGAGGTCGAGGATCTCGTCGTGGGACCAGTGGAAGTGGTAGGCGACGTACGCGACCTCCTCCCGGATGCGGGCCGGCGCGTACGTCACGATTCCCCCAGGCGCCCACCGGAGATGTCGACGTCGAAGCGGTGCCGGCACGACGGGCACGTCACGGCGGCGCGCGTGTGCCCCTCGGCGTTGATGCGGCGGTACAGGTCCTGCAGGAACGCGACGTCGGACGCGAACATGTTCTCGACGACGCTCTGCGTGACCGCGCCGAGTGTGCCGAGCGACGTGATGACGCGGCTCAGCAGCACGACCGTCGTGTAGGCCGGGTTCTCCTGCACGCGCGCGTCGTACAGGGGCAGCAGCTCGTCGCGGGCCGTCGCGAGCCGCATGGTGCCGTGCCGGTGCAGCACGCCGTCGCCGTCCAGGTACCCGCGCGGGAGCTGGAAGTCGAACTCGGTGCGCAGCGCGTCCCGCCGGACGGCCGAGGCCGACGGTGTGCCGGCGGGCACCTCGTCGACCTCGGGCGCGTCCAGCTGGACGGGCAGGGAGCGTCGCATCAGGCGAACTCCATCTCGTCCCAGCAGACCGTGAACGTCTCGGACAGCGGCTCGGTGGACCCGGCCTTGAGGGTGCCGCCGAGCTCGACGTCCTTGACCCACACGTTGCGGAAGTTCATCCGCTTGAGCAGCTGGTTGTCGGACGTGTAGATCGCGACCTCGGCCGTCTTGCGGGCGTCGGCGAGCTTGCCCTCGAAGACCGCCTTGAGCCAGTCCGTGACGGTCGTCGAGTCGGTGAGGCCGCGCTTGACCTTGAACTCGCCGGCCTTCTGGCGGCCCATCATCTGGCGCGTGACGAACTTCCCGTCGGACGCCTGCTGCTGGTAGGTGACCTTGTCGACCTCGGCCTTGAGCCCGCTGACCTCCATGACGTGCGGGATCTGGATGCCGTCGATCTTCACCGAGAACGAGTACGCGGTGGCGAGGTCGAAGGTGTCGGGGAGTGCCATGTTTCACCGTTCCTGTGGTCGTCGGGACCGGTCACTCGCCGACGAGGCTCGTGCCGCCGGAGAACTGCGAGAGCTGGAAGATCACGAACTCGGCGGGCTTGACCGGCGCGACCCCGATGCGGCAGACGACCTGGCCCGCGTCGATCCCCTCGGCGGGGTTCGTCTCCCGGTCGCACTGGACGAAGAACGCCTCCTCGGGGCTGAGCCCGAACAGGGCGCCCTTGCGCCACTCGTTGACGAGGAACGCGGAGATGGTCCGGCGGATGCGGGCCCACAGCGCGTCGTCGTTCGGCTCGAACACCACCCACTGGGTGCCGATGAGGATCGACTCCTCGAGGTAGTTGAAGAGCCGCCGCACGTTGACGTAGCGCCAGGCCGGGTCGGACGACAGGGTCCGGGCGCCCCAGACGCGCACCCCGCGGCCGGGGAACGTGCGGATCGCGTTGATCCCCACCGGGTTGAGCAGGTTGTGCTCGGCGCGCGTGATCTGCGTCTGCAGCGTGATCGCCCCGCGGACGACCTCGTTCGCGGGCGCCTTGTGCACGCCGCGCGTGTCGTCGTTGCGCGCCCAGATGCCGGCCATGTGGCCCGACGGCGGCACGAACTTGTTCGAGCCGGACGCGGGGTCGAACACCTTGATGTACGGCCAGTACAGCGTCGCGTACTTGGAGTCGTAGCCCGCGGTGTCGACGCGCCAGTCCTTGATCGCCTGCGGGCCGAGCCCGGGCGGCGGGTCGAGGATCGCCATGCGGTCGCCCATGAGCTCGCAGTGCGCGATGACGGCGAGCTGCACGGCCTGGAACGTCTCCAGGTCGATCGCGCCCTGCTCGAGCGCGGCGACGAGGTCCGGGACGGCGACGATCGTGATCTCGTCGATCGCCTCCAGGCCCGAGAACCCGGTGCGGTCGGCCGCGTCGCCGATGTAGTCGTCGGCGCCGAGGTCGCCCGTGGCGGGCGGCTCGGGCTCCGGCTCGGGCTCGACGAGGTCCGCGATGCCCTTGTCCGGCTTCGCCAGCGCGCTGCCGCTGGCGAGCTCCTCGATCGTGACGAGCTTCGACTGCGCGTTCACCTTGGTCGCGACGTTGTCGTCGCCGCGCTTGGTGGTGACGTGGTCGTACGTCTCGGTCGCCTTGCCGTCGACGTGGATGACCAGCTTGAAGTGGTCGTCCGGCGGGTTGTCGCCGCCCGGCTCGGCCACCTCGACGCTGAGCTTCTTCGTCTTCGGCGCCTTGTCCGACGCCGACACCTTGTACGCGCCCAGCACGGCCTGCGGGACCGCGGGCAGCGCCTTCGGCGAGGTGCGGGTGCGCGGCTGCGCCTCGGGGTCGTCGGCGGCGGCACCGTCGGCGCCGATCCGGACCACGTAGGCGTTCGAGCCGCCGTTGAGGAAGTACCCGTACACGGAGTGCGCGAGGTACGAGTTCGGCAGGAAGTCGCCGAACGTCTCGGCGTACTGCGTCCAGTTCGAGACGAGCGTCGGCGTGTTGAACGGTCCCTTCGCCGCCAGGCCGACGAACGCGGCGACGGACGTCCCGACCCCCTCGATGGGCCGGGTGCCCGCCTCCACCTCCTCGACGTAGACGCCGGGTGACAGGTAGGTCGGCATGTCCCCTCCTTCGGGCACAGGGAGTCGTACTGGTCAGCGTGCTGCGGGCGGTCGGGAGGGCGGTGGTCCGCCCGGACGCCCCTGAGGGCCGGTGTGGTTGCCCGATCGGGCGTCGGCGCGAGCCGGACGTCCGTGCGGGCTCAGCCCTCCTCCATCTCCTCCTCGGCGGCCTCCTCGCGCTGGACGAACGAGCCCTGGACCTGCTCCTCCTCCGCCGGCTCCTCCTCGTCCTGGCGTTGCGCCACGACGGTGGCGTCGGCGGCGCGGGCGGCGTCGGGGGAGGCGGTCGCGGCGGCCGGCGCGGGGTCGGCCATGACGCGCTCGGCGTTCGCGGCGGCGGCCGTCTCGTACCGGTCGCCCGGGTCGGAGACGCTGATGCCGCTCCCCGTCGGGGTGCCGTCGACGGGTCCGCTGCGCTGCTGGACGACGTGCGTCAGCTCGTGCGCGAGCGTCGTGCGGCCCGCCGTGGACGTCGGGTCGTACGCGTCGCGCTGGAACACGATGTCCGAGCCGACGGTGTACGCGTGCGCCCCCACCGAGCGCGCCGAGTCGGACGCCGCCCCGTCGGTGTGGACCCGGACGTCCCCGAAGTCGGCACCGAGCCGGCCCTCCATGTCCGCGCGCGTGTCCGCGTCGAGCGGGCGGCCGCCGCCGGACCCGACGACGTCGAGCACGGGCGAGCGCTCCTCCTCGACCAGGCCCGCCGTCGACGCGTTCCCCGCGGTCCGCTGCAGGTACGTG
Organism: Cellulomonas algicola; assembly: GCF_019024305.1. Taxonomy (NCBI): domain Bacteria; kingdom Bacillati; phylum Actinomycetota; class Actinomycetes; order Micrococcales; family Cellulomonadaceae; genus Cellulomonas; species Cellulomonas algicola. The sequence goes on along the minus strand of NZ_JAHKSJ010000006.1, from coordinate 599,448 downwards.
AGCCCGCTCGCGTCGAGCCGGTCCGGGCGTCCCTCCGCGAGCGCGCGCGCGACGACCGGGGCGGTGTCGCGCTCGTCGGCGCGGGCGGCCTTGGGCCGCAGCGTCTCGGTGCCCTCCAGGTGGTCGTGGCTGTGCATCGTCGGCCCCTCTCGACGCAGGTCCTCCTCGACCCGCTCGACGCTGCCACCGCACGCCGCCGCCCGGCAGGAGCGCCCGGTCCACCCCGTCGGGCACTCCGCTCGGCCCGATCGGGCAGGGCGGCCCGGAGGTCAGGCGAGCAGGCTCCAGTAGTGGCCGAACTCGCTGGGCAGGGTGAGACGCCCGAGCTTGCGGTACTCGCGGTACACGGCCGCGACGACGTGACGCATCGCGACGGTCCCGCCGTCCTGCGCGGCGAGGTACGCAGCGGTCACGGCGGCGGACCGGATGGCCCCGCCGGCGAGCTCGAAGGCGTCCGCGCAGAACGTCAGGTCGACGTCGGGGTCGCGCGGCACCAGGACCCCGAGGCTGCGGTCCCACAGGGCGACGCGCTGCCCGGCGTCGGGCACGGGGAAGTCGACGACGACGTCGAGCCGGCGGATGAACGCGTCGTCGATGTTCGCGCGCAGGTTGGTCGCGAGGATCGCGAGCCCGTCGAACGTCTCCATGCGCTGGAGCAGGTACGCGGACTCGATGTTGGCGTACCGGTCGTGCGCGTCCTTGACCTCGCTGCGCCGCCCGAACACGGCGTCGGCCTCGTCGAACAGCAGCACCGCGTTGACCCCGGCGGCTCCGGCGAAGATCCGCTCGAGGTTCTTCTCGGTCTCGCCGATGTACTTGTCGACGACGGTCGCGAGGTCGACGACGTACAGGTCGAGCCCGAGCTCGTGCGCGACGACCTCGGCGGACATCGTCTTGCCCGTGCCGGAGTCGCCCGCGAACAGCGCCGCGACGCCGTGCCCGCGCCCGCCGCCGGGACGCATGCGCCAGTCGCCGAGCACCTGCTCGCGGAACCGTGCGCGCGTCGCGACCTCCTGCAGCGAGCCGAGCACGTCGGGCGGCAGCACGAGGTCGTCCCAGCCGACCGCGGGCTCGATGCGCCGGGCGAGCCGTTCGAGCGCGGTCCCGTTCTCGGCACGTGCGCCGACGCGCACGTGCTCGGCGGTGAGCCCGCCGTCGAGCGTGGCCTGCTGCCGCGCGGCGCGCGCCGCGCGCGTGACCTGCTCGGGACGCAGCAGGTAGGGCGCGGTCGTGCGCGCGGTGTCGATCGGGTCGCCGTCGGACGCCCCGTCGGTCGACCGGCCGAGCGACTGCTGCCAGAGCGTCGTGCGCTCGGCGACGGTCGACGGCGGCACGTCGAGCAGCAGCGGCGGCCACTCGCTCCACGTCGGGTCCCAGGTCGTGCGCCCGACGACGAGCACGGGCGACGCGGCGAGCAGCGCCCGCGACGCGCGCGGCTGGTCCGTGAGCGGCTCCGTGCCGATCACGACGAGACCCGCGCCCGTGAGCAGCGCCTCGCGCGCCGCGGTCCGGGCGATGGTCTCCGGGTCGGGCACGGCCGCGACCGCGGCACCGTCGACGACGAGCGCACCGCGTCCCGCGGCCTGCAGCGCCCGGACGGCGAGCACGCGCCCGGACCCGGTGGGCGGCTCCCGCAGGTAGACGAGCGGCGCCCCGGCGGACAGCGCGGCGACGAGCCGGCCCGGGTCGCCCCACGGCACGTCCTCGTCGTCGACCAGCACCGACGCGAGCGCGGGGTCGGGCGCGTCGTCGCCGAGCAGGTGCCCGACGACCCGGTCGGGCACGCGCAACGGGCGGCCCGGCAGCGGCCGGTCGGGGTCTTCGACCTCGAGCAGCCCGCCGCGCACGAGAGGGCCGTGCTGCAGCCGGTGCCGCCCGGACGCCGACGCGAGGGGCACGCCGCACAGCGCGAGCGCGACCGCGGCGGACGGCCGTCGTCGCGTCACGTCGTCGTTGAGGTAGCCGAAGAGCTGCTCGAACCGCACGTCGACCTCGCACGCGAGTGCCACCAGCAGCAGCTCCACGTCGAGGTCGTCGAGCGCGAACGCGCGGGTCAGCGTGCGCAGCCGCAGCACGTGGCCCGCGGCCTCGGCGGCGTCGGCGGCCTGCTCGGCCGCGCGCGTCCGGTCGTCGACCTCGGCGGACAGGACCTCGGTGCCGTGCCCGGCGAGCAGCCGGTCGACGGTCTCGTCGTTGAGGTACAGCCCGCGGAACGGGTCGTCGGGCTGCGGGTCGCCGACGCGCCGCCGGGCGACGAGCGCCCGCACGCGCTCCTCGACGGCCGCGAGCCGGGCCAGGACGTGCGCGGTGCTCGCGTCGCCTGCCCGCGCGGCTCGGGGTCCGGCACCGGCCGCGACCGCGGGCGCGGCACCCGTGTCGAACCCGAACGCGGCACCGGCCCGGTCCCGTCCGGCGGGCTCCGCGCTCACCGCCGCCTCCGGGCGCGCGCGACGGGCCGGGCACCGCCGCGCCCGTCGCCGCTCGACGACGACCCGGACGCCGACCCCGGAGAGCCGTCGGGCGCGGACGGCGGGGGTGGCACGTGCCGGTGCACGCCCGTGTCGGTGCCCCCACCGTCGGTGTCCCGCAGGTCGACCGTGAGCGGCTGCTGCACGGGAGGTCCGAGGACGTCGCCGGGCACGGGCGTGAGGACGGGCACGTCGACGACGACGTCGATCGACGGCTTGAGCTCACCGCCGAGCGCGGACCAGACGTCCGCGAACCCGCGGTCCTCGGGCGGCGGCAGGCCGACGAACAGCGGGACGCGCGCACCCGCGGCGACGAGCCGCTCCTCGAGCACGCGCGCGGGGAGGGCGTCGAACCGCAGCAGGTGCACGAGCACCGCGTCGAGCAGCCGGTGCTCGTCCTCCGGGCGCTGCGTCCATGCGGTGACCAGGTAGGACAGCCGGAAGTGCCGCGGCGGCTGGAACCGGGTCTGCACCGCGCCCTCGACCCGGTTCTCGAGGAACCCGCGCGACCGTCGCCGCAGGTCCTCGCGCAGGTCGTACAGGTACATGTCGACCGTGGGTGCGTTGCGGCGCGCGGCCCAGTCCTTCGTCGGGGCGTCGAGCACGACCTCGACGGACGTGCTGTCCACCGCCTCACGGACCAGCGCGCGCAGCGCCTCGTCGACCGAGCCGATCACGACGTCACCTCCGGAACAGGAAGTCGGGGGCGGCGACCGAGCTCGGGTTCACCAGCAGGTCGGTGTCGACCTCCCCGAACAGCGGACCGGGTGACGTGCCGGTCCCGACCATGCGGCGCGGGCCGAGGATCGTGTCGGCGACGACGGGCACAGACGCCTGGAAGGACCCGTCGGCCAGCGGGACGTACGGGCCCGGTGCGCTCATGATCCCGGTGGACCACGAGAGCCGGACGGGCTCGCCGGGCGGGAACCAGCGGCCGTTGACGAACGCGACGCCGCCGGGCCGCAGGACGGTCGGCACGACGAGCAGCTCGGGCGCCCGCACCTCGACAGGTGCGCTCGCGGTGTCGTCGGCGGCGACGGGGTCGGGCGACGACGTGCCGACGACACCCGTGACGAGCCCGCTCTGCGGGGGACCGGTCACGGCCGCGGCGCGCAGGGTCGCCTCGACGACGCGTGGTGTGCCCGGCGCGACCGTCCCGAGCGCGCAGACGCCGGGACCGGACGTGCACGGGTCGCCGCCCGTCGTCGTCACGAGCCCGGGGAACGTCGTCGTGAGCGTGACGTCCTCGGCCGGCTGGGACCCGAGGTTCGTCACCGTGAACGTCGCGGTGCCCGGCAGCCCGCCGACCCACAGCGTGGGCGTGACCACCACCGTCACGGACACGCCGGGTGCGGCCGGCGTGAGCGTCGCGGTGTTGTCGGTGACGTCCCGCTCGGGGCTCGTGCTCGTGACGACCGCGGTGATCGGCCCCGCCGTGGTCGCGGCGCCCCGGACCGGGACGGCGAGCGCGACGGGTGTCCCGCCCGGCGGCAGGGGCGTCGTGACGGGGCACGTCAGCTGCTGACCGGCGACGGTGCAGCCCGGCAGACCGGTCGTCGTCAGCCCGGGCGGCAGCTCGACGTCGACCTGCGCCGCGCGCACCAGGCCGGGACCGGCGTTGCTCACGGTCACGGTCAGCGTCGTCGAGCCGTCGGGCGCCGGCGCCGCCGCGAGCGTCACCGCGAGGTCGGCGTACGGCCGGTACGCGGGCTCGTCCTGGTTCCCCTGGGTGTCGGTGACGACCCGCAGGCCCGATCCTTCGGCGGCCGACACCGCCCAGATGCCGCGTTGCTTCGGCTGTCCCGCGCGGTGCGCGGAGAACGCGATCTCGGTGCCGTCGGGCGACCACGCCGGGTTGTCGGTGCCGTCGACGACCGGGCGGGAGGGCGTCGCGCTGCCGTCGTTGCGGATGCCCGTGAGGGCGACGGCGCTCTGCACGGGGGATCCGGTCCCGGTCGTGTCGAGGGTGAGGATCCCGATCCCGCCGAGCGCGACGGCGCCGGTGAGCGGCAGTCCTCCCAGGCCGAGGTTGCGGGTGCCCAGGTCGACGACCGCGAGGCGCGTTCCGTCGGGCGACAGGGCGGGGGAACGCCCCGCGACCACCTGCGGGCACGAGGCGGCGGGGAAGCAGGGGTCCCCCACGACGAACGGCTGCGCGGGCGCCGTGCCTGCCGCGTCGACCGACCAGATGGTCGTGGCCGTGACGGCGTACCGCTCGGGGGGCGGCACGTCCTCGCCACGGTCGTCGAGGAACCAGCGGCTGAAGAACAGGCGTGACCCGTCGGGCGTCCACGTCGGGTCGTGGTCCTCGAAGAGCAGCCCCTCGGCCCCCTCGGTGACCTGCGTGACCGTCGCGGGGCTCGTGGAGAGGTCGGCGACGTAGAGCAGGGTCGGCGCGTTGCCCGTCGGGTCGGGCGAGCGGGCGAACGCCACGCGCGTGCCGTCGGGCGACCACGCCGGCTCGGCGTCGAACGGACCGGCCGGGTAGTCGAGGACGGTCCCCGCGTTCTGGTCGGCCGGCGTGCTCCGGAGCACCTGCGAGAGGGACCACCCGAAGGGCAGGGGCGCCGCGTTCTCCGAGGCGTACGCGAGCTCGTCCCCGGCCGGGTGGTACGCGGGCGACAGCTCGTGCAGCGGCTCGGGCGGCGGCGCGCTCGGCTCGTCGGGCGGCGGCTGCTCGGTGCGGTTCGCCAGGATCCGCAGGTCCCCGCTGCCGTCGGCGCGCACGTCGTGGATGTCGATGAGCCGCGGTGCGTCGGTGAAGGTCAGGTACGCCGCGGGCGTCTCGCCCTCGCCGCTCTCGAACACGGACCCCCAGGACGGGTGCGACTCGCTGCGCCCCAGCGTCGCGATCACGGGCTCCTGGAACTCGACGGTGATGCCGGCCTCGCTGTCGTCGAGGAACCCGACCCACACGTCGCCCGCGGGGTCCACCTCCCGGCTCGTCCAGGCCAGCCACGCGACGTCGTCGACCTGGCCGAACGTGGGCTCGGACGCCTGGACGCGGCCCGGGTACTCCTCGGTGCCGGCGCCGGGCGGGTAGAGGTCGACGACCGCGCCGTCGTTGCCCTCGAACAGGCTCGCGGGCTGCCCGTCCCTGCCGATGCCGACCAGCCCGAGGGAGCCGTCGGTGCGGAACTGCGAGGTGGTGAACGCGACGGTCGCGGCGGTGTCGCCCCACGGCGAGACCGTCGGCTGCGTCTCGGCGGCCGGTCCGCGGGTGAGCTGGACCGGCACGAGGGTGTCGGTCGACACCGACCACAGGTCGCCCAGCGGGTCGGACTCGGTGCTGCTGTAGACGATCCGGTCGCTGTCCGACGTCCACGCGGGCCACGTCTCGTCGGCCCCGCCCGTCGTCACCGCCTCGGCCTGGTCGCCGACCTCCTCGCACCAGTCGAGGTCGTCCGGGAAGGCGAGGTCGTCGATCGAGGCCCGGACGATCGACCACGTCCCGTCGCGCGTCGTGGCCCACGCGATCCACGTGCCGTCGGGCGAGATCACGGGGTGCGACTCGACGGCCGCGTCGCACGTGATGCGGACGACCTGCGTCGGGAGGTCCTCGGTGGCCTCGTAGCGCACGTACACGTCGCCCTCGGGCAGGTGCCGCGCGCTGACGAACGCCGTCGGCGGCTGCGTCTCGAACCGGCCGCCGGGCCGGCCTCCCGGCTGCTGCACCGAGCCCTCGGCGTCGTAGCGGTGGTCCTGCTCGACGACGTCGTCGAACCCGATGTCCTCGACGTCGAGGTCGCCGAAGGCAGGCAGCACGGTCCGGCCGGCGACGGGAGGGGCGGCCGCGCCGAGCAGCCCACCGGCACCGCCGGGGCCGGCGGCGATCCCGCCGGGATCCTCGGGCTCGGGCTCGGGCTCGGGCTCGGGCTCGGGCTCAGGTTCAGGCTCGGGCTCGGGCGGGTCGCTGACGAGGACCGACATCAGGCGCTGCTCGGAGTCCGCGTACGCGAGCCGCGGCTCGGTGACGAGCGGTGTCGGCAGCGCCGCGGGCCGCGGCCCGACCCCCGACGCCGCGAGGACCGCCGAGGGCAGCACGACGGCGGCGACCAGCCCGGCCGTGAGTGCTCGGCGCACGACGCCTCCTCCTGCCCTCCGCGGTGCGGACCCCTCACGGTGCCGCCCGCCGCACGGCCCGAGCACCCGCGCCCGGTCAGCCGTCGGGGCAGCCGGAAGGTGCCGAAGGGGCAGCGGTCAGATGAGACCTTCGCGCAGCGCGTACGCCACGGCGTGCGACCGGTTGCGCAGCTGCAGGCGGGTCGTGACGTCGTGCAGCACGTTCTTCACGGTTCGCTCGGAGTACGCGAGGTGCTGCGCGATCTCCGAGGTGTCGTACCCGTCGGCGACGAGCCGCAGCACCTCGATCTCGCGCGACGCGAGCCCGGTGAACGTGAGCCCGCGCGGCCGCAGCACCTGCCGCTGCAGCGTGCCGACCTGGTCGAGCAGGCGTCCCAGCAGGTCGGGGGGCACGCTGCCCTCACCGGTGGCGGCGCCGCAGATCACGCGGACGAGCCGGTCGGGCGTGGCCTCGGCGCGGCGCACGAGCCCGAGCACGCCGGCCTCGACCGCGGTGACCACGTCGCCGTCCTCGAGGCGGCCCGCGACGAGCACGGCCTGCGCGGCGCTCTGCCGCCGCACCATCCTGACCAGGCGCAGCGCGTCGTCGTCCACCGAGTCCGCGATCACGACCGCGACCTGCGCGTTCGGTGCCTCCTCCGCGGGCACCACGCGCACCTCGGGCCGCGGCCGCAGCGCGCTCACCACCCCCGCCTCCGAGATCGGGTCCCTCGCGCTGACCCACACGGCCACCCTGTCCATCGTCGCCCCCTGCGCCGTGGCACCCGCTGCTCGGGTGCACTGACGGACAGCGTGCCGGGGCGCACTGATCGTGCAGTCAACAACGACTCAACGGGCAGCCGCGGTGCCCCCACGGCCGGGCCGGACGCCGTACCGCGCGCGCGTGCCCGCTCCTAGCGTCGCGAGCATGACGACGACGGCGAAGCTGGACTCGGCGCGTGTGGAGCTCAGCCCGGGCACCGAGGCGGTCGTCCCGCTGCAGATCCGGAACACGGGCGACGTGGTGGAGGGCTACCGCATCGAGGTGCTGGGCGCGCCCGCGGCATGGACGACGGTCGAGCCGGCCGTCATCGAAGGCCTCTACCCGGGCACGACCACGACGGCGACCGTGCGGTTCGCACCGCCGCGGTCCGCGGCCGTGCCCGCGGGGACGCTCGACTTCGGCATCCGCGTCGTCCCGTTCGAGCACGTCGACGAGACCGTGATCCCCGAGGGCGTCGTCGAGGTCCTGCCGTTCCTCGACACCACCGCCGAGCTGCTGCCGCGCACGTCGCACGGCCGGAGCGGGGCGCGGCACCGCGTCGCGCTCGACAACCGCGGCAACGTCCCTGTGACGGTGTCGCTCACGGCCGCCGACGACAACGGCGCGCTCGCCTTCCGCGTGCGCCCGCAGATCCTCGCCGTGAACCCCGGCACCGTCGAGTTCGCCGACGTGCGCGTCAAGCCCGAGAAGCGGCTGTGGCGCGGCCCCGACGTCACGATGCCGTTCACGGTCACCGCCGCCGCGGAGAACACCACGCCGGTGCTGCTCGACGGCGCGCACGTGCAGGTCGCGACGATCCCCAAGTGGTTCTTCAAGGCCTTGCTCGCCCTGCTGCTCCTGCTCGCGCTGCTCGCGCTGCTGTGGTTCACGCTCCTGAAGCCCGTGATCGAGTCAGCCGCGAAGTCGTCGGTCGAGGACGAGGTCGCGCAGGCGCAGGAGGCCGCCGCCGCCGCGCAGCAGGCCGCGACCTCCGCGCAGCAGGCGTCGAACGGTGCCGGGCAGGCCGCCGCCGCGGCGCAGGAGCAGGTCGCGCAGATGGAGGACCTCACGCAGAACTTCCTGCCGCCGACCGAGATCCTCACGCCCACGACGCAGCGCATGACGGTGCAGACGCCGCCGTCCCCGACCGCGGTCGACGCCGACCCGTTCGTGGTGCCCGACGGCGGCACGTTCCGGCTCACCGACCTGGTCCTCAACAACCCGCAGGGCGACTTCGGCCGCCTGCTGCTCACCCAGACCCCGGCCGGCGGCGACCCCGCGGTGCTGTTCGACGTCGCGCTCGAGAACTTCCGCGACAACGACTTCCACTTCCAGACGCCGATCGTCCTGCCGTCCGGCACGGCCCTCACGATGTCGGTGATCTGCCGCGCGCCCGGGCAGCCGCAGAACGAGACGTCGCCGCCCACGCAGTGCGACGACGCGCTCGTCTTCAGCGGTCAGCTCGCCGTCCCGGCCCCGCCGCCCGCCCCCTGACCGTCCGCCCGCCGACCGCAGGCACCCCGCCCGCAGGCGTCCCGACCGCGGGCGCCCCGACCGCATGCACAGCGACCGCCCCGGCGGTCCGCCCGACGGGAGACCGCAGATGCCCATGGGACCCGCGCTGCGCGTCGGCGACACCGCCCTGTGCCCGCTGTTCGACGGCCCGAAGCCGCACGTCGGCGGCCCGATCACACCCGCGGCCGGCGTCATGACCGTCCTCATCGGCAACCAGCCGGCCGCCGTCGCCAACGCGATGCCCGGCGGCATCCCGTGCGTGTCGCCCGCGCCCAACGGCATCGCGATGGGCTCGCTGACGGTGCTGATCGGGAACTTCCCGGCGGCGCGCCTCGCCGACACGAGCATGCACGGCACCCCCGTCGTCCCGGGCCCGGGCTGCCCGACGGTGATCATCGGCGGCTGACCCGGCACCACCAGCCCCACCCGCCACCCTCACCCGCCCGCCACCCTCGCCCGCCCGCCACCCTCGCCCGCGCCCACCCTGACCTCGGCGACCCGGGGCTGGGCACCGCAACCGGTCGATCTCCGGTACTCAGCGCCGGGTCGACGACAGCGAGGGCCCAGACCCGGCGTGGCGCGGCTCCGACCGTCGCTGAATCGGTCCGGGGCGTTGCGGTCCGGCGCGTGCGGGGGGATGGTGGCGGCCTGACGCGTCGACGAGGACGGGGGCCCTCGATGAACGGCATGCGCGCGCTCGTGGCCGTGGTGACGGGGGCGCTCGTCGCCGCGGGGCTGGTCGTGGCCGGTCCACCACCCGCGACAGCCGCCGTCCCGGCGGGGTTCACGGAGTCGCTCGTCGCGACCGTGCCGAACCCGTCCGCGATCGCGTTCACGGCCGACGGCCGCATGCTCGTCACGCAGCAGTCAGGGAGCCTGCGGGTGCGCACGGCCGCGGGCACGCTGCTCGCGACGCCCGCGCTGAACCTGTCGAGCCGTCTGTGCACCAACTCGGAGCGCGGCCTGCTGGGCGTCGCGACGGACCCCGACCCGGCGACGCGCGCGATCTACCTCTTCTACACGGCGCGCACCGGCACGACGTGCCCGACGAGCCAGGGCGGCACCCCGGCCGGTGCACCGGTGAACCGGGTGTCGCGCTTCGTCCTCGGCGACGACAACGTGGTGGACCCGGCGAGCGAGACGGTCCTGCTCGACGGCATCGCGAGCCCGGCGGGCAACCACAACGCGGGCGACGTGCACGTCGGCAAGGACGGGTACCTCTACGTCTCGACGGGCGACGGGGGCTGCGACTACAAGGGCGACAGCGGCTGCGGCGGCAACAACGACGCGTCGCGGGACCGCAACGTGCTGAACGGCAAGATCCTGCGCGTCGACCGGACCACCGGCGCCCCGGCCCCGGGCAACCCCTTCCTCGGCACCGGGTCGGCGTCCTGCCGCCTGGCCCCTGCGGCGGCGGGGACCATCTGCCGCGAGACGTTCGCGTGGGGCCTGCGCAACCCGTTCCGGTTCGCGTTCGACCCGGACGCGAGCGGCACGGTCTTCCACGTCAACGACGTCGGCCAGAACGTGTGGGAGGAGATCGACCTCGGCGCGTCGGGCGCGGACTACGGCTGGCCGGTGCGCGAGGGGCACTGCGCCCAGACGGGATCGGCGACGAGCTGCGGCGGCGCGCTCCCGGCCGGGATGACGAACCCGATCCACGACTACGGCCGGAGCACGGGCTGCGGCTCGATCACGGGCGGCGCGTTCGTCCCCGACGGCGTCTGGCCCGCGGCCTACGAGGACGGGTACCTGTTCAGCGACTACAACTGCGGCAAGCTCATGATGCTCGAGGGCGGGGTGCGCACGGACGTCTCGACGGGCCTGGGCGCGGCCGTGCACCTCGAGTTCGGGCCGTGGTCGGGCAGCCAGGCGCTCTACTACACGACGTACGCGAACGGCGGAGAGATCCGGCGGCTCGCGTACACGGGCACCGCCAACCGGGCGCCGACGGCGGCGCTCACCGCGTCCCCGACGAGCGGCGCGGCACCGCTGACCACGACGCTCGACGGCCGCGGCAGCAGCGACCCCGACGGCGGTGCGCTCACCTACCTGTGGCAGTTCGGCGACGGGACGCCCGACGCGACGACCACGAGCCCGACCGTCCAGCACACCTACGCGGCGGGCACGTGGACCGCGACGCTGCGCGTGCGCGACCCGCAGGGCGCGACGTCGGCCGCGGTGACGACCCGGATCAGCTCGGGCAACACCGCGCCGACCGCGCAGATCACCTCGCCCGCCGCGAGGGCGACGTTCGTCGTCGGCCAGTCGTACACGCTGAGCGGCTCGGCGACCGACGCGCAGGACGGCACGGTGCCCGGGTCGCGCCTGTCGTGGACGGTCGTGCGCGTGCACGACCAGCACACGCACCCGTTCCTCGGCCCGGTGACCGGCACGTCGGTGTCGTTCGAGGCCCCCGGCCCCGAGGACCTCGCCGCGGCCGCGAACAGCCACCTGCGGATCGCGCTCACCGCGACGGACTCGCAGGGTGCGACGACGACCGTGACACGCGACTTCCTGCCGCGCACGGTCGACGTGACGCTCGCGACGTCGCCCGCCGGACGCACGCTCACGGTCAACGGCCAGACGGTCACGGGCCCGACGACGCTCACGTCGTGGGCGGGCTTCGACCTGCGGCTCGCGGTGCCGTCGCAGCAGGACGCGCAGGGGCGCACCTACGAGCTCGACCGGTGGTCGGACGGCTCGACGGCCGCGAGCCGGACGTGGCGGACACCGTCCGCGGCGACGACGCTGACCGCGACGCTGGGGCTGCGCGGGCTCCGCGCGGTCTACTACGACGACGTCGACCTCACCGGCACGACGGTGACGCGCACCGACCCGAGCATCGCGTTCGACTGGGGTCTCGCGGCACCCGTGAGCGGCATCGGCGCGGACACGTTCTCGGTCCGGTGGAGCGGGTCGGTCGTGCCGCGGTACTCGCAGACGTACACGTTCGCGACGACGTCCGACGACGGCGTGCGGCTGTGGGTCGACGGGAGGCTGGTCATCGACCGGTGGACGAACCACTCCCGCCGCGTCGACACCGGGACGGTCACCCTGACCGCGGGGCAGTCGGTGCCGATCGTCCTCGAGTACTTCGACAACCTGCGGAACGCGGTCGCCGAGCTCCGCTGGTCGAGCACGTCGCAGACGTCGGAGATCGTCCCGACGACCCGCCTGCGCCCGTAGCGTCGCGCCGCCGACCCGCTGCGGGACGCGGGTCGCGGCCGCCCGGGGCGTGCGTCCGGGCTACCAGACGCCCAGGTGGTCCAGCAGGATCCGGACGCCGATGAGGATGAGGATGACGCCGCCGACGACCTCGGCCGGCCCGCGGAAGCGGACGCCGACGCGGTGCCCGATCAGGACCCCGGCGAGCGAGACGACGAGCGTCACGACACCGATGAGGACGGCGGCGCCGACGATCGGCACGTCGAGGAACGCGAACCCGATCCCGACGGCGAGCGCGTCGATGCTCGTGGCGACCGACAGCACGAGCAGCTCGCGCAGGCCGATGTGGTCCTCGTCGGGCTCGTCGTCGTCGCCCTGCGTGAACGCCTCGTAGAGCATCTTCCCGCCGATCACGGCGAGGAGCCCGAAGGCGATCCAGTGGTCGACCTCGGTGATGGAGTCGGCGAGCCGCACGCCCAGCAGCCAGCCGAGCAGCGGCATGAGGCCCTGGAACGCGCCGAAGGCGACGGCGATGGCGGCGGTGTCGCGGAACGACAGGCGGCGGATGTGCAGGCCCTTGCCGAGCGCGACGGCGAACGCGTCGGCGGACAGGCTGAGGGCGATCAGGAGCCACGCCCAGGTCGACATCGTGGGACTTCCGGTCGGTCGGCGGCCGCGAGGCCGAGGGACGCGGCGGCGGCCCGGCGGTCGACCGTACGGGCCGCTCCGCGAACGGTGGTAGCCGAGCGCCTGTGAGAACGGTCTCGGAACTTCTGGTCGCGTGACCTGCGAAAACGGGGATCCGGGCGGCCGAACTCGCCTGCGCCCCGCGGACCGTGCTTACTATCTGCGCATGCATGCAGATATGCGGGAAGACGGCCTCGGCATCGACTCGCCCTACGTCGACCTCGTCGTCGAGGTGTTCTCCCTGCTCGCCGACCCCACGCGCGTCCGCATCGTCCTGGCCCTGCGCGAGCGCGAGCTGTCGGTCAACCACCTCGCCGACATCGTCGAGAAGTCGCCCACGTCCGTCTCCCAGCACCTCGCCAAGCTGCGCTGGGGACGCATCGTCAAGACCCGCCAGGAGGGCACGCGCGTCTTCTACTCGCTCGTCGACGAGCACGCCCGCACGCTCGTCACGCAGGCCGTCTACCAGGCGCAGCACGCGATCGAGGACGTCCCCGCCCACCACCGGAGCCACCCGACCTCGTGACCGCGCTCGCCCACCCCACGTTCCGCCGGCTGTTCACCGCCCAGGTCGTCTCCCTCGTCGGCACCGGGCTCGCGACCGTCGCGCTCGGGCTGCTCGCCTACGACGTCGCGGGCGACCGCGCGGGCCAGGTCCTCGGCACGGTCTTCGCGATCAAGATGGTCGCGTACGTCGTCGTCGCGCCCCTCGCCGCAGCCCTCGTCGTGCGCCTGCCTCGCCGCGCCGTGCTCGTGACCGCTGACGTCGTCCGCGCCGCCGCCGCGCTGTTCCTGCCGTTCGTCGACGCGACCTGGCAGGTCTACGTCCTCGTCCTCGTCCTGCAGGCCGCGTCCGCGACGCACACCCCGACCTGGCAGGCGCTCGTCCCCGACGTCCTGCCCGACGAGCGCGAGTACACGCAGGCCCTGTCGCTCGCCCGGCTCGCCGACGACCTCGAGATGGTCCTGTCGCCCGTGCTCGCCGCGGCGCTCCTGCTGCTCATCCCGTCGCACGCGCTCTTCGTCGGGACCGCGGTCGGGTTCGCCGCGTCGGCGGTCCTGGTCGCGACGGTCGCGATCGGGCGGCCGCGGGCGTCGACGGGCCGCGGCGACCCGGGGTTCGCCGAGCTGCCGCTCGGGGCCCGCGTGCGGCACGGCGCCGTGCTCCTCGTCCGGACCCCCGCGCTGCGACCCGTCCTCGCGCTCAACCTCGCGGTCGCGGCCGCGGGCGCGTTCGTCCTGGTCCAGACGGTCGTGATCGCGCGCTCGACGTTCGGGCAGGGCGACACCGCCGTCGCGCTGCTCCTCGCCGCGAACGGGGCCGGGTCGATGGTCGCGGCGCTCCTCGTGCCGCGCGTGCTGGCCCGGCTGCCCGACCGCACCGTGATGCTGGGCGGCGCCGCGGCTCTCACGGCCGCGACCGCGCTGGTCCCGGTCGCGCTGCGCGTGCCGTCGCCCGCCGGGCTCGTGCTCGTCGGTGCGATCTGGCTGGTCGTCGGCGCGGGGTGGGCCTGCGCCGAGGTCCCCGTCGGCCGGCTCGTCGTGCGCGACCTGCCCGAGGCCGACCGTCCCGCCGCCTTCGCCGCGCAGTTCTCGCTGTCCCACGCGTGCTGGCTCGTCACCTACCCCGTCGCCGGCTGGCTGGGCGCCGGCGGACTCACCGGCGCCGCCGTCGTGCTCGCCGTGGTGTGCGCGGGCGCGACCGTCGCCGCCACGGCGCTCTGGCCACGTCGGGCGTCGGTCGTCGTCGACGCGTAGCCCCGCGTCGCGCCAGTCCTCGTCGACGCGTAGCCCGGCGTCGCGTCGGTCCTCGTCGACCCGTAGCCCCGCGTCGCGCCGGGGCCGGGTGCGCGTGCGAGAGTGGGCGACGCCTCGTCCTCGACCCGTCGTCCGGCCCGCCGTCCCCCCCGTCGTCCAGCCCCGGAGTGCACCGTGCAGCCCGTCCCCGACCAGACCGGCCGCACGTTCGTCGTGACCGGCGCCAACAGCGGCCTCGGCCGGGAGGCCGCCCAGCGGCTCGCCGCCGCGGGAGCGCACGTCGTCCTCACCGCGCGCGACGAGGCCAAGGGCACGACCGCCGTCGGCGAGATCCGCGCCGCCGTCCCCGGCGCGGACGTCGAGCTGCGGCTCCTCGACCTCGCCGACCTGTCGTCCGTCGCCGCCTTCGCCGACGCGCTCGCCCGCGACCTGCCGCACCTCGACGCGCTGCTCAACAACGCCGGCGTCATGGCGGTGCCGGACCGGCACGAGACCGTCGACGGCTTCGAGCTGCAGCTCGCGACCAACGCGCTCGGCCCGCTCGCGCTCACGAACCGCCTGCTGCCGCTCCTCCTGGCCGCACCCGCGCCGCGCGTCGTGTGGACCGGCAGCGGCGTCGCGCACGTCGGGCGCATCCGGTTCGACGACCTCCAGGGCCGTCGCCGCTACGGCGCCTGGCGCGCGTACGCGCAGTCCAAGCTCGCGGACGTCCTGCTCGCGCGGCACCTCGCGCACGTCGCCGACCGGCGTGGCTGGCCGCTGCTCTCGACCGTCACGCACCCGGGGTTCACGCGCACCAACCTGCAGACCGCGGGCGCGTCGCTCGGACGCGACAGCGCACCCCGGTCGCCGTTCGGCGAGCGCTCGCTGCTGCCGTCGATGTCGCCCGCCGAGGGCGTCGGGTCGCTGCTGCTCGCGGCGACCGGCGACGTCGCGCAGGGCGCCTACCTTGGGCCGTCGGGCACCTTCGGCATCGTCGGCCCGCCGGGACCCGCGCGGCTCTCGCGGCGGATGCGCGACGACGCGACAGCCGCGCGGCTGTGGCACGTCGCCGAGGACCTCACGGGGACGTCGCTGCCGGACCGCTGAGCGGTCCCCCCGCGCGCCGGCGCCGAGTCCCGACGGCCCGTCGGGACCGCGCGCCACGACCTGTCCGTGCCGGCGGCCGCACCCGCCCCGCCACCAGCTCGCGCTCACGCCCGCGCCGTCGTCCCGCACCGTCGTCCCGCGCCGCCGACCCGGGACCCACGTCCCGGTCGCCGCCCGACGGACGGCCGGGCGGTGAGGAGGAAGGGTGAAGGGTTCCGTGTTCCCACCCGCTCCCGCCGCGGGTGGTGCCACGCTGCCCGGACACGTCCCGCCTCGCGAACTCGCTGGCCCCCGGCCTGCGTGACGGGCCAGGATGACCGCTCGGACGGAACGCAGACGGGCCGGCGCCGCCGCCGGTCCGACGACAGGAGACCTGATGACGCTCGACCGCGCGCGCGACGACGCGCCCGCCCTCCGACCGCGACCGCGTCACCGCCGCGGACCTGCGGCGCTCGGGCTGGTCGGCGCGGCGACGCTCCTCGTCGTCGGGACGCTCACGGCGTGCTCGCCCAAGCCCCCAGGCCCCGACGAGGCGATCGACACGCTCACCAAGGCGATCGAGACCGGCGACTTCGCCGCCGTGGAGTTCGCCGCCGGTTCGGGCGACGCGGCCGCCGCGGCGGAGCTGCGCACGGCGACGTTCGCGGGCGTCGAGCCGTGGGTGCCGGACGTCGAGCGCGGCGAGGTGACGGTCCCGGAGGACGACCCGGACTCCGCGACGGCCGAGCTCACGTACACGTGGGACGTCGACGACAGCGACGACGACTGGACGTACGCGACGCAGGTGTCCCTCGCGCGCGACGCCGAGGACGCCGAGGTGTGGCGCGTCGCGTGGACGCCCGGGGTCCTCGTCCCCGACCTGCAGCCCACCGAGACGCTGCGCGTCACGCGCGTGCAGGCGCAGCGCGGCCGGGTGCTCGGCGCGGGCGACCAGGTCATCGTCGAGCCGCGCGGCGTCCGGCGCGTCGGCGTGGACAAGACGCTCGTCGACGCGGCCGGGCAGGACGCGGCCGCCCGTGCGCTCGGCGCTGCGCTCGCGCTCGACGTCGAGGCCTACGTGCAGCGCGTCGCGGCGGCCGGCCCGAAGGCGTTCGTCGAGGCCATCGTGGTGCGCGACGGCGACCCGCAGTACGACGTCGACGCGCTGGTCGCGACCCCCGGGGTGCGCGCGGTCGCCGACACGATCCCGCTGGCCCCGACCCGGCGGTTCGCCCGGCCGATCCTGGGCACGGTCGGCTCGGCGACGGCGGAGATCGTCGAGAAGTCGGAGGGCGCGATCGCCGCGGGTGACCTCACCGGCCTGTCGGGCCTGCAGCGCCAGTACGACGCGCTGCTGCGCGGGCGCCCCGGCCTGACGGTCGAGGCGGTCCCGGCCGACGGTGTCGCGGTGCGGCAGCTGTTCGCCACCGAGCCGACGCCCGGGACGGACCTGCGCACGACGATCGACCCGGCCACGCAGACCGAGGCCGAGACGATCCTCGAGGACGTCGGCCCGGCGAGCGCGATCGTCGCGATCCGCCCGTCGACGGGTGACGTCGTCGCCGCTGCGAGCGGTCCCGGCGGCGAGGGCATGTCGACCGCGACGCTCGGCCAGTACGCGCCCGGCTCGACGTTCAAGGTCGCGAGCGCCCTCGCGCTGCTGCGGTCGGGCCTGACCGCGGACTCCCCGGTGTCGTGCCCGCCCACGACGAGCGTCGACGGCCGCCAGTTCTCGAACTTCCCGGACTACCCGTCGAGCGCGCTGGGCGAGGTCCCGCTGCGCACGGCGTTCGCGCAGTCGTGCAACACGGCCTTCATCTCCGCGCGCGACAAGGCGCAGCAGTCGGCGCTGGTCGACGCCGCGGGATCGCTGGGCCTCGTGCCGGACGCGAACCTCGGCTTCGCGGCGTTCCTCGGCGCGGTCCCGTCGGACTCCGACGGCACGGACCACGCCGCGTCGATGATCGGGCAGGGGCGCGTGCTGGCGTCGCCGCTCGGCATGGCGACGGTCGCCGCGTCGGTCGCGGCGGGGGCGACGGTCACGCCGCGGCTCGTCGTCGACGCCGACGCTGCCGCCCCTGGGACCGACGACGACGCGACCGCGGGTGCGTCGGACGGGCCGACCCCGACGGCCGCGGCGGCGACGTCGCGGCCGCACGTCCCGCTGACCAGCGCCGAGGCCGACGCGCTCCGGACGCTCATGCGCGCGGTCGTCACCGAGGGTGGCGGGTCGTTCCTGCAGGACACGCCCGGTGGCGAGGTCATGGCGAAGACCGGCACGGCGCAGTTCGGCGACGCGGCCAACCTCCAGAACCACGTGTGGATGATCGCGATCCAGGGCGACCTGGCGGTCGCCGTGTTCGTGGATGTCGGAGACTACGGTTCGACGACCGCGGGCCCGCTGCTCGAGCGCTTCCTCGAGGCCGCCGCCGGCTGACGCCGCGGTCGTCGTCCGCCCGGACCTGGGCGGGTGCGCCACGAGGAGGACGACGATGACCGACCGCGCGACCAGCGTGCTGCTGCCCCGAGACCTGCCCGTCGGACGCGTGCGGGAGTTCGCCCGCCGTGCCGAGGAGCTGGGCTTCGACGAGATCTGGGTCGTCGAGGACTGCTTCTTCCGCGGCGGGGTCGCGCAGGCGGCGGCCGTGCTCGCCTGGACCGAGCGGATCCGGGTCGGCGTCGGGATCCTGCCCGCCGCGGTGCGGGACGCCGCGTTCACGGCGATGGAGGCCGCGACGCTCGCCGAGCTCTTCCCGGGCCGCGTCGACGTCGGCATCGGGCACGGCATGCCCGCGTGGATGCGACAGGTCGGTGCGTGGCCCGCGAGCCCGCTCACGATGCTCGAGGAGCACCTGCGGGCGGTCCGCGCGATCGTGCACGGCGAGCGCGTCGACGCGGACGGCCGGTACGTGCACCTCGACGGCGTGCAGCTCGAGTCGCCGCCCGCGCACCCGCCGCGCATCCTCGCGGGCGTGCGTGGTCCGAAGTCGCTCGCGGTGGCGGGCCGCTACGCCGACGGGACCGTGCTCGCGGAGCCCGTGACGCCCGAGTACGTCGCTGCGGCCCTCGCGCACATCGCCCCGACGCGCGAGCACCGGGTCGTCGCGTACTGCGTCGCGGCGGTCGACGACGACGCCGACGCGGCCCGTCGTCTGGCGCGGCCCGCGCTCGCGTGGGTGGGCGAGCCGGACTGGGCGCCGCACCTCGCGCCGCTGCCGTACGCCGACGAGATCGCCGCCCTGCGGGCGTCGGTCGGGTCGCCCGAGGAGTTCGGTGCCGCGCTGCCCGACGCGTGGGTCGACGACCTCGGGATCGTCGGGACGCCCGCCGCGGCGCGTGCCCGGCTCGACGCGCTGTTCGACGCGGGCGTGTCGTCGGCCGTGCTGTTCCCGCTGGGCCCGGACCCCGTCGCCGCGCTGGACTCGCTCGCGCGTCTGCGCTGACCGCGGCACGGTCGGGTTCGGCCCGTCGCACCGCGGGGCAGCTCGGCGGGTGGCGAGCGCGTCGCGCCACGTGGGCGGACGTCGACCTCGTCGTCGCCCCGGCCGCGGAACGTGCGCGGCCGGGTGTCTCGTCCCGTGATGGAATGCGACGAGCCCGCCGCCGTCGGATCGCCGCCGATCCGTGATCGCCTCAGGAGCCCGTCATGACGTCGTTCGCCCCCGGCACGCCCGGCTGGATCCGCCCGCTCGGCCGCACGGGACTGGAGGTGTCCGCGGTCTGCCTGGGCGGCGGTCCGCTGGGCAGCATGCCGGGCCTGTTCGGCCGCGACGTGCCCGCCGACGAGGGTGTCGCGACCGTGCTCGCGGCGCTCGACAGCCCGATCCGGTTCGTCGACACGTCGAACGGCTACAGCGACGGCGAGAGCGAGCGGCGGATCGGCGCGGCGCTGCGCGAGGTCGGCGGGCTGCCCGCGGGCGTGACCGTCGCGACGAAGGTCGACCCGCTGGACGGCGACTACTCGGGCGACCGCGTGCGCGCGTCGGTCGCGGAGAGCCGCGAGCGCCTCGGGCTCGACCACCTGCCGCTCGTGCACCTGCACGACCCGGAGACCTGGTCGTTCGACGAGCTCGCGGGCTCGGGCGGCGCGGTCGAGGCGCTGGTCGCGCTGCGCGAGTCCGGCGAGGTCGGCGCGATCGGACTGGCGGGCGGTCGCGTGCAGGAGATCGCGCGCTACCTGGCGCTCGGGGTGTTCGACGTGCTGCTCGTGCACAACCGCTGGACGCTGCTCGACCGGTCCGCGGGCCTGCTCCTCGACGAGGCGGAGCGGCAGGGCATGGGCATCCTCAACGCGGCGGTGCACGGCGGCGGCATCCTCGCGAAGCAGGAGGGCGGCCCGACGACGTACGGCTACCGCGAGGCGCCGCCCGAGGTGCTCGACGCGGCGGAGGCCATGCGACGCGTGTGCGCCGAGCACGGCACCGACATCGCGACCGCGGCGCTGCAGTTCTCGCTGCGCGACCCGCGCGTCGGGGCGACGATCGTCGGCATGAGCCGCCCGCAGCGCGTCGCCCAGACCGTCGCGGCCGCGTCGGCCGAGCTCCCCGACGCGCTGTGGCCCGAGCTCGAGGCGCTGCTCCCGCCCGCCCGTACCTGGCTCGACGCCGAGTGAGCGCCGAGACGACCGCGGGCGCGGCCTTCGACCTGCCCGGCGCGCTCGAGCCGCTCCTCGCGGAGCGCGGCTTCACGCGTGGCGGGCCGGTGTTCCGGGGACGGTCGGGTGACGTCGCGATGGTCGTGCGGTGCGAGCCGCAGGCGCGGATCGACCGGGTCCGCACCATCACCGTCGAGTGCACGCCCGCGGACGGGCAGCAGACCGCGGCGGAGCGGTTCGTGCACCAGTTCAACCAGGCCGCGACGGCGTTCGGGTGGCGCGGCGAGTACACCGCGCAGACGCCGGGGTTCCCGCAGGTGCTCGTCGACGACTTCGAGCGGCTGACCCTCCCGTTCGTGGACCGAGCCACGAGCGTCCGGGCGATCGCCGAGCTCGTGCTCGACGGCGAGGTCCCGCCGTCCGACGGCCGCGACCCGCTGCTCGCGCGCGTCACCGACCCGTACGAGGCGGCCCGACGGTTCGGCTGGCCGGACCTCGCGGCGCGCGCGGTCGAGGTCGTCGAGGGCCTGGACCTCGACTGGCGCGGCTACGAGGCGTTCCGGAAGTGGGCCGACTACTACTCGGTCGAGGTGCGGCTGCGGAAGCCGCGGTTCAGCCTCCGCCACTCGGTCGACCGCTTCCTGCCGCTCCAGCACCGCCGCTACGCGTAGGACGGTCGGCGGCGTCCGCGGGTGCCGGGTTACGGTCGGGGCATGACGCGCGTCGTGGTGACAGGTGGCAGCGGGAAGCTGGGACGGGCGGTCGTCGAGGACCTCGCCGCGCACGGGTACGAGGTCGTGAACGTCGACGTCGCCCCGCCACCGCCGGGGCAGCCGGCGCTGTTCACGCGCGTCGACCTCACCGACCTGGGCCAGGTGACCGAGGCGCTGACCGGCATCGACGACCGCTACCAGGGCGTCGACGCTGTCGTGCACCTCGCGGCGATCCCCGCACCCGGCCTGATCCCCAGCGGTGCGACGTTCGCGAACAACGTCGTCGCGACGCACCACGTGTTCTCCGCCGCGCGCCGGGCGGGCATCCGCGACGTCGTCTGGGCGTCGAGCGAGACCGTCCTCGGCCTGCCGTTCGACACCCCGCCGCCGTACGCGCCCGTCGACGAGGAGTCCCCCGTCCGCCCGGAGAGCACGTACTCGCTCGGCAAGGCCGTCGAGGAGGAGATGGCTCGGCACTTCACGCGCTGGGACCCGTCGGCGAAGCTGATCGGCCTGCGGTTCTCGAACGTCATGGTCGACGAGGACTACCCGGCGTTCCGCGACTTCACCGCGCAGTCGCGCCGGTGGAACCTGTGGGGCTACATCGACGCGCGCGACGGCGCGCAGGCCGTCCGGCTGGCCCTGGAGAGCGACCTGACGGGCTTCGAGGCGTTCATCATCGCCGCGCCCGACACCGTGCTCGACACCCCGTCGGCCGAGCTGCTGGCCGCCGAGTTCCCGGACGTCGAGCTCCGCCGCCCCGTCGAGGGCCGCGAGACGCTGCTGTCCATCGACAAGGCCCGCCGTCTCCTCGGCTACGAGCCGACCCACACCTGGCGCTCGCGTTTGCCCGGCGCCCAGGCCTGAGGCGTCACGCGGCCGACCGTGACCGGCGGCCGTACGTGAGGCGGCGGAGGAGCACCTCGGCAGGTCCCCGGCGGCCCGCGCGGTCGAGCGCGACGGCGACGGCGACCGTGACGAGCCAGACGGTCACAGCGAGCGCGGCGGCCGTCGCCGTGCCGATCCGGCCGCCCAGACCGAGGCCCCACGCGCTCAGCAGCGGCGCGAACATCACGGACTGCAGCAGGTACGACGTGAGCGACCGCTCGCCGACCGCTGTGACGGCCCGCACCACCGGCAGGTCGCGGCGGTCGTGCCAGACGGCCGCGAGCCAGCCGAAGAGGCACACGTACCCGAGGCCCATGACGACGCCCGACGCGATGTGGACGATCTCGAGCACCCCGCCGACGGCGGCCGACGGCTCCCACACGTGCCCGACGACGAGCGCCCACGGCAGGTTGCCGACGACGTTGACGGCGAGCGCCACGACGACGACCTGACCGAGGCGGCGGCGGTGCTCCCACGGGCGGGTCAGCCAGCCCGCACGGGACAGCAGGATGCCGAGCACGACCTGCGGCACGAAGAACAGCAGCACGGCCGCGAGCCCGATCGAGGCGCCCGACGACACCAGCCGCTCGCCGACCGACGCCACGTAGCTCGTCGTCGGGGCGCCGTCGCCACCGAAGCCCTCCTCGAAGAACACCAGCACGACCACGCCCGCGGCGGTGGACAGCAGCGTGCCCGCGGCGAACCAGATCCACAGCGTCACGCGCGACCGGTGCAGGAACGCCAGCGCGACCAGGCCCGTCACGCCGTAGGCCGCGAGGATGTCGCCGCCGAACAGCAGCGCCGAGTGCACGAGGCCCAGCACGACGAGCCACGCGCCGCGCCGCGCCAGCACCCGACGAGCGCCCCTGCGGTCCTCGCCGCGTGCCGCGAGCCGGCTCGCCATCGTCGCGAGCCCGAACCCGTAGAGGATCGCGAACATCGGCCGTGACCGGTCGTCGACGAAGAACGCGGTCAGCGCGTCGACCAGGTGGTCGACGCCCGACCCGCCCGCCGGTCGCCCCCCGGGCCCTGCCTCACCGGTCGACCACAGGTAGCCCCACACGTTCGCGAGCGCGATGAACAGCAGCAGCATGCCGCGCGCGAGGTCCGGGGCCAGCGAGCGGCGGTCCGCCACGTCCGGTGGCGGGGCAGCGACGGTGGCGGCAGCGACGGCGGCCGCGGGTGGGGCGGTCAGGGTCGCGCTGGGCTGGTCGGAGGTCATGGCCCGAACCTAGGGAGCCCGGCACGTGCGTCGACATCCGGGATCCCCCCGGATGTCCCCTCGGGGACACCCCCGCATGCGGCGGGCCTGATGCGGTGCGGATGTCCGCCGGCGGGTGGATGCGCGGGCGCGGGACCAGACCGGCGGGGGACGACGGGCCGTCGACGACGCGACCAGTGGCGGACGCCCCGGGTGCGCGGGCGCGACGAGCATGGGCGTGCAGGGGCGGCCGACCGGGTGACCGACGTATCTGGCCACCGCCGCCGGACCTCTTCACCTCCGTCGCGGCCCCCGGGCTGCACCCACGACCGGCCCAGCGCGGCCGCGATCCCCTGGAGAACCGCCGATGAGTGCCGTCCCGTTCGCGTTCCTGGTCCACCCGCGGGCCCGGGTGTCCGACGACCTCGCGCGCGTCTGGTCGCCGCTCGGTCGCGTCCCCGAGGGCGTCGCCGACCGGGCGGTCCGCCGGCTCCCGCTGCGGCCGTTCACGATGGCCCGGGTGCGCCTGCCCGACGTCACGCCCGACCCGGTCGGTCGCGTGGTGCTCGTCCCGTTCGGCGCCCGGCACATGCTCGAGGCCCCGCACGCCGCGCGCGACCGCGTCGGCGCCGCGGTGGACCTCGCGGCACGGCGGGGCGCCGGGATCGTGGGCCTCGGGGCGCTGACGGCGACGGTCACGTCGGGCGGGTCGACGCTCGCGGGCCGTACCGACATCGGGGTCACCAACGGCAACGCCTACACCGCGGCGATCGTCGAGGACCAGCTGCGGGCGCTGCTCGCCGCCCAGCCGGACCGCGCGCGCCGCGTCGCCGTCGTCGGCGCGACCGGCAGCGTCGGCACGACGCTCGTCCGCCTGCTCGCCCGCGACCGTGCCGTCGAGCACCTGACCCTCGTCGCCCGTGCGGGCGGCCGGCTCGGCGCGCTGGCCGGTGAGGTCTGCCGGCGCGTCCCGACGACGATCTCGACCGACCTGCACGACGTCCGCGCGTGCGACGTCGTCGTGCTTCTCACCGCCGCCGCCGACGCGGTCCTCCGGTCCGAGCACCTCGCCCCCGGCGCGGTCGTGCTCGACGCGACGCAGCCCCGCAACACGTCCCCGGACCTGCTCGTCGAGCGGCCCGACGTGACCGTCGTCGACGGGGGTGTCGTCTCCGTGCCGGGTCTGCGGCTGCGCGGCGGCGACATCGGCCAGCCGCCCGGGTTCACGTACGGCTGCTTCGCCGAGACCGCGCTGCTCGCCCTGTCGGGCCACACCGGCCACTTCTCGCTGGGCGTCCCGACGCTCGACCAGGTCGACCACGTCCGCGCGATCGCCCGCCGCTTCGCGAGCCTCGGGTTCCGCGCCGCCCCGCCGACGACCTTCGGCCGCCCGCTCGCCGTCCCCGCCGCCGACCCGCACCCGACGGTCCTCGCCACGACGAGCCCCGCGACCCGGGCGTCGTCACCGCACACACCGCGAGAGCCGGCAACAACCGCCGGGTCGCCGGCCGTGGTCGGCGGTCCCGGCGGCGCGAGCACGTCGGCGACCGGTGTCGAGGCGGTGGACGGCGTCACCGGGGGCGCGCTCGTCGCGGCAGGAGCGGCGCGGTGACGCGGCGGGTCGTCCTGCTGGGCGGCGGGTACGTGACGCTGCACGCCTACGGCGCCCTCGTGCGCCGCGTCCGGGGGATGCTCCGCGACGGGTCCGTCGAGATCGTCGTGGTGTCCGACAACCTCGTGCACAACTTCCACGGCTTCACCGGCGAGGTCGTGTCGGGCCTGCTGCCCGCACACCTCACGCAGACACCGCTCGCCGAGGCCATGCCGCTCGCGACCGTCGTGCACGCCCGCGTCGAGCACGTCGACCTGTCCGCCCGCACGGTCACGTACCGGCCCGCCGACGGGAGCGCTCGGGGGACCACGTCGTACGACGCGCTCGTCCTCGGCACGGGTGCGGGCGAGCCGGTCGACGAGGTCGACGGCCTGATCGGCCGCGGCCTCACGCTGCGGCACCCGGGCGGTCTGGAGGCGCTTGCGGCCCGCGCCGAGGCGGTCGACGACGACGCCGACCCGGTCGCCGTGGTCGGCGGCGGCCTCGCCGGGGCCGAGCTCGCCGCCGCGCTCGCGGACCGCTGCGGCGGTCGGCCCGGGCGCGTCGTCCTGGTCCACCGCGGCGACCGCGTCGTCCCCGCCCTGCACGCGCGCCGCCCACGCCTCGCCCGGCGGGTCGAGCACGAGCTCGACCGCCTGGGCGTCGACGTCCGCACCGGTGTCGCCGTCACGTCCGCCGACGACGACGGCGTCACGCTCTCCGACGGCACGCGAATCCGCTCGCGCACGGTCCTGGCGACGACGGGTCAGCGACCGGTGCGCCTGCCCGGCACCGAGCCGCTCGCGCGCGACGACGACGGCCGCCTGCGCACGCTGCCCGACCTCACGGTCCGCGACGGGGTCTGGGCCGCGGGCGACGCGGCACGCGTGCTGCACCCGCGCACGCACGAACCGGTCCCCGCGAACGCGTTGTGGGCGATCAAGGCCGGCGACCAGGTGGGCCGCAACGTCGCCCGCGCGCTGCAGAGCCGCCCCGGGCTGCCGTTCCGCTACCTCGGGCTCGGCCAGGGTGCCGCGTTCGGCGTCGGCCACGGCGTCGCCGACATCTGGGGCCTGAGCATCACCGGCCCGCTCGCCTGGACCCTGCGCCTCGTCTTCTTCCTGCGCTTCCTGCCGTCCCGCCGCCGCGCCCACGCGATCCCCGCGGAGCTCCGCCGCCGTCACCGGCGACGTCGCGGGCAGACCGTCCTCTCCGATCGGAGCCTCGACCTCGGGGTCCGTCGCGAGCCGACAGCGCTCACGACCGTCGAGGGCTGACGGCGGCCGACCAGTGATCGAGTGCCGGGAGGAAGGTCGCCGAGGCAGACCGCCGACGTGGTGACGCTGCGGATCGATGACGTTCCCGAGGACGTGCGGGACGTGCTGGCGACGCGGGCACGGAGCGACGGCCTCAGCCTGGAGGCGTACCTGCTCGCGGTGGTGCTGCGCGAGGCGTCGTCCGCCCGCAACCGGGTCCTCGTCAGCGGCCTCAGCGAGTGGACGACGGGTACCGGCGTGACGGGTGAGAACGTCCTCTCCGTCCGCTCGACGAAGGCTGCCGCCAGTGGCTGGGACGACGACTGAGGGCGGGGCACCCCGGAAGGTGACCCGCCCTCAGGCGCTGTGCGGGGTCGGTCAGAGGACCTGCGAGACCGCCGGCAGCATGTCCTTGATCGTGCGGCCGCTGGTGCGGACGCCGAGCGCCGTCATGCTCCAGCCGGCGCCGTCCCGCGTCACCTTCGCCATGATCTGCGCGGTGTGCGAGCCGGAGCCCGACAGGTCGTAGCGGGCGACCTCCTGGCCGGTCGTCTCGTCGATCAGGCGGCAGAACGCGTTCTCGATCTGCGCGAACGTCTCGCCCGTGTAGCTGTTCACGACGAACACGAGCGTCGTGACCGCCGGGTTCACGCCGGTGAGCGCGACGCGGATGGACTCGTCGTCACCGTCGCCCGCACCGGTCCGGTTGTCGCCGGTGTGCTGCACCGCGCCGTCCTTGCTCGCCAGCTGGCTGAACCACACCTGGTCGACGAGCGCACCGTTCGCGTCGAACAGCAGCGCCGAGGCGTCGAGGTCGACCGACTTCTCCTTCGCGCGACCGAACAGGCCCTTGACCTTGATGGCGTCCCAGCCGAGGCCCATGCGGACCTGCGTCAGGGTGCCGCCGTCGGACTTGGTGAGCGAGACGGTCTGGCCCTTGGTGAGGTTGACGGACACGTGCGGCCTTTCGACGGGGCGGGTGGGTCGGGAGGTCAGGGGGTGGACGTCAGCTGCGGCTCGCGGTCGCCCTCCGAGCCGCCCGGGTGCGCGGCGCGCTCCCGACGGTTGCGGCGGACCGACGCGGCGAAGGCCGCACCGATGAACGCGACGCCCACGAGGCCCGTGATGATCTCGTCGACGTGGAAGCCGATGCTGACCAGCAGGATCGCAGCGAGGGCACCGATCGCCCAGTGCGCGCCGTGCTCGAGGTAGACGTACTCGGACAGCGTGCCCTTGCGGACCAGGAACACGGTGATCGACCGGACGAACATCGCGCCGATGAAGCCGAGGCCCAGGGCGATGATGATCGGGTCGGGCGTGATCGCGAAGGCGCCGATGACGCCGTCGAACGAGAACGACGCGTCGAGGACCTCGAGGTAGAGGAAGAGGAAGAAGCCGGCCTTGCCGGTGGCCTTCGCGAGCTCGGTCGGGCCGGAGCGGCCCGTGGACTTCTCGGCGACGGCCTTGTCGGCGACGGCCTCGGCCTCGGCGGGCGCGTCGGCGTCGGCGGCGTCGGGGACGTTGAAGAGCGAGCCCAGACCGTTGACCGCGATGTACGTGATCATGCCGAGCACGCCGGAGACCATGACGATCGCCGGGTCGTCCGCGAGGAGCTCCGCGGCGAGGACGAGCGCGATGCCGCCGACGACGACGGAGAGCTGGTCGAGCTTGCCGATCTTCGCGAGGGGCTTCTCGAGCCAGGACAGCCAGGTGATCTCGCGGTCCTCGAAGATGAAGTCGAGGAAGAGCATGAGCAGGAACATCCCGCCGAACGCCGCGATCTGCGGGTGCGCCTCGTTGAGCAGGTACCCGTAGGTGCCGGGCTCGTGCGGGTCGCCCTTCTCCATCGCGAGGGAGATCGCCTCGACCGGGTTGAGGTTCGCGGTGATGCCGACGATGAGCAGCGGGAAGACGAGCCGCATGCCGAACACGGCGATCGCGATGCCGACGGTGAGGAAGATCCGCTGCCAGAACGGGCTCATCCGCTCGAGGATCTTCGCGTTGACGACCGCGTTGTCGAAGGACAGCGACACCTCGAGGACGCCGAGGATGAGGCACAGCACGAAGGCGTTCCAGCCGCCGTAGAAGAACGCGACGACGAGCGACACGATCGTGACGGCGAGCGACCAGCCGAAGATGCGGAAGAACACGGGACTCTCGATCTCGTGAAGGGGTGGGGGTGGCCGCTGCAGGGCCGACCGCAGTCTAGGAGCGACTGCGGCCGGCCGTGCGGCGGTCAGCCGATCTGGACGCCGAAGTCCGTCGCGATCCCGGCCAGGCCCGTGTCGTAGCCCTGGCCCACCGCGCGGAACTTCCACTCGGCGCCGTTGCGGTAGATCTCCCCGAAGATCATCGCCGTCTCGGTCGAGGCGTCCTCGGACAGGTCGTACCGCGCGAGCTCGTTGCCGTCGGACTGGTCGACGACGCGGATGAACGCGTTGCGCACCTGCCCGAAGCTCTGCTGCCGCGCGGGTGCGTCGTAGATCGAGACGGGGAAGACGATGCGCTGGACGTCGGCGGGCACCGCCGCCAGGTCGAGCACGATCGCCTCGTCGTCCCCGTCGCCCTCGCCCGTCCGGTTGTCGCCCGTGTGCGTCACGGACCCGTCCGGGCTGGTCAGGTTGTTGTAGAAGACGAAGTGCGCGTCCGACAGGACCTTGCCGTTCGCACCGACCAGCAGCGCGCTGGCGTCGAGGTCGAACCCGGCACCCGTCGTGGTGCGGACGTCCCAGCCGAGCCCGACGAGCGCCTTCGTGAGGTTCGGCGCCTCCTTCGTCAGGGAGACGTTGCCGCCCTTGGCGAGGACGACGCCCATCAGACGCCGACGCCGAAGTCGCGGGCGATGCCCGCGAGACCGGACGCGTAGCCCTGGCCGACCGCGCGGAACTTCCACTCCTCGCCGTTGCGGTACAGCTCGCCGAAGACCATCGCCGTCTCGGTCGACGCGTCCTCGGAGAGGTCGTAGCGCGCGAGCTCGCTGTTGTCCGCCTGGTTCACGACGCGGATGAACGCGTTGCGCACCTGGCCGAACGTCTGACGGCGGTTGTCGGCGTCGTAGATCGAGACGGGGAAGACGATCTTGTCGGCCTCGGCCGGCACACCGGCGAGGTTGACCTTGAGCTGCTCGTCGTCGCCCTCGCCCTCACCCGTGAGGTTGTCGCCGAGGTGCTGCACGGAGCCGTCGGCGCTCGTGAGGTTGTTGAAGAAGACGAAGTGCTTGTCCGAGAGGACCTTGCCGTCGGCGCCGACCACGATCGCCGAGGCGTCGAGGTCGAAGTCGTCGCCGGTCGTCGTGCGCAGGTCCCAGCCGAGACCGACGACGACCGCGGTCAGCCCGGGCGCCGCCTTCGTCAGGCTGACGTTCCCGCCCTTGGTGAGGCTGAGAGACACGTGCTCCTCCTTCGCGGACCGGGGGGAGCGGCTCTCCCGCCCGTCGGACGATCCCAACGACCGTTCCGGCGCCGGGGTTCCGAGCGATGCTATCCACGCGGACCGGGCCACGACGTCGGTCCGCAGGAGGATCCGCCCGGCCGGACGAGCACACGCACCCCCGCCGCGTCCTAGAGTCGTTCCCGTGCCCGGCGGCGCCGGGCCACCCGCCCGAACGCCCTGCCTGGAGGTCTCCCCATGTCCGAGCTCGACCTCGGGTCGACGCCCACCGCCCCCGCCCCTGCGGCGCCGGCGCCCGGTGCGCTCGTCCTCACGCCGCCCGCCGCGGTCGTCGTGGTCAAGGAGGAGCAGGCCGTCGGGGCCGTGCCGCTCGAGGACGCGAAGCAGGTCGAGCTGCGGACGAAGGCGAACGCGTTCGTCGCCGAGCTCACCGCGATCGACGCGAAGTCGCCCGCGTTCAGCCAGAAGGTCGCGTCGATCACCTCGATGGGCGAGCAGGACATGCGCGCCGCCGCGACCGTGTCGAGCCGCATGCTCGACCGCCCTGCCGCGATCGTGAAGGGCAAGAACACCGGCGACGCCCAGACGCGCGTCGCGAACACGCTCGTCGACCTGCGCAACACCGTGACGGACCTCGACCCGAACCGGGCCGACCTCACGGGCGCCAAGAAGGTCCTCAAGTGGATCCCGGGCGGCTCGAAGATCGACCAGTACTTCGCGAAGTACCAGTCGGCGCAGCAGCACCTCGACGCGATCATCAAGGCGCTCGCGTCCGGCCAGGACGAGCTCCGCAAGGACAACGCGGCCATCGAGACCGAGAAGGCGAACCTCTGGGCCGCGATGGGCCGCCTCGCCGAGTACAACTCGCTCGCGTCCGCGCTCGACGACGCGCTCGTCGAGAAGATCGCGCAGCTCGAGGCCGCGGGTCGCCAGGAGGACGCCGACGCCGTGCGCGCCGACGCGCTGTTCCCCGTGCGCCAGCGCCGCCAGGACTTCATGACGCAGATGGCCGTGTCCGTGCAGGGCTACATGGCGCTCGACCTGGTCCGCCGCAACAACCTCGAGCTCATCAAGGGCGTCGACCGCGCGCAGACCACGACCGTCGCCGCGCTGCGGACCGCCGTCATCGTCGCGCAGGCGCTCTCGCGCCAGAAGCTCGTGCTCGACCAGATCACGGCGCTCAACACCGTCACCTCGAACCTCATCGAGTCGACGTCCGAGCAGCTCAAGATCCAGGGCGCGGCGATCAACCAGCAGGCGTCCGAGGCGACGCTCGACGTCGCGAAGCTGCAGGCCGCGTTCGACAACGTCTTCCAGACGATGGACGCGCTCGACACCTTCCGCGCGCAGGCCGTCGACTCCATGGCGCAGACCGTCACCGCCCTCGAGGGCCAGATCCAGCGCGCCCAGCCGTACCTGGAGCGCACCCGCCGGCGTGAGCTCGAGTCCTGAGAGCGGCGGTCGCCGCCGGGGGTTCTGGCAGCGGCTGCGCGACCGCGACGAGCCCGTCGCCGTCGTGCAGCCGCCGGTCGCGTCCGGCGACAGCCCCGCCGAGCTGCGCCGTGCCGTCGCCGAGGTCGTCCGCCTGGTCAACTCCCGGTCGGGCGACCTGCCCGTCGCAGCCGTCGTCAACGCGCGCCGCCTGACCGACCTGCTGCGCGAGGTCGTCGACACCGCCGAGGTCCGCCCGCTCGACGTGTACGCCGTGATGTCCGTGCAGGGCACCGCGACGGACTACCTGCCGACGACTCTGCGGTCGTACCTCGCCGTCGGCGAGTCGCTGCGCGACGTCCCGCGGGGGAGCGGCGTGACGCCGACGCAGGCGCTGATGATCCAGATCGACACCCTCACGACGTCCGTCGCGGCCACCCTCGACGCCGTGCAGCACCAGGACGCCGACGCCCTCATGACGCAGGGCTCGTTCCTCCGTACGAAGTTCGCCCGCTCCGACCTGGACCTGTGAGCAGACCTCTGATGGCAGCCCGACCCATGCCCCGTGGCGGCAACGCCAACCTCACGCGCGAGATCCCGCACCTCACGGGCGTCGTCGTCGGCGTCGCGCTCGCGTCGCCCGAGACGGTGCTCGTCGACAACCTCGTCGTCGCGACCCTGCTGTGCGACGACGCGACCCAGCTGCTCTCGCGCGAGCACGTCGTGTTCTTCAACCAGCTCACGTCGCCCGACCTGTCCGTCGCGCAGCTCGAGAAGGCCCGGTCCACCGGCGACCTCGAGCAGATCGAGGTCGACCTGCGCGACGTGCCGCCCGAGGTGTCGCGCATCGTCGTCGTCGCCTACATCAACGAGGGCCTGGGCCACCGGCGCTCGCTCGGGCAGCTGCGCGAGGCGCGCGTCCGGGTGCTCGACCTCGCCGGGGACGACGAGCTCGTCGTGTCCGAGAACCTCGCGCCCGCGCTGTCGACCGAGACCGGCCTCGTGCTCGCCGAGCTCTATCGCAACGGCCCGCACTGGAAGTTCAAGGTCGTCGGGCAGGGGTACGCCGACGGGATCGCGGGCATCCTGCGCGACCACGGCCTGCGGTCGTGAGCGGCGTCGGCCTCGGCCCGGCGGGGGCTCCGCCGCGGCACGACCTGCCCTGGCTGCGGCGCCGGCGACTGCACCCGGACGCCCCGGCTCGTCCCGCCCCGGGTGGGACGTCGTCGGGTGCGTCGTCGGGTGCCCGACCCGCCCGTGGGACGTCCGCGCCCGAGACGTCGCTCGACCTCTCGCGTCCGTCCGCGACGCCCGCGCGGCCTGCCGCTCCTGCGCCGGCCGTGCCGGCGTCCCCCGCTCCGCGACCGTCCGCGTCGCAGGGCACGTCGCTCGACCTGTCCGCGCCCTCCTCCGCGCCGGCGGGTGGGACGTCGCTCGACCTGTCGCCGTCGTCGTCGTCCGGGACGTCGCTGGACCTGCCGTCGTCCGCGCGCCCGTCGGCGCCGGCGTCCGCGTCCGGGACGTCGCTGGACCTGTCGTCGCCCGCGCGTGGGTCGTCGGCGCCGGCAGGCGCGTCGCTCGACCTGTCCGGCGCGACGACCCCCACGGCGGCGTCGCGACCGGTGCGCCCGCGTCCGTCCGCGGCGGCCGGCGACCTCGTGCTCGGCTACGCGCCCGACCGGCTGGCACCGGGTGGGCGCGCGTCGCTCACCGACGACCGCCCGACGCTCACGCTCGACCGCCTCCAGTCCGGGATCGGTGTGCTGACCGTCCGGGCGGCGGTGTCGGAGCACATCGGCGACCTGCGGCTCGCGGCGGCGTACCGGCTCGCGACAGGGGAGTCGTCGGTGCTCGACGAGGCGCGCGGGCTGTCCGTCGCGCCGGTCGGCACCTCGCGCTACGTCGTCGTCGCCGCGCGGGACCACGGTGACGTCCTGCGCCTCGACCTGCGGCAGGTCCGGCGGCTCGAGCGGCTCGTCGTGCTCGCCTTCTCGCCGTCCGGGGAGACGCTCCGGTGGGGCGGGGCGCTGCTCGTCGAGACGGCGGACGGCGCGCGCGTCGACGTCGCGCTCGACCGTGAGCCCGCGTCGGGCGTGCTCGTCGCGCTGTCGATCACGCAGGTCGCGGGCGAGCTCGTGCTGCGCGCGGAGGACGAGCTGGTCCACGGCACCTTCCGCGACGCGTGCCTGGCGTACGGCTTCACGTCGATCACGTGGGTCGACCCCTGGACCCCCCTCACCTGACCGCGGCGTCCACGACGGATCGACGCCCCGCGCCACCGCACGACCCACGCTCGACCGGCGCCCGCGCCACCGCACGACCCACGCTCGACCGGCGCGACCCGGGGCTGGGTACCGCTCAGGGCACCGCACCGGTCACCAGGCCCGGGTCGACGGCGTCGGGGCCGCGAGGGTGACACCGGCGCGAGGACGGGCCGGTCGGGTGGGCGGCGCGACCGCTGTCGGCGGCGGCGGAACCCACGGTGTGCACCGGACGTTCACCTGGACGCGCGGTGCACGTAGCACCGCTGGGCTACCGTGTGCGCGCGCCCCGCACCACCCCCTGCGGCGGGCCGCTGACGGACGGAGTCGACATGCAGGTCACCACACCCCCGGGACCGGGCGCCGCGTGAGCGCGCGCCACTTCTCGCACCTGCCCGACGAGGACGTCGAGCGCCTGTTCTCCCGGCCGCCCGAGGCGCTGGGCCGCTCGTGCCCGCCCGCGCTGCTCGCGGTGGCGCTGGGCGCGACGCTCTACATGCCCGGCACGCGGCCGCAGCTGGCCCCTGACCTGGTGCGACGTGCCGCCGCGGGTGCCGTGAGCTCGGTCGTGTGCCTGGAGGACGCGGTCGCCGACGCGGACGTCCCGGAGGCCGAGCGCAACGTCGTCGCGCAGCTCCGCGAGCTCGCCCGCGACGAGGCCGCCGCGCCGTTCGTGTTCGTGCGCGTGCGCAACCCCGAGCAGATCCCGGCGATCGTCACGGCCCTCGGCGACGACGCGCGCATCCTGTCGGGCTTCGTGCTGCCGAAGTTCACCGAGACGCACGGCGCGGCCTTCCTCGACGCGGTCGACGACACGGCGGCGACGGCGGGCGTCCGGCTGCTCGCGATGCCCGTCATCGAGTCGCCCGAGATCATCCACCGCGAGACGCGCGAGGACGCGCTGCTCGGCGTGCAGCGGCTCCTCGACAAGCACCGCTCGTCGGTGCTCGCGGTCCGGACCGGCGCGACGGACCTGTGCAGCGTCTACGGGATCCGGCGCGGGCGGGACCTGACGATCTGGGACGTGCGGCTCGTCGCGGGCGTGCTCACCGACGTGATCAACGTCCTGGGCCGCGCGGACGGCACCGGGTTCGTCGTCACCGGGCCCGTGTGGGAGTACTTCAGCAGCGACGAGCGGCTGTTCAAGCCGCAGCTGCGGCACACGCCGTTCGACCAGCACGACGCGAACCGCCTGCGCGCCGACCTCATCACGCGCGACCTGGACGGACTCATCCGCGAGGTCGTGCTGGACAAGGTCAACGGCCTCACCGGCAAGACCGTCATCCACCCCAGCCACGTGCCCGTGGTGCACGCCCTGTCCGTCGTCACGCACGAGGAGTACGCCGACGCGACCGACGTCCTGGAGGCGGCCGGCCGGTCCGGCGTCTCCGCGTCGCGCTACGGCAACAAGATGAACGAGTCGAAGCCGCACCTGTCCTGGGCCGAGCGGACGATCCTGCGCGCACGGGCCTTCGGGGTCGCCGCAGAGGACGTCGGCCTCGTCGACCTGCTGGCCGCGACGGCGGGACGCGCGTGACGGCGCACGTCGACGCGCCCCGCTCGGACGCGCCCGGCGCTGCGTCGGCGGTGACGTGGACCGGTGCGTGGGTGTCGGACCGGCTCGACCTCACCCTGCGGACGACCGGATCCGCCGTCGGCCTCGACCTGACGGACCTCGTCGGGCTCGCGGTGCGCCGCAACCCGCGCCGCGCGCACCTGCTCGTGTCCCGCGTGCTCGGCAAGCACGTCCCGACGGACCCGCGCGTGGTCCGCGGCGCAGGCCTGCTGCTGGGCGCGCTCGCGTCGCGGTCGCTCGTCGGGCCGCCGCCGGTCGAGGCGGCGGACACCGGCGCGGACCTTGACGACCGCCTGCTGAGCGCGGGCGCCGTCCTGCGCGACGCCCTCGACGGCGACCCCGTCGCGCCCACGCTCCTGCCCGGCGTCGTCGCGGACCTGGTGGCCGACGTGACGGCGCCGGCCGTCGTGCTCGGGTACGCGGAGACGGCGACGGCCCTCGGTCACGCGGTCGCCGACGCGCTCGGCGGTGCGCCGTACCTGCACTCGACGCGGCGACCCGTCGCGGGCGTGCCGTCGGTCGGGGCGTTCGAGGAGGACCACTCGCACGCGACGACGCACCTGCTCCTCCCGGCCGACCCGGCGCTGCTCGCGTCGGCCGCACCGCTCGTGCTCGTCGACGACGAGCTGTCCACCGGCACGACCGCGCTGCACACGATCGAGGCCGTGCACCGGCTCGCGGTGCGGGACCGGTACGTCGTCGCGACGCTCGTCGACCTGCGCACCGACGACGACCGCGCCCGCGCCGCCGCTCTCGCCGACCGCCTGGGCACGCGCATCGACGTCGTCGCGCTGGCCGCGGGACAGGTCGAGGCCCCGGCCGACGTGGTGACCCGCGGCGCGACGCTCGTCGCGGAGGTCGACGCCGCCGCGCCCGCGGGCCCGAGACGCGCCGACGACGCGGGTCCGGGCCGGGCACCGGTGCGGCGCGTCGACGTCGGCTGGCCGGCGACGCTGCCCGAGACGGGGCGGCACGGCGTCGACGCGGACGACCGACGCACCCTCGACGTCACGCTCCCGGCCTGCGCGGCCGCGCTGCGCGACGCGCTCGCGGACGGCCCGTCGGGTGCGCTCGTCGCCGGGGACCGCGTCCTCGTCCTCGGGACCGAGGAGCTCATGGACGCACCGCTGCGACTCGCCGAGGCGCTGGCGGTCACGCTCGACGGCACGGCCGAGGTGCGCTTCTCGACGACGACGCGCTCGCCGGTCCTGGCCGTCGACGACGCGGCGTACGCGATCCGCTCGTCGCTGACCTTCCCGGCGCACGACGACCCCGCCGACGCGGCGCCCGGTGACCCCGGCCACCGCCGGTTCGCCTACAACGTGGCGCCGACCACGCCCGGCGACCGGTTCGACGCCGTCGTCGTGGTGACCGACGCGCCGGGCGACACCGCGGCGCTGACCGCACCGGCCGGGCTGCTGGACGAGGTCGCCGCGCACAGCGACGACGTCCTGCTCGTGGTGCTCCCGGACGCCGCGGCGCAGCGCGCGACGGCGACCCGCGCGGCCGGCGTCGTCCTGCCCGAGCCGCTGCGGGGTCCCGCGTTCGGGTCGTACGCGCCCGACGAGGTGACGTGGCTGCTCACGGACCTGTCGGGCGTGGCGCTCGAGGCGCCCGTCGAGGAGCGCGAGGAGGCCGTGCAGTCGGGCGGCGCGCACTACGCGGAGTCGCTGCCGGTCGAGTACCAGCCGAGCGCGGCGTACGTGCGGCTGTTCGCCGAGGCGCTCGAGGCGGGTGCGGAGCGGCTCGCGCACGCGGTCGGCGTGGTCGCGGAGCAGATCCTGGCGGCGCGCGGCGACGGCGCGACGCTCGTGTCGCTGGCCCGTGCGGGCACGCCGGTCGGCATCCTGGTCCGCCGCTGGGCGCAGCTCGTGCACGACGTCGACCTGCCGCACCACGCGGTGTCGATCGTGCGGGGCCGCGGGATCGACGACGTCGCGCTGCGGTACCTCGCGGCGCACCACGACCCGGCGTCGGTGGTGTTCGTCGACGGCTGGACGGGCAAGGGCGCGATCGCGCGCGAGCTCGACGCCGCGCTGGTCGACCACGAGCGGCGCACCGGCGTCGCGTTCCCGCGCGACCTCGCGGTGCTCGCCGACCCGGGCCGCTGCGTGCGGCTCGCGGGGACGCGCGACGACTTCCTCGTGCCGTCGGCGTGCCTGAACTCGACGGTGTCGGGGCTCGTGTCGCGCACGGTGCTCAACCGCGACCTCATCGGCCCGGACCAGTTCCACGGGGCGAAGTTCTACGCCGACCTCGCGCCCGCGGACGTGTCGGGGCGGTTCCTCGACGCGGTCGCGGCGCGCTTCGGCGACGTGCGTGACGCCGTCGAGCGCGACTGGCGCGGCCTGGCCGACGCGCACGCCGACGTCGACTGGGCGGGCTGGGCCGCGGTCGAGCGGATCGTCGAGGAGTACGGCATCGGGGACGTCAACCTCGTGAAGCCGGGCGTGGGCGAGACGACGCGCGTGCTGCTGCGCCGCGTACCGTGGCGTGTCCTCGTCCGCCCTGACGTCGACCCCGCCGACGTCGCGCACGTCCGGCACCTGGCCGCCGAACGAGGAGTACCCGTGGAGACCGTCGCCGACCTGCCCTACTCGTGCGTGGGCCTCATCCACCCGCGGTTCACCGCCGGCGCGACGGGCGCCGACGGCCTGACCGTGCGGGGTGACGCGTGAGCGCCGTGGTGGTCGCGTGCGACCTGGACCGGACGCTCATCTACTCGGCGGCGGCGCTGCGGCTCGGCGGCGACGACGAGCAGGCGCCCGCGATGACGGTCGCGGAGGTGTTCGAGGGCGAGCCGGTGTCGTTCTGGACGCGCGACGCGGAGGAGATGATCGGCGACCTCGTCGAGGCGGCGTGGTTCGTCCCGACGACGACGCGCACCCGCAAGCAGTACGCGCGCGTGCGCTTCCCCGAGCCGGGTCCGCGGTACGCGGTGACGTCGAACGGCGGCCACATCCTCGTCGACGGCGAGCCGTGCGCCGACTGGACGGCGACCGTGCACGCGCGGCTGGGGGAGTGCGCGCCGCTCGCGGAGGTCGTCGAGCACCTGCGCGTCGTCGCCGAGCAGCCGTGGGTCCGCAAGCACCGCGTCGCGGAGGACCTGTTCACGTACCTCGTCGTCCACCGCGACCTGCTGCCGCCGACGTTCGTCGACGACCTCACCGCGTGGTGCGCGGCGCGCGGGTGGACGGTGTCGCTGCAGGGGCGCAAGGTGTACTGCGTGCCCGCCCCGCTGACGAAGTCCGCCGCGGTCGCCGAGGTCGCGCAGCGCGTCGGCGCCGACCTCACGTTCGCAGCCGGCGACTCGCTGCTCGACGCCGACCTGCTCGTGGCGGCCGACCGGGCGTTCCGCCCGGCCCACGGCGAGCTGCACGAGGCCGGCTGGCAGACCCCGCACCTCACGGTGACGCGCCGTGCGGGCGTCGCGGGCGGCGAGGAGATCGTCGCGCGCCTGCTCGCGGCGGTGCGCGCGCAGGCCGGTACGTCCGGTGCTCGCGGTGCGGCCGGTGTCCCCGGCGCGACGGTCGACGCGGTGGCGGGCTCGTGAGCGTCCGCCGCACGGTCGCGCGCGCGTACTGGCGGGTCAGCCGCTGGACGCTGCGCACCGAGCGCGTCCCGGCGGACGGTGCGGGCCTGCTCATCGGCGCCCCGCACACGTCGAACTGGGACTTCGTGCTGATGCTGGCCATCGCGGGCGAGGCGGACCTGACGTTCCGCTGGCTCGGCAAGCACACGCTGTTCCGCGGCGTCGCGGGCCCGCTCATGCGGGCGCTCGGCGGCATCCCCGTCGACCGGCGCGACCCGGCCGGGCTGGTCGACGAGATCGTCGCGCGGCTGGGTGGCGGCGAACGGTTCTACCTGGTCGTCACGCCCGAGGGGACGCGCCGCGGCGACGGCTGGAAGTCCGGCTTCTACCGCATCGCGCGCGCGACCGACCTGCCCGTGACGCTCGGCTACGTCGACCGCACGACGCGCACGACGGGCCTGGGGCCGACGCTCACGCTGACCGGTGACGTGCGTGCCGACATGGACGAGATCCGTGCGTTCTACGCCGACAAGGCCGGCCACACCCCGTCCCGCCGCACCGAGCCGCGCCTCCGCGACGAGTCCCCGACCCCGCCACCGCCCCCGCCGGCCTGACGCGTCCGGCCCGCGCACTCCGTCGCGCGACGGTCGCGCAGGCGACCCCGCCCCGGACGCTTCTGACGGGCCCGCCGGTGCACGAGGTCGCCCGGCCCGCGCACGACGAAGCCCCGGCCGGACGCGCGGGGCTCGCCGGAGCGGTTCGGGCCGCCGACGTCACCGACCGCACGACCCGGCATTTCACCCCATCGTGACCGCGCCGTCCTGCCAGGATGCTCGGCGTGACAGCCGCCGTGGACGCGTCCGCCGACGTCCACGAGGACGTGGACCCGCGGACGTCCGCGCCCTGGTGGCGCCGGGCGGTGGCGCTCGCGCTCGACGCGTCCGTGGTCGGCGCCGTGACGTTCCTCGTGATCGGACCGGGCGGGTGGCCGTGGGAGTGGTCGGTCGTGCTGGGCGGCACCAACCCGGTCCCGGGCGTCGGCGTGCTGGTGTCGGTCGGCGTGACGTGGCTCGTGCTGCTCGCGCTGCAGGCCTGGACCGGTGCGACGCCGGGCAAGCGGGTCGTGGGCGTCGTCGTGGTCGGGCGAGCGGACAGTCGGCCGCTGGGTCCGGTGCGGACACTCGTCCGGGCGGCCGCGCACACGCTCGACGTGCTGCTGCTCGTCGGCTTCGTACGGCCGCTGTGGGACCCCGAGCGCCGCACGTTCGCGGACTCCCTGTGCGGCACCGACGTCCGGGTCGGTCGCGGCGTCGCACGACCGGACGGGCCGCGGGGACGTCGCCGGGGCGTCGCCGTGGACGGCCGGCGCGCACGGGCCGCACGCCGTGGTGCGGTCGCGACGACGGTCGGTGCCGTCGTGCTCTGCGCCGCGGCGGTCGCGCTCGCGGCCGTGCAGTCGACGGTCGTGACCCCGGCGTCGGACCGCGCGTGCGGGTTCGCGGACCGGCCGATGGGGGAGGACCCGCCGATCGCGTCGGTCGAGCTGCACGTCCCCGAGGTGGTGCGGCAGACCCGGCTCGGGGTGACGCGGCAGGTCGGTGGTCCCGCCGACGCGACCGTGACGTGGGTGGTCGCCGACCAGGAGGAGGCGCGCGACGGGACGCGGCTGAGCGTGCGGGTCAGCGACGCGACGGGGGACGTCGTGGCGGAGGTGGGCGGCACGGTGCGCGGCGGGACGCTCGTCCCGGACGACGGCCCGGTGCTCGGCGGCCTGGTCCTCCCGGTCCCGCGGCACGTGCTGGGTGCGGCCGGGCCCGGCGGGTCGTGGGAGGCGGGCGTCGGGACCGCGTCGGTGCGCGCGGCGCTGTGCGGGGACGTGCTCGACCCGTCGTGAGGTGCGGTCGTGCGGCGCGGTGACGGGCGTCGCCCTAGGCTCGGCGCATGGAGCGTCGGCGCGCGGAGCCCGTGGTCGTCGAGCGGCCCGAGGTGCCGTACGTGGGGATCGCGGCGCGTGTGACGACGGCGTCGCTGCCGTCCCTGGCGGACAGCTTCGACGACCTGTTCGCGTGGGCGGAGGCGCACTCGCTGGCCCCGGCGGGCCCGCCGTTCTTCCGGTACCGCGTGGTCGACATGGAGCGTGAGCTCCTGGTCGAGGCCGGGCTGCCGCTCGACGAGGCGGTCGCGGAGGCAGACGGCGACGTGACGCCCGGGGTGCTGCCCGCGGGCCGGTACGTGGTGACGACGCACGTAGGTCATCCCGACGAGCTGGTCCAGGTGACGGCGGACGTGCTGGCGTGGGCCGAGGCGCACGGCGAGGCGTGGGACCGGTGGCCGGCGGAGGGCGGCGAGGCCTGGGGCTGCCGACTAGAGCTGATGTTGACGGACCCGCGCGTGGAGCCCGACATGAGCCGCTGGGAGACCCAGCTGGCCTTCCGGATCGTGGACGACGGGGTGCGGTGACACGTGCCGAGCCGCGTCTTCACGCGGAAGCGGCCTCCCGGGTGCGCCGACCGGGTGAATTGGACGGCCGTACGAAACTGGTGACTGGTAGCGCTTCCCTTCTCGTCTCATGTTGCTCTAATGTCGGACTTGTCAGCGAAACGGCAAACCCTCCGCAAGGGGGGGACGCAAAGCCACGGGACCCACGAGGTCAGCCGGGCTACCGAACAGACAGGAAGATGACATGGACCAGCGCGGGTTCTCCGTCGACCCCTCCGAGGCAGCCACCCCCTTCGTCCTCCCGGCCTCGCG
Organism: Cellulomonas algicola; assembly: GCF_019024305.1. Classification (NCBI taxonomy): domain Bacteria; kingdom Bacillati; phylum Actinomycetota; class Actinomycetes; order Micrococcales; family Cellulomonadaceae; genus Cellulomonas; species Cellulomonas algicola. The sequence goes on along the minus strand of NZ_JAHKSJ010000006.1, from coordinate 558,775 downwards.
CCTGCAGGCATGGGCGGCCCTCGCGGAGCGGCAGCACACTCTGGAGCTCGTCCCGGCGCAGCGCGACTACCTCGCCGCCTGACGACGACACCACCTCACGAACGGCCGGTCCCGGCTCAGCCCGGGGCCGGCCGTTCGCATGCCCCCACGGGACGGCGCGCGGGCGCCGTCCCGCGGGGGACGCGTCGCGGGCGTGACCGCGGACCCGGACCGGGCGCAGCGACGCCTCGGTCCGCCTCGCCCGGTTCCGGGCGGTTTGTGGCTAGCCTCGGTTCACCGGGCTCGCCACTCGGGGCGGCTCGCTTCCGAGAGAAGGTCGCATGGACAGCTTCTGGGACTGGTTCTGGCTGCTGATCTGGTGGTTCCTGTTCTTCGCGTACCTCGTCATCCTCTTCCAGATCCTCACCGACCTCTTCCGTGACCGGACGCTCAGCGGCTGGTGGAAGGCCGTGTGGATCGTCGGCCTGATCGTCTTCCCGTTCCTCACCGCGCTGATCTACGTGATCGCGCGCGGCAACGGCATGGCCGACCGCCAGATGCACGCCGTCAAGCAGGAAAAGGCCGACACCGACTCCTACATCCGGGAGGTCGCGGGCAAGTCGCCGGCGGAGCACATCACGGAGGCGAAGGCGCTGCTCGACCAGGGCGTCATCACGCCCGACGAGTTCGCACGGCTCAAGGCCAAGGCGCTCGCCTGACGTCAGTCGCCGCACGACGGACCCGCGGACGGGCCGGTCTCCCGCACGGGGTGCCGGCCCGTCCGTCGTCGGCGCGGGCGCCTGCCGCGGCTCGGGCGCAGCGGTGCCCTGGAGCGGGCGTCAGAGCTCGCCGCGGCGCTGCAGGTAGCGCATCGCGGCCCACCCGAAGGGGATCCGCAGCCAGTAGGTGAGCGCGCGGAACAGGATCGCGATGGACGTCGCGACACCCGCGTTGATGCCGGTGATGGTCGTGAGCGTGCCCGCGAGGGCGAGCTCGACCGCGCCCATGCCGCCCGGCGTCGGCACGAGCGCGCCCGCGGTGTTGCCGGCGAGGTAGACCAGGGCGACCTGGATGAGGCTCGCGTCCTGGTTGAGGGCCTGCAGGCACGCGTCGAACGCGAGGATGTAGCCGAGCGTCATGGCGAGGTTGCCGCCGACCGCGAGCGCGAGCCGCCAGGGCTGCCCGAGCACCTCGATGAGCCGGGGCCACGTGCGCTGCAGCGTGGGCAGCGACTTGGCGAGCACCCACTGCCGCACGGGCGGCACCAGGAGCGAGGCGCCGACGAGCGCGGCGACGATGCCGATCGCGACGAGCATCGCCCCGGAGATCGGCAGCTGCGACTCGCTGCGGCCGGAGATGATCGTCAGCCCGAGCAGCAGGACGAGGGTCACGATGAACTGGCTGACCTGCACGAGCGCGACGGTCGCGGCGGACAGGGTCGTCGAGACGCCGCGCTTGGTGAGCATCCGCAGGTTGAGCGCCGCGGGGCCGATGCCTGCGGGCGCGGCGAGGGCGACGAACGTCGCTGCGGTCTGGACGAGCGTCGCGCGCCAGACCGGCAGACGGACGGGCGAGAACGCGACGAAGGCCAGCGCTGCGGTGACGAGGGTGCTCATGCCGAGCGCGAACGCGATGACGGACCAGCGCCAGTCGCTCTCGGAGAGGGCGTCGCCGATCTGCTCGACGTTGATCGTGGTGAGGATCGCGAAGATCGCGACGACGGTGAGCAGGATGGTCAGGACGGTGCGGGCGCCGAACCGCACGAGCTGCTCGGGCTCGACCGACGCCTCGGGCAGGCGCGCGACGAGCTCGGTGCGCAGGTCGGCGAGCACCTGCTTGTGCGCGCGCATCTCCTCGCGGGTCTCGCGCGGCAGGGTGATGGTCTGGAGCAGCGGCCCGACGGCGGCGAGGTCGGCCTCGGGGAGCACGGCGGCGGCCGACTCGAGCGCGCGGGTCGCCCCGACGCGCAGCGCGAGGAGCGCGACGAGCTGCGTCACGTCCATCCGTCGCGCCAGGTCGGACGACGCGACGTCGCCCTTCTCCCACCCGACGAGCCACACGACGGGCTGCCCGATGAGGTCGTCGACGAGCACGACGTCGCTGGTCAGCGCGCGGTGCGCGACCCCGGCGACGTGCGCGAGCTGGAGCTGCGCCCAGATCTCGCGCAGCAGGTCGTCGGTGATGCGCTCGGGCGGCAGGTCGGCGAGCGGCACCGCCCGGCCGGGACGCTCCTGCACGAGGAGCATCGAGTCCTCGGCCTCGGCGATCGACAGCAGCTGCGGTGTGCGCACGCCGGCGGCGCGTGCGGCGTAGGCCTGGAGCGCGGCCCGGCTCGTCGCCTGCCGCAGCGAGACGACCGAGCGGCCCTCGATGCCGCGCATGCGGATCGAGCGCCAGAGACGTTCGAGGCCGCCGACGACCTGCCGGTCGCCGTCGATGACGAGCACGTCGAGCTCGTCGCCCGAGGTCGTCGTGAGCTCGTAGACGCGGTTCCCGGTCGAGCGCGTGAGGGCGCGGGACGCGGGCGACCCGTCGAGCTGGACCGGCTCGGTGCCCTCGCGCTCGGCGAGCCGGGCCGCGTCGGTGTCGGTCGTGTCGTCGGCGACGCGGGCGAGGCGGGCCGGCTCGAAGCCCGCACGGCGGATGCCGTCGAGGAGGCTCGTGCCGTACGCGCGCTCGGACTGCACCCCGGACACGTACCGCACCACCATGCCCGCGACGCGCCCGAGCAGCAGCGACACGACGAGCCCTGGCAGCGAGACGCGTCCGATGATGAGCAGCACGGCACCGCTGATCCACAGGACGTTCCACGACCAGTCGACGGTGCGGCGGCGTCCGCGGGGACCGGCGACGGTCAGGAGCGCGACGACCATCGCGAACACGGGCGGCAGCGAGACGACGAGGTCGCCCTTGACGAGGATCGAGAGGCCGTCGGCGAGGTCGGAGGGCGCCCACTCGACGATGACGAAGCGCAGCGCCTCGTTGAGCGCGACGGCGACGACGGCCGCGGTGACGCCCTCCAGGAGCTGCCGGCCGAGCCGGCGGATCGCGAGCTCGGCCAGCACCGCGAGCGGGATGACGAGCGCGACCAGCACCTCGAGGAGCTGCACGGGGATGAACAGGATGCTCCGCAGCAGGTCGGCGAAGCCCTGGACGTCCTCCGCGACGCCGCTCGTCGTGTTGGGCGCGTAGAACGCGAGCGCGAGGACCAGGACCACGGCGACCGCGGCGACCACGGCGTTGAGCAGGTCGGTCGGGTGGTGCACCCGGACGGTCGGGACGTCCTCGACGACGACGCGCGCCTCGGCCGGGTCGCCGCCGTGGTCGTCGACCGTCGGTCCGTCGGGCGCGCCGCCGCGCGTGCGGTCCGCGTCGACCGCGGCCGCACGACCCGAGGGCGGCGTCGACGACATACCGGCGAGTCTAGGCAGCGAGGGCCCGTCTGCCCGGGAGCCTGCACGTGACGTGGGACGGGACCGGCTGTCCGGTGCGGGCGTGTTCGACGCGCTTCGTCCTGATCCGCAGGTCTAGCGTGGCCGTCGAGGGACACCGTTGGCGTGCGGGTGCGGTCCCGCGAGGTGCCCCGGGGCGTGTGCCCGAGGAGGTCACGTGGTCGACGAGGTGGGCGCAGAGGTCGAGACGACGCTGCGCAAGATCTGGTGGCTCCCCGTCCTGCGAGGAGCCGTGCTGCTGGTCCTGGGTCTGCTGATGCTCGTCCGACCGATCGACACGGCGACGCTGCTCATGTGGATCTGGGGCGTGTTCGCCGTCATCGACGGCGTGCTGTCGCTGGGGATGTGGCTCGGCAACCGCAAGGAGCCGGGTGCCGGGTGGTGGGCCGTCGCGGGCCTGGTCGGGATCGCGTTCGGCGTGATCGCGATGGTGTGGCCCGACAAGTCCGTGACCGTCGTGTTCTACCTGATCTCGCTCTGGATCCTGGTGCTGGGCGTCCTCGCGATCATCGCGTCGGTGACCCTGTACCGGGCGCGGGACATCGGCTGGTACTGGGTGCTGACGTTCGGGCTCGTGTCGTTCCTGTTCGGGCTGCTCGTGCTCATCAACCCGCAGGAGACGATCGCGGTCGTCATGGTCCTGCTGGGCCTGTTCGCGTTCGTGGGCGGCGTCGTGCTCATCGTCAGCGGCTTCGCGACGAAGTCGTTCGTCCGGGCGGTCGGCCGCGGTTCGGCCGTCGTCTGACGTGATCGGCCGCCGGGCACCGGGACGACCGGGTGCCCGGCGGCCGCTGCGCGCCGGGAGGATGGCGCGATGAGCCCCGGACCTGCCGACACCGAGCCCGCCCGCGACGACGTCGCCGTCGCATGGCGCGGCGCCTTCACCGACGACGAGCTGAATGCGCTGCACGCCGAGGCGTTCGACCACCCTCCGTCCGACGACCCGTGGAACCGGCTCGTCGAGCGGCACAGCCTCGGGTGGGTGACCGCCCGCGACGCGCGCGGGCTGGTCGGGTTCGTCAACGTCCCGTGGGACGGCAGGGGGCACGCGTTCCTCGAAGACACGTCGGTCGCGGCGCGGGTGCGGCGGCGGGGCGTGGGGGTGCGGCTCGTCGAGGCGGCCCGCGAGCACGCGGCGGCGGCGGGCTGCGAGTGGCTGCACGTCGACTTCGAGGACCGCCTCCGGGCGTTCTACCTCGACGCGTGCGGCTTCACGCCCACCGCCGCGGGACTCGTGCGGCTGCGCTGACGCGGCGGCCGGTCAGCGTCCTGGGTGTCAGGACAGGAGCAGCGCGTCCCGCCACTCGTCCGGCACGAGCGCGTAGCCGACGAACACGAACACGTCCATGAGCGTGTGCGCGACGACGAGCGGCATGACCCGCCGGCGTCGGCGGTAGTACTCCGCGAACAGCAGCCCCATGACGACGTTGCCCGCGAACGCGCCCCACCCCTGGTACAGGTGGTACGAGCCGCGGAGCAGTGCGCTCGCGACGACGATCGTCGGGCCGCTCCAGCGCAGGTCGCGCAGCCGCTCCATGAGGTACCCGACCGCGATGACCTCCTCGAGCAGCGCGTTCTGCAGCGCCGACAGCACGAGGACGGGGACGGTCCACCAGGCGGCGTTCAGGGCGGCGGCCTGCACCTCGACGGTGATGCCGAGGAGGCGCCCGACGGCGTAGAGGCCGAGGCCGGGGATCCCGATGAGCGCCGCGAGCCCGGCGCCGACGCCGAGGTCGCGCCACGGCCGCGTGCCGTCGAGCCCGATCCGGCGGACCGCCGAGCGGCCGTTGGCGGACAGCAGGTACAGCGCGAGCGCCACGGGGACGAGCGCGAACCCGATCGACAGCAGCTGGTAGGTGAGGTCCAGCCAGGGGCGCGGGGAGCGGCTGGGGTTGAGCGTCGCCGTCTGGCTGCCGAGCGACTCCTCGCGCGTGAGGCGGTCGAGGATCGCGACCACGGCGTAGACGCCGGACCGGCCGAGCGACAGGCCGAGGACGATCCAGATCTCGGCGGTGAGGCGGCGGCGGACCGCGCGCGGACCGGGCGGCGGGGCGAACGGGGGCCGGGCGTCCTCGTCGGGGGGCGACGTCACGGTCGAGCCGCCGGTGGCGCCGGTGCGGCGCGGGTCGGCGGGCGTGGCGTCGCCGGGCGCCGTCGTCGTCATGCGTCCGAGCCTAGGTCGCGCACCTGGACGTGCGCTGACAGCAGGCTGTGCCGGGACGCGCGGCCGTGCCGCGGAGGACGGCGGCCGTCGAGGGTCGGGGTGCGCGCCGGTCGGCCCGTCGCGGGACGAGCCGGCCGGGGCGGTGCCGCGAACGCGATCAGGACGTGATCGTGATGCTCTGGCAGAACCAGCGGTTGCGGTTGGAGGACATGTAGATCCAGTCGCACACGTCGACGGTCATCCGCACGTTGTCGGGCACGTTCTGGATCCACGTGCAGCCGTTGTAGACGTACGTCCAGTGGCCGAGCGAGGTGCTGATGTGGGCGCCGTCCCCGTCACGGTCGACGACGTCGCACAGTCGCAGCGTGTTGTTCCCGTCGTTGTAGTAGACGCTCGACTTGTACGTCGTGGAGTAGACGGTGAAGTCCGCGGCCTGCGCCGGTGCGGCGACCCCGACCATGACCAACGCGACGGCGGCGGCCGCGACGGCCGACCTCTTCCTGACCTTCACGACGTACCTCCGGAACGGTGCGAATGCGCCCAGGTCGGGCGCGTGGCAGACAGTAGCGCGGGGCAACCGGGCCGTGCGCGCCGGGCACCCGAACGGGGGAGTGCCCGGATCGACCACCCTGCAGCCCTGACCGCGGTGCAGCCCAGACCGCGGCGGCGGCCGGCACGTCGATGTCGACCCTTGCGTTCGTCCGGGCCCACAAACTACTTTGTGAAGCAAAGTTGGACGAAACGGCGTGGACCGAGGGGGCGGCGATGACTGGCGACACGGACGGCACCGTCGGCGACCGGGCAGGCGACGAGCCGCGCGACGCCGAGCGTGGCCGGGGCGAGGAGCCGTTCGACCCCGCACAGGCGCTCGCGGTCATCGCCGCCGGACGACGGTCCGCGTTCGCCGCCTACCCGTCGGGCACGTTCCTCTTCTCGCTCTGGGGCACCGTGTGGCTCGTCGGGTACGGGCTCATGTGGCTCTCCGCGAACGAGGACGGCACGCCGTCGGGGCTCGCCGCGGGAGTCGCGATCACCCTCGGCGTCCTCGGCACGGTCGGGACGCTGTGGCACGTCCTGCACCGCAGCCGCGGGCTCGTCGGTGCCAGCGCCCGGACCGGTGCCCTGTACGGGTGGTCGTGGGCGATCGGGTTCGTCACCCAGGCGCTGATCGTCACCGCGCTCGCCGACGCCGGTGCGCCGCCGGAGGTGTCGGCGCTCGCGGGCAACGCCCTCGCGGCGCTCGTCGTCGGCCTCCTGTACCTCGCCGGCGGGGCGCTCTGGGACGACCTGCCGATGTACCTGCTGGGTGGCTGGATCGCCGTCGTCGGCGGTGCGAGCGCGCACGTCGGCCTGCCCGGCACCTACCTCACGATGTCCCTCGCCGGCGGTGGCGGGATGCTCGTCGCCGGCACGTACGTGGCGGTCCGGGGGCGGCGGAGGCGCCGTGCCTGACGCCCCGCTCGACCCCGTCATCCACACCGAGGCGCGCCTGCGCGTCGTGTCCGCGCTCTCCGCCCTCAGCCGCGGCGACCGCATCAGCTTCCCGCGGCTGCAACAGCTGCTCGACATGACCGCGGGCAACCTCTCGACCCATCTGCGCCGACTCGAGGAGGCGGAGTACGTGACCATCACCAAGACCCACGAGGGCCGGACACCGGTGACCTACGTGGAGCTCAGCGACACCGGGCGCGCCGCGCTCGCCCGGTACACGCGCGCGCTGCGCGACCTGCTCGGGGGACGGCTGTGAACGCCGTCCTCGAGCTCGAGCACGTGACGCGCCGGTTCGGTGCGGTGACCGCGCTCGACGACGTGAGCCTCGGGGTCGAGCACGGCGAGCTCGTCGGCCTGCTCGGTCCGAACGGCGCGGGCAAGACCACGCTGCTCAGCCTCGTCAGCGGCCTGCGCAAGCCCGACAGCGGCACGGTCCGGCTGTTCGGCGGCGACCCGCGCAGCGCGGCGTCCCGCATCGGCCTCGGCACGACGCCGCAGGAGACGGGCCTGCCCGCGACGCTCACGGTCGGCGAGGTCGTCGACCTGGTCGGCGGCCACTACCCGGACCCGATGTCGCGCGCGGAGGTGCTGGGCCGCTTCGGCATGACGGACCTCGTGAAGCGCCAGACGGGCGGCTTGTCGGGAGGTCAGAAGCGCCGGCTCGCGGTCGCGCTCGCGCTCGTCGGACGGCCCCGGCTCGTGCTGCTCGACGAGCCGACCACCGGCCTCGACGTCGAGGCGCGGCACATCCTGTGGCAGGCGCTGCGCGACTACCACGCCGACGGTGCGACGGTCGTCCTCACGAGCCACTACCTCGAGGAGGTCGAGGCGCTCGCGGAGCGCGTCGTCGTGGTCGGCGGCGGGCGGATCCTCGCCGACGACACCCTGCAGGCCGTGATCGGACTCGTCGGCCTGCGGCGCGTGCTGCTCACGCTCCCGGCCTCGTCGCTGCTCGACCCGGGGGCGCTGCCGGGCGCGCACACCGCCCAGGCCGACGACCACGCGGGCGGCCGCCGCTGGACCGTGCTCGCCGAGGACGCCGACGCGTTCGTCCGCGCGCTCGTCGGCACGGAGGAGCCGTTCGCCGACCTGGAGGTGCGCGGCGCGTCGCTCGAGGAGGCGTTCCTCGCGCTCACCGAGCGGGGCGGCGCGGCGGGTGCCGACCCGGGCGCGACCGACCGGTCCCGCCGTGACGACGACGTCGAGGAGGCCCTCCGATGACCACGACCACCGCGCCGCGACCGGTCGCGCGCGTGCGGCCGTTCTGGCCGCTCGCCCTGCTGCACGCCCGGCTCAACTTCATCGAGACCGTCCGCATCCCGATCGCGGTGCTCGGCAACCTGCTGTTCCCCGCGCTCGCGCTGCTGTTCTTCGTCGTCCCGCAGCGGGCCGTCGCGGAGGACCCGCTGGTCGCGACGGCCGCGGTCACGCAGCTCGGCACGTTCGCCGTGATGTCGACGTGCCTGTTCACGTTCGGCGTCGGCGTCGCGGAGGACCGCGCGCTGCCGTTCGACCCGTACCTGCGGACCCTGCCCGCCGGTGCCGGTCCGCGGCTCGCGGGTCGCGTGCTCAACGGGGTGCTGTGGGCGTACCTCGCGCTGATCCCGCTCGTGCTCATCGGCGCGTTGCTCACCGAGGCCGTCCTGCCCGTCGGGCGGGCGCTCGCCGCGGTCGTGGTCGTGCCGCTCGTCGCGGTCCCGTTCCTGCTGCTGGGCGTCGCGATCGGCTACCGCATGTCGTCGAAGGCGGCCATCGCCGTCGTCCAGGCGACCCTCTTCCCGCTCGCGTTCGCCGGCGGGCTGTTCCTGCCGCCCGAGGCGTTCCCGACGTGGCTCGACGCGATCTCGAAGGCGCTCCCGTCCCGTGCGGCCCGCGACCTCGCCGTCCAGGCGACCACCGGCTACGAGGCGTACGCATGGGCCGTGCCCGTGCTCGTCGGCTGGACCGTGCTGTTCGCGGTCCTCGCGGCGCTCGCGTACCGCAGCGACGAGGGCCGCCGCTTCCGCTGACGCGCTCGCGGGCGACGCAGCGGTGGCGGTACGACGACGGCCGGCTCCCCGAGGGGAACCGGCCGTCGTCCGGCGCGTCAGGCGAAGGTGCGCAGGCGCAGGGAGTTGCCGACGACGAGGACCGACGAGAACGCCATCGCCGCGCCCGCGATCATCGGGTTGAGCAGCCCGAGCGCCGCGAGCGGGATCGCCGCGACGTTGTACGCGAACGCCCAGAAGAGGTTCTGCCGGATCACCGACAGGGTCTTGCGCGACAGCCGCACCGCCTGGCCGGCCGTCCGCAGGTCGCCGCGGACCAGCGTGAGGTCCGCGGCCTCGATCGCGACGTCGGTGCCCGTACCCATCGCGAGGCCCAGGTCCGCCGTCGCGAGCGCGGCTGCGTCGTTCACGCCGTCGCCGACCATCGCGACACGACGGCCCTCCGCCTGGAGCCGCTGGACCTGCGCGACCTTGTCGGCCGGCAGCACCTGCGCGATCACGTCGTCCTCCGCGATCCCGACCGACCGGGCCGCGGCGCGCGCGGCGCCGAGGTTGTCGCCGGTCAGGAGCACGGGGCGCAGCCCGAGGGCCCGCAGCTCGGCGACCGCCTGCGCGGACGTCGGCTTCACCGGGTCGCGCAGGACCAGCACGCCGCGTGCGGCGCCATCCCACGCGACGACGACCGCGGTCGCGCCGTCGTCCTCCGCACGCCGGACCGCGTCGTCGACCGGGGTCGTGTCGACGCCCTCCTCTCGCAGCCAGCCGGTGCGACCGACGAGCACGCGACGTGAGAGTCCGACGCCCGAGTGCGCCGTGCGGACCACCCCGGACACGCCGTGACCGGCGTGCGCCCGGAAGTCGTGCACCTGGTCGGCGCCGATCGCGACGCCGTCCGCGCCGACACCGGAGGCCGTCTCCTGGGACGAGCCGTCCGCGGCAGCGGCGATCGCGCGGGCGACCGGGTGCTCGGCGAGCTGCTCGACGGCGGCGGCGTAGCGCAGGGCGTCGTCGCGCGTCGTGCCGGCGACGGGCAGCACGTCGACGAGCGCCATGCGGCCCTCGGTCACGGTGCCCGTCTTGTCGAGCACGACGGTGTCGACCGTGCGGGTGTTCTCCAGGATCTCGGGACCCTTGATGAGGATGCCGAGCTGCGCGCCGCGGCCGGTGCCGACGAGCAGCGCGGTCGGCGTCGCGAGCCCGAGTGCGCAGGGGCACGCGATGATCAGGACGGCGACGGCCGCGGTGAACGCGGCCTGCACCGACCCGCCCGTGAGCAGCCATGCGGCGAGCGTGCCGACCGCGAGGACGAGCACGACCGGCACGAACACCGCCGAGATGCGGTCCGCGAGCCGCTGCACGGGCGCCTTGCCGGTCTGCGCCGCGGCGACGAGCCGGCCGATCTGGGCCAGCCGCGTCTCCTCGCCGACGCGCGTCGCGCGCACGACGAGCGCACCCGCCGTGTTGACGGTCGCGCCGGTGACCTCGTCACCGGGACCGACGTCCACGGGGACGGGCTCGCCGGTCAGCAGCGACGTGTCGAGCGCGCTGGTGCCGGACACCACGACGCCGTCGGTCGCGACCTTCTCGCCCGGCCGCACGGTGAACTCGTCGCCGACGGCCAGGCGGCCGACGGGCACGCGCTGCTCGACGCGGCGCCCGTCCGGGCCCGTGACCAGGAGCGCGACGTCCTTCGCGCCCAGGTCGAGCAGCGCGCGCAGCGCGTCGCCCGCGCGGCGGCGGGACCGGTGCTCGGCGTAGCGGCCGGCCAGCAGGAACGTCGTGACGACGGCCGCGACCTCGAAGTACAGCTCGGGCATGGCCTCGCCGTGGCCGGTGTCGGCGGCGGGGAACAGCGTCGGCGTCATGGTGACGCCGAGCTCGCCCGTGCCCCCGAGCAGCAGCGCCCACAGCGACCAGCCGGTCGCCGCGACGATGCCGATCGACACGAGGGTGTCCATCGTCGACGCGCGGTGCCGGGCCGCGCGCGCGGCCGCCTTGTGGAACGGCCAGGCCGCCCACGTGGCGACCGGCAGGGCCAGCGCGGCGACGACCCACTGCCATCCCGTGAACTGGAGCGCCGGGATCATCGACAGCAGCAGGACGGGGACCGTGAGCACGGTCGCGACCCGCAGGCGTCGTCGCAGGTCGGTGCCGCGCGCGTCCGTCGGGGCCGAGGTGTCCTCGTCGGCGTCCATCTCGTGCCCGGGTGCCATCGCGTGACCCGAGAGCGCGTGCTCGAACGGGTCCATGCCGTGCGCGTGCCCGCCCTCGTGCCCGGCCGGGACCGTGGCGACGCCGTGACCGGCGTGGTCGACCGTCGCGTGCGGGTCGACGACGCGCGTGCCCGAGTCCTGCTGGGACTCGTGGTGCGCCGCGTCGTGACCGGCGTGGGCGTCGTGGCCCTCGTGCGCCCCGTGCGTCGCCGGTGCGTCCCCGCGACGAGCCGTGACGCGCCCGTCGTACCCGGCGCGCCGCACGGCCGCGAGCAGCGCGGAGTCGTCCGCGACGCTCCCGTCGTCGGACGGCCGCAGCTCGACGTGTGCGGTCTCGAGCGCGAGGTTCACGGTCGCCGACGCGCCCGGCACCTGGTTGAGGCGCCGCTCGACGCGCGCGACGCACGACGCGCACGTCATGCCCTCGACGTCGAGGTCGACGAGTGCGACGGGTGCGCCCGTCGTCGGGCGCTCGTCGTGGGTGCTCACAGCAGGGACCTCCGGGGGGTGACGGCGTAGCCGGCCTCGACGACGGCCTCGGAGACCGTGTCGTCGGCGAGCGGGGCGTCGGACGTGACGCGGACGGTGGACGACCCGCCGACGACGAGGTCGACGGCGACGTCGGTGACGCCGGGGAGGGCGGACAGCTCGGTGGTGACGGCGTGCACGCAGTGGCCGCAGGTCATGCCGTCGACGCCGAACGTGGTGGTCTGGGACATGGGTCTCTCCTTGATCGGGTGGGGGAGCGGGGTCAGCTGCGGACGAGGCGGGCGATCGCGTCGGAGGCCTCGCGGACCTTGGCGGCGCCCTCCTCGGGGGACTTGCGGGCCGCGTCGACGACGCAGTGGCCGAGGTGGTCCTCGACGAGGCCGATGCTCACGGCCTGCAGCGCCTTGGTGACGGCGGAGATCTGGGTGAGGACGTCGATGCAGTAGACGTCCTCGTCGACCATGCGGGCGATCCCGCGGACCTGCCCCTCGATGCGGCGCAGCCGCTTGAGGTAGTCGTCCTTCGCGTCGGTGTACCCGTGCACGGTGGCCTCCCCGGTCGTCGTCATGCCCGTCCCAACACGGTACCCCCCGGGGGTATTCCGGATCAGCACGTGAGACGGGCTGGTCACACCGTGGACGCTCTTCCCTACAATTGCGACCGACCTACTCAGGTTTATCGACCCGTCGTCGTGCCCCCGCACGACCCCCTCCTCGAGGAGTCCCATGAACGCCCAGACCACGCGTCGAGCACGGATCGGAACGGCGCTCGCGATCGCGGCTGTCTCCCTGCTGACGGCCGCGGGCTGCGCGTCCTCCGAGGCCGCGGACGGTGGCACGGACAGCACGGCCGACTCCGGCGCGGCCGCCGAGCCCACGACGATCGACCTCGTCGGCTTCGCCGTCATCAAGTCGGCCTACGACGCGCTCGGCGAGGCGTTCGCCGAGACACCCGAGGGGGAGAACGTCACGATCGCCGCCTCGTACGGCGCGAGCGGCGCGCAGAGCCGGGCCGTCATCGCCGGCCAGCCGGCCGACGTCGTCGCGCTCTCGCTCACGCCCGACGTGCAGGCCATCGCCGACGAGGGGCTCGTCGCCGAGGACTGGGCGTCCGACGAGGACAAGGGGATCGTGTCCCACTCGGTCGTCGTCCTCGCCGTCCGCGAGGGCAACCCGCTCGGCATCGAGGGCTGGGACGACATCGTGAAGCCCGGCGTCGGCATCGTCACCGCGGACCCCGGCACGTCCGGCTCCGCGAAGTGGAACCTGCTCGGCGCGTACTCGCAGGCGCTCGGCGAGAACGACGACAAGGCCGCCGCGGAGGCGTACCTGGGCGCGTTCGTCGACAACGTCGTGAGCTGGAACGACAGCGGCCGCACCGCGACCGAGGCGTTCGTCAACGGCACGGGCGACGTGCTCATCTCCTACGAGAACGAGGCGATCGCGGCGCGCGCGTCGGGCATCGCGCTCGACTACGTCGTGCCGGACACCACGTTCCTCATCGAGAACGCGGCGGCCGTGACCGTCGACGCACCGCAGCAGGCGAAGGACTTCCTCGACTTCGTGCGGTCCGACGAGGGCCAGCTCATCCTCGGCAGCAAGGGGTTCCGCCCGGTCGGCGACGCGACGGCCGCGACGGACGTCGAGGGCGCGAACGACCCGTCGAAGCCGTTCCCGGACGTGACGATCGTGACGGTCGAGGACCTCGGTGGCTGGAAGACGGTCAACACCGAGCTCTTCGACAAGGAGAACGGCCTCGTCGCGCAGCTGCGCAAGTAACGGTCATGACGCTCGTGACCAGGACCGAGGAGGTGACGCCCGCGCCGGTCGCGCGCGGGCGTCGCCCCGCCCCCGACGGTCGCTCCCGCCTCGGGCGCGGGTCGGCCGTCGGGCTCGGCGTCGGCGTGCTGTGGCTGAGCCTGCTCGTGCTGCTGCCGATCGCCGCGCTCGCGTCGACGGCCTTCGAGGACGGGTTCGGCGCGTTCTGGGACGCGGTCACCACGCCGGAGGCGGTCGCGACCATCCGCTTCACGGTCGGCGCCGCCCTGCTGGTGACCGCGGTCAACGCCGTGATCGGCACGCTCGTCGCGTGGGTGCTCGTGCGCGACGACTTCTGGGGCAAGCGCGCCGTCGAGGTCGTCATCGACATCCCGTTCGCGCTCCCGACGATCGTCGCGGGCCTGGTCCTCATCTCGCTCTACGGCCCGCAGGGTCCGTTCGGCGTCAACCTCGTCGGTACGCAGGCCGGCGTCGTGCTGGCGCTGCTGTTCGTCACGCTGCCGTTCGTCGTCCGGTCGGTGCAGCCCGTGCTCATCGACATGGAGCGCGACGTCGAGGAGGCGGCCGCGTCCCTCGGCGCGAGCGGCGCGACGACGTTCCGCCGCATCGTGCTCCCGACGATCGCGCCGTCGATCGTCTCCGGTGCCGCGCTGAGCTTCGCGCGGGCGCTCGGCGAGTTCGGGTCGGTCATCCTCATCTCGGCCAACCTCATCGGCAAGACGCAGGTGTCGTCCGCGTACGTCCTCAAGCTCATCGAGTCGCAGGACCCGGTCGGCGCCGCGAGCGTCGCGGTCCTGCTGCTGGTCGTGGCCGTCGTGGTCCTCGTCCTGCTGGACGCCCTGCAGCGAAGGACGGCACGCCGTGGCTGAGCCGACGACCCTGACCGACCGCGACGGCACGGGCACCGCCCCCGCGCTCGCCCCGGCACCCGCGCCCACCGCGGCCCGGCCGCCCACCCGCCGGCGGCGCCAGCCGTCCGCGATCCGGCTCGTGCTGCGCGTGATCGCCGTGACCTACGTGCTCGCGCTCGTCGCGCTGCCGGTCGCGACGGTGGTCCGCTACACGTTCGCCGACGGCCTCGTGCCGGTCCTCGAGGTGCTGACCTCGCCCGACTTCGTCGCCGCAGCCCGCCTGACGCTCGTCGTGGCGGGTCTCGCGGTGGTGGTCAACACGATCTTCGGGGTCGGCATCGGCATCCTGCTCGCCCGCTACGAGTTCCCCGGCCGCCGGCTGCTCAACGCCGTCATCGACCTGCCCGTGTCGATCTCGCCGATCGTCGTCGGCGTCGCGCTGATCCTCGTCTACGGCACGAACGGCTGGTTCGGGCCCGCGCTCGAGCAGGCCGGGTTCCAGGTGATCTTCGCGGTCCCCGGCATGGTGCTCGCGACCGTCATCGTGTCGTTGCCGCTCGTCGTCCGGGAGGTCGTCCCGACGCTCGAGGAGGCGGGCGTCGAGCAGGAGCAGGCCGCGCAGTCGCTCGGCGCGGGCGGGTGGGCGCGCTTGTGGCGCATCACCCTCCCGACGATCAAGTGGGCGCTGGCGTACGGCGTCGTCCTCAGCCTGGCCCGCTCGCTCGGCGAGTTCGGGGCGGTCCGCGTCGTCAGCGGCAGCGTCGCCGGGCAGTCCCAGACCCTCACCCTGTTCGTCAACGACGCGTACCAGGAGTTCGGGCCCGACGCGCAGCGTGCCGCGTTCGCCGCCGCGTTCGTCCTCATGCTCGTCGCGGTGCTGTTCATCGTCGTGATCACCGCGCTGCGACCGAAGGAGAAGAGATGAGCATCGTCGTCCGCGGGGTGAACCGCTGGTTCGGCACGTTCCCCGCCCTGACCGACATCGACCTCGACGTGCCGGCGGGCGGCCTCACCGCGCTGCTCGGCCCGAGCGGCGGCGGCAAGTCCACGCTCCTGCGCATCATCGCGGGCCTCGACCACCCCGACACGGGCACCATCGAGATCGCCGGGCGCGACGCGACCGCGCTCCCTCCGCAGCGGCGCAGCGTCGGGTTCGTGTTCCAGCACTACGCGGCGTTCAAGCACCTCAGCACGCGCCGCAACGTCGCCTTCGGGCTCGAGATCCGCCGCCGCCCGAAGGACGAGGTCCGCAAGCGCGTCGACGAGCTGCTCGAGCTCGTGCACCTCGAGCAGCTCGCGGACCGGCTGCCGTCGGAGCTCTCGGGCGGTCAGCGGCAGCGCATGGCCCTCGCGCGGGCGCTCGCGGTGCAGCCCGAGGTGCTGCTGCTCGACGAGCCGTTCGGCGCGCTCGACGCGCAGGTGCGCAAGGAGCTGCGGGACTGGCTGCGCCGCCTGCACGACGAGGTCCACGTGACGACGCTGTTCGTCACGCACGACCAGGAGGAGGCCCTCGAGGTCGCCGACACGATCGTCGTCATCAACCAGGGCCGGATCGAGCAGGTCGGGTCGCCCGCGGAGCTCTACGACCGCCCGGCGAACGAGTTCGTCATGCAGTTCCTCGGCCCGACGACGCGCCTGGGCGGCCGGCTCGTGCGCCCGCACGACATCGAGATCGTCGAGGACGACCGACCCGGGGCACTGCCCGTGACCGTCACGCGCCTGCTGCGCGTCGGGTACGAGGTGCGCGCCGAGACGCGTGCCGAGGACGGGTCGACGCCGTGGGTGCAGCTGACCCGGGGACAGGCCGACGGGCTCGGGCTCACCGAGGGCCAGCGGGTGTGGCTGCGGCCGCACGCGTCCGCCGCCGCCGTGCCCGTGTCGTCGCCCGCGCTCGTGCCGTCGTCCGCGAGCGGGCCGGCGTGAGCCGTCCGCGGCCGCGCCGACGCTGTCGACCGTCGACCCGACCGGCGCGGGGGTGACCGCCCGTGCACGTCTCCGCCAAGGCTGACTACGCGGTCCGGGCGCTGCTGCTGCTCGCCGAGCACGCGCCCGAGGTCGTCAAGGTCGAGCAGCTGGCCGTCGAGCAGGACCTGCCGCAGCAGTACGCCGAGGGCATCCTCAACGACCTGCGCAAGCTCGGCTTCGTGACGTCGCGACGCGGCGCGCACGGCGGCTACTCGCTCGCGCGCGAGGCGCGGGAGATCGCGGTCGGCGACGTCGTCCGGGGCCTCGACGGGCCGCTCGTGACGGTCCGGGCGGTCCCGCCGGGGCGGCTCACCTACGACGGCGTCGCCCGCCACCTGCCCGCGCTCTGGGAGCTCACCGACCAGCGGCTGCGCGAGGTGCTCGACGGCGTGACGCTCGACGACCTGCTGCGGGGCGCCGTCGGCGCCTGACCCGCGCGCGCCGTCGCGCACCCGCCCGGGACGACTCGGGCAGGTCGGCGGGTGCGCAGGTCCCGGGCCCGGCGAGGGCACAATGCCGGTATGCGTGTCTCGGCGAAGGCGGACTATGCGGTGCGGGCGTGCGCCGAGCTGGCGAGCAGCCCGCACGGCGACCCGGTCGCGGCGGAGGACCTCGCGACCGGCCAGGGGCTCCCGTCCAGCTTCCTCGAGCGCATCCTCGGGGACCTGCGTCGCGGCGGGCTGGTCGCGAGCGTCCGCGGCCGGTCGGGCGGCTTCCGCCTGGCCCGGCCCGCGGGGGAGATCACGCTCGCGGAGATCATCCGCGCAGTCGACGGCCCGCTCGTGACGGTCCGGGACGAGCGCCCGCCGAGCCTGGAGTACGAGGGGTCGGCCGCGTCGCTGCTCGACGTGTGGATCGCGCTGCGGGCGAGCGTCCGCAGCGTGCTCGACGAGGTCACGCTCGCGGCGCTCGTCGCGGGGGAGCTCCCCGCGCACGTCCGGGACATGGCCGCGCACGAGGACGCCTGGACCAATCCCTGAGCACCGGGTCTCAGCATCCGGTCGACGGTTGAATTGCAAGTAAGTCACTCGGGATTATCGGGAAAGCCGTCCTCCGTCGTCGTCCCCCGAGGTCTCCCGTGCCGCAGCTCCTGCTCCTCGCCCTCGCGGGCCTCGCCGCGCAGCTCGTCGACGGCAGTCTCGGCATGGCGTACGGCGTGACGTCCTCGACGCTGCTGCTCGCCATCGGCACCAACCCCGCGGCCGCATCCGCGACGGTCCACCTGGCGGAGATCGGCACGACGCTCGCGTCGGGCGTCTCGCACTGGCGGTTCGGCAACGTCGACTGGAAGGTCGTCCTGCGCGTCGGCGTCCCGGGGGCGATCGGCGCGTTCGTCGGGGCGCAGTTCCTGTCGCGGCTCTCGACGGAGGCCGGTGCGCCGGCCATGTCGCTCATCCTGCTCGGCCTCGGCGTCTACCTGCTCGTGCGGTTCACGCTCTTCGGTCTGCGCACCGACCGCCGGCACCTGCCGCTGCGCAAGCGGTTCCTCGCCCCGCTCGGCCTGGTCGCCGGCTTCGTCGACGCGAGCGGCGGCGGCGGGTGGGGGCCGATCGGCACGCCGGCCCTGCTCGCGAGCGGCCGGCTCGAGCCCCGCAAGGTCATCGGCTCGATCGACACCTCCGAGTTCCTCGTCGCGCTCGCCGCGAGCGTCGGCTTCCTCGTCGCGATCGGCTCCCAGGGAGTCAACCTCACGTGGGCGCTCGCGCTGCTGCTCGGCGGGCTCGTCGCCGCGCCGATCGCCGCGTGGCTCGTGCGGCACGTCCCGCCGCGCATCCTCGGCTCGGCCGTCGGCGGCGTCATCGTCCTCACCAACACCCGCACGCTCGTCCGCAGCGACTGGGTCGGCTGGAAGGGCGAGCCGCAGGAGGGCGTCGTCCTCGGTGTCCTCGCGGTCGTCTGGGTCGCCGCGATCGTCTGGTCCGTGCGCGCCTACCGCGCCGACCAGGCCGCCGCGCGCGCCGAGACCGCCGGTGCCGGCGCGGACGAGAAGGTCGTCGCGACCGCCGTCTGACGCGCGCCTCACGGCCCGCGCCCCGGACCGGTCACCCGGTCTGACCGTCCGCTCCCGCGGGGCGCGTCGCGCGCCCCTCACCCGATCCGGTGAGGCGTCGCCAGCGGTCGCCCCGCCTCCTCACCCGATGCGGTGCACGGCGTCCGATATGTCGCATGAGCACCCTTTCTCGGGGATACTCGTCCCGCCAGCGACGAGAGGCGACACCCACGTGACGATGCACGACGAGCCCGGCCACCGCGACGACGCGGCACCCGGGACGGCCGGGCGGACCTACCGACCGCACGCCGGCACGTGGAACATCCGGGTGCAGCCCGTGACCGCCGTCCCGGCCGTGCGGCACGACCCGTTCGCCGCGCTCGGCCACGACGCCAGCCGGCACGGCCACGCCACCGGGCCCGCCCACGCGCTGCACGACCAGCCCGACGCGCACGTCGCGGAGCGCGCGCCGGGCCACCCCACGCACTCGCTCTGGCCGCACGCCGACGAGCCCGCCGACGGCCCCGACGACAGGCCGACGGTGTGGCAGCCGCGCGCGGCCTGGCGCCCGACGCCGAGCGTCCCGTTCCCCCGTCCGGCCCCGTCGAGCGAGCTGGACCCGCCCACCTGGGGCTGACTCCGGGCGCACTCCCGCTCCCGTCGTCGCCGTCGTCCGGGGCGGTCCGCGTCGCCCCCCTGACGACGCGTGCGCAGGTCACCGTCGCACCGGTGCGCGACGAGCGTCTGCAGTCGGACGAACGTCCAGGACGCTCTGGGTCGAACCCGACGGATCGACCTCACAGAAAACGCTCAGCAGGACGCCGGACCGACCGAACGGAAGGACGGCGACGCCACGCGTCACGGCGCCGTCGCAGGGGGCGTCGAGGACCCGGCAAGCCCGCCGGTCGTCCGCACGTCCGCCCCCTCGCCGTCCGAAGCGAGAGGCCCGCATGCCCCAGTCCACGTCGTCCCGTCGCCGCCTGTCGTGGTTCGCGGACCGCGGCATCCAGACGAAGATCCTCGTGACGCTCGGCGTCGCCGGCACGATCGTGCTGCTCTCGTCCGGGTACGCCGTGCTCGTCCTGCAGCAGACGCGGGCGGACATGAAGACCATGGCCGACGGGCAGAGCCAGATCAGCGACGTCCGCGACCTCGTGCACCAGAACCAGCTCAAGGCGCGGATGATCGTCGCCCAGATCGCCGCCTCCGACGAGCCGACCGCCAAGAGCGACTGGCGTCGCGCGCTCGAGTCGAACGACGCCGAGCTCGACCCGCAGATCGCGGCCTACACCGCGAGCGCCGCGGGCGGCGAGCAGTCGTGGCAGGACTTCCTCACGAAGTACGACGCCTGGCTGCAGATCCGCGACGAGCAGCTGGTCCCCGCGGCGCTCGAGGAGGACCTGCACGAGTACGCGCGCATCCGCGACGAGATCGGTCAGCCCGCGATCGAGGCCTACGTGGCCGAGCTCGACCAGACCGCGGCCGAGAACACCGCGTTCATCACGAGCCTGGCCCGCCAGTCCCAGGACCGTGCGAGCAACGCGATGATCGTGCTCGTCACCAACCTCGCCACGGCGTTCGTCATCGCCGCGGTGCTCACGTGGCTCGTGGTGCGGGGCATCCGCCGGTCCGTCGACGACGTCCGCCGCAGCCTGCAGGCGATGGCCCGCGGCGACTTCACCGTCGAGGCGCCCGTCCGCTCGCGCGACGAGGTCGGGCAGACCGCCGAGGCGCTCGGCGTCGCGCAGCGGTCCGTGCGGTCCACCCTCGCCGGGGTCGTCGAGGCGGCCGAGACCGTCGCGGCCGCCGCGGAGGAGCTGTCGGCCGCCGCCCAGCAGGTCGGCGCCGCGCAGGAGGAGACGAGCGCGCAGGCGGGGGTCGTCGCGTCCACCGCGGACCAGGTCTCGCGCTACGTGCAGTCCGTCGCGGCCGGGTCGGCGCAGATGGGGTCGTCGATCCGGGAGATCGCGCAGAGCGCGTCCGAGGCGGCGAAGGTCGCCCACCAGGCGACGCAGATGGCCGAGCTCACCAACGAGCGCGTCGCGAAGCTCGGCGAGTCCAGCCTGGAGATCGGCAACGTCGTCAAGGTCATCACGTCGATCGCCGAGCAGACGAACCTGCTCGCGCTCAACGCGACCATCGAGGCCGCGCGTGCCGGAGAGGCCGGCAAGGGCTTCGCCGTCGTCGCGGGTGAGGTCAAGGAGCTCGCGTCCGAGACGGCGAAGGCGACCGAGGACATCGCGCGCCGCGTCGAGGCGATCCAGACCGACACCACCGGCGCCGTGTCGGCGATCGGCGAGATCTCCTCGATCATCGAGGCGATCAACGACCACCAGCTCACGATCGCGTCGGCGATCGAGGAGCAGACCGCGACCACGACCGAGATGTCGCGCGGGGTCGCCGACGCCGCGGCCGGCACCGGGGACATCGCCACGAACATCACCGGCGTCGCGACGTCGGCCGCGACGAGCTCCGACGTGCTCGCCCAGATGGGCACGAACGTCGAGGAGCTCGCCCGGATGTCCGCGGACCTGCGGTCGCGGGTTGCCGCGTTCACCTACTGAGGACCCGCGTCCGGTGGTCGGCCGTCCCCGGCCGCCGGGCGCCGTCCGGACGCCGCCCTCTCCTCGTCGGGCGGCACGGACGAGAAGGCCCGCCCCCCGGCGGGGCGGGGGGGGGGGGGGCGGGCGGCCGGGGGCGGCCGCCCCCGGCCGCCGGGCGCCGCCCGGCCGCCCCCCACTCCTCGCCGGGCGCCACGGACGAGAAGCCCCGCCACCGGGCTGGACGGTGGCGGGCCTTCGTGCTGGACGGTGGCGGGCCTTCGTGCTCGTGGCGGCGCGGCGAGCGGCCGTCGTCGGGCAGCGGCGCCGGGCGTCAGGCCGGGGGCGTCGCTGCTGCCGCGGCGCGCGCGGCCGCCGGGAGCGCCGACAGGACGCGGTCCACCGCGGTGTCGTCGTGCGCGGCCGAGACGAACCACGCCTCGAACGGCGACGGCGGCGCGTAGACGCCCGCCTCGAGCAGAGCGCGGTGGAACGGCGCGTACCGCCACGCCTCGCTCGCCTGCACCGCCGCGTAGTCGCGCACGCCGTGGGTCGCCGCCTCGGGGCCGAACATCGTGCTGAAGAGGCTGCCCGCCCACTGCACGCTGTGCGGGACGGACTCGTCGGCCAGGACGCGCGACAGCTCGGTGCGCAGCGTCGCCGCCGTCTGGTCGATCCGCGCGTACACCGACGCGTCGGCGAGCCGCAGCGTCGTCAGGCCCGCCGCGGTCGCGACCGGGTTCCCCGACAGCGTGCCCGCCTGGTAGACCGGGCCGACCGGAGCGAGGTGGCCCATGACGTCACGGCGACCGCCGACGGCAGCGACGGGGAGCCCGCCGCCGATCACCTTGCCGAACGTGAACAGGTCCGCGGCCCAGCCCTCGCGCAGGCCCTCGAGGCCCCACCAGCCGGAGAAGCCGACCCGGAAGCCCGTGAGGACCTCGTCCTGGATGAGCAGCGCGCCGTGCTCCGCCGTGAGGCGGCGCAGCTCGGCGTTGAAGCCGGGTCCGGGCGGGACGACGCCCATGTTCGCGGGTGCGGCCTCGGTGATGACCGCGGCGATCCGGTCGCCGTGCGTCGCGAAGGCCTCCGCGACGGCATCGACGTCGTTGTAGGGGAGCACGATCGTCTCGGCCGCGACGGCCGTCGACACACCGGCCGAGTCGGGCAGCGCGAGCGTCGCGACGCCCGAGCCCGCGGACGCCAGCAGCGCGTCGACGTGCCCGTGGTAGCAGCCGGCGAACTTCACGACGAGGTCGCGACCGGTGTGGGCGCGCGCGAGACGCAGCGCCGTCATCGTCGCCTCGGTACCGGTCGACACGAGCCGCACCATCTCCGCCGCAGGGACGCGCGAGCGGATCTCGTCGACCAGGTCGACCTCGGTGACCGTCGGGGCGCCGAACCCGAGACCGCGCGCCGCGGCGGCCTGGACGGCCTCGACCACCTCCGGGTGCGCGTGGCCCAGCAGTGCCGGACCCCACGAGCCGACGAGGTCGACGTACTCGTGCCCGTCGACGTCCGTGACGTACGGGCCGCTGCCCGACGCGATGAACGGCGGTGTGCCGCCGACGGCGCCGAACGCGCGCACGGGGGAGTTCACACCGCCGGGGATCACGGCCTGGGCGTGCGCGAACGTCTCCGCGCTCGTGCGGCCGGCGACCGCCGCCTCGCTGCTGCCGTACCGGCTCATGACTTCTCCTCCGCCAGCCACGCGGCCAGCTCCGTCGCGAAGTAGGTGAGCACGTGATCGGCACCCGCACGACGGATGCTGAGCACGGACTCCAGGATCGCCCGTTCGCGCTCGATCCAGCCGTGCGCGGCGGCGGCCTCGATCATGGCGTATTCGCCCGACACCTGGTAGGCGCTGACCGGAACGGTGGACACGGCCGCCACGTCGGCGAGCACGTCCAGGTAGGACATCGCGGGCTTCACCATGACCACGTCGGCACCCTCGGCGATGTCGATCGCGACCTCGCGCGCCGCCTCCCGGCGGTTCGCGGGGTCCATCTGGTAGGTCCGACGGTCGCCCTCGAGCTGCGACTCGACGGCGTCCCGGAACGGGCCGTAGAAGGCCGACGCGTACTTCGCCGCGTAGGCGAGCACCGCGACCTGGTCGTGGCCGGCGTCGTCGAGCGCGTCGCGCACCACGCCGACCTGGCCGTCCATCATCCCGCTGAGCCCCACGAGGTGCGCGCCAGCGGCGGCCTGCGCGAGCGCCATCTCCGCGTAGCGGACCAGCGTCGCGTCGTTGTCGACCGCGCCCGCGGGGGTCAGGACGCCGCAGTGCCCGTGGTCGGTGAACTCGTCGAGGCACAGGTCCGCCTGCACGACGAGCGCGTCGCCGGCCTCGGCGACCGCGTCCGCGATGGCGAGGTTGAGGATGCCGTCGGGGGCGGTGGCCTGCGAGCCGACCGCGTCGCGGACCTCGGGGATCGCGAACAGCATGACCCCGCCGAGCCCGGCCGCGGCAGCGTCCGACACGGCGCCCTTGAGCGAGTCGCGCGTGTGCTGCAGGACGCCCGGCATCGACGCGATCGGCCGCGCATCGGTCAGTCCCTCGCGCACGAAGAGAGGGAGGACGAGCTCCGCGGGGTGCAGACGGGTCTCCGCCGTGAGACGGCGCATCGCGGTCGTCGTGCGGAGGCGGCGCGGGCGGACCCGGCCGGGACGGGGGAGGGAGGTGGTCACGCGTGCTCCTCGGAGCGGGGGGTGGGGGGTGTCGGTGCGGCGGCCTCAGGGGGCGTCGCGGATTCACCGTCGGGGGTGGCGGACGAACGGGTGACGACGTCGCCGACCGCCGACGCGAGGGCGGCGACGAGGCTCGTCATCGTCTGCTCCTGCGCGACGCCCGCGAGCGGCAGGCCGAGACGCTCGACCTCGGCCGCGGTGGTCGGGCCGATCGCGACGAGCGCGGTCCCGGCGGGCGGCGCCCCGAGCTGCGCGACGAGCTCCCGGACCGTGCTGGCCGACGTCAGCAGCGCCGCGCCGATCGACCCGTCGGCCCACGCGGCGCGGACCTCGGCCGACGGCGGGGCCGCGGGCACCGTGCGGTAGGCGACGACGTCGTCGACCTGCCAGCCGCGCGCCCGCAGGCCGTCGGCGAGCGTCGGGGCGGCCAGGTCGCCGCGCGGGAACAGCACGCGCTGCGCCGGGCCGGTCGTGCCGTCGGCGCCGGTCGTGGAGTCCCTGCCCGACGGCAGCGCCGGCCAGGACGCGACGAGCGCGCGCGCGGTCGACTCGCCCCGGGGGACCAGCGACGGCTCGACGCCCGCCTCGCGCAGCGCCCGGGCCGTCCCGGGTCCGACGGCCGCGACGTGCACGCCCGCGTCGGCGACGATCTGGGCCAGCGTGCGGCCCGCGTGTGCGGCGCGCTGCTCCAGCACCGGCACGGCCGCCTGGCTCGTGACGACGAGCCAGCCGTACCAGCCCGCGCCGAGCGCGAGCAGGACGTCGTCGACGGGCGTCGGGTCCTCGGGCGGAACCGTCTCGACGAGCGGCACGACGACGGCTTCCGCGCCGGCGGCGGCGAGCGCGACGGCAGCCGGGCTCACGCCCGCGGCGGGCCGCGGGACCAGGACGCGCCACCCCGCCAGCGGGCCGGCCGCGGCCGGGACCGAGCGGTGTGCGTCGCCGGCGGCGCCGCTCCCCGTGCTCGCGGTGCGGGCAGAGGTGCCCGCCGTGCTCACGGTGCCGTCGACGGGAGGCTGCCGGGCGGTCATCGTGCGTGCCCGAGGTCGGCGAGGTCGGCGGCGCCGATCGCGAGGAGGTCGTCGGCGACCGTCGCGCCGAGCGCACGGGCCGCGAGGGCGTCCTCGGCGGGCGTGCCGCCGAGCGTCGTGCTGCGGCGCTGCCGGAGGGCCGCGCTGCCGTCGGTGCGGACGACGACCGCCTCGAGCGTGAGCACGTCGCCGTCGAGCGTCGCGAGCGCGCCGACCGGGGCTGCGCACCCCGCCTCGAGCCGGGCGAGCAGCGCACGCTCGGCGAGCACCGCGACCCGCGTCGGACGGTGGTCGAGGGCGGCGAGCGCGCCGGCCAGCGGCGTCGCGAGGTCGGTCGTCAGGCCGGTCGCGCGGGTCTCGACGGCGAGCGCGCCCTGCCCCGGTGCGGGGAGCATCACGTCGGCGTCGAACAGCTCGGTGACGGCCTCCAGCCGCCCGATGCGGGCCAGACCCGCACGCGCGAGGACGACCGCGTCGAGGTCTCCGGGACCGGTGGCCGACCCGGCGACGCGGCCGAGCCGGGTGTCGACGTTGCCGCGGATGTCCACGACGTCGAGGTCGGGACGGGCGCGCAGCAGCTGGGCGGCGCGGCGCGGCGAGCCGGTGCCGACCCGCGCGCCGTCCGGCAGCCCGGCGAGCGTGAGGCCGTCGCGTGCGCAGAGGGCGTCGCGGGGGTCCTCCCGCACCGGTACCGCCGCGATGACGAGCCCGTCGGCGTCGCCGGTCGGCAGGTCCTTGAGGGAGTGCACGGCGACGTCGCAGCGTCCGTCGAGCAGCGCGTCGCGCAGCGCGGTGACGAACACGCCGGTGCCGCCGAGCGTGGCGAGCGAGCCGGTGAGGCGGTCACCGTCGGTGCGGACGCGCACGGTCTCGACGTCGAGGTCGCCGTGCGCGGCGAGGGCGTCGGCCACGTGGCCCGTCTGGGTCAGCGCGAGCGTGCTCGCGCGCGTGCCGATGCGGACGTGCTGGGGCATGCCGCCCAGTGTCCCTCGCCCCGGTGGCCGGTGTCGAAGCGTGAGCGTGGTTCGTGGTAATGCTCACGTGAACGGTGTGACATCGAACTGACAGGCTGTCAGAAAATACGTCGTCCCGCCGATTCCCCGGGCCTCCAGAATGTCGTGCGTCACGATTTCCCGCGGGTGACGACAACTTGTCAGAAAAGCGCCTCGGGAAATGTGAGGTAATCCTCACCGCTGCGCGCGAGCGGGGTCAGGCCCGAGCCGATCCGCGTCAGGTGACGAGTGCCGTCGCGGCCGCCCGCGCGTCCGGGATGACCGACGCGAGACCGTTGCCCGCGGTCCACGCCCCGCACACCGCCACGCCGGGCAGCGCCGCGGCCGCCGCGCGGACCTGCGCGACGGCCTCCCGGTGCGCCGCGCTCGGCCGGGGCAGCGCCTGCGTCCAGCGCACGACCGCGCTGCCGGCCAGCACCGAGCGGTCCAGGCCGACCCCGAGCAGCACCGAGGCGTCCCGCAGAGCCAGGTCGACGAGCGCGTCCTCGTCGTCGGGGACCCGGTCGACGTCGCCCGCCCGCCCGTACGACAGGCGCACCACGTGCCGCCCGGCCGGGACGGTCCGCGCGAGCCACGGCCACTTCGCGGTCGCGTGCGTGAGCGCCTTCGCGGTGACGTCCGACGCCTCGCGCGCCACCAGCACGCCCGTGCCGCGCGGCGCGGCGCCGAGCGCCGGGGCGTCCACCACGAGCGTGACCAGGGTGACCACGGCGCCCGCGTCGAGCGGCGGCAGCGCCGCGCCCGGTGCGTGCTCGGCGAGCAGGTCGGCGGCCGCCGGTGAGGCGAGCACCACGCGGCGGCTGCGCAGCGTCGTGCCGTCGTCGAGCTCGACGTCGTACGGCTGCCCGTCGGGCCCGTCCGCGGCGACCCCGGTGAGCGCCCGCAGGCGACGCGCGCGCGCGCCGGTCCGGACCTCGGCGCCCTGCGCCCGGAGGTCGGCGACGAGCGTGTCGACCAGCACGTGCAGCCCGCCCTCGAGGCCCTGCACCGCCGACCCGGCGGGCGCCGCCGCGCGCAGGGTCCGCACGGCCCGCGTCAGGGAGCGCGACTCGCGCAGCGCGGCGGGCAGCCCGGGCGACACCGCGCCGACGTCGAGGTCGTCGGGGTCGGACGCGTGCACGCCCGCGACGACGGGACGCACGAGCCGGTCCAGGACGCGCGCCCCCAGCCGTGCCCGGACGAGTGCGCCGAGCGACGACGCCGACGCCCCGACCCGGGCGGGCAGGACGCGGTCGAGCGACGCCCGCAGCGCTCCGACCAGGCCGATCGTGCGGCGGACGTCGGCCGCGAACGGCTCCGACGGGATCCCGAGCAGCCCGGTCCGGGGCAGCGGGCCGTCGCCCGACGGCAGGTGCACCCACGACCCGTGCGACGCGGGCAGGCACACGCGGCCGGCCAGCCCGAGGTCGTCGAGGTAGGCCGCGACCGTCCCGCCGCGCGTCGCGAAGGACTCCGCACCCGCGTCGAGCCGCAGACCCGCGACGGTGTGCCCGCGGACGGCGCCGCCGGGCTCGGTGTCGGCGTCGAGGACGACCGTGCGCAGCCCGGCCGCGGCCAGCTCGCGTGCGGCCACCAGCCCCGCGACGCCGCCGCCGACGACGACCGCGTCCCAGGTCGGGCCGCCCGTGGTCACAGCGAGTGGACGAGCCCGACCAGGCGGGTCAGGACCTCGGGGTCGGTGTCCGGCGGGACGCCGTGGCCCAGGTTCACGACGTGCCCGGGCGCCTGCTGGCCGCGCGCCACGACGTCGCGCACGTGCGCCTCGAGCACGGGCCACGGCGCCCCGAGGAGCGCGGGGTCGATGTTGCCCTGCAGGGGCGTGCGCCCGCCCAGGCGGCGGTTCGCCTCGTCGAGCGGCAGCCGGTGGTCGACGCCGACGACGTCCGCGCCGACGTCGCGCATCGCGACCAGCAGCTCGCTCGTGCCGGTGCCGAAGTGCACGCGGCGGACGTCGAGGTCGGCGATCGCGGAGAGCGCGTGCGCCGACGCGGGCGCGACGTGCGCGGTGTAGTCGGCGAGACTCAGCGAGCCCGCCCACGAGTCGAAGAGCTGGGCCGCGCTGGCGCCCGCGAGCACCTGCGCCCGCAGGAACGCGCCCGTCACCTCGGCCGTCCAGGACGTCAGGGCCGTCCACGTCTCCGGGTCCGCGTGCATGAGCGTCCGGGCAGCCAGGTGGTCGCGCGACGGGCCGCCCTCGACGAGGTACGCGGCGAGCGTGAACGGCGCACCCGCGAAGCCGATCAGCGGCGTGCTCCCCAGGCCCGCGACCGTGCGTGCGACACCCTCGGTCACCGGTGCCAGACGCTCGGCCGTGAGCGGGCCGAGGTCGCGCAGCGCCGCGACGTCCGCCGCCGTGCGCACCGGTGCGCCCATCACCGGACCGACGCCCGGCTTGATCTCCACGTCGACGCCCGCGAGCCGCAGCGGCACCACGATGTCCGAGAAGAAGATCGCCGCGTCCACGTCGTGCCGCCGCACCGGCTGCAGCGTGATCTCGCTCGCCATCTCCGGGTCGAGGCACGCGTCGAGCATCGCCGTCCCGGCCCGCAGCGCGCGGTACTCGGGCAGCGACCGACCCGCCTGGCGCATGAACCAGACGGGGCGCCGCGAGGGCCGCTCGCCGGAATACGCGCGCACCAGCGGAGAATGCGCGGTGCGGCCGTCGGCGAGGGGATGTGTGACGGGAAGAGGCACCCCTCGATTGTGCCCGACAAATGTCGGGATGATTGAATCGGGGACGTGGTGCTGCTGTCCCTGGTCGCCAGTCACCACGACCTCGACCTCGCCGTGCTGGAGCGTCTCTCGTCGGACGTGCACGCCGTGGGTCGCGAGCTCGTGCGCGCGTCCACCCCCGTCACCGGTGCCGTCGTTCTCGCGACGTGCAACCGGTTCGAGCTGTACCTGGAGGTCGGCGACGTCGACCAGACGCCCGCCGCCCTGGCCGCGGCGTCGCAGGCCGTCGCCACGCGCTCCGGGTACGACCCCGACGAGGTCCTCACGCACCTGCGCCCCCTCACCGGCACCGCGGCGGGCGAGCACCTGTTCGCCGTCGCGAGCGGGCTCGAGTCGATGGTCGTCGGCGAGCGCGAGATCGCCGGGCAGGTCCGCCGCGCCCTGACGACCGCGCGTCGCGACGGCACCACGACGTCCGCTCTCGAGTCCCTCTTCCAGGCCGCGTCACGCGTGTCCCGTGCCGTCGAGTCCGAGACCGGGCTCGGCGCCGCCGGGCGCTCCGTCGTCGGTGTCGCCCTCGACATCGCCGAGCGCGGGCTCGTGCCGTGGTCCGAGGTCTCGTGCGTGCTCGTCGGGACCGGCTCCTACGCCGGCGCGACGCTCGCCGCGCTCAAGGCCCGGGGGTGCACCGACGTCCGCGTCTACTCGCCGAGCGGCCGGGCGGGGCAGTTCGCGTCGGCCCGCGGCGTCCGGGCACTGCCCGCCGGTGCGGACCTGGCCGCCGAGCTCGGCGGCGTCGACCTCGTCGTCGCGTGCAGCGGAGCCGCGGGTGCGGTCCTGCAGGTGGACGCGCTCGCCGCCGCGCGCGCGCACGTCGACGCCCGTCCGCTCACCGTCGTCGACCTCGCCCTGCGGCACGACGTCGACCCCGGCGTCCGGCACCTGCCCGGCGTCCGGCTCGTCACGCTGCACACCGTCGCGGAGCACGCCCCCGCGGAGCACGCGGCCGTCGAGTCCGCGCGGCAGATCGTCGTGTCCGCGGCGGACGCCTACGAGGCCGACCAGCGTGTGCGCGAGTGGAACCCGGCGGTCGTCGCGCAGCGCACGCGCGTGCTCGGCGGGCTCGAGGCCGCACTGGCCGCCCTGCCGGAGGACGCCCGCGACGAGCGGGCCGAGCGGTCGCTGCGCCGGCGCACCCGGTCCACGCTGCACGCCCCGACCGTCCGCGCACGGGAGGCGGCGCGGGCCGGTGACGCGGTCGCGTACGCGGCGGCGCTCGCGGAGCTGGCGGCGATCGAGGTCCCGACGGTCGTGGGGACGGGCGCCGGCCCGGTGGCCAGGACCGTGGGCGCGGCGGCCCGCTGACTCTCCGGCCGTCCGTACCAGGGGCGTCGGTGCGGGCGGACCCACACGTGTCAGCGAGGTGCGCACCCCGGACATGGTGCGTGCCGGGCCTGGACGGGGGGGAGGGCCAGGCCCGGCACGCGTTCGAGAGGGATCACAGCGGGGGGATCGCCGCTCCCTCGGTCCGTGCGGTCGTCAGTACGCCACCTGGTGCCGCTGCGCGGCGGGCCCGGGGGCCCAGGTGTGCGGGACGACCTGGTTGGTCTGGATGTCGGTGAGCTCGGCGGCGTAGACGATTCCCTCGTACACACCGGCCTCGACGCGCTCGAGGTGCAGGCGCTCGGCGCGCTCGATGTCGTCGCCGAGGTGCGAGATGCGCGCGACGACGTAGCGCTGCGCGTCCTGCCACTGGTCGACGACGCGGACGGACAGGCCGTTCCAGCGGGCCGTCAGGTCGAGCTCGAACAGCTCGGTGACGTCCTCACGGGCGACCCGGCGGTACCAGCGTCCCGAAGGCGCCTGGTGGAAGCCGGTCTCGGCGAGCGGCGGGTTGGCGAGCGCGAGGACCACGGTGTGGCCGCCGTCGACGACGTCCGCCTCGAGGTACGCGCCGTGCCACTTGGCGACGGGTCCGACGCAGCGTGAGAGCGATGCCAGGGCCGGACGCCGGGCGCCGAGCTGCGTGACCGTCCACCCGGTGCCGACGTCGCCGTAGCGGGCGAGCAGCGTCGCGGTGCCGTCCTCGTAGACGCGGATGAGCTCGGCGCCCGGGGGGATGCGGGAGTGCCGGAGCCACCACAGCGGGAGGATGTAGCCGGGGACGTCGCGGTACTGGAGCTGCGGCGAGGACTCGAACCGCAGGATGTCGATCGACCGGTCCCACGGGCTGAAGGGCGACCCCTCGTACCCGAGGCCGTGCACCTCGAAGAGCTGTGCCGGGGTGGTCGCGAAGCCGACGTCCTCGGCGCGCACCACGTAGCCGGCCACACGGTCGTGCCCCGCGGTCAGGATCGCGCGGGTGAGCGCTGGTGTGATCGCCTTCTGCATGAGGGTCACGGTGGGCATCCTTGCCGGGAAGAGGGAGGAACCGGAGGAACAGGACGGATCGGTGCACGATTGTGCAGCCCTTCACGGGCACCTGTCCAGATCGCGTCACCCGTCCGTGTGCCACCGGTGTGCTTCCGCAGGTCAGGAGCGATGAGAGCGTTCCCGATCGAAGCGGTTCGACCAGATGAGAGCACGGTGAGAATCGGTCGAAACGTTACGGACGCATGGACCTGCGGCTTTGCTGGAAGCGCTCTCGCTGACGACGCGTCGAACTGTAGCGCGAACGGCGCAACGAGATCGATTTACCCGAACTGTCCGATTCACTCGTTCGGCTCGGACCAGCCTCGGGGCGCGCCAGGGACGACGATCGTCCGCGCACCGCCCCGCCGTCCGGGACCTTCGTCCCGACGCCACGGACGACGCGCGTCTCGACCCGAGGAGCCGACCGCGCGAGGAGCGCGAGCCGGTCAGTGGTCGAGGTACGCGACCAGCTCCGACGCGAGCCCCGTGTACGACGCGGGCGACAGCGCCTGCAGGCGTGCCGCGACGTCGTCGGGCAGCCCCAGGCCGCCGATGAACTCGCGCATGTCGTCCGCCGTCAGCCGGCGCCCGCGCGTCAGCTCCTTGAGCCGCTCGTACGGGTTCTCCATGCCGGTCACCCCCGCGACGGACGCCGCACGCATCGCGGACTGCACCGGCTCGCCGAGCACCTCCCAGTTCTCGTCGAGCTCGCGCGCGAGCAGGTCCGCGTCCACGTCGAGCGCCCGCAGGCCGCGGCGCACGTTGTCGATCGCGAGCAGCGAGTGCCCGAACGCCGGGCCGATGTTGCGCTGCGTCGTCGAGTCGGTCAGGTCGCGCTGCAGCCGGCTCGTGACCAGCGTCGACGCGAGCGTGTCCAGCAGCGCCGACGAGAGCTCCAGGTTCGCCTCGGCGTTCTCGAACCGGATCGGGTTCACCTTGTGCGGCATGGTCGACGAGCCCGTCGCACCCGCCACCGGGATCTGGATGAAGACCCCGCGCGAGATGTACGTCCAGACGTCCGTCGCGAGGTTGTGCAGCACCCGGTTGAACCGCGCGACGTCGGCGTAGAGCTCCGCCTGCCAGTCGTGCGACTCGATCTGCGTCGTCAGCGGGTTCCACGTCAGGCCCAGGTGCTCGACGAACGTGCGGCTCACGACCGGCCAGTTCGCGCCCGGCACCGCGACGACGTGCGCGCCGAACGTCCCCGTCGCGCCGTTGATCTTGCCGAGGAACTCGTCGGACGCGATCCGCCGCAGCTGCCGCCGCAGCCGGTGCGCCAGCACCGCGAGCTCCTTGCCCAGCGTCGTCGGCGTCGCCGGCTGACCGTGCGTCAGCGCGAGCAGCGGCTGGTCCTTGTGCTCGTGCGCGAGGGCCGCGACCTCGTCCGTCAGCGCCGTCGCCGCCGGGAGCCACACGTCCTGCACCGCACCCCGCACCATCAGCGCGTACGACAGGTTGTTGACGTCCTCGCTGGTGCAGCCGAAGTGCACGAGCTCGCTCGCGCCGGGCAGCACCGTGTCGTCGCCGAGCGTCGCGGGCGCGTCGGCCAGGCGCTTCTTGAGGAAGTACTCGACCGCCTTCACGTCGTGCACCGTGACGCGCTCGATCTCCGCGAGCTCCGCGACCTCCGCCGCGCCGAACGTCGTCACGACGTCGCGCAGGTACTGCTCCTCGGCCGCGGACAGCGTCGGCGCGCCCGGCACCACCTCGTGCCGCGTCAGGTGGATCAGCCACTCGACCTCGACGTGCACCCGCTCGCGGTTGAGCGCCGCCTCCGACAGGTGGTCCACCAGCGGGGCGACCGCCGCGCGGTACCGGCCGTCCAGCGGGCCGAGCGCGATCGCGGGGGACGCGTCGGCCAGACGGACGCGCGCGGACGGGGCGGTGACGTCGGGGGAGGACATGCCGCCATCATCCCAGAGCGGCCCCGCGGTCCGTCGGCGCGTCCGCCGGACTGCGGTCGTCGCACGGCGGAGGATCGGGCTGGCAGTGGTGACGAGGCTGGTGCGGCTCGCCCGGACCACGCGGTGGGGCTAGGGCTCCCGCACCTCGACGAGCTCACGCACCCCGACGAAGTCGTCGAGGTTGTGGGTGAGCAGCGCCGCGTCGTGCGCGTGAGCCGTCGCCGCGATCAGCAGGTCCATCTGACGGGCCCGGGGCTGCCGCCCGCCCGCACGCACCGCCGCCGCGATCGCACCGTAGCTCGCGGCGACGGTCGCGTCGACGGGGAGCGCGGTGAACGTCCGCTCGACGGCGGCCAGCCGACGGAGCCGCTCGGGTCGACTGTGGTCGGTGGCCACGAGAACGCCGTAGTGGAGCTCGGCGAGAGTCACCGCGCTGATCGCGTACTCGCCGTCGGGTGACGAGGTGAACGCCTCGGAGATCAGCACCGAGGTGTCGAGCACGTACCTCACGCGACGGGGCCGCGGCCGTCGAAGGGGTCGCGGAAGGAGTCGTCGAACGCGTCCCGCTCGAGAGAACCGTAGTCGGCGCCCGTCCAGATACCCGCGACCGCGTCGCCGCGCTGCCAGCTCGCTGCCGCGGCGGGCACGAGCTCGGCCACGCGGCGTCCGCTCACCGTCACCCCGATGTGCTCGCCGGCCTCGACCCGACGCAGCACCGCAGACGCGTTCTGGCGGAGCTCGCGAAGCCCGACAGAGGAAGACACGGGACCACCGTAGCGCTTGTGCTACCTCGCGTCGACCGGGAGGTGGTCAGGGGGCGACGGTGTCCGGGAGGACGCCCGCGGGCTCGTCGGCGGGGCGGCGCTGGCGGGCGGTCTCGGCGAGGACGACGCCGCCGAGGACCACGGCGCCGCCGACGAGCTGCACCACCGTCATGACCTCGCCGAGGAACACCCACGCGGACGCCGACGCGGCGACGGGCTCGACCATCCCGAGCAGCCCGGCGCGCGCGGGGCCGAGCGACCGGATGCCGACGAGGAAGAGCAGGTACGGCACGACGGTGCCGAGGACGACGATCCAGACGACGAGCAGCCACAGCGGCGGGGCGACGGTGCCGGGGACGTCGACCGCGTCGTCGAGCATCCCGTACGGGTAGGTCCACACGGGCTGCAGGACGACCCAGAACAGCGCCGCGAACGCCATGGTCCACGCGTGCGTCGACAGCGGGTCGCGCGCCGTGAGGAGCTTGTCGCCGAGCAGGTAGTAGGCCGCGAGGGACACCGCGGCGCCGGCCGCGGCGAGCAGTCCCAGCGCGTCGAGCCCCACGCCCTCGCCGACCTGCGCGACGAGCGCGAGCCCGCCGAGGCACGCCACGAGCGCCCACCACACGCGACGGTGCACGGCCTCCTTGAGCACGAACCGCGCCCAGAGGGCGACGAGCAGGGGAGCGGTGTACTCGATGAGCAGCGCGATGCCGACGGGCAGCCGCGAGATCGCCGTCAGGTAGAGCCACTGGACGAGCGCGACGCCGACGACGCCGAGAACCGCGAGCGACACGAGCTCGCGCCGGTCGCGCAGCCGCAGCCGACGGGCGCCGACGACGAGGACCGCGGCGACGAGCACGACGGCCGACCCGACGCACCGGATCTCGACGAGCCGCGTGGGGCTGAGGCCGGCCTGCATCGCGAGCTTCGCGACCGTGCCGTTGACCGCGAACAGGAGCGACCCGACGACGACGGCGAGCACGCCGAGCGGCGCGGGGAGGCGGTGGGGCACGTGCGCACGGTAACCCGGTGGTCCACCCCGGACGGGCGTCGCCCCGCGGGGCCGGTGGCTTGTTGCTCCGCGTGCACGAGGCGGAGCCTGGGTCGCGGGTCGCGGGTCGCGGGTCGCGGGTCGCGGGTCGCGGGTCGCGGGTCGCGGGTCGCGGGTCGCGGGTCGACGGCGCGACTTCCGGCGGGTCGACGGCGGACGTCCGGTGCTGGTGGAACGGGTCGGTGCCTGTGTCGGTGTCGGTGTCCGGCCGTGCGTGGTGGCATCGAGCCGTCCACAGCCCGGACCTGAGCGCGCCCGTCCACCAGCGCCGAGCGAGGATCGACGCGGACTCGTCCTCCGCTCCTAGCGTCCCCGACATGGCCAGCGCGATCGCACCACACGTCCGCACGGCGCGCCTTCATGTCGACGAGGCGCGCCGGCTCGTGCTCGCCGCGCGTCGCGTCGAGTGGCGGTCGCCGACCGTCACCCGGTACCTGCACGCGCTCGACGACCTCGACGCCCGGCTGCGGCGCACGGCCGACGCGATCGAGGTCGCCGAACGGGCCGCACACACCGCCGACGCGGCGGCGACGGCCGGACCGGCGGGCGGTCTCGTGGGTGGTACCTGGTGAGCGACGGCGGGCTGACGATCGTCGGAGGCGGGCGCCCCGACGTCGTCGACACCGCGGAGATGCACCGGGCGGGGACGATGCTCGACCGCGTCGCCGACCACCTCGACGTCGCCGACCGCGCGCTCGCGGTCGCAGTCGACACCGCTCGGCCCGCGCTCCTGACTGCCGAGGGCAAGGCCGCGTCCGCCGCGCTCCACGCCGTTCGGGAGGGGCCCGCGTCGCCGCGTCGCTGGGCGGACGAGGCACGAGCCCTGGGGCGTCGCGTCCGTGCCGCGGTCGTCACCTATGACTCGGCCGAGTCCGGGGTGCACCGGCTGATGCGCGTCGTCGTCGGCGGCGAGCCGGTGCTCGACGCGCTGCTCCCTGCGCTGCCGCTGGTCCGTCCGCTGCTCGGTGTCGCCGCCGCCGGCGTGGCCTCGGTCGCGGTGCGTGCCGTCGCGCTCGACACCGCCGTGCGCGCTGCGTGGGCGTGGCCGTCGGGTCGCGCCGACGACGTGGTGCGCGAGCGCATGCGGGCCCTTCAGCGGCTCACCGCCGTGCTCGTGGCCGACGGGCGGGCCGAGCTGTTGACCCTCGGGCTCGCGACCACGCTCCTCGGGCCGACGGCCTCACGCGTGCCACCGGACCTGCGGGTGCCCGTGCTCGTCCGGCGGCTCGCGTGGCTCCTGCCCGCGCCGAGCCCCACGGTCGTCGTGCCGCGCGTGGGTGCGGCGCAGCTCCCCGTGCCCCGGGACCTCGCCATGGTCGTCGCGAACATCGCGCTCAGCTATCGCGACGGGTCGGTGGCGGCGGTGCCAGGGACGCCGGACGGCACGGTCTCGATCCAGCGGCTCGTCAAGCCCGACGGTTCGGTGTCGTGGGTCGTCGAGATCCCGGGGACGCAGTCGCCCTCGCTGAACGGGGTCAACCCGATGGACGCCGGGACGGACGCGCTGCTCGAGGCAGATCTGCCGGAGTCGATGACGCCGGCGGTGATCGAGGCGATGCGGCTCGCGGGCATCCGGGAGGACGACCCCGTGATGCTCGCGGGCCACAGCCAGGGCGGGATGGTCGCGACCAGTGTGGCCACGGCCCTCGCGGGGACCTACCGGATCGCCGCCGTGCTGACGGTCGGGTCGCCGGACATCCCACGCGGACCGATGCCTGCGGGGGTCCAGGTGCTGCACGTCCGCGACAGCGGGGACATCGCGCCGCAGAGCGACGGGCGGCCCGACCGCGGGTCGCGGAACGTCCGCGTCGTCACGGGCGACGCCCAGGAGGCGGGAGCACCGGCGGTCCGGAACCTCGTCGAGGCGCACAGCGTCGCCCGGTACGTGCGCCTGACCGAGGCCGTCGAGGCCGAGCTCGACGACCCCCAGCTCCGCGACTTCGCGCGAGCCGCGGAGACGGTGCTCGGACCGCCGGGCACCACCGCGACGACCCTCCAGTTCGTCGCCACGCGCGACCCGGACGTCGTCGCCACCGACCCGCTCACCGGGCTGCCACGCCCCGACCGGCTGGCGCAGGGCGGCCCGCTGACCGCGCCGCCGGGGAGGTCCGGATGAGGCCGGCCGCGCCGCAGGCGCCGCAGACCGCAGCCCTCGGCAGAGGGACGACCACAGCGTCCGTGGTGCCGAGGGGTCAGTCCCGGTCGCCGGGGACGATGACCGAGAGGACGAAGCTCACGATGGAGATGATCAGCGCCCCCAGCACGGCGGTGCCGAAGTTGTCGATGCGCAGGCCCCAGCTCGTCTGCTCCGTGATCCACGCGGTGAGCATGAGCATCAGGGCGTTCACGACCAGCGTGAACAGGCCGAGCGTCAGGATGTACAGGGGGATCGACAGGAACGCGACGATCGGCTTCACCACCGCGTTGACGATCCCGAAGACGAGCGCGATGAGCAGGATGATCGCCACCTGCTCGAGGTTGGAGTCGGCACCGACGATCGTCAGGCCCGACAGGACGAGGGTCGCGAGCCAGATCGCGACGCCGTTGATCAGCACCCTCACCACGAACGACATGCGTCGATCCTGCCATCGGCACCCGCTCGCGTGCGCCTTGTCGGAGCGGCTCGTCGGGTCGGGACGCGCCACCGGGCGACGTCACGCCACGCGGCTCGCCGTGGTGTTGGCGGCGACAGCCGCGTTGACGGCATGCACAGGACCCGCGCCGACCGCGAGCACCGATGCGTCGACGGCGCTTGTCGCGACTGCCGCGCCGACCCGCGACGCGCCGACCCGTGACGCGTCGCGGCGACCTGCGCGGCCTGAGCGGACGACGTCCGGCGAGTCATCGACGGAACGCGTCCTGCCCGGCCGGGCGGCTCCCGCGCCGGAGCAGCCCGCCGCGATGGCCGTCGGCGACAGCACCGGAGCCCTCGCGGCCGTCGAGCACGTCCTCGTCCTCTGGACGCACGCGCGGACGACGGGCTCCGTCGCGGCGCTGGAGGGGACGTACGCGGACACGTGCGGCATCTGCGTCGAGGTCGCCGAACGGGTCGTCACGCTCGCCGCGAGCGGCATCACCGAGGTGGACGGTGGGCTGACGCTCGTCGACCCGGCGACGACCGAAGCCGTCCCGGGATCGTGGTACGCGGTCACCGCAGTGCTGGTCGAGGACGACGCACAGCTCGTGGACGCTGACGGGGCGGCGGTCGGCGGCGTCATCGACGGCGGTCGGTACGACATGCTCGCCACGCTCAGCTGGTACGAGGGGACGTGGCGCGTCGAGTCGATGACCCTGTACGCGACGACGTCGTGACGCTCACCGTGGGTCCGGACCGAGGGTCGCGTCGTCTCCGGGCGGCGCTCAGCGGCGGTGGGCGTCCGCCGCGACCTCGAGGAACAGGTCCGTCGCCTCGGGCTCGCCGACGCTCACGCGGACGCCGTCGCCCGCGAACGGGCGGACGAGCACCCCCGCGCGCGTGCAGCGCTCCGCGAACGACGAGGCGTGGTCGCCGAGGGGCAGCCACACGAAGTTCGCCTGCGAGTCGGGGACCGTCCAGCCCTGCGCACGCAGCCCGTCGAGCATGCGCGTGCGCTCGGCGACGATCGCGTCGACGCGGTGCAGCAGCTCGTCACGGGCCCGCAGCGACGCGAGCGCGGCGAGCTGCGCGACGTGCGAGACGCCGAACGGCGTCGACGCCGCGCGGATCCCCGTCGCCAGGCGAGGGCGGGCCACCGCGAAGCCGACCCGCAGACCGGCCAGGCCGTAGGCCTTCGAGAACGTGCGCAGGAGGACGACGTTGGGGTGCTCCGCGAACACCGCGAGCCCGTCGGCGGCACGGTCGTCGCGGACGAACTCGACGTACGCCTCGTCGACGACCACGAGGACGTGCGACGGGACGGCCGCGAGGAAGCCCGCGAGCTCGTCGGCGTGCACCGCGGGGCCGGTCGGGTTGTTCGGCGTGCACACCAGCACGGCCTTGGTCCGGGGGGTCACGGCCTTGGCCATCGCCTCGAGGTCGAGTCGCCCGTCGGCACCGACGGGGACGCGCACGCCTTCCGCCCCGGCGAGCGAGACCGCGATCGGGTACGCCTCGAACGACCGCCACGGGAAGACGACCTCGTCGCCCGCCTCGCACACCGCGGTGAGCACGTGACCGAGCGCCGCGACCGAGCCGCAGCCGGTGACGACGTTCTCCGGGGCGACACCGAGCGACGTCGCGATCGCCTCGGCCAGCTCGGTCGCGTACATGTCCGGGTACCGGTTGACGTCGACGGCCGCGTCCGCGATCGCCGCGACGACGGACGGCAGCGGGGGGTACGGGTTCTCGTTCGACGACAGCTTGTACGCGGCCGCGCCGACGGGGGCGCGAGCCCCGGGGACGTACGGCGGGAGGTCGGCGAGGGCCTTGCGCAGCGGGACTCGGCTCACGGCTCCAGCATGCCACCGGGTCGCAGGCCACCCGACGCCGACGGGCCGGTCGGCGAGACGGCATGCAGGTGGGACGACGGTCGGGAAGGAGCGAGCGCGGGATCCGGGCAGGTGAGGGCGAGCGAGCGGGTCCCGGGATGAGGGCGAGCAGGCGGGACGGCGACCTCGTCAGGCGATGGAGCGGCGGCGGACCGAGGCGCGGACGGTCGGGCGGGCGGGCTGGGCGTGCGGCAGGGCGACGCGCGGCCGGCTCCGGAGCTCCTCGGGCGTCGGCGTGGGCAGGCGGTCCTGGAGGTGGGCGAGCACCTCCATGAGGTTCGCGATGTCCCCCTCGACCGAGTCGTCGTCGCTCTCCCCGGCAGGGATGCGCACGGTCACGCGGGCGGTGGGAGCTGAGGCATGTCCGGCGCGGGTGACGTCCCGTTCGACGTGGTCGGACGCCGGGGCGCCCGCCTCGGTGGGGGTCATGGCGGCGGGGTCGCCCGACCAGGGCGTCGCTGGGAGCGGTGCGTGCGTGACCGTCACGCCGAGCGCCGTCAGGAAGGCGGTCGCGCGGTGGACGGTGAGAGCTCGGTCCTCGAGCTCGAGGGCGGCCAGGGCGAGCCGCACGTCATGCTCGGACACCACGTGCCCGACCTCGGCCGTGCGGGAGGAGGGCGGCGGCGTGGTGGTGCCGCCGGTCGTGCCGGTCTCGTCGTCGCGCATCGTCGGGCCCCTTCCCGCGGTGGCGCTCACCGCCTCACCCCTGTCATCGGCTGGTCACGGGGGGTTCTGTGAGGACGCGACCGGCTGAAAACCGCCGAAGGGGTCTGTAGGGGTCCCACAACGCGTCCGGACGAGCCTTGTTCGTCGGGTTCGCGGGCAACCTACGCATGCGTAGCCTACGCTGACGTAGGTTCGAGCCAACGACCCGGACTGCCCGACCACGAGCGGCCACCGCCGCCGGCGTGAAGGAGAACCGCGTGAGCCAGACCAGCCCGCCGACCGACGACGGTCTCGTCCAGCTGCTGACTCCCACGGGTGAGCGCGTCCCGCACCCCGACCTCGACGCCCGCGTCGCGCACCTTGACGCCGACGGCCTGCGCGCGCTGTACCGCGACATGGTGCTCGTGCGCCGCTTCGACACCGAGGCGACGTCGCTGCAGCGTCAGGGTGAGCTCGCCCTCTTCGCGCAGGGCCTCGGTCAGGAGGCCGCGCAGATCGGCTCGGCGCACGCGATGAGCCCGCGCGACCACGTCTTCCCGAGCTACCGGGAGCACGGCGTCGCGCACGCCCGCGGCGTCGACCTCGCGCAGGTGCTGCGGCTGTTCCGCGGCATCGACCACGGCGGCTGGGACCCGGTCGCGCACGGCTTCCACCTGTACACGCTCGTCATCGGCTCGCACACGCTCCACGCGACGGGCTACGCGATGGGCCTGCAGCGCGACGGCCTGGTCGGCACGGGCGACCCGGACCGGGACGCGGCGGTCGTCGTCTACTTCGGCGACGGCGCGACGTCGCAGGGCGACGTCAACGAGGCGCTCGTCTTCGCCGCCGTCAACAACGCACCGGTCGTGTTCTTCTGCCAGAACAACCAGTGGGCGATCTCCGAGCCGACGACCAAGCAGGCGCGCGTGCCGCTCGCCGACCGTGGACCGGGCTTCGGCGTCCCGTCGGTGCGCGTCGACGGCAACGACGTCCTCGCGACCTACGCCGTCACCCAGCAGGCGCTCGAGCGCGCGCGCACCGGCGGCGGCCCGACGTTCGTCGAGGCGTTCACCTACCGCATGGGCGCGCACACCACGTCGGACGACCCGACGCGCTACCGGTCCAGCGCGGAGGAGGAGTACTGGCGCCGCCGCGACCCGATCGACCGCCTGCGGCTGCACCTCGAGCAGCTCGGTGAGCTGTCGGCGGAGTTCGTCGAGCAGGTCGCTGACGAGGCCGACGCGCTCGGCGAGCGCATCCGCACCGAGGTGCGGGCGATGG
The DNA here is from genome assembly GCF_019024305.1 of Cellulomonas algicola. Classification (NCBI taxonomy): domain Bacteria; kingdom Bacillati; phylum Actinomycetota; class Actinomycetes; order Micrococcales; family Cellulomonadaceae; genus Cellulomonas; species Cellulomonas algicola. The sequence goes on along the minus strand of NZ_JAHKSJ010000006.1, from coordinate 517,943 downwards.
GACGCCCGTCGTCGGCGTCGATGTTCGAGCACGTCTACGCCACGCCGCACTCCGTCGTCGAGGGCGAGCGGGCCTGGTTCGAGCGGTACGAGGCGTCGTTCACGGACGCCGGCCAGTCGCGGGAAGGGAGCCACCGGTGAGCACGACCACGACCGAGGTGCGCGCGGCGGACGCCGGCACCCGCGGCACGCAGCGTCTGACGTTCGCGAAGGCCATCAACCTGGGCCTGCGACGCGCGCTCGAGAACGACCCCCGCGTGCTGCTCATGGGCGAGGACATCGGCAAGCTCGGCGGCGTCTTCCGCGTGACGGACGGCCTGCAGAAGGACTTCGGCGAGGACCGCGTCGTCGACACGCCGCTCGCGGAGTCCGGCATCGTCGGCACCGCGATCGGCCTGGCACTGCGTGGCTACCGCCCGGTGTGCGAGATCCAGTTCGACGGCTTCGTCTTCCCCGCGTTCGACCAGATCACGACGCAGCTGTCGAAGATGCACTACCGCTCGCAGGGCCGCCTGACGCTGCCCGTCGTCATCCGCATCCCGTACGGCGGGGGCATCGGCGCGGTCGAGCACCACTCCGAGTCGCCCGAGGTCCTGTTCGCGCACACCGCAGGCCTGCGCGTCGTCAGCCCGTCCAGCCCGGTCGAGGCGTACCGGATGATCCAGCAGTCGATCACGTCGCCCGACCCGGTGATCTTCTTCGAGCCCAAGGGCCGCTACTGGGAGAAGGGCGACGTCGACCTGGACGCGCCCGCCGACGGCCCGCTGCTCGACAAGGCGCGGATCGTGCGCGCGGGCACCGACGTCACCGTCGTGGCGTACGGGCCGACCGTGCAGACCGCGCTCAAGGCCGCCGAGGCCGCCGCCGCCGAGGGCACGAGCGTCGAGGTCGTCGACCTGCGCGCGCTGTCCCCGCTCGACACCGCGACCGTCGCCGAGTCGGTCCGCCGCACCGGCCGCTGCGTCGTCGTGCACGAGGCCCCCGTGCTGTACGGGACGGGCGGCGAGGTCGCGGCCCGCATCACCGAGGAGTGCTTCTACCACCTGCAGGCGCCGGTGCTGCGCGTCGGCGGGTTCCACGCGCCGTACCCGGTCGCGAAGGTCGAGCACGACTACCTGCCCGGTCTCGACCGGGTCCTGGACGCCGTCGAGCGCGCACTCGCGTTCTGACGGCTCTGCCCGCGCCGCTGCGTCGCCACCCCTGACGCGGCGGCGCGGGCTCACCCGACCCGCTCGCCGACCGCCCCCGTCCGAGGAGGACCCGCACGTGCCGACCTACCAGCAGTTCCCGCTGCCCGACGCGGGCGAGGGCCTGACCGAGGCCGAGATCGTCGCGTGGCACGTGGCGGTCGGGGACGCCGTCGAGGTCAACCAGACCATCGTCGAGATCGAGACGGCGAAGTCGCTCGTCGACCTGCCCAGCCCGTGGACGGGCGTCGTCTCGGCGATCCTCGTGGAACCCGGGCAGACGGTCGACGTCGGCACCCCGATCATCGAGATCGACACCGACCCGACGGGCGAGCCACCCGCGCCCGGTTCGGGGCGCGGCGGCGCGATCGAGCACGGGCACCGCGGCGGCGGCGACCGGCACGCGGGCGTCGAGCCGGGCGGTGCCGACGAGGTCGCGGCGGTGCGCGAGCAGGCCGAGGCGGCGCGACGTGCGGCGGAGCAGCAGGCGCGTGAGGAGCACGCCGCGGGACTCGACGGCGGCACGAGCGCGACGGGGAGCCGGACGGCGGCGGGGGTCGGCGCCGACGCGACCACGGCGCGCGCGGCGGCGGGCCTCGGCGGCACGCCTGCGGAGCGGACCTCGGCCGGGCTGGCGACGACCACAGCGGGCGCCGCCGGGACGGCCGGTACCGCGCACGCGAGTGCCGCGACGACGTCGGCAGCGGGTGGGGCCGGGACGGACGCGACGTCGACCGGTGAGGGCCGTCAGGCCGTGCTCGTCGGGTACGGCCTCGCGGACCCGGGTGCCACGCGTCGTCCCCGCGGCGGCGCGCCGACGGGAGCGGCGGCCTCGACGGCGGGCGGAGCGGGCACGGCGGCGACCGGGACGTCCGCGGGCGGTGCCGTCTCCCCGACCACGGGCGGCACGTCGCGGGCGTCGGCCCACGCGCTCGCCAAGCCCCCGGTGCGCAAGCTCGCCCGCGAGCTCGGCGTCGACCTCGACTCCGTGACGCCGACCGGCCCGGGCGGGATCGTCACGCGCGAGGACGTCCTCGCGCACGCCGCGCAGGCCGAGGCGCGCACGCTCGCGACGTACCCCGGCGACGACAAGCCGTGGCTCGCGAGCGGCACGGTCTCGCCCGACGGCCGCCAGACGCGCGTCCCCGTGAAGTCGGTGCGCAAGCGCACCGCCGAGGCGATGGTGACCAGCGCGTTCACCGCCCCGCACGTCACGGTCTTCCACACGGTCGACGTCACGCGCACGATGCGGCTCGTCGAGCGGCTCCGCGGGGAGAAGGAGTTCGCCGACGTGCGCGTCACGCCGCTGCTGATCGCGGCGAAGGCGCTCATGCTCGCGGTGCGCCGCCACCCGGAGATCAACGCGTCGTGGGACGACGCCGCGCAGGAGATCGTCTACAAGCACTACATCAACCTGGGCATCGCCGCCGCGACCCCCCGTGGGCTCGTCGTCCCGAACGTCAAGGACGCGCACCGCCTGAGCCTGCTGGAGCTCGCGCGCGGGCTCGGTGAGCTCACGGCCACCGCGCGCGCGGGTCGCACGTCGCCGTCGGACATGGCCGACGGGACCATCACGATCACCAACGTCGGCGTCTTCGGCATCGACACGGGCACGCCGATCCTCAACCCCGGCGAGGCCGGGATCCTCGCGTTCGGCGCGATCCGGCTCCAGCCGTGGGTGCACAAGGGCAAGGTCAAGCCGCGGCACGTCACGCAGCTCGCGCTGTCGTTCGACCACCGTCTCGTCGACGGCGAGCTCGGCGCGCGGGTGCTCGCCGACGTCGCGTCGGTGCTGGCCGACCCCGCGCAGGGACTCGTCTGGGGCTGACGGACGCACCTGGCGTGGAAGGTCCGTCACACCCGGCGCGACGGACCTTCCGCGCGAGCGACGACGAGGCCGGCGGACGTGCGGTGCCGGCCGGTGAACCGCCGGGTCGTCAGGTGGACGCGAGCGGCTGAGCGGTCGCGACCAGGCGTCGCTCGACGACGATCGCGACGATGCCGAGGACGATCGCCAGCGCCTCGGTGATCGCGGAGATCCACTCGTTCGTGCCCTCCCAGCGCGAGTGCACGCCGAACAGCCCGACGGTCGTCGCGACGACGAACGCGCCGAGCGTCGCGGCGCCGAACGCGATCGCGCCGAGCAGCGGCCACACGGACCGCCAGACGAGCAGCAGCACGCCGAGCACGAGGCCGGCGACGCCGTTGAGCAGGAACGCCTGGCCGACGACGTCGACGTTCTTCATGCCGTCGTTCCACAGGATCAGGTGGACGACGGCGGACGCGACCACGCACACGGCCAGCACGACGCGCAGGCCGAGCGCGATGGGGCGGCGACCCGCGACCGTGCGCGGGGTGCCGGTGGTGGGAGCGGTCATGGCGGTCACGCCTTCCCGGGCAGCACGGCGCCGTCGGCGACGTGCACCTCGACAGGGGGGAGCGGCTCGGGTGCCGGGCCGGACACGTTCGTGCCGGTCAGGTCGAACACCGAGCCGTGGCAGGGGCAGCTGAGCTCGTCGCCGTCGACGACGACCGTGCAGCCCTGGTGGGTGCAGACCGCGGACAGGGCCACGACGGTCCCGGCCTCGGGCTGCACGAGGAGGATCGGCTTGCCGTCGGCGCCGGTCGCGGAGATCGCGCCGCCCACGGGGATGTCGGAGACCTGCGCGAGCGCGCCGTCGGCCGCGGGTGTCGACCCGCCGCCACCACCGCCCCCTGACCCGCCGTCGCCGGACCCGCCCGACGAGCAGGCGGCGAGCACGCCCGCGGCGGCGACGCCCATCGTCACGAGACCGGCGCGCTGCAGCACCTGCCTGCGGTCGAGGCATCCGCCGCACGCGTGCGCGGCGGCGGGGGCGTCGGTGGAGAGGGCGGGGGACTCCTGGATCTGCGGCATCGCGGCCTCCGGTGCTGGGCTCCGTCGTGTCACCGGTTCAACGGTGGCACGGGTCGGGAGGTTCAGCGTTCCGGCAGGTCGGTGTGCGCACCGGGTGCGGCGGCGGCCTCGCGGCGGGCCGCGTCGGCGTCCGCGACGGTCGCGGTGACCCCGCCGATCGCCGTGACGGGGCCGCCCGCGGTGCGCGGCGTCTCGACGTCCGGGTCGGCGGCGGGCGGCGAGGTGCCCTCGCTCTCGGCCAGGCGCCCCTCGATGCCGGACACGGTCCGCAGCGGCAGCTCGGGCAGCAGGATGGTCAGGACCACGCCGACGACCATGATGCAGGCGGCGATCAGCAGCACCAGGTCGACGGACTGCGCGAAGCCCTCGAGGAACGGCTGCGCGAGCCGTGGGTCGAGCGAGCCGATGAACGACGAGTCGTCGAGCGACGGCAGCGACCCGCTGCCCTGGATCGCGTCGGCCACCGCGGCGTTCGCGGGGTTGCTCAGCACGGCACGGTCGGTGAGCGCGGCCTGGAGCTCGGGCGTCGGGAGCAGGCGGGCGAACGCGTCGCGGATGTTGCCGCCGACCGTCGAGAACAGGATCGACAGGAAGACGGCCGTCCCGAGCGTGCCGCCCATCTGCCGGAAGAACAGCGACGACGACGTCGCGACGCCCATGTCGCGGATCGCGACCGCGTTCTGCACCGCGAGCACGAGCGGCTGCATCGTCAGGCCCAGGCCCAGGCCGAACACGACCGACGCCGCGAAGATCTGCCAGAACGGCGTCTCGACCGCGAGCCGCGAGAACAGCAGCGCGCCGACGACCATGAGCATCGTCCCGATGACGGGGAACACCTTGTACCGTCCGGTCCGGGCGGTCGTCTGACCGGCGATGACGGACCCCGACATGATCCCGACGGTGAACGGGATGAGCGTGAGGCCGGCCTCGGTCGGCGTCTGGCCGCGGACGATCTGCAGGTACAGCGGCAGCGTCGCGAGCCCGCCGAACATGCCGAGGCCGATGACGACGTTGGCGGCCGCGCCCACGCCGAACGTCCGGTTGCGGAACAGGTAGAGCGGGAGGATCGCGTCCTGCCGGGCGCGCCGCTCCGCGAGCCAGAACAGCAGCAGCCCGACGGCGCCCGTCACGTAGCAGCCGATCGAGCGCGTCGACGACCAGCCCCACTCGCGGCCCTGCTCGGCGACGACCAGCAACGGCACCAGCGCGACCACGAGCGCGAGCGCGCCCGGCCAGTCGATGCGGTGCTCGACCCGCTGCAGCGGCGGCAGGTGCAGCACCCGCCAGATCACCACGAACGCGAGGACGCCGATCGGCACGTTCACCAGGAACACCCACCGCCACCCGGTGATCCCCAGGATCTCGTCGGCGCCCGCGAAGAAGCCCCCGATGACCGGCCCGAGCACCGACGACGTGCCGAACACCGCGAGGAAGTACCCCTGGTAACGTGCGCGCTCCCGTGGCGCGACCAGGTCGCCGAGGATCGTGATGGCCAGCGCCATGAGACCGCCCGCGCCCAGCCCTTGCAGCCCGCGGAACATCGCGAGCTCGTACATCGACCCCGCGGTGCCGGACAGCAGCGAGCCCGTGACGAAAAGCCCGATCGCCAGCAGGTAGAACGGCTTGCGGCCGTAGATGTCGGAGAGCTTGCCGTACAACGGCGTCGAGATCGTCGCCGTGAGCAGGTACGCCGTCGTCACCCACGCCTGCAGCGACAGGCCGTGCAGGTCGTCGCCGATCGTGCGGATCGACGTCGCGACGATCGTCTGGTCGAGCGCCGCCAGGAACATGCCCAGCATGAGCCCGCCGAGGATCGTGCGGATCTCCCGGTGGGTCGGGGCGTGGAACGTGGTCGGCGGGGCGGTGGCCGTGGCGGCGTCTGCGGGCATCGGTCCTTCTCGACGGCGAGGTGCGAGGTGCGGGGGGACGGTGGAGCGGGCGATGCGGTGTCGCGGGGGCGAGCCGGCCCGACCTGACAGCGTGGCGGAGTGCGGCGGCGCGTGCGGCCGTTCGTCCCCAACACCGAGCATGCACCCGCGTGTTCCCCGTCACACCCGCGGGTGAGGGCGCGCGTCCCGCCTGGTCGCGGGCGCACGAAACTTTTCACGGGCTCGGGGTGCCGCACCCGCGCGGCTACCGTGACCGGATGCCCTCCGCGACGACGGGACCCTGGCGCCTGGTGCGCGCGGGCGTCGTCGCGTCCGTCGTCGTCGCGCTCGCCGGCCTGGCGCACGTCCTCGGTGGTGGCCGCCTTCCTGCGGGCGTCGTCCTCGTGGCGCTGACGTCGCTGGTGCTCGCGGTCTGCGTCGCGCTCGCGGGCCGTCGGCTCGGGGTCGTCGCGGTCACCGCGGTGCTCGGCGCCGGGCAGCTGGTGCTGCACCACGCGTTCACGGTCCTCTCCGCCACGGGATGTGCCGCGTCCGCCGGACCGGCCGCCGGCGTGGCCGACCCGCACGCCGCACACACCGCCGCGCAGCACACCGCGCACCTCGCCGCCCGGGCGACGGACCACGCCGCGCACCTCGCCGGTCAGGCGGCCGACCACGTGGCGCACGCCGGGCAGGCCGTCGGCACCCTCGCCTGCGCCGACCCGCACGGCGTCGCGACCCCGCTGCTCGGTGCGTCCGCGATGCTCGTGCTGCACGTCGTCGCGACGGTGCTCACCGCGCTCGTCGTCGCGGGCGGCGACCGCGCGCTGCACTGGCTGCTCGCCTGGCTGCGGCCCCGCGTCGTCGTGCCGGGCCCCGTCGCCGTGCCGGTCGGCGGGACGCTCGTCGGCCCCGTCGCCTCCGTCGCGCCCCTTCGCGCACCCTGGTCGCGCGCGCACCCGCGGCGCGGGCCACCCTCGGGCCCGCCCGCACCTCCCGCGCGCTGACGCGCCCACACCGACCTCCGACGTCTCGACGGAGCGGGGCTGGTCGTCGCGCGGGCTCCGCCGCCACCGCGTCACGGTCCCGCACCCGCCGGGTCGCCGTCGCGGCGTGCTGCGCCCACCACGACCACCCGCGGACCCCACGTCCGCGACGCCCCGAAGGATCCTCATGCCTCAGTACGCCCGCACGTCCGCCCACCTCGCCGCACCCGACCGTCCGTCCGACCCTCACGGCACGGGCGCGGCGCTCGGCGTCCCGGTCTCCGCGCGGCGCGGCCAGCGCTCCGCGGGAGCCGCCCGGCTGGCCGGGCGCGTCGCCGCCGTCGCGGCGCTCGGGCTCGGCGCCGCCGTGCTGCCCAGCGCCGCCGACGCGCACGTCCGCGTCATCCCCGAGAGCACCGTCGCGGGCGGCTGGAGCGCGCTGACGTTCCGGGTGCCGAACGAGTCGGCGACGGCCGTCACGACGCAGGTCGTCGTCGACCTCCCGACCGACACCCCGTTCCTGTACGTCTCCACCCGACCCGTCCCCGGCTGGACGGCGACGGTCGAGAAGGCGCCGCTCGACGCGCCCGTCGACAGCCACGGCACGACGATCACCGAGGCACCCGCGCGCGTCACCTGGACCGCGACGCCCGGCGCGGAGATCGGCGACGGGCAGTTCCAGGAGTTCGCGATCTCCGCGGGGCCGCTGCCCGAGGAGGTCGGCCTCGACCTCGTCCTGCCCGCGCACCAGTCGTACAGCGACGGCACCGTCGTGGACTGGGACGAGGTCGCCGGTGACGGCGGCGAGCCCGAGCACCCGGCGCCCGTCTTCACCACCACGGCCGCTCCCGGTGACGACGCGGCGGCAGCCGACGACGCGACCGCCGCACCCGTGGCCGACGTCGACGCGTCCGGCGCGGCCACCGGCACCGCGGACGAGCAGCCCGACACCGTCGCGCGCGTCCTCGGGGGCGTCGGGCTGCTCCTCGGGCTGGCGGCGCTCGTCGTGGCGGTCGTCACGTCCCGGCGACGCGGGGGCACGGCGTGAGGTGGGCGATGCTGGACGACATGCTCCGCACCGCCGCCCGTCGGGTCACGCCTCCGTCCCTGCACGCCCGCACCGAGGGCCGCGGTCCCCGGGGGCTGCGTCGGGCCGCGGGCTCGACGCTCGGGCGCGTCGTCGCCGTCGTCGGAGTCGTCGGGGCGCTCGCGCTGCTCGGCGCGCCGGCCGCGCAGGCGCACAACACCCTGCGGGCCAGCGACCCGGCCGACGGGGCGACGGTCGCCTTCGCACCGGACCGCGTGACCCTCACGTTCGACATGCCCGCGACGGCGATCGGGACGGAGGTCGTCGTGACCGCCGCCGACGGGCGCGTGGTGAGCGCGGGCGCGGCCGAGCTCGTCGACGCGACCGTCGCGCAGCCGCTCGCGGGCGAGCTGCCCGCGGGTGCGTACGCCGTGGCCTGGCGCGTCACGTCCGCCGACGGGCACCCCATCGAGGGGACGCTCGGCTTCACCGCGACCGCAGCGACGGTCGCGGGCACCGGGGGCGCGGCCGTCCCGGCGCCCGAGCCGACGGCGGACGACGCGTCGCCGTCACCGTCACCGGAGGCGAGCGAGAGCGCGTCCTCGGCACCCACCTCCGACCCGACCGCGTCGGCGGTCCCGGACGCCGACGACAGCGCCGACGAGCCCGCCGTCGCCGGGCCGCTGCTCATCGGCATCGGCGCGGTCCTCGTGATCGCGGGCGGCGTCGCGGCCTGGTACCTGCTGCGTCGCCGGCCCGACGACGCCGGCGGCCCTCGGGCCGGGACCGGTGCACCCGGCCCCGGCACGTCGGGCACCGGCACGCCCGGCACCGGCACGTCCGAGGGCGACCCGGCCGGGCCGACGGCCTGAGCAGCGCGACCTAGGCTGGAGAGATGACGACCCCGGTGCGCGGCGACGCGCGGACCCCCGGCTCGACCGGTGGGTCCGTCGCGTCGTCGCGCGCCGGCGGGGGAGCGTCGCCGCGTGCCGACCGCGGTGCCCGGTGGGCGGCGCTGCCCGCGGCCGTGCGGGTCGTCGTGCTCGTCGCGTCGGCGGTCGTGGCCGTCCTCGCGGGTGTCGCGTTCTCCGGTGCCGTCGCGCCGCGCGTCCTCGCCGACCCCGGCGCCGCCGTCCGCTGGGGGCTGCCCGTCGCGGAGACGCTCACCGAGCTCGCCGGGGCCGTCGCCCTCGGTGCGCTCGTCCTCGCGATCGGCGTCCTGCCGCGCCGCCAGCCCGTGCTCGCCGCCGACGCGCGCGCCACGCCCGGCCGCGCCGACGGTCGCGCCTACCCGCGCAGCCTCCTCGTCGCCGCGTGGGCCGGCGGCGTGTGGACCGTCGCGTCGCTCGTGCACCTCGTCCTCACCTACGCGAACGTCGCCGGGCGCCCCGTCGACTCCGCGCAGTTCGGGCAGGAGCTCGGCGTCTTCGTCACGCAGATCGACCTCGGCCGCACGCTGCTGCTCGTCACCACCGCGGCCGCCGTCGTCACCGCGCTGTCGCTCGTCGTCGCCACGCCCACCGGTGCCGCGTGGACGGCCGTCGTCGTGCTCGTCGCGCTCTACCAGCAGGCGCAGACCGGGCACGCCGCGGGGGCGTCCGGGCACGACCTCGCGACGTCGTCGATGGTCGTGCACCTCGTCGGGGCCGCGGTCTGGATCGGGGCGCTCGCCGCGCTCGCCGTCGTCGTCCGGTGGGTCGGCACCGACCTGTCCGCGTCCGTCGCGCGGTACTCGGTCATCGCCGGGTGGTGCTTCGTCGCCGTCGCCGTCTCGGGCCTGGTCAACGGCCTGCTGCGGACCGACGGCTGGTCCGACCTCACGACGACCTACGGGGTGCTGCTGCTCGCGAAGGTCGCGCTGTTCGGGGTGCTCGGGCTCCTCGGCCTCGCCCACCGGCGGGCCGTCATCCCGCGCCTGACCGGCGGTGCGGCGGTCGCGCCGCGCGTCGACGCGCTCTCGGGCGTCCCGGCGACGACGGGCTCGTCCGCCGCCGGTGCGTCGTCCGACGGGCCGGCGCCGACAGCGTCGCCGGCCGCCACCTCGACGTCCGGACTCGCGCGCGCCACCTCCTCGACCGCCTCGTCCGGCCGCCCCTCCTCGGCCGGCGGGTCGTCCGGCGCACGGGGCACGTCGGCCACCGCTGCTGCTCTGGTCGACGCCGCACGGCGCGCGAGCAGCGCGCTCTTCTGGCGGCTCGTGCTCGTCGAGCTCGCCGTCATGGGTGCCGTCTCGGGCGTCGCCGTCGCCCTCGGCTCGACCGCGCCGCCCGTGCCCGAGGAGCCGCCCGTCGACCCGTCGCCCGCGTACCGCCTCACCGGCCACCCGCTGCCGCCCGAGCCGACGACGCTCCGCTGGCTCACCGAGTGGCGCTGGGACCTGCTGCTCGCGTCCGCCGCCGTCGCGGGTCTCGTCGTCTACTGGCGGTGGGTGCTGCGGCTGCGTCGCCGCGGCGACACGTGGCCGTGGGCGCGCACCGCGTCGTGGACGGCGGGGATGCTGCTGTTCGGCTGGACGACGTCGGGCGGGCCTGCGCTCTACGGGCACGTGCTGTTCAGCGCGCACATGGTGCAGCACATGGTGCTCGCGATGGTGGTGCCGATCTTCCTCGCGCTGTCCGCGCCCGTGACGCTCGCGCTGCGCGCGCTGCCCGTCCGCTCGACGCGGCTGCGCGACGACGTCTCCCGCGGCCCGCGCGAGTGGATCCTCGTGCTGGTGCACAGCCGCGTCGGGTCGTTCCTCGCGCACCCCGTCGTCGCGGCCGTGAACTTCGTCGGCTCGATGATCGCCTTCTACTACACCGGCCTGTTCGAGTGGTCGCTGCGGTCCCCGGTCGGGCACCTCGCGATGGTCGTGCACTTCACGCTCGCCGGGTACCTGTTCGTCAACGCGCTCGTCGGGATCGACCCCGGCCCGCGGCGCCTCCCGTACCCGCAGCGGCTCCTGCTGCTGTTCGCGACGATGGCGTTCCACGCGTTCTTCGGCGTCGCGCTCGTCTCGGGGGAGACGCTCCTGGTCGCCGACTGGTTCGGGCTCATGGGCCGCCCGTGGGGGCCGAGCGCGCTCGCCGACCAGCAGATCGGCGGCGCGATCACGTGGGGCATCGGTGAGATCCCGACGCTCGCGCTCGCGATCGGCGTCGGGTTCGCGTGGGCGCGCGACGACGAGCGGACCGCGCGCCGTCGGGACCGGAAGGTCGACCGCGAGGGCGACGTCGAGCTCGACGAGTACAACGCGATGCTCGCGGGCCTCGCCGAGCGCGACGCCCACCAGGTCGACGCGCGCGCCGCCCGCCGCGCGGACGAGCGCGACGCGGGCACGCCCACCGCCTGACCGTCGACCCGACCGCCGGGCTGTCAGCACGCTCACCGCCACCACCGCACGTCCGGTCGGCGACCCGGGCGTCGTGACCGGTCGACGTCCAGTTCCGGTACCGAGACCCGGATCGCGGTGGTCGGGAGCCCAGCGGGTGAGGGCGGGAACGTTCGCCGGGTGTTCACCGGTCGCTCACCGGGCGGCGGTTCGTCGGGATCCTCCGGGTTGTTGGCTGTCGTCGCCCCCGCCCGACGCCCTCCGAGAGGCCCGCGCATGACGACCACCGACGACCGTCCCGGACCCACCCCCTCCCGCCGCGCGCTCCTGCCGTTCCTGCCGATGGCGGGGCACACGTCGGGCAAGCGCTCGCCCGTGACGTGCCACCTCAAGTGCGGGGACGCGTGCGCGCAGCCCGTCCCGAACACGACCGACAACCCGTACTTCCGCGACGTCGTCGACGCCGCGCTGAGCCGACGCGCCGTCCTCGCGGGCGCCGTCGTGGCCGGTGCGGCCGTCGCGATCGCGCCCGTCCTCGGCGACGCGACGCCGGCCGTCGCGCACGGCCCGGGCGGCGGCCCCCGCGGTCGTCTGGGGTTCACCCCGATCGCTCCGGTCCCCGCCGCGACCGACGCGTTCACCGTGCCCGCCGGGTACCAGTGGCGTCCGCTCGTGCGCTGGGGCGACCCGCTCCTGTCGTCGCGCGACCGGTTCGACCCCGCGACGGTCACGCCCGAGGTCGCGGAGCGCCTGTTCGGCTACAACTGCGACTACGTCGAGGTCCTCGAGGACCGCGACGGCCGCTCGGGTGTGCTCGTGGTCAACCACGAGTACACGAACGAGAACATCATGTTCCCGCCCGCGACGACGCCCGAGGAGCTCGACCGGCAGCGCCGCGTCGCGATGGCCTCGCACGGCCTGTCCGTCGTCGGCCTGTACCGCGAGCGCAAGGGCAAGCCGTGGACCTACAAGGTCGGCGCGCGCGCCAACCGGCGGATCACCGCGTCGACGCCGTTCACGTTCTCCGGCCCCGCAGCGGGTTCCGCGCTGCTGCGGACCGTCGCCGACCCGGCCGGCACCACGCCGCGCGGCACGCTCAACAACTGCGCGGGCGGCACGACCCCGTGGGGCACGGTCCTGTCGGGCGAGGAGAACGTCAACCAGTACTTCCGCACCGCGGGCACGTCGGCGGCCGACAAGCGGTACGGGTTCGCGGACAAGGCGACGACGCGCGGCTGGGAGGACGTGGACCCGCGCTTCGACGCGCGCAACCCCGGCTACGAGAACGAGCCGCACCGCTTCGGCTGGATCGTCGAGGTCGACCCCGAGGACCCGACCGCGCCACCCGTCAAGCACACCGCGCTCGGCCGGTTCAAGCACGAGGGTGCGAACGTCATCGTCGGGCGGTCCGGCCACGTCGCCGCGTACATGGGCGACGACGAGCGGTTCGACTACCTGTACAAGTTCGTCTCGAAGGACCGCTACCGGGAGGGCCGGCGGCACCGCGACGCGAACAAGCGCCTCCTCACCGCGGGCAACCTGTACGTCGCGCGGTTCCTCGGCGACTCGCCTGTCTCCGAGATCACCGGGACCGGCGCGCTGCCGTCCGACGGGGCGTTCGACGGGACGGGCCAGTGGATCCCGCTCGTGCTCGACGGGGTGTCGCAGGTGCCGGGCTTCACGACGGAGGAGGTCCTGGTCTTCACGCGGCTCGCGGCCGACGCCGTCGGCGCGACCAAGATGGACCGCCCCGAGGACGTCGAGCCCAACCCGGTGACGGGTCGCGTGTACGTGGCGTGCACCAACAACACCGACCGCGGCGCCGCCGGCAAGGAGGGGGCGACCGAGCCGAACCCGCGCGTCACGAACCGCAACGGGCACGTGGTCGAGCTGACCGAGTCGTCGAACGACCCGCGGTCCACGACGTTCGGCTGGAGCATCCTGCTGCTCTGCGGCGACCCCGCGACGACGACCGGGACGTACTTCGCGGGATTCCCGCCCGAGAAGGTGTCGCCGATCTCCTGCCCCGACAACGTCGCGTTCGACTCCTCGGGCAACCTGTGGATCTCGACCGACGGGCAGCCCGGCACCATCGGGTACTGCGACGGGCTGTTCAAGGTGCCGCTCGAGGGCCGTGAGCGCGGCCGCGTCCAGCAGTTCCTGGCCGTGCCGCGCGGCGCCGAGACCTGCGGCCCCGTGGTCCGCGACCGCGACGAGATGGTCTACGTCGCCGTCCAGCACCCGGGCGAGGACGGCACGTGGGCGGCCCAGCAGTCCTACTTCCCGGACTACGTCGCCCCCGGCTCCCTGTCCGCCGGCCGCTGGGGTGGCCCCCGCCCGTCGGTCGTCCAGGTCTACCGCCCCTGAGGCGCCGCCCCGCCCGCCCGGCCGGCGCCTGACAACCCCCGGCGGCCGGCCGGGCGGCCCTCCGGCCGCCGGCCTCCTCGCTCTCGGCAGCAGTCCGACCCGGGTCTGGGTACCGCAAAGGTGCACCTAGCGGTAACGAGACCCGGGTCCCGCGGGGTAGCGGCCGGTGGATCGCGGCATCGAGACGTGCACAGGCGTCAGGTGAGTCGTGCGCGTCCACAGGTCCGGTCGCAAAGCGAGACCCGCAGTGATCGGACGCGGTGAGGTCGGCGCATGCCAGCCAGGTGCGACGTCCCGCTGTCGCTGCTCACGCTCGCTCGGCGTCAGGGCGGGCTCGTCTCGGCCGCGCAGGCGTCGCTCGCAGGGATCGGCGGAAGCCGACGCTCGCGGCTCGTCTCATCGGGTCGATGGTCGCGCCGCGCGTGGTCGGTGTACGACGTCGAGCCCGGGCGCAGGCGTTCGCTCGACGAGCGACGTCAGGAGAGCGCGTGGCTCGGGCTCCTCGCCTTCGGTCCTGAGGCGATCGCGGTGGGTGGCGCGGCGCTCGTGCTGCATGGCGTCGCCGGACTGCCGGCGGTCGTCCGACCGGAGGTGGCGCTCCCGGGCGGACGTCATCTCCGCGATCGTGACGGCATCACCGTCCGATGCTTCGGTGACCCCCTTCCCTTCCCTGTCAGCAGGTACGGGGCGGGGAATGTCGCCCGGCTGCCATGGGCGCTCGCGCAGGCGGTCCCTCAGCTGGGCGCACGTCACGCCGTCGCCGTCCTCGACGACGTCCTGCGACGAGGGCTGCTGCCGGCGCACGGGTTGTCCGACGTGCGCCGACTGGTCGAGCGCCGACGAGGCGCAGCATCCGTGCGAGACGTCTGGGACCTCGTCGACCCGCGTGCCGAGTCACCGCTGGAGACCTTCGCCCGCGTGGACTGCATCGCTGCGGGACTGCCGCCGGACGACCTCCAGGTCGTCGTCCGCTCCGCGGACGGGACGTTCCTCGGCCGCGCGGATCTCGGCTGGCGTCTGCGGGACGGCGGGTGGCTTCTGGCCGAGATCGACGGCCGCGACGTGCACGAAGCGCCCGAGGCGCTCCTGCGCGACCGTCGTCGGCAGAACGCGCTGCTGGCGACGGGGCGGGTGCGCCTGCTGCGGTTCACGGCCGCCGACCTCGGCGCGTCCCGGGCTCTGGTCAGGACGGTGGCCGCATCGCTCGCATGCGACCGGCGACCCGGTCCTGGGTACCGCGTCGTCGGCGTTTCGGGTCACGAGCCCCGGGTCGACGACCACGTCGGTTCTGGGCGGACCGGCGACCCGGCGATGAGAACCGCTTCCGCGGCCGGTCCGGTCACCAGGACCGGGTCGATGGGAGAGCCTGGTCAGGTGGGCGTGATAGGACGGGGCGGTGACGATGACGACTGACAGCGGCGCCGGCGGCGGCGCGGACGAGACCCTGGACCAGCAGACGACCGGCGGCGGCGGCGGCCCGGCGGCCGGCGGCGGCGGTGGCGGACCGGCGGCCGGAGGCGCGGGGAGTGGTGACGCCGGGGACGGTGCGTCGGCGGCGACGCCGTTCCACGACCTCGACGCGTACGTCGGGATCCCGCGGGTGTCCGGGCTGGTGCTCTCGCCCGACGGGACGCGGCTGGTGACGGCCGTGGCGACGCTCGACGCCAAGCGGACCAAGTACGTGACCGCGCTGTGGGAGGTCGACCCGTCGGGCGAGAAGCCGGCCCGACGCCTGACCCGCAGCGCGAAGGGCGAGGCCAGCGCCGCGTTCACGGCGTCGGGCGACCTGCTGTTCACGAGCGCCCGGCCCGACCCGGACGCGAAAGACGGCGACGACGACCCGGTCCCGGCGCTGTGGCTGTTGCCCGCGGACTACGCGGAGGCCCGCGTGGTGGCGGACCGGGTGGCGGGTGTCGGCGGGGTGCGGACGGCGAAGGACGCGTCGGTCGTGCTGGTGAGCAGCGACGTGCTCCCCTCGGCGCCGGACGCGGAGACCGACGAGAAGCTGCGCAAAGCCCGCAAGGACAAGAAGATCGCGGCGATCCTGCACGACGCGTACCCGGTCCGGTACTGGGACCACGACCTGGGACCGGACGCGCCGCACCTGTTCACGGCGGACCTGTCCGCGGACGTCGTGACGCCGCTGGCGGGCGACCGCGACCCGCGGCTCACGCTGCGCGACGCGACGCCCGACGCGCGAGCGGCGCTCGTCGAGCAGTCGGCCGCGATCACGCCGGACGGCCGCACGGTCGTGACGGGGTGGACGCGGTACCTGGCGCGCGGCGACCAGCGCAGCGAGGTCGTCGCGATCGACGTGGCGAGCGGTGAGCGGCGCACGCTCGTGGCCGACGACGCCGCAGACGTGTACGGGCCGGTCGTGTCGCCCGACGGCCGCTGGGTCGTGTTCACGCGCGAGACGGTGTCGACGCCGCACCAGGCGCCCCACGTCTCCCTGCAGGTCGTGCCGCTGGCTGGCGGTGACGCGCGCCCGCTCGTCGACGGTTGGGACCGCTGGCCGCACGACCCGGTGTGGCTGCCGGGCTCGGACGCGCTGCTGGTGCTCGCGGACGACGACGGCCGCGGGCCGGTGTTCCGCGTGGACCTCGCGTCGGGCGCGGTGACGCGCGTGACGGCGGACGACGCGGTGTTCACCGACGTGCAGGTCAGCCCCGACGGGCGGACGGCGTACGCGCTGCGCTCGTCGTACGAGGCGCCCGCGCACCCGGTCCGCATCGACCTGGCGGCGGCGGCCGAGACGGGTGCGCCGGTCCTGGCCACGCCCCTCGTCGGGCCCGTCGCGACGCCGAGCGTCCCGGGCATGCTGACCGAGGTGGAGACCACGGTCGGCGACGGGCGACGCGTGCGCGCGTGGCTCGCGCTGCCCGACGGTGCGAGCGCCGACGCCCCGGCCCCGCTGCTGCTGTGGATCCACGGCGGCCCGCTGGGCTCGTGGAACACGTGGTCGTGGCGGTGGAACCCGTGGCTGCTGGTCGCGCAGGGGTACGCGGTGCTGCTGCCGGACCCGGCGCTGTCGACGGGCTACGGGCAGGACTTCATCCAGGCGGGGTGGGGCTCGTGGGGCGAGGCGCCGTTCACGGACCTCATGGCGATCACCGACGTCGCGGAGGCGCGCGACGACGTCGACGCGTCCCGCACGGCGGCGATGGGCGGCTCGTTCGGCGGCTACATGGCGAACTGGGTCGCCGGGCACACGGACCGGTTCCAGGCGATCGTCACGCACGCGAGCCTGTGGGCGCTGGACCAGTTCGGCCCGACGACGGACGCGGCGTACTACTGGGAGCGGGAGATGACCGCCGAGATGGCGCTCGACAACTCCCCGCACCGGTTCGTCGACAAGATCGTCACGCCCATGCTGGTCGTGCACGGCGACAAGGACTACCGGGTGCCGATCGGCGAGGGCCTGCGGCTCTGGTACGAGCTCGTGTCCCGATCGGGCCTCCCGGCGGACGACGAGGGCCGCACGCCGCACCGGTTCCTCTACTTCCCTGACGAGAACCACTGGATCCTCAGCCCGCAGCACGCGGTCGTCTGGTACCAGGTGGTCGAGGCGTTCCTCGCGCAGCACGTGCTGGGTCAGGCGGACGTGGCGTACCCGGACGTCCTGGGCTGACGGACGTGGCCGGATGACCTGACCGGGTGACGATGCCGCCTCCAGATGCGAGGTTCCACTACCCGCGCCAAACTCCTCTGTCAAGAGTCGAGCGCCGCCCAGTTCGACGAAGTTCGACGGGCGTCCCGAACGGGAGTTCGACGGGACGGAAGGAGCCACGCATGGGTATCGGAGGCGGCATCGCCCTGATCGTCATCGGCGCGATCCTCGCGTTCGGCGTGCGGGACAGCATCGACGCCATCGACCTGACGATGATCGGGTACATCTGCATCGGCGCGGGCGTGCTCGCGCTGATCCTGGCGCTCATCATCAACGCGCAGCGCAGCAACACCTCGCACCGTGAGGTCGTCGACCACCGCACGGTCGGGACGGCCCAGCCCGTCGCCCAGCCCGTGGTCCAGCAGCCGGTCCAGCCGGTGCAGCAGACCCCGGTGCAGCCGGTCCAGCAGCAGCAGCCCCCGCAGGCCCCCCCGGCGCCCCCCGCGGGCGCCTGACCCCGGCGGCTTCCCGCCCGGACAGCCACGACGCCCCGGTGACCCGACGGTCGCCGGGGCGTCGCGCTGCGCGGACATGGGCAGGGCGCTCCGGCCGTCTGACCTTCGGACTGGTGTCGGGCTCGCGCTGACAGGCGGGCCGAGCGGAGCGGGGTGCTCCCGAGGTGCAGGTGGTGCAGCGTCCGACCGGGCGCGCGTCCCAGACCCGGACCGAGGGTCAGGCTCGCGCGGCGTCGACCAGGGCCGCGGCGAGGTCGTCGGGGCGGCTGAACATCGGCCAGTGCCCGGTCGGCGGGTCGACGTACGTGACGTCGTAGCGGCCCATCTCGGTGTGCAGCGGCGGACCGCCGTCGACCATCGTCAGCAGCACCTCCGACGGCAGGCTCGTGCAGATCGCGGTCACGGGGACGGCGAACCGGCGTTCGTCGCTGACGTGCACCGCGGCGCGTGCGACGCCGGCGGGGTGCGGGAGCGCCCGCTCCCGGAGCCGCGCGAGCGCGGCGTCGTCGAGGCCCTCGAGGCTCGACCCGCCGTCCGCGAGCTCCTCCCACGACGGGAACGCCTGGCCCGCCGAGTCGGCGGGCAGGTCCGGGACGAGCGCGTTGCCGTCCTCGAGCGGACCGCTGTCGACGTAGACGGCACGGCGGACGCGGTCGGGCCGCCGGTCGACGACCTCCCCGACGACGGCGCCGCCGCCCGAGTGGCCGACGAGCACGACGTCGTCGCCGTCGTCGGCGATCCGGTCGACGAGCTCGACGACGGCCTGGACGTGGTCGGCGCGCGTCACGGCCGACGCGTCGTCGGACGGGTCGAGGCCCGGGAGCGTGACGGCGTGCGGGACGAGCCCGGCGGCGCGCAGCCCGGGCAGGACGTCGTCCCAGGCCCATCCGCCGAGCCAGGAACCGGGGACGAGGATCAGGTGCGTGGTGGTCATGGCACCAGCGTCCCGCGACGTCGGTGACACCGGCATGTCACCTTCGTGTCACCATCATGGGAGGTCCGACGACGACCCCGGGAGCCCGCTCGTGAACCGCACCGACCGCCTGTACGCGATGGCCGAGGAGCTGCGCCGCGTCGGCCCGCGCGGCACCACGAGCGCGCGTCTGGCGCGGCTGTTCGAGGTCACCACGCGCACCGTCAAGCGCGACGTCAGCGCGCTCCAGCAGGCCGGCCTGCCGGTCGTCGCGCAGGCCGGAGCGGGCGGCGGCTACGTGCTCGTCGGCGCGACGCTGCCGCCCGTCGCCCTCACGCCCGCGCAGGCGGTGGCGCTCGCGCTCGCGGTCGACGCGCTGCCGCC
The DNA here is from genome assembly GCF_019024305.1 of Cellulomonas algicola. Taxonomy (NCBI): domain Bacteria; kingdom Bacillati; phylum Actinomycetota; class Actinomycetes; order Micrococcales; family Cellulomonadaceae; genus Cellulomonas; species Cellulomonas algicola. Next base: position 498,881 of record NZ_JAHKSJ010000006.1, on the reverse strand, counting down.
CGGCAGCCCGTTCGGCGTCGACGCCCGGACGGCGCGCGACAAGGTGCTCGACGCGATGCCCGCGACCGACCGCGCCCGCGCGCAGGCGCTCTCGCAGCGGGTGTGGACGCGACCCGACGCGGCGTCGGCCGACGCCGCTGCGCGCGTGGGATGGTCGCGACGCGCGGGCACGCAGAGCGGCGCGTCCGGGCCCTCCGACGGCGGCGCGCAGGGCTCGCCGGCCCGGTCGTCCGCGCCTGGCGTCGCGGCTGTCGCCTCTCCCGGGGTGCTCCGGGCCGTCGAGGACGCGCTGTCCCGCGAGCGGGTCCTCGCGATCGAGTACGTGACCGTCGCCGGTGACGCGTCGCACCGTCGCGTCGAGCCGATCGTCCTCACGCGCACGCACGGCCGCTGGTACCTCGCGGCGTGGTGCCGCACGCGCGACGACGTGCGCTGGTTCCGCCTCGACCGCGTCCGGCGCGCCGACGTGACGGCCGAGCCCTACGACGCGAGGCCGGTCGCGGTCGTGGGCGCACCACCCGACGACGCCCGGCCGGTCGGTCGTCGCGCGGAGGACGACTGACGCGACGCGTCGGGCACGACGCCCGCGGGGCGCGGACGACGACGGACGCGACGCGTCAGGCCCGACGGCCCGTTCAGGTGCGGCGACGCCTGCCGAGGAGCGCACCTGCCGCGCCCAGCACGACCAGCAGACCCGCAGCCGCCGCGATCGGGGCGACGGTGCTGCCGGTGCTCGACAGCCGTCCGCCGGCTACCGCGCCACCGGTCCCGGTCGCGCGCGAGCCCGCCGACGAGCCGGTCCCGCTGCCGGAGCCGGCCGCGCCGGGCGCGGCGCTCGGCGACGGGCTCGGGGCCGCGGCGACGGAGACGGTCACGGGCCGCAGGACGGTCTCGCCCGCGGCGTCGACGACGACGAGCCGCAGCTGCATCCCGTCGTCGGCGCGCGTGGGCGTGAACGTCGCGGTGAACGCGGTGCGCGTGGCGGGTGCGGCGGCGGACCGCAGCGACCGCACGGACGCGACCCCGGTGATGGTGTTGGTCGCGACGGACGGTCCGACGGGCGCCCACGTGGCGCCGCCGTCGCGCGACTCCTCCCACCGGCCCTGCAGGCCCGACCCGAGGACGACGAACGTGACGGTCGTGGGGGTCCCGGCGACGGACGCGACGGGCGCGCCGACGCTCGGCCCGGCGACCTCGACGGGGTCGGGCACGACGGTGAGCGTCGCGGGGGCGCTGCGCACGGTCGCCGGACCGCTGCCGAGGGTCGACGTCGCGACCGCACGGACGAGCAGCCCGTCGTCGGCGGCGTCGGCCGTGACCGTGAGCGTGGTGCCGACGGCACCCGCGACGGGCGTCCAGGCGGTGCCGTCGGTCGAGGTCTCCCAGGTGACGTCCGGCGCGGGACGGCCCGAGACGGTCACCGTGAACGTGGCGTCCTCGCCGGGGCGCGTGACGACGTCGGCCGGGGAGCTCACGGCCGGCGGCGTGCGGACGCCCAGCGTCGCGGCGGCGGACGTCGCGGTGCCGCGCACGTTGGCCGCGACGGCGCGGTACGACGACCCGTGGAGGGCGTCGGTCGCCGTGACGGTGTACGTCGTGCCGGTCGCGCCCGCGACGTCGGTCCACGTGCTGCCGTCGGCCGACGTCTGCCACTGCACCGTCGGCGTGGGCAGGCCGGTGACGCCCACCGTGAACGTGGCAGTGCCGCCGGCGTCGACGGTCGTCGCGACGGGATCGGTGACGGTCGGCGCGTCCTGGACGGTGAGCGTCACCGGGTTGGTGTCGGCGACGCCGTGACCGGTGAAGCGGGCCCGCACCTGCAGGCCGTCGTCGGACGCGGAGAGGAGGCGCGTCCAGAAGACGTCGGTCGCGCCGGGCACGTCGCTCCAGGTGGTGCCGTCGGTCGACGTCTGCCACTGGACGGTCGGCGCGGGGTTGCCGTGCGCGGCCGCGGTGAGCAGCGCGCTGCCGCCGACGACACCGGTCACGGCGACGGGGTGGACGTCGACGACGGGCCCGTGCAGCACGTGCAGGACGCCCTCGGTGCTGGTCGCGGTGGACGTGCCGTCGAGCAGGACGGACGTCGCGACGGCCCGGTAGCGAGCCCCGTCGAGCGAGGCGTCCCCGACGACGGTCAGCGTCGCGCCGACGCCGCCGGGCACGTCGGTCCACGGCCCGTCGACGAGCCGCTGCCAGCGGACCGCGGGTGCGGGCGACCCGCCGACGACGGTCGTGAGCTGCGCGGTGGCACCGGCGACGACCGTCACGTCGGCCACGGGCGCCAGGGTCGGTCGGGTCTGCACGGTCAGCGTCGCGGGGGCGGTCTCCGCCGCGCCGTGGCCGGTGAAGCGCGCGCGCACCAGGAGCCCGTCGTCGGACGCCGAGAGGAGGCGCGTGTAGAAGACGCCGGTCGCACCGGGCACGTCGGTCCACGTCGTGCCGTCGGCGGACGTCTGCCACTGCACGCTCGGCGCGGGGTTGCCGTGCGCCGCGGCGGTGAGCAGCGCGCTCGCGCCGGCGAGCGCGGTGACCGGCTGCGGCTGGACGTCGACGACCGGCCCGTACCGCACGTCGAGGAGGGCCTCGCTGCTCGTGACCGAGACGGTCCCGGTGACCAGGACGGACGTCGCGACGGCCCGGTACCGCGCCCCGTCGAAGGTCGGGTCGACGACCACGGACAGCGTCGCGCCGACGCCGCCGGGCACGTCGGTCCACGTCCCGTCGACGAGCCGCTGCCAGCGGACGGCCGGTGCGGGCGCCCCGCCGACGACGGTCGTGAGCTGCGCGGTGCCGCCGTCGGCGACGGTCACGCCGGCCACGGGGGACAGGGTCGGTGGTGTCTGCACCGTGAGCCGTGCGGCGGCGGACCGGGCGACGGTCTCGCCGGTGTGCACGGCCCGGACACGCAGGCCGTCGTCGGTCGCGGCGACCGCGGGCAGCGTGAGGGTCGTGCCGGTCGCCGACGCGACGGGCGCCCACGTCGTGCCGTCGGCCGACCGCTCCCAGGTGGTCGTGGGCTGCGGCGTGCCGGCGGCGTCGCTGGTGAAGACCGCGTCCTGCCCGGCGACGACGGTGACGTCGACGGGGTCGGCCGTCGTCTCGGCACCCCACCGGACCTCGAGCGTCGCGGCGAGCGACGTGACGGGTGCGCCGTAGCCGTTCTGCACGACGGCGACGTACCGGGTGCCGTCCAAGGCGCGCGTCGTGCCGGTGACCGTGAGCGTCGTGCCCGTCGCGCCGGGGACGTCCGTCCAGGTCGAGGAGCCGGGTGCCGCGGTGCGCCACTGCACGGTGGGGGTGGGCGTGCCCGTCGCCCCGACGGAGAACGTCGCGGTCGTGCCCTCGACGACGCTCGCGGCGGTCGGCTGCGCGGCGATGCTCGCGGGCACGGCGGTCGTGACGGTCGTGCCGGCCGTGGAGCCGTCGACGGTGAGCGAGACGCGCGGGTCGCCCGCGGCGATCGTGAGGGTGGTGCCGGCGGCGACGTCGGACCCGAGCGTCGCGTCGCTCCCGGCGAGCGAGCCCGCGGTCGTCGACCAGGTGAGCGGGACGTCGGCCAGGACCGCGGCCAGCGCGGCGGGCACCGCGGAGCCGTCGGACATCGTCACGGCGGCGCTGATCGCCGACGTGCGGCCCGGCAGGTCGATCGTCGGCGACGCGGCGAGCGCGAGCCGCGCGAACGGCTCGAGGGTCGCCGCGTCGGGCGCCGTGTCGCACCCGGTCGCGGCGGCCGGGTCGACACAGCCCCACCAGTTGCCCGGCACGGTCGCGCCGCCGCGCACGGCGTCGCGCGTGACGGTGCTGCCGACGGTGGTCGCGTTGCCCGCGAGGCGGGACGCGGTGACCTGCCCGTGGGCGAGGACGAGCGCGCCGAACGACGACGGCGTCCCCGCGGACGCGGTCACGGTGTTGGCGACGACGGTCGAGCCGGTGACGGTCGCGGTGCCGGACTCGACGAGGACCGCGGAGCCCTGCGCCGACGCACCCGACGTGGTCGTCACCCGGTTGCCCAGGAACGTCGAGCCGGTGACGGTCACGTCGACGTCGCCCGCGACGAACAGCCCACCGCCGCCCGTCACGCCCGCGCCGAGCGCGCCCACCGAGGTGTTGAGCTCGAACCTCGACCGCTCGACGACGACCGCGTCGTCCGGGTCGACCCCCACGAAGGCGATCGCGCCGCCGGCCGCGTCGGTCGCGGTGCTGCCGTCGAGCAGGCAGTCGCGGACCGTGAGCGACCCGCCGCTCATCTGCACCCCACCGCCGACCGCGCCCTGGTCGGAGATGCCGGCGGGCACGTTGGTGCTGGCCGTGACGCGGCACGAGCTGAGCGTGAGGGTGTCGGGCGCACCGGCGACCGCCGACCCCGCGACGACCGCGCCGCCGCCCCACCACGGGTCGGCGAGCGTCGGGCGTCCGCCCGTGAGCGTGACCGCGCTGACGGTGACGTCCACGCGCCCCACGCCGAGCGGGTCGAGGTCGAGCACCCGCGACGCGCCGTGCGCGTCGATCCGCGTGGCGTCCCGGCCCGCACCCGTGACGGTCAGCGTCCGACCGCCCGACGTCGGCGCGTAGACGAGTGCACCGGCGGTGAGGGTGACGACGCCGCCCGGGAGGGTCACCGCGGCGTCGGTCAGCGACTGCGCCTGGCACAGCGCCTCACGCAGCGACAGGGTCGCCGGCGTCGCGTCGGAGCACGTCCCGTCGACGGACGCGTCGGCGGTCGTCGTGACGACGAGCGGCGTCGGCGCGGCGACGGCGGCAGGGGCGGCCAGGACCGAGCCCGACAAACCACCCGCCAGGACCGCCGCAATGGCGACGAATCGGTGAAATCGCAGGTCAGCGCGGTGCGGCACCGGGTCAGCGTAGAAGGATTCACCCGCTGCGAGGGTCCGGCGGCGGGGGTGAAACCTCGTAGGCTCACGACGCCGCGCGACCTTCCGCACCCCCGTCGCGCACACCCCTGACCACCGTGCCGACCTGCCCTCGAGGCCCCCCGCACGCCCCGCCCGACAGGAGGACGCCGTGCTCCAGCGCCGCACCGTCTCGCGCCGCGCCGTCCTCGCCGGTGGCGCCGGGGCCGTGGCGGTGGGGGCCGTCGCCGTCGCGGTCGGCGTCCCGCTGTCGCGCCGCACCCTCCCGCTCGAGCTCGCCGCGGTGCGGGCGCTCGTGGGCAGCCGGTTCCGCACCGACGCCGACGGCACGACCCACGTCCTCACGCTGGCCGCGGTGACCGGACCCGCGGGTGCCGCGCCGACGGCCGACGCGTTCGCCCTGACGTTCCGCGCGGCGTCGACGCAGGACCTGCCCGGCGCGATCCGCACGCTCTCGCACGACGACGGCGACCTCGTCCTGTTCGTCGGACCGGTCGGCCCCGACGGCACGGACCTCGAGGCCGTCGTCGACCGGACCGTCTAGTGGGTCTCCGGGGAGGACCGGCCGTGCTCACCCTGCGCCGCACGTCGCCCGCCGACACCGCGTTCGTGGCCGAACTCTACGCCGCGACGCGCGCCGACGAGGTCGCCGGGTTCGGCTGGGACGACGCGACGACGGCAGCGTTCCTGCGGGGGCAGCACGCCGCACGTGAGGCCGCGTTCGCGGCGACGGCGACCGACGACGCGGTCGTCGAGGTCGACGGCGTCCCCGTCGGCCGCCTGGTCACCGCGCGGCGCGAGGCCGGCGTCGTGCACGTCCTCGACGTCGCCGTGCACCCGGACCACCAGGGCCGGGGGACCGGCACCGCGGTGCTCCGCGACGTCCTCGCCGACGCCCACGCGGCCGGTACGACGGTGCGGCTGCACGTCCGGGCGACGAACGTGCGCGCCGCCGCCCTCTACGCGAGGCTCGGGTTCGTCCCGGTCGACGACGCCGAGGCCCCCTCGCCGACCGCCGGGACGGTGCTCGACGTGCTGCTGGAGGCCCGCCCGTGACTGTCGCCACCTGGTCCGACTGGCGTGCCGCCGTGGGCGCCGTCGTCCCCGCCGGCCCGCACGGCACGTGGACCGTCCGGTCCTGCTCGGACCGCCGGACCTCGGCAGGCTGGGCGACGTGGGACGTCACGTTCCTGGCCCCGGCGGGCACCGGTCAGGAGACGGTCGTCCTCGACCTGCCCGGTGCGGGGCCCCAGACGCTGCTCGCCGTGCCGAGCGCCGCGCACCCCGACGGCGCGCTGCTCGTCGCGACGTTCGTCGTCCCCGACGACGCCCCCGCCGGAGCCGACCCCACCGGCCACGACCCCGGCGCCGCCGACCCCACCGACCTGACCCACCCGACGACCGACGGCACGCGCGGCCCCGCCGCCGACGCCGGGACGGAGGCATGATGTCCACGCCGTACATCGGCGAGATCCGCATGTTCGCCGGGAACTTCGCCCCTGCGGGCTGGGCGTTCTGCGACGGCAGCCTCGTGCCGATCTCCGAGAACGACACGCTGTTCACCCTGCTCGGCACGACGTACGGCGGCGACGGGGTGAACACGTTCGCGCTGCCCGACCTGCGCGGGCGCTCGCCGCTGCACGTCGGGCGCGGGACGCGCTCGACGACGACGTACGTGCTCGGCGAGACGGGCGGCGTCGAGACCGTGACGCTGTCGACGCCGCAGATCCCGCAGCACACGCACCGGCCGCAGGCGTCGGTCGCCGCCGCGACCGGCCCGTCGCCCGCGGGGGCGGTGTGGGCGGCGTCGACGGCACCCGCGTTCGTGGCACCGTCGGTCACGCCGAGCACCACGCTCGCCGCCGACGCGGTCGGTCCGGCGGGCGGCTCGCAGCCGCACGAGAACCGGCACCCCGTGCTCGCGGTGTCGTTCATCATCTCGCTCTTCGGCCTCTACCCCCAGCAGGACTGAGGACACGCCATGTCGGAACCCTTCCTCGCCGAGATCCGCCTCACGGCGTTCGGCTACCCGCCCCGCGGCTGGGCGCAGTGCAACGGCCAGCTCCTGCCGATCAACCAGAACCAGGCGCTGTTCTCGCTGCTCGGCACCCAGTACGGCGGCGACGGACGCGTGAACTTCGCGCTGCCGGACCTGCGCGGACGCGTCCCGGTGCACGTCGGCCCGGGGTTCACCCTCGGCCAGGCGGGCGGCGCCGAGACGCACACGCTGACCGTGAGCGAGCTGCCGCCGCACACGCACCCGGTCAGCGCGGCGTCCACCGCCGACCGCTCCGTCCCGGGCGCCGCCCGCTGGGCCTCGACCGACGCGCCGCACTACGGGCCGACGCCCCAGGCCGTCATGGCGGACGGGCTCGTCGCGCACGTCGGCGGCTCGCAGCCGCACCCCAACATGCCCCCGTACGCCGCCCTCCAGGCCGTCATCGCGCTGGTCGGCATCTTCCCCAGCAGGGACTGACCCATGGCTGATCCGTTCGTCGCCGAGATCCGCATGTTCGCGGGGAACTTCGCCCCGAAGGGGTGGGCCCTGTGCAACGGGCAGCTCATGCCCATCTCCCAGAACACCGCCCTGTTCTCGCTGCTCGGCACGACCTACGGCGGCGACGGCAGGAGCACGTTCGGGCTGCCCGACCTGCAGGGGCGCAGCCCGGTGCACCACGGTCAGGGCCCGGGCCTGCAGCACGTCGTGCTCGGCGAGCAGCTCGGGTCGCAGACCGTCACGCTGCTCGAGTCCGAGATGCCCGTGCACGGCCACCCCGTCGCGACCCTGCCCGACGGCACCCGCGGCACGACCGGCAACCCGTCGGGTGCGGCCTGGGCGACGAGCCGCCTCGGCCGGGTCACCGAGGACCTCTACGGCGGCGGCCCGGGTGCGCTGACGATGAGCCCCGGCGCGCTGTCGGTGACCGGCGGCGGGCTGCCGCACGACAACCTGCCGCCGTACCTGGTGCTCACGTTCATCATCGCGCTCCAGGGCATCTTCCCCCCGCGCGGCTGACCCACCGCGCCCGTCGCCGGGTGCGGCGGCTGCGGTCCCGCGTCCCTGTCGTCGTGCGTCCTGCCACGACCGCGGACGTCGCCCGGCGGGTGTCGGTGCGACGCGGCAGACTTGCCGCCAAGCACCGGGACACCACCGGGCGGCGATCGGCAGGGGGGTCGATGGGATCGATGGACGAGCGCGAGGCGCGCGAGGTCAAGGCGCAGGTCAGCGACTACGTGCGGGAGCTCGCGCAGCGACGCGTGCAGGTGCAGGACATGCACGCCGCGGCGGTGCCGCTCGCGCTGGGGCTCGCCCCGCTGGCCGACGGCGGGTACGGCGTCGCCGTGCGCTACCGGCTGGGCTTCCCGGCGGTGCGGAGCATCGCGCGCAAGGTCGCGGAGCAGGTCGGGCCGGCCGCCGACGTGCGGCGCACGGGTCGGATCCGCACGCTCGCGGGACCCGGCGGCGGTCCGTCGATCACCCTGCGTCCGCCCGTCGTGACGGCCCGCTCGCTCGGCGAGACCGGCCGCGTGCGGCCGCTGCGGCCCGGGGTCTCGATCGCGCACGCGAAGGTGTCGGCGGGGACCCTCGGCGCGTTCGTCGTCGTCGACGGGCGCATGCACGCGCTGTCCAACTACCACGTGCTGTCGGGCACGCCGTCGGCCCGGATGGGCGACCCGGTCCTCCAGCCCGGACCGGCCGACGGCGGCCGCACCTCGCGCGACAAGGTCGGCGAGCTCGCGGGCCGCGTCGAGCTCGAGCCGCACGGCCGGGCCACCGTCGACTGCGCGGTCGCGCTGCTCGACGACCCCGAGGTCGACCTGCGCTACCCGGTGGGGCTCGTCACGACGACCGCACCGGCCGTCGGCAACGAGCAGGTCGCGAAGATCGGCCGGACCACGTCCGTCACGCACGGCAAGGTCACCGCGATCGAGCTCGACGACGTCGTCGTGGGCTACGGCGAGGAGCTCGGCGAGATCGCGTTCGACGGGCAGATCGAGGTCGAGTCGACGGGTGCGTCGGCGTTCTCGCGCGGCGGCGACTCGGGGTCGCTCGTGTACCGGGAGGACGGCGTCGCCCTGGGCTTGCTCTTTGCGGGTTCGGAGACGGGAGGCGAGAATGGGTCCGGGCTGACCTATCTCAACCCGATCGATGCTGTGCTCGACGCCCTCGGTGCGACGCTCGCCACCTGACCCTGCCCGGCGAGCCGCCCGACGTCGGCGTGGGCCGGCGGGAAGCGGTGCAGCATGGCGGATCTCGAGCAGGCGCGTGCAGCGAAAGAACGGTTGCGCGCCGACCTCGCCGGGCGACCAGACGTGCGGGGGATCGGGATCACACCGGACGGCGACGGGTATCTGCTCCAGGTGAACGTGTCCGCGCGCGGGCGGTCCACCCCGCTGCCCCCGGCCGTCGACGGTGTCGCCGTGAAGGTCCGCGTCGTCGGCGCCATCACGGCGAGCGCCTGACCGCGCCTCGCTCGCGCCGCTCGTCGGGCGTACCTCCTGCTCCCCGCGACCTGCCGGACGCACTCGCGCTGCGCGCGATCGGCCGCGCACGCGTCCCGCGCCACGCACGGCCGAGGGCCCGGCCGCCGTGGCGACCGGACCCTCGTGACCCGCGGCGAGGCGCTCGTCAGGCGAGCGCGCAGGGCAGCCCGTTGAGCGCGACCCCGGTCGGCTGACCCGGCGCACCGCTGCTCGACCCCATGAACCCGAACGTGACCGCTCCGTGGTGCGCGATCGTCCCGTTCCACGCGGCGCTGCGTGCCGTGACGACGGCCCCGGACTGCGTGGCCGTGCCGTTCCAGGCCTGCGTGACCTTCTCGCCCTTCGTGAAGGTCCAGGTCAGCTGCCAGCCGTTCACGGGCGTCATCGACTCGTTGGAGATGGTGACGTTGCCGACGAAGCCGCCGGACCAGGCGTTGGACACGTCGAACTTCACCGAGCACGACCCGACGGGGACCGTCCCGGAGCTGAACGTGAGCGTCGACGACCGTGCGGACACGTTGCCCGCGGCGTCGGTCGCGGTCACGTAGACGGAGTACGAGGTGCCGGGGGTGAGACCCGACAGGGTCGTCGCGGGGGAGGTCGGCCGCGCCAGCACGGCCCCCGTCGCGGCGTCGTGCACCGTGTAGCCCGTGACGCCGACCGCGTCGGTCGACGCCGCCCAGGTCAGCGAGGCGGTGGTCCCGTCGACGGCTGCGGCGGTCGGGGTGCCGGGCGCGGTCGGCGCCGTCGTGTCGACCGGGTCCCCGGGGTCGCCCGGGTCGCCGGGGTCGGTCGTGCCGCCGCCGTCGAAGACCACGTCGGAGCAGTTGTAGAACGACTCCGGGCTGTCGGTGCGCTCCCAGATCGACAGGATCACGTGCCGGCCGGTCTTCTGCGGCAGCTGCGCGGTCCAGTAGTACTCGGGGCCGGTCGGGCCGCCCGAGCGGGTCGGCGGGTTGAGCACGCGGTCGAACGGCGCGGGCTCGAGGTCGTCCCAGCCGATCGGCTGGCTCGGGTCCCAGCCGTCCTTGGTGATCCACTGCGTCCACCAGCCGGGGTGCGGCACCGTCGCCGCGTACTGGAAGGTGATCCGCCCGCCCGACTGCAGCCTCGTCGTGGGCCACTGGGTGCTCGGCGTGTTGAACGCCGCGAACTTCGGGTCCGGTGCGCAGAGCGTGCCGTCGGCGATCGTCTGGTGCTGGCCCGCGATCGTGCCCAGCAGGTTGCCGTACCAGTTGTAGAACGGGTAGTTGCTGGCTGCGAGCGCCTGCTGGCAGATCGGGTTGGTCGGCAGCATGTTGCCCGCCTGACCGGCGGCCTGTCCGCCCGCGAGCCCGTCGAGGTAGCACGCGTACGTGCGCGTCTGCGGGTAGGTGAGGCCGCCGTGGGCCTCGGCGCGCGACGCCGGCAGCGCGACGAGCGTCGCGGCGGCGAGCCCGGCGATCGCGGCGCCCACGAGGGCTCTGCGTCGCAGGGCGGTGACGGTGGACATGGCGGGACTCCTTCCGACGTGCGGCGTCGTCGCCGCGGGGCGCCTCCTGCCGGCGGCTCGCCGGGTCGTGCGGCCGCCAGGGGGCAGGGTGGCGTCAGGGTCGCCGCGTCCGACGAGCGTCGACAACCCGGCGAATGGTTTCGGCGGCGGGACGGCGGAGCGTCGACGCGGGGCACGCCCGCCTCACCCGTTCGGCTCAGCACGATCGGGGCAATTGGTGCCGCACCGGACCCGCCGGCGGGCCGATCCGACGCGGCGGCGGGGTGATCTCATGGACCTCTCATGCCCTCAACTGTTCGGACAGGTGTCCGAGGGACGATGATGGGCGCGTGACGCGCCGGGGGACCGCCGAGGGGACCCGCAGGGACCATCGGTCTGCTGCGGCGCTCGTGGGCGTCCGGGGCCTGGCGACCGCCGCGCACCGGCTGGACCGCTGCCGCACCCTCGACGAGGTCGTGGAGGTCGCCTCGACCGCCGGCGTCGACATGCTGGGTGCCAGCTCCTTCGCGGTGCTGCGCATCGAGCAGGACACCGCGCGCGTCGTCCGCGTCGTGCCGGAGCCCGCGGACCCGCGCCTCGTGTGGCGCGTGCGCGCGTCGTACCGCGCCGACGACCGCCCCGCGCTGCGACGGCTCATCCGGGACCGGGTCAGCTGGGTCGCGCACGCCGTGGACGTCGCCGGCCGGCCCGTGACGGGCTCCGACGCCGGCGCGGGTGACGCGGTCGAGGTGCAGACGCTGCGCGAGATCGACGGCGCGTCGGCGCTCGCGTCGCCCGTCGTGGTCAACGGTGCCGTCTGGGGCCAGCTGTACGCGATGCGCGAGCTCGGGTCGCCGCTGTTCGGCGTCGACGACCTCGCGCGTGCCGAGGTGCTGGGCGCGCTGCTGGGCGGTGCGATCGCGCGCGTGGACCTCGAGGGCCAGGTGCGGCACCTGGTCGCCGACGACCCGCTGACGGGTCTGGCGAATCGCCGCGTCGCGGACTCCGCGGCGGAGTCCGCCCTGGAGTCGGGCCTGGAGACGTGCATCGTCATGTGCGACGTCGACGGCCTCAAGCGCGTGAACGACGAGCTCGGCCACGATACCGGCGACGACCTGCTCCGCTCGGTCGCGGACGTCCTGCGGCGCGCGTCCGACGCGCTGCCCGGCTCGACCGCCGCGCGCATCGGTGGTGACGAGTTCTGCCTCGTGACGGTCGGGCGGCGCCGCGTCGAGGTCGCCGAGGTCGTCGCGGCGACCGTGGCCGAGTTCCCGCTCCCGCACGGCGCGGCGATCTCCTACGGCATCGCGACGACGGCCGTGACCGGCGCGACGTCCGCGCGGCACCTGTTCCGGCAGGCCGACATGGCGCAGTACCGGGCCAAGCGGGCCCGGGCGCGCGCGCTCCGAGCCGCGGCCCCGACGACCGCCGACCCGGCCGTGACCGCCGAGCGCGTCGTCGTGGCCGGCACCGCCGCGATCGTCGCCGCGCAGTCGGGGATCGTCCCGCGGCTGTGCGCGCTGGCGGCCGCCGCCACCGAGACGCTCGGCGGTGCCGGGTGGGCCGTGCTCATGCGCCGTCCCGGTGACCCGTCCGACGGGCCGGCGTCCGCAGTCGCGCGCGGTGGCGCACCGGTCGACGTGACGCAGGCCGAGTCGTCCACGACGGTGGTCGAGCACGGCCCGTGGGTCGTCGAGATCGGCGTCTCCGCGACGGCCGCGACGGGCGAGGTCGTCGACACCTCGCTCGACGCCCTGGTCGCCGTCGCGGTCCTCGGGGCCTCCTGACCGGTGCCCCGGTGCGGCGTCAGCCGTGCAGGGGGAGGGTGAGCGTCGTCGGAGCGCCCTCGACGACGCGGACCGGCACGCCCCAGTCCTGCGCGTTGAGGTGGCAGGCCGGGTACTCGACGGCCGGGTCGGCGTCGCACGACGCCGCGTGCGCGGTCACGTGCAGCACACCGTCGCCGACGGCCGGGTCGAGGCGCAGCGCGCGGGTCAGCGGGACGTCGTCGCCCGCGCCGTCGAGCAGCAGCCCGGGCGGTGTCGAGGACACCTGCAGGCGGGTCGACGGGCCGTACCGGTCGTCGTACTTCTGGCCGGCGGCGGGCGTGAACACGACGTCGAGCAGCACGTCGCCGGGCGCGAGGTCCGTCACGGGTCGCTGCGTGCGGTGGGCGCCGCCGTCGACGACCTGGCCGGCACCGGCCGGGAGCGCGACGCGCGTGACGCGGTGTGCCGCCGACTCGACGACGAGCACGTCGAGCCCGCCGTCACCGGCCGCGCCCCCGGTCAGCACGACGAGGCCGCTCGGCTCGGCGAGGTCGCCCGCCACGGTCGTCACCTCGCCGGCACCGGCGGGCTCGCCGTCGGCGGGCGGCACGTAGCGACGCACGGCGCCGTTGTAGGTGTCGGCGACGAGGACGGACCCGTCGGGCAGCGCGGCGACGCCGAGCGGGTGCTGCATGCGGGCATCGTCGGCGCGCCCGTCGCGGTGGCCGAAGTCGAACAGCCCTTCGCCGACGGCGGTGTGCAGGGTCCCGTCGGCGGGGTCGAGCCAGCGCAGCGCGGACGTCTCGGAGTCGGCGACCCACACGCGGCCGTCGGGCCCGACCGACAGCCCGGACGGCTGGGCGAGCCACGCGTCGGCGCCCGACCCGTCGAGCAGGCCCTCGTTCATGGTCCCGGCGACGTGCCGCAGCCGCGTCCCGTCGAACGACCACAGCGTGTGGTTGCCGGCCATCGCGACGACGAACGCGCCGAGAGCGTCGGACCACACCACGTCCCACGGCGACGACAGGCGCACGTCGAGCGCCGGACCGTCGTACCCGGCGCCCGTGCCGCCGCCGCGCACGTTGTCGGCCGCACCGACCATGAGCTGCTCACCCGTCCCCGCGACGGTCGTCACGTGGCCGTCGGCCAGGCGCACGCCGCGCAACGCGTGGTTGACGGTGTCGGCGACGAGCACGTCGTACCCGAGCGAGTCCCGCAGGTGGTCGGGCACGAGGGCCAGGCCGTTCGGCTCGCTGAACCGGGCGTCGTCCGGCCCGCCGTCGACCAGCCCGCGCTCGCCGGACCCGAGGCGCCGCAGCAGCGTCGACCCGTCGGCCGCGACCTCCGTGAGCGCGTGGTGCCCGGCGTCCGCGACGAGCAGCGACCCGCCGGGGAGCGCGACGGCCTTCGCGGGGAAGCGCAGCGTCCCGGCGGTCGGCGCGGGCGGCACGTACGGGCCGTCGCCGCGGTGCAGCGTGCCCTTCGCGTCGTGCTCGGCCACGAGCTCGTCGAGCAGCACCTCGAGGTTGTGCCGGTGCCCCTCGCCGGCCATCTGCGCGACGACGTACCCCTCGGGGTCGACCACGACGAGCGTCGGCCACGCGCGGGCCGTGTACGCCGACCACGTGACGAGCCCCGGGTCGTCGAGCACGGGGTGGTGGACCTCGTACCGCTCGACGGCGGCCGCCAGCGCGACCGGGTCGGCCTCGTGCACGAACTTCGGGGAGTGCACCCCGACCACGACGAGCACGTCGCGGAACCGCTCCTCGACCTCGCGCAGCTCGTCGAGGACGTGCAGGCAGTTGATGCAGCAGAACGTCCAGAAGTCGAGCACGACGACCTTGCCGCGCAGGTCCGCGAGCGTCACGTCCCGCCCGCCGGTGTTGAGCCACCCCCGCCCGACGAGCTCGGAGGCGCGGACACGGGGCAGCCGGGTGGAGGGCGTCGCGGTCACGCCCCCCATTGTCGGGCACGCGGCGGTGGGCAGCGGCTGCCCGCCGCCGCGGCAGGGACCAGCGACATCACCCGTTCGGGCGATGGGCTGACGCGCGCGAGGCCGCCAGGGTGGGGTGCCGTCGCCGACCGTGCGCGGCGGGACGGGGAAACGTCGTGCGTCTGCGCGTGCTCGGTGCGCTCGCCTCTGTGGGAGCACTCGTGGTGGGGCTCCTGCTCGCGGGGGTCGCGGCGCCTGCCGCGGCAGCGGGAAGGACGTTCAGCGGCCGGGTCTTCTCCATCACGACCAACCAGGGTCTCGCCGCCATGCGCGTCGAGATCGTCGCCGTGAACGCCGACGGCAGCTTCGGCACGGTCCTCCTCTCGGCCACGACCGCCGACGACCCGGTCGATCCCGGTCGCTTCGTCCTCGACCTGCCCGCCGAGAAGCCCGCGGGTCGCGCCGCGATGCGGGTGGTCGACCCCGCCGGCCGGTACATGCCCAGCTACGACAACTGGGGGCGGACGTACCCGGCGCCGTACGAGCTGCTGGGCGGCGGCGTGTGGGACGCCCTCTACAGCACGTACGGGCCGTGGCAGGAGACGTCGTTCGCCATGCTCGCCGCGGGCCGGTACGTGCCGGTCGTCCCCCGACGTGTCGTGGACACCCGGGTCAACGGGCACGGTCCGATGCAGCGGAACGAGTGGTACAAGTTCCCGATGCCCGCTCTGCCGGGCGAGCCCGTCGCGTTCGTGCTCAACGTGACCGCGACGCGCACGCAGTGCGCCGCCGACTACATCGCGGTCGGCATGAACATCGTCGGGTACGAGACGGGCGCGGAGTCGAGCATCGTCAACGCGCGTGCTGGGGCAGACGTCGCGAACCTGACGACGATCCGCGTGGGCACCCGCTACGAGGACCCGGCCGACTGGGTGCAGCTCTACAACCACGCGTGCCCGACCGACGTCGTCGTCGACCTCCAGGGGTACTACGACAGCGGCAGCCCGTCCGGTGCCGGCTACGTCCCCGTGACGCCCGAACGGGTGCTGGATTCCCGCACCGACGGTGGACCTCTCGACGCCGGCGAGGCGCGCCGCGTGGACCTCGCGGAGCTCGCGACCGACATGCCGGCCGACGCGGTCGCGGTCGCGGTCAACCTCACGGCGACGCGCACGACGGCGGCGACGTCCTACCTGTCCGCCTACCCCACGGGGTTCACCGCGGCACGGTCGACCAGCGTCCTCAACGCCCGCCGCGGGCAGGACGTCGCCAACCTCGCGGTCGTCCCCCTCGCGGAGGACGGGTCGATCGAGATCTACAACGACGCGGGCCGGACGGACGTCGTCGTCGACGTCCAGGGCTGGTACACGGAGAGCGGTGGCGTCTCGTTCTACCCGCTCGACCACCGGCGGCTCACGACCGGTGACGGGTTGCTCGGCGCCGGCAAGGAGCGGCTCGTCGGCGCCCCGGGACGCGGCATCGAGATCCCGGCCGACGCGCAGGCGCTCGCGGTCAACCTGACGAGCACCGCGGGTACGGCGCCCACGTCGTACGTCACCGCCTACCCCGCGGGAGCGTCGCGGCCCTTCGCGAGCAACCTCAACACGCGGCAGGGCATCGACCTCGCGAACAGCGCCGTCGTCGGGCTGGGTCCGGGCGGGCACGTCCTCTACAACGACGCGGGCAGCGTGCGTCTGCTGGAGGACGTCCAGGGCTACTTCGCGCCCGGTCCGCTGGACTGAGCCGACCCCGGACGCGCGGTCACTGGAGCCGCGAGGCGAAGGTGAGGCCGAGGGCGACGACCGCGGCGACGAGCAGCAGCAGCCAGTAGCCGCGACGGCGCCAGAACAGCGAGGGCGGCTCGGTGCGGCGCTCGTCCGACGGGTCCGGGCCGGTGGGCTCGTGGTCAGGGGGGTCGCTCGGCACGGGGCGCTCCGTCGGTCGTCGGGCGGGTCGGTCGGGCTCATCCTGCCGCGCGCCGCGGTCACGACCAAGGACCCCGTCGGCACCGCACGCCGCCGACCGGCGCCGCGATGAGCCCGCCGACCGCCGCGGTCCGCCGCTGGGACGACGAGCGCCGCACCCGCCGACCGGACCACGGTCGGGATGCCGGACGCCCGCCGCCCGACCCGTGCGGGTCAGGACGACGGGCGTCCGGGTGGTGCGGTGGAGCCGGTCGGTCAGTGCGTGCCGCAGGAGACCGCGGAGACGCCCTGGCCGTTGCCGCTGCCGATGAAGCCGGCGGTGGTGCTGGCGCCCGCGGCGAGCTTGCTGTTCCAGTCGACGCTGGTCAGCGTGTTCGCGGCGGACAGGGTGGCGCTCCACGCCTGCTGGACGGTCGTGCCGCCGATCGCGGTGTGCCAGCCGGTGATCGCGCTGGAGCCGGCCTTGACGGTGACCTCACCGACGAACCCGTTGCTCCACGAGTTCACGACCTTCACGGTCGCGGTGCAGGTGCCCGGGCCCGAGGTGTGCGTGGGCGTCGGCGTCGGGCTCTGAGTCGGCGTGACGGTCGGCGTCGGGGTGACCGTCGGCGTCGGCGTGACGGTCGGCGTCGGCGTGACCGTCGGCGTCGGGGTCACGGTCGGCGTCGGCGTGCTGGTGCCGCCGATGTTGATGTCCGAGCACAGGTAGTACGGCTGGTCGAGGTGGCTGGCCTGCCAGATCGTGAACAGCACGGCACGGCCGCTGTAGCCCGTGAGGTCGACGTCGGTCTGGTACAGGCCCGTCGTCGGGTAGCGCCCGGTCTCCTTGACCAGGGTGATGTCGTCCCAGCCGAGCGCCTCGGTGGTCGGGTCGTAGCCCGGCTTCGAGACGTAGATGCGCAGGTAGTCGGCGCCGTGCTTCGCACCGTCGGTCAGCGTGAGCTGGAACTTCGTCGGGACGTTCTTCGCGACCCACGGGCCGGGCGTGTCGAGGTAGTCGTACCGCGGCGAGAAGGTGCGGCCGCCGGAGCACAGCTGCCCGTTCGGGATGACGGCCTCGTGCCGACCGCCGACGTTCTCGCGATACAGGCCGTTCCAGTTCCACATCGCGTTCGGGTCGTGCTGGTACGCGCCCCAGCACATGGGGTCGACGTTCTTCATGTTCTGGTTGAGGTGGTCCGAGCCCCAGACCTCCCAGCACCGGTAGTTCCGGGTGGGCGGGTCCGTGACGGAACCGTGGGCGGAGGCGGGTGCGGACGTGACGACGGCGGCGCCGATGGCCACCGCGACCGCCGCCAGGGCGGCGAAGAGCGTGCGTGGGCGTGCACGGACGGTCATGTGTGCGGGTCTCCTCTCGATGCGGGACGGCCCCGTGAGCGCGTCCCGGCACCGGCCTCGCTGCCGTCCGCCGAGGTCGCGTCCCCCTAGGGCCTCCACCCTGCGGACGACCTGCCCTTTCGGGCCACCGTCTGAAGCGATTCGCGCCTCACTTTCGACACCGGGCGGCTCGGCCGTGACCAGCGGCGGCGGCCTGGGGACGTCGCCGGGCCCTGCGTCGTCGGCTGTGCCACGATCCGGTCATGACGGTGGGGTTCGTGCTGGGCGGCGGCGGTGTGCGCGGCGCCGTGCAGGTCGGCATGCTCCAGGCGCTGTTCGAGGCGGGCATCCGGCCCGACACGGTCGTCGGCACGTCGATCGGCGCGATCAACGGCGCGGCCGTCGCGGCGGACCCGACGCCGTCGGTCGTCGAGACGCTGCTGCAGGCGTGGGCGTCGCCGGCCGCCGCGGCCGTCTACGGCGACTCGTGGCCCAAGCAGCTGCGCCGGCTCGCGCGCTCGAGGACGCACCTCAACGACCCCGCACCGCTGCGTGCGCTGCTCGAGGAGATGCTCGGCGCCGACCGGACGTTCGAGCAGCTCGACGTCCCGCTGGCCGTCGCGGCGGCGTGCATCGAGCGGACCGCGGAGCGCTGGTTCGACAGCGGGCCGCTCATCCCCGCGGTGCTCGCGTCGTCGTCGGTGCCCGGCGTCCTGCCGCCGACGAAGATCGGCGACGAGCACTTCGTCGACGGGGGCATCGTGAACTCCATCCCGCTCGGCGAGGCCGTGGAGCGCGGCGCGACGACGGTGTACGTGCTCCAGGTCGGACGGATCGAGGAGGCGGTCGTGGCGCCGGAGAAGCCGAGCGACGTGGCGCGGGTGAGCTTCGAGATCGCGCGCAGGCACCGGTTCACGCGCGAGATCGAGCGGGTCCCGAAGGACGTCGCGGTGCACGTCCTGCCCAGCGGCGGTCCGGCACCCGGCGACGAGAAGCTCGGGTCGTACCGGCGGATGGACGCGACGCGACGACGCATCGACGCCGCCCGCGAGGCGACGCGCGCGTACCTCGAGGCCCGGTCATGACGTGGCGCCTGCCGCCCCGGTGGGTGCGGCGGGTCGTGCTCGCACCCGCGATCGTCGCGCTCGCGGTCCTGCTGGTGCCGACGAGCCTCATGCTCGTCCTGCTGGTGCTCGGCGCGGTGACGTGGGCCCTGCCGGGGCGTCTGCGCATCTCTCGCGCGCTGTGGATGGCGAGCTTCTACGTCCTGTGGGACGCCGCGTGCCTGGTCGCGCTGCTCGGGCTGTGGATCGGGTCCGGGTTCGGGTGGGCGATCCACCGCCCGGCCTTCGAGCGGGCCCACTACCGGCTGGCCCGACGCATGATGCAGGTGCTCTTCTGGCAGGTCCGCTGGACGCTGCGCCTGAGGATCGACATCGTCGACGCCGACCTCGGGACGGTCCTCACCGGGCAGCCGATCGTCGTCGCGAGCCGGCACGCCGGACCCGGCGACTCGTTCATCCTGGTCCACGCGCTGCTCAACTGGTTCGACCGTGAGCCGCGGATCGTCCTCAAGGACACCCTGCAGTGGGACCCGGCGATCGACGTGCTGCTCAACCGTCTGCCCACGCAGTTCATCACCCCGCGCAAGGCCCGCCGCGACGGTGCTCCCGGCCTCGCGGCGGCCGTCGGGGACCTCGCCGACGGGCTCGGGCCGCGCGGTGCGCTGCTGATCTTCCCCGAGGGCGGCAACTTCACGCCCCGACGGCGGCGCGCCCGCATCGACGCGCTGCGGCGCGAGGGTCGCGACGAGCTCGCCGTGCAGGCCGAGCAGATGACCAACGTCATGGCGCCGCACGCCGGTGGGGTGCTGTCCGCGCTCGACGAGGCGCCCGACGCCGGTGTCGTGTTCGTCGGGCACACCGGGCTCGACCGGCTCGTCACCGTGCACGACATCTGGCGCGAGCTGCCGATGGACAAGCGCATCGTCATGAAGGGGTGGAGCGTCGCCCCTGCGGACGTGCCGCGCGACCGCGACGCCGCCGAGGAGTGGCTGTTCGCGTCATGGCTGCGCATCGACGCGTGGATCGAGGAGAACGAGCCCCCGGCCGCCGGGGCTGAGCCCACCGACCGGGCGCCGAGCGGTCAGACCGCGTCGAGCACGTAGACGCGGGGGTGGTGGCCCTTCGCGAACACCCGCAACGTGTCGCGGACGGACCACAGCGCGGACGCCTCCCGCAGGCAGCGCTCCATGACCTTGACCTCGTGCGTCACGACGACGCTCCGTGCTCCCGGTGCCGCCGCGGCCCGTGCGGCCCGCAGCACCCCGGCGTGCACGTCGACGGCCGACGCGTGGTCGCCGTGCAGCGCGCTCCACGGCGGGTCGACGAGCACCAGGTCGAACGCCCCGGCCTCCCAGGGCCCGTCGGCGCCGGGGGTGCTCGTGAGCACGTCGGCCGCGACGAGTGTCGCGCGGACGTGCGCGGCGGCGAGGTTGGCGCGGGCCGCGTCGAGGGCCTCGGCGGAGACGTCGACACCGACGGCGGTCGCGGCCGGGCCTGCCAGCAGGCGCTCGGCGAGCAGCGTGCCCGAGCCGCACATGAGGTTGAGCACGCGGTCCTCGTCCCGCACGCCGCCCAGGCGGACCATCGCCGCCGCGATCGTCGCGTTGAGCGCGCCGGGGTAGTCGGTGACGCGCCACGTCCGCGCGGACAGCGGGCGCGGACCGACGCGCACGAGCACGTCCCAGCCGGGGTCGACGTCTGCCGTCGTTCGCCCGCCCGCCCCGCGTCCACCGGCGCCGGTCCTGCGTGCGTCGACGCCCGGCAGGCGCGCGCCGCGGCGGACGCGGACGACCAGCTGGCCGTCGGCGGGGTCGTGCTGCAGGCCGGTCGCGTCGTGCAGCAGCTCGGCGAGCCGCGCGAAGACGGCCGAGTCCGACCCGGCCGCCTCGAACCGGAACGACGACGAGCCGGCGACGCGCAGCGACGCGTAGACGGCGTCGACGATGCGCGCGAGGTGGTCGCCGCTGGTCAGCGACCTGGGCCGCGGCACGTCGAAGTGCAGGGAGACGTACGCGGCGACGGCGGTGCGCAGCCGCAGGACGTCGGCGAGCGGGCCGTCGAGCCGGACCGCGAGCGCGTCGTCCCGACCGGCGACGTCGACGGGTGCGCGGCGCGGAGCCAGCACCTCGACGACCTCGTCGTGCAGCACGTCGCGCAGCCCGTCGAGGTAGGTGAGCTCGACGAGCGTCCCCGTCGGGCGCGCCGCGGTCTGCGACGTCCCCCGTTCGCGCGCGGACCGTGCCGCAGGCGGCGTGCCGCGCCGCTCCCGCCGCTGGTCGCGCCGCTCGTCGGTGCTGGACCGCGGTCGCCGGTCGTCGACGCCGCCGGGCCGTGCGCGTCGCTCGTCGTTCGTCGGGCGTGCGCGTCGGTCGTCGCCGCTCGGGCGGGTGCGTCGGTCGTCGCCGCTCGGGCGGGTGCGTCGGTCGTCACCGCCGGGGCGGGCGCGCCGGTCGTCGGACGTGGGCTGTCGGCGCTGGTCGTCGGGGCGCTGACCCCCGCGACCGGGACGGCCCCGGCCGCCCGGCCCGGGGCGTCGGCCGGGTCGGCTGTCGCGGTGCGGCACGTCAGGCGGGGACGGGCGTGAGGGCGCCGACGGCGCGGAGCACGAACGTCTCGGTCTGCTCGATCGCGCGCTCGCGCTCGGCGCCGCCCTGGGGCACGCCGCGCCCGGACAGGCACGCGTTGACGAGCGGGACGATCGTGTCGACGTCCTGGTCGGGGAAGACGCCCGACTCGATCCCGGCGGCGAGGATGCGGCGCAGGATCTGCTCGACGACGACGACGTGCTCACGGACCCGCTGCTGCGCGCCGCGGGACAGGACGGAGCGCAGCTCGGGCCCGGGGGCGAGGTGGTAGACGCGCGTCAGCGACGCCTGCTGCCGGACGTAGGTGCGGAGCTGCTCGACGGGGTCGTCGATGTCGTCGAGCGAGCGCTGCAGGGTGGCGGTGTACTGCTCGGTCTCGTGCGTGATGAAGCCGAGGAGCAGCGCCTCCTTGTCGGGGAAGTGGTTGTAGACGGCGGTGCGTCCGACGCCGGCGGCCTGGGCGATCTCGGCGAGCGTGATGGCGTCGAAGCCGCGCTCGGCCATGAGGGCGGACAGCGCGGCGAAGAGCTTGCTGCGCGTCTGCTCGCGGTGCTCGTGCAGCGACCCGCCGATGATCTTGGGCATGGTGACATCGTCTCACGTTCTGTCAGAAACACGTCCCCGTGCCCGCCCGCTGGTCAGGAGCGCGCTCGCGGCCGCGCGAACACCCCGCCGATGAACCCGAGCACCGCCCCGACGAGGATCAGCGGCACGCCGTTGGTCACGACGAACGCGTCGTCGACGGGGAACTGCAGCTGTGCGACGAGCGCCCCGATCCCGAGCAGCGCGGCGAGGATCGCCGACCGCCGGATCTGCTTCCCGGTCCCGGTGAGCCCGAGCAGCATGATCAGCGCGAGGAGCGCGACCAGCAGGGTCGCGGCGACGGCCGCCGCGATGCTGATCGCGACCTCGTTGCCCGTCGACGCCTCCGTCACGACGAGCTCGAGGTCGACGACCTGACCGTCGAGCCACGGCAGCAGCGCCCCCGCGATCATCGCGAGCGCGCCGAGCCACACGAGCCACCGCTTCGCGACGGGCCGCCAGTCGCGTGCCGTCTGGGTGAGCGTCGCCGCACCCTCGACCGACCCGGCGGCGTCGCTCGCCACGACCGTCATCGCACGGGACCGCTGCGTCCCGCCGTCGGGCAGGGGCGCGTCGAACGAGAGCTGCACGCGCGCGACCTGACCGGGAGCGACCGTGAGCTGGTCCTGCGAGAACGTGAACCGCGCCTGCCCGAGCTCGTCACGGGCCGCGAGCCGCACCGTCAGCGGCGACGTGCCGGCACGGTTGTCGACGTCGACCGCGAACGCCCCGCGTCGCGCCTCGGTGGACAACGTCGCCGGCGAAACCTGCAGCCGTGCGGTCGTGATCGGGTCGGCCGGTGCGCTCACGTCGAGCACCCCCGTCGCCTCGACCTCGCGCCGCCCGTCCGACACGACGACCGAGAACGGCCGCGACGCCGACGTGCCCGGCGCCGGGGCGCTGGTCCGCAGTAGCGCGTGCACGCGCGTCGCCCGGCCGCCCGGCACGACGAACCGGTCGTGCCCGAACGAGAACGCGACGAGGCGCTGGGGGTCGCGGCCGGTCACGTCGACCGCGAGCCCGTCGTCCTCGGCCCGGTTGTCGACGATGACGTCGAACGCGCCCGTCTCCGTCCCGACGACGTGCAGGTGGCTCGGCTCGAGGCGCACCGTGAACGGCTCGGGCTCCTCCTCCGCGGCCGTGCGCTGCACGACCGTGACCGACGTCGACACGGGTCCGTCGTCGTCGGACGCCGACAACGTGAGCCGCCGCGTCGCCTCGCGACCGGGGTCCGGCGCAGGCGCGCTGAACCGCACGCGCACGTCCGCGGTGCCGAGCGCCGGGACGTCGACCGCGGGCGGCACGACGTCGGCACGCACGACGTCCTCGTCGTCCTGCACGGTCAGCGCGTAGTGCCGCGGGTGGTTCGACGCGCGGTTGTCGACCGTCACCGTGAACGCGCCGTCGGTCGCGTCGTCGAGCTGGAGCAGGTGCGGGCGCGTGGTGAGCGTCGGCGGCGGGCCGTACGGCGGCACGGTGACCCGCACGGCGACCGGCGCGGCCTTCGTCGGGTCGAGCGACGACCGCACGAGCATCGGCAGGTCGAGGTTCTGTGCGACGACCGGCTCCCCGGCGCGTGCGGCGAGCGTCACCGTGACCGTGCGTGCCTCGCCCGGCATGAGGTTCGCGTCGTCGTGCGTCACGACCAGCCACGACGGGGGCGCGAGCGCGTGCACGACCATCCCGTCGACGACCGGCGACACGTTCTTCAGCGACAGCGTGAACGTGCCCGGGGTGTCCTTCGTGACGACGACGGCCGCCTGCTCGGGCGACACGACGGGGACCTCGGCGCGCTCCTCGGGCCGCAGCTCCGCGGCGGGCGTGGACCCGGAGGCGACCCCGACCGGCCCGGTCCCGGCCGCCGGCGTCGCGGGTGCGGGCGTCGTGGGGGAGGGTGCGGTCGTCGCAGTGCTCGTCGTCGGTGCGGGCGCGGTCGCCGTCGTCGCGGGGCCCGTCACCGGCGCGGTCGTCGTGGGCGCGCTCGTCGGGCCGGTCGGCGGTTGCCCGCCGTCCCAGCCGAAGTACGTGTCGCACACCCGGCAGAACTCGGCCGTCGCCGGGTTCACGGCGCCGCACACGTCGCAGATGCGCTCGGCCATCCCGTCTCCCTCGACCTTCGTCAGGCTAGTCGCGCGGCCCCGGGCCGCGGCAGACCGTGCACGAAAGGGCAGCCGACGCTGCCCGGGCACGCCGGTGGACGTCCGCCGCGCCACGAAGAAGGAGCGCGCGACGGCACGGGAAGTACGCCCGACGGCCGCCGGTCCGAGCGGAGGCCCCCGGGGCCCGGCGAGACCACGACGACACGTTCCCGAACACCCGCGCGGAAATAGCGGACGATTCGTACACTCGGAGGTCACGGGGGGCAGTGCTCGGCGGTGGGTCGAGGGGAGAGTCATGTCGCAGCACGACTCCGTGCGGGTCGCCCACGAGTACTTCGTCACGACCGGGCGCCTCGCCGGGCAGCACGTCCGACGCCTCGTCGCCGACTCGTGGCGACGCAGCGCGCGCAGCGGTGTCGACCCCGAGGTCCCCGCGCCGCCCGTCGACATGTCCGGCCGCACGCTCACCTCCTACCGCCGCGGGCACGCGCTCTCGGCCGCGATGCCCGTCGTGCGCGACCTGCTGGTCCGGCCGGGCGCGGGCGCGGGGTGGATCACCGCGCTGACCGACGACGCGGGTCGCCTGCTGTGGGTCGAGGGCGACCGCGACGTGCGCCGCAAGGTCGAGAGCGTCGGGTTCGTCGAGGGTGCCGTGTGGAGCGAGGACCGCGCCGGGACGAACGCGCCCGGTGTCGCGCTCGTCACCGAGCGGCCCGCGCAGGTCGTCGGGACCGAGCACTACGCGCGCACCGTGCACCCGTGGAACTGCACCGCCGCGCCCGTGCGCGCACCGTCCGGGCAGGTGCTCGGGGTGCTCGACGTCACGGGCGGTCCCGTCGTCGCGACCGCCGTGATGATGTCGCTGGTGCGTGCGACCGTCGCCGCGGTCGAGGCCGAGCTGGCCCGCGCGGCCGCCGGGCCCGTGCTGCAGCTGCCGTCGGACCGGGTCGTCACCGCGATCACCGGCGGGCAGCGGACGGCCGTCGGCGCGCGGCTCCGCGTGCTCGGTCCCGCGGTGCCGACGCTGCACCTCGACGGCCGCGACGTGCGACTCACGCTGCGGCACGCCGAGATCCTGCTGCTCCTCGCGCAGCACCACGCCGGGCTCACCGCCGACGAGCTCGCCGTGCAGCTCAGCGACGACGTGCTGTCCGACGTGACCGTGCGCGCCGAGGTGTCGCGCCTGCGCCGCGTCGTCGGGCCGCTGCTGTCGCCGTCCCGCCCCTACCGCCTCACCGCGCCGATCCGGTCCGACGCGGACACCGTGCGCGGTCTGCTGGAGGTCGGCGACGTGGTCGCCGCGCTCGCCAACCACCCGGGCGTCGTCCTGCCGCGGTCCGTCGCGCCCGGCGTCGAGCGCATCCGCGAGGACCTGCGGGCCGACCTGCGCGCCGCCGTGCTCGCCAGCCCCGAGGAGGGCGCGGTCTCCCGGTGGGTGTCGTCCGACGACGGCGCCGACGACTGGCAGGCGTGGCAGCGCCTCGCCGTCCTCGCCCCCCGCGGCACCCCGGCGCACGTCCAGGCCCGCGGCCGCCTCGACCTCCTGTCCCACCGCCTGGCGACCCACCGCGCCGGCTGACGTCGCCGCGCACCGCCCTGCAGGCGGCCCCGCCACGGCCCCGGCCGTCGAGCGCCCGGGCGAACGCGCCCCCGAACCGGACCCGATGGCGCGCTCGACGACACGGCGACCGGTCGACCCGGGTCTCGTGACCGCCCACGGCCGCAACGCGGTACCCAGCACCGGGTGGACGGTCCGCCCGTGCCGCCCACGCAGCAGCCGGTGCAACGGTCGTGCAACGGCGCGTGCCTAGCGTGGGCGTGTCGCGGCAACGACGCCGCGACCGCGGGTGCGCCACAAGCCTTCGCCCGCGGACCCCGCCAGGGAGGCGTGATGACCGTCTACGCGCCGCCGGGACAGCCCGGCAGCCTCATCTCCTACCGCGACCGCTACGACCACTGGATCGGCGGTGAGTTCGTCGCGCCCGCGTCGGGCCGCTACTTCGAGAACCCCAGCCCGGTGACGGGCCGGACGTTCACCGAGGTCGGCCGGGGCGACGCCGACGACGTCGAGCGTGCGCTCGACGCGGCGCACGGTGCGTCGCGCGCGTGGGGGAGGACGACCGCCACGGAGCGGGCCGTGATCCTCAACAAGATCGCGGACCGCATGGAGCAGAACCTCGAGATGCTCGCCGCGGCGGAGGCGTGGGAGAACGGCAAGCCCGTGCGCGAGACGCTCGCGTTCGACATCCCGCTCGCGATCGACCACTTCCGCTACTTCGCGGGCGCGATCCGGGCGCAGGAGGGGTCGATCTCGGAGATCGACGGCGACACGATCGCCTACCACTTCCACGAGCCGCTCGGCGTGGTCGCGCAGATCATCCCGTGGAACTTCCCGATCCTCATGGCGACGTGGAAGCTCGCCCCGGCGCTGGCCGCGGGCAACGCGGTCGTCCTGAAGCCGGCCGAGCAGACGCCCGCGTCGATCCTGCTGCTCATGGAGCTGATCGGGGACCTGCTGCCCGCGGGCGTCGTCAACGTCGTCAACGGGTTCGGGGTCGAGGCGGGCAAGCCGCTCGCGTCGTCGCCGCGCGTGCGGAAGGTCGCGTTCACGGGCGAGACCACGACGGGCCGGCTGATCATGCAGTACGCCAGCCAGAACATCATCCCGGTGACCCTGGAGCTCGGCGGCAAGAGCCCGAACATCTTCTTCGAGGACGTCGCACGCGAGAAGGACGGGTTCTACGACAAGGCGCTCGAGGGCTTCGCGATGTTCGCCCTCAACCAGGGCGAGGTGTGCACGTGCCCGTCGCGCGCGCTCATCCAGGAGTCGATCTACGACGAGTTCCTGGAGGCCGTGAAGCTGCGCACGGAGAGCATGCGCCAGGGCGACCCGCTCGACACGGAGACGCAGGTCGGCGCGCAGGCGTCGAACGACCAGCTCGAGAAGATCCTGTCCTACCTGGACATCGGCCGCGCGGAGGGGGCGCGGGTGGTGACGGGCGGGCACCGGGCGGAGCTGTCGGGCGACCTGTCGGGCGGGTACTACGTGACGCCGACGATCTTCGAGGGGAAGAACTCCATGCGGGTCTTCCAGGAGGAGATCTTCGGTCCCGTCGTGGCGGTGACGTCGTTCTCGGACTACGAGGACGCCATCTCCATCGCCAACGACACGCTGTACGGCCTCGGCGCCGGTGTCTGGTCCCGCGAGGCGGCGATCCAGTACCGGGCGGGCCGTGACATCGAGGCGGGCCGCGTGTGGACGAACTGCTACCACGCGTACCCCGCGGCGGCGGCGTTCGGCGGCTACAAGGGCTCGGGCGTCGGCCGCGAGAACCACAAGATGATGCTGGACCACTACCAGCAGACGAAGAACCTCCTCGTGTCGTACACGCAGGAGTCGCTCGGGCTGTTCTGACGGGCGGGCACGCGGTCGCGGCGGAGGTTCGGAGGGGAGCTTCCGCCGCGACCGTGAGGCACGGGTCGGGACGACGAGCGACGCCGCCCGACGGCGGCCGGCCGGGGCACCGGTCGTCGCCGGGCGGGGGAGGAGGCGGGATGGGACTTCCGGAGCGGGTCGCGGCGACGGACGCCGCGCTCGACATGCTGCGGACGCTGCGCGGGCAGCACGGCGAGCTGATGATCCACCAGTCGGGCGGGTGCTGCGACGGGTCGTCGCCGATGTGCTACCCGTCGGGCGACCTGATCACGGGCGACGTCGACGTGCACCTGGGCGACCTCGACCTGGGCGACGGGGCGAGCGTGCCCGTGTGGATGACGCGCGCGCAGTACGAGTACTGGAAGCACACGCACCTGACGATCGACCTGGTGCCGGGCCGCGGCGCGGGCTTCTCGCTCGAGGCGCCCGAGGGCGTGCGGTTCCTGCTGCGCTCGCGCGTCCTCACGGACGAGGAGTACGGCGCGCTGCACGCGGCGGGGTTCGTCTGACGGGTGTCGTGGTCGACGTCGGCTCCGGTGCGGTCGGCGGTCCCGGCGACGTCGTCGGCGTGCCCCGACGGACACGTGACGTCGAGCCGGCGACAGGTGTGGACGAGGCGGCGACACGGTGGCGCGGAGCGTCTAGCGTGCGGGCATGACGAGCGAGCCGACGACCGACGCCCCCGCCGACGCCCCCGCCGCCCAGCCCGCCCCGGCGATCGAGCCCGACACCAAGGACTGGACCTGGGTGCTGCGCGAGCCGTGCCCGGAGTGCGGGTTCCAGGCGGCCGACGTCGACGTGCACGCGATCGGCGGCACGGTCCGCGACCTCACGCCGCGGTGGATCTCCGCGCTCAACCGTGAGGACGCGCGGGTGCGCCCCGAGCCGCAGGTGTGGAGCGTGCTCGAGTACGGCGCGCACGTGCGGGACGTGCTCCGGGTGTTCGACGGCCGCCTCGCGCTCATGCTCGAGCAGGACGACCCGCTGTTCGAGAACTGGGACCAGGACGCGACGGCGCTCGCGGACCGGTACGACCTGCAGGACCCGGTGCTGGTCGCCGACGAGCTCGCGGACGCGGCCGACGTGATCGCGGACCGGTTCGACGCGGTGCGCGAGGACCAGGTGGAGCGCCCGGGCCGCCGGTCGAACGGGTCGGTGTTCACGGTCCGCACGCTCGGCCAGTACTTCGTGCACGACCTGGTGCACCACCTGCACGACGTGCGCGCCTGACGTCGTGTGCGCCTGACGACGTGTGCGCCTGACGGCGTGCGCGGTTGACTTCGTCGCCCGTCGCCCGTCGCCCGTCGCCCGTCGCCCGTCGCCCGTCGCCCGTCGCCCGTCGCCCCGCGGCGCCCTCGCACCGGTCCGTCCCGCTGACGGGCGTCGGTGCGGGGGCGCCGCAACTTTTGTCCACAGGGTCTGTCCACAGCGGTGTGCAAAGGGTTGTGTTGATGTGGACACCTGAAGCGATTAGGCCCTGACCTGCGGATCCGGCGTGTCCGAGGGACTCGCCGCGTCCGACACCCTGCCGAAACCTGCCCGCAGCAATCCGGGGGTACGGTCCGCGCATGATCCTGGCCGAGGTCATCCCCGCGCCGCTCGTCGGCCGGCACGTCCTGGTGCTGCCCGCCGGCACCGACGTGCGCCCGCTCGCCGCCGCGTGGTTCCCGGGCGCCGCCTGGGAACGTCAGCCGCTCGACCCTGGCGAGCGGCCCGCCGCCGCCCGGCCCACGGGCGCGCGGTTCCGCGGCATCGTCGTCGAGGCGCCGCGCCCCACCACCGGCCTCCTCCGGCTCGACGCGTCCGCCGCGCTCGACGGTCCCGTCCGGCTCGGCGAGCCCGTCGCGCGAGCGCTCGGCCTCGGCGCGCGCGAGCTCGACGCCTGGAGCCTCGTCGTGGGTGCCGGAGACGACGGGTCAGGGTCGGAGCCCGCGCGGACCGACGGTGCGCCCGGGGACCCCGCGTCACGGCACGACCTCGCGGAGGGATGGACCGTCGCCGCCGCGCGGCGCGTGCGCGGGGCGGTCCTGCCCGCCGACGGGTCGCGCGTCGTCGCCCCCGACCCCGCCGCGGCCGTCGACCTCACCCTCTGGTCGCCGCTCCCGCTCGCTCCGCAGGACGTCGTCCCGCTCGTCCGGCCTGCCCTCGCGGGCGCCCGCATCGGCCCGGCCGACGCGCCGACGCCCGAGCCCGCCGACCCGACCGCGCAGCCGTTCTCGGTCGCCGCCGCCTTCGAGTACGACGGCGTCGTGACGATCCGCGCCGCCCGCGCGCGCGAGGTCCCGCTCGTGCTCTCCACCGTCGACCAGCGGCAGTACGGGACGTGGGCCTACCACGTCGCGTGGCAGCCGCCGGACTCGACCGAGCTGCTCCAGGAGCAGCCGTCGCAGCTGCACCTCATCGCGCGGTCGCGCGTGACCCCGTCCGTCGCGCGGGTCGCCGCGACGCTGTGGCGGGTCGCGGGCGGGACCGTCGTGGACAGCGGCGGGTTCGTCGTGACGCCCGACGAGCTCACCGACCGGGCGCGCGACCTGCGCTGACGACGGGATCGGCCGTCTGCCCGTC
Organism: Cellulomonas algicola; assembly: GCF_019024305.1. Taxonomy (NCBI): domain Bacteria; kingdom Bacillati; phylum Actinomycetota; class Actinomycetes; order Micrococcales; family Cellulomonadaceae; genus Cellulomonas; species Cellulomonas algicola. Next base: position 468,779 of record NZ_JAHKSJ010000006.1, on the reverse strand, counting down.
CGCCGCTGCGCCCGTCCGCCCGTCCGCCCGTCCGCCGGTGTACGCCGGTCTGCCGTGCGGTCGTCCGCCGGTGCGTCCGTCCGCCGGTGCGCCCGTCTGCACGGCCGCCCGTCCGCTGGTCCGTCGGCCTGCAGCCCGCGCGACGTCAGAGGAACGGGTCGCTGCCCGACGGGACCAGGTCGACCTGGACCGACGGGTGCGCACCACGGCCCTCGGTGAAGATGACGCCGCGCAGCGGCGGGACGTCGTGGTAGTCGCGGCCCCAGCCGAGCAGCACGTACCGGTCGTCGACGAGCTGGTCGTTGGTCGGGTCGATCTCGACCCACCCCGCCCCCGGCGCCCACGCCGACACCCACGCGTGCGACGCGTCGGCGCCGCGCAGCTTCTCGCGGCCCGCGGGCGGGCGGGTCTCGATGTAGCCGGACGAGTAGCGGGCGGGCAGGCCGTGCAGCCGCAGCGCCGCGATCATGAGGTGCGCGACGTCCTGGCAGACCCCGGCACGCTGCGCGAGGAGCTGGTCCTGCGTGGTGTGGACGGTCGTCGACCCCGAGCGGTACGCGAGCTCGGTGCGGATGCGGTGCGCGAGGTCGACGAGCACCTCGCCGATCGGGCGGCCCGGGGTCAGGGTGGGCGCCGCGAAGTCCCGGACCGCGGGCGTGCGACTGACGTGCGGTGACGGGAGCAGGGCCTCGCGCAGCCGGACCAGCGCGTGCTCGTCGACGGTCGCGACGCCGTCGCGGACGGACTCGGCGACCTCCTCCCACGGCATCGTGGGCAGCCGGTCGGGCTCCGGCTCGGCCGCCCGCGACACCTCGATGGTCGACCGCGACGTCACGACGAGGCGCGTGTGCGGCTCGGTGACGCCGAAGTACGTCGTGCGGTTGCCGAAGTAGTCGACGTGCGCGGCGGTGTCGGCGGGCGCCGGGTCGATGTCGAGCGTCGTCGCGAGGCACGCCTGGCCCGGCACGTCGCGGGGCGTGAGCGTCGTGCGGCCGTAGGAGTCGGTGACGGGCTGCGCGTAGGTGTACGTCGTGCGGTGCACGAGGTCGTAGGTGCGGCTCATGCGGGCGCGTCCCAGAGGTCCTCGAGCGCCTGGCCGGGCGCGGGGCGGACGAAGTGCACCTTCTCGATCTCGTCGGCGGCGGAGCGCAGCCGCCAGCGCATCGACTCGAGCGTCTCGGCGAGCCGCGTCCGCCGGCCGTCCGTGCCGACGACCGAGGCCGCGGCGGGGTTTAGCTCCTCGACGAGCGCCACGACGTCACCGAGCAGGTGGTCGCGCTGGTCGGTCGACGCGCCCGCGACGGGCACGGCCGCGAGGTCCTCCTGGAGGCGGTCGAGCTGGTAGGCCAGCGACCGCGGGTTCGTGCGGTCGACCACCAGGAGGTCCAGCACCTGCGGCACGCGCGCGCCACCCTGGTACCGGCGACGCGCGGTGATGACGGACTCGTGCGTCGTGAGGACCGACTCCAGGACCAGGCGGTCGGCGGTCACCGGGCGCTGGTCGACGAGCGTGGCCTGCAGCGTCTCGACGAGGTGCTGCGCGCGCTCGATGCGACGGCCCGCGTCGAGGAGCCGCCACCCGACGTCACGGACGAGCCCCTCGGCGGCGATGCCCGCGACGGCCAGCAGCCCCTCGAGGACGCCGTCGAGCGCGGGCCGCAGCCCGGCGGTGACGGCGCGCAGGTCGGCCGCCGACGACGCCGACCGCGGGGTGCGGCTGCGGGCGCGCTCGTCGCGCAGCGCCCGCTCGATGCGCGCGATCGGGCCGAACGTGTCGGTCGAGAGCTGGTCGCGCACGGCTGCGGCGCACGCGCCGAGGCGCCGCACCGACCGCGCGACCGTGCCGTCGCGTCGGGGGTCCAGCGCGAGCGCCCGCAGCGCGGGCGGGCCGGCGGTGTCGCCGTCGTGCTCGGCGGGCAGGGCGTCGGGGGTCAGGCTCGCGAGCAGCACGGTCAGCGCGCGCCCGCCTGCCGACGCCGGGCGCGCGTGGAAGTCGTCCCAGCGGTCGGCGACGACGCGCAGCACGCGCGTGCGGTCCTCGGCGCGCTCCGCATAGCGGCCCATCCAGTACAGGTTCTCCGCGGTGCGCGGCGAGATGCCCGTCGCGGGGATGCGCGCGACGACCGTCTCCGCGGGCGTCTCGTCGGCGGTCTCCGCGACGGGTTCGGTCGACGATGCGAGCACCCACACGTCCTTCGCCGTCGCCCCCGTCGCCGACGACACCACTGCCTGGGGCGCGACCCGCGCGAGTCCGCCCGCCATCACCGCGTACGTGGACCGGTGCGCGACCGCGAACGTGCGCAGCACCGCGGCGCGCGGGCCGAGGTCGGCGGGACCGACGCCGTCGGCGGTGGCCAGCTCGGACCCGACACCCACGGGTGCGCCGTCGACGACCGGCCCGGCGGGCCCGACGGGCTCCTGGCCGACCCACGCCCAGGGCTCGGCGGCGATCCGGTCCGCGAGGTCGGCGCGCTCGCGGTGGCCGAGGGTCCAGCCGAGGATCGCGCCGCCGTCGGCGCCGCGCGCGGTCGGCAGCAGCACGAGGCTCGCGAGGTTGGTCAGCACGTGCTGCCGGGACGCGTCCTCGCCGCACCACCACGTCGGGGCGGACGGCAGCAGCAGGTCCTGGTCGAGGACCGTGCGCGCGAGACGGGGCAGGTACGCGAGCAGTGCCGGGTTCTCGAGCACCGAGCTGCCCAGGGGGTTGACCAGGCTGACCGTGCCCGCGCGCACCGCCCGCACCAGCCCGGGGACACCGAGCCGCGAGCCGGCGCGCAGGTCGAGCGGGTCGCACCACTCGGCGTCGACGCGGCGCAGCAGCACGTCGACCCGTTCCAGCCCGTCGAGGCCGCGCATCCACACGCGTCCCTCGCGGACCAGCAGGTCGCCGCCCTCGACGAGCGGCAGGCCCAGCATCGACGCGAGGTACGCCTGGTCGAACGCGGTCTCGCTCGCGGGCCCCGACGACAGCAGCGCGACGCGCGGCTCGTCGGACTCGCGCGGCGCCGCGTCGCGCAGGGCCTGCCGCAGCGCGTGGAAGAACGGGCCGAGCCGCTGGATCGACGCCTGCCGGTACGTGCCGGCCATGACCTGCGCGACGACGCGCCGGTCCTCCATCGCGTACGCCGCGCCCGACGGTGCCTGCGTGCGGTCGGCGACCGCGCACCACGCGCCGGACCCGTCCCGGACGAGGTCCGTCGCGGTGAGCACGAGCTCGCGCCCGCCCGGCATCCGCAGGCCGTCGACCTGGCGGAGGAAGCCGGGGTGCGCGAGCACGGTGGTCGGGGGCAGGAGCTGGTCGGTGAGCAGGCGACGCGCGCCGTACACGTCCTGCAGGACCGCGTCGAGCAGCTCGGCCCGCTGCACGAGCGCCGCGTCGAGGGCCGTCCACTCGGGCTCGTCGACGACCACCGGGACCGGGTCGAGCCGCCACGGGTGCGCGCCGCCCTCGGGAGCGTCGGCGCCGTACGTGACGCCGTGGTCCGCGAGCAGCCGCTCGGCCTCCGCGTGCGCGCGGGCCAGGTCGGCGGGCGTCGGCTCGTCGCCGGGGTCGACGACGCGCGACCAGTCGGGGCGGAAGTCGTCGAGCGTGACGCCCGCGTCCGACCCGTCGGCCGGTCGCACCGGCGTCGAGAGCAGGTCCGTCACGGGGAAGAGTCTGTCCCATCGTCTCCGCTCGGCGAGGTTGCGACATCGTCCCGAGACGGAGGCGTCGACGTCGCTCTCCCCGGACGACGTCGCACACCAGACGTGCGCGGGCGTGCCTGCCGGGACGCAGGGAGCCTCAGCCGCCGCGGTTGGGGGGTTCGAAGTGGATGCCGTCGTGGCCGACGCGCTCCTCGGCGCGGATGACGTGCATGACCGCGTTGATGAGTGCCAGGTGCGTGAACGCCTGCGGGAAGTTGCCCAGGTGACGGCCGGTGCGGGTGTCGATCTCCTCGGTGTACAGGTTGAGCGTCGACGCGAACGACAGCAGCCGCTCGCACAGCGCCCGCCCGCGCTCGACCTCGCCGATCTCGACCAGCGCGCTGACCAGCCAGAACGAGCAGATCGTGAACGCGCCCTCCTCGCCCTCGAGCCCGTCGTCGGTCTCCTCGACGCGGTACCGCAGGACCAGGCCGTCGACGGTGAGCTCGTCGGCGATCGCGAGGACGGTCGCGCGCACGCGCGGGTCGTCGGGCGGCAGGAACCGCAGCAGCGGCACGAGCAGCAGGGACGCGTCGAGCGCGTCGGAGCCGTACCGCTGCACGAACACGCCGCGGGAGTCGACGCCGTTGCGGCAGATGTCGGCGTGGATCTCGGCCGCGAGCTTGGCCCACTGCTCGGCGAAGTCGTGCTCGTCGTGCATCCGCGCGAGCCGTGCGCCGCGGTCGAGCGCGACCCAGCACATGAGCTTCGACGACGTGAAGTGCTGCGGGTCGCCGCGCACCTCCCAGATGCCGCGGTCGGGCTCGTGCCAGTGCTTGATCGCGGCCTCGACCTGGAGCTTGAGGACGGGCCACAGCGACTCGGGGAGCTGCTCGCGCGACTTGGCGTGCAGGTACACCGAGTCGAGCACGGCACCCCAGACGTCGTGCTGCTGCTGGTCGTACGCCGCGTTCCCGACGCGCACGGGCTGCGCGCCCTCGTACCCGGACAGGTGCCCGAGCTCCGACTCGTCGAGCCGGTCCTCGCCGCCGACGCCGTACATGATCTGCAGGTCCTTGTTCCCGCGGCAGACGTCGTGGATGAACGCGAAGAAGTCGTTCGCCTCGCGGTCCAGGCCGAGCGTGTAGAGGCCCCACAGGGCGAACGTCGAGTCGCGGATCCACGCGTACCGGTAGTCCCAGTTCCGCTCGCCGCCGGGAGTCTCGGGCAGCGACGTCGTGGCCGCCGCGAGCAGCGCACCCGTCGGCGCGTACGTCAGACCCTTGAGCGTGAGCGCGGAGCGCTGGAGGTACGTGCGCCACGGGTGGTCGGGGAAGACGCCGAGCGTGATCCACTCCCGCCAGTACTCCTGCGTGCGCCACGACATGTCGGCCGCCTGCTCCCACGTGCGCGGCGCGGGCAGCGGTGACCACGACAGCGCGACGAACGCCTTGTCGCCGTTCGACATGCGCGTCCGCGCCGACGCGGCCCGCCCGTCGACCCCGAGCCGCAGGCTCGACGTGAGCGTCAGGCTCAGGTCGCCCTCCTCCTGCGGCACGGTCTGCACCGCGTGGTAGTCGGCGCCGGTGTACTCCCACTCGGTGTGCCCGCGTCCGTAGTCGAGCGCCGGCTCGCACTCGACCTGCAGGTCGACGGTCCCGCTCACGCACGTGATCGTGCGCAGCAGGATGTGCTCGGCGTCGTCGTCCGTGGGCGTGCGGCGGTGCGTCGCCGACCGCTCGGTCGTGTTGTGCCAGGGGCCCATGACCATCGCGTCGCGCACCATGAGCCAGCCCGTCGGCGTCTGCCACGTCGTCTCGAGCACGAGCGTGCCCGGCAGGTAGCGGCGGGCCGTCGGGACCCGGATCCCGTGCGGACCCACCCGGAACGAGCCCGCGGCACGGTCCAGGATCGACGCGAACACGCTCGGCGAGTCCGGTCGCGGCACGCACATCCACTCGACCGCGCCCGACGGCGAGATCAGGCAGTTCGACTCGCAGTCCGACAGGAACGCGTAGCTCGCGATCGCCGGGAACGCCGACCGGTGCTGCGAGTCGGAACCGTGGTGCGGGCGCGTGAGGGCCACGTCGGCCCGGGAGGGGGCCTCGGGCGGGGGCACGGGCGTCATGTCCCCAGCGTCGACCCGCGCGGTGTCGCTGTCGCCACGAGCGTGTTGCGGTCGTGTGACGTGGGCGGACACGGCGCGGCCGACGTGCGCGGACCCGGTCCGGGCGCCGTGCGGCGCGACGTCCGGTGCCGCGTCCGGGACGAGGGGCGTCACCGCGGTCGGCGAGCTGCCGGACGCGTGCGGCGCTCGCGGGTCGCCCCCGGCGCGCGGCACCGCCGTCAGCTCCCGCCCGCCGACGCGACCGCGCGCCGCACCGCCTCGACCGTCGCCGTGACCTCGCTGTCGTCGGTCGCCCAGTTGCTCACCGAGAACCGGATCACGTCGCGGTCCCGCCAGTGCGACGTGTACGCGTACGCGACGCCCTCCTCGCGCAGCGCCGCCGCGACCGCCTGGGTGCGCGCGTCGTCGGCCAGCGCGACGCACACCTGCGTGTACACGACGTCGTTGACGACCTCGACGCCGTCGATGCGCGCGAGCCCTTCGGCCAGCGCCGTCGCGCCGTCGGCGAGCCGCTCGACCAGCGCCGCGACCCCCTGCCGCCCGAGCCACGCGAGCGTCGCCCACACCGGCACCCCGCGCGAGCGGCGCGACATCTCGGGGACGGTCTCGTGCGGGTCGCTCGTCTCGGCCGCGACGAGGTAGCTCGCGCGGATGCCGAGCGCGGTCCGTGCCGCCTCCCGGTCGGCGACGATCGCGATGCCGCTGTCGTACGGCACGTTGAGCGTCTTGTGCGCGTCCGTCGCCCACGAGTCCGCCGTCTCGTACCCGTGCGTGAGGTGCGCGAGGCGCGGCGACGCCGCCGCCCACAGCCCGAACGCGCCGTCGACGTGCACCCACGCACCGGCCTCGTGCGCGACCGCGACCGCCGCGCCCACGTCGTCGAACGCGCCCGAGTGCACGTTGCCCGCCTGCAGGCAGACGATCGCAGGCCCGTCGCCGTCGGCGAGTGCGTCCGCGAGCGCGTCGACCGCGATGCGTCCCTGGTCGTCGGACGGCACGAGCCGTGCCGCCCCGAGCCCGAGGTAGCGCGCCGCGAGGTCGACGGACCCGTGCCGCTCCGCGCCCGCGATGAGCCGCACGCGCGGCGCACCCGTGAGGCCCTCGGTGCTGACGTCCCAGCCGGTCTTGCGCAGCACGTGCTCGCGCCCCGCGGCCAGCCCGACGAGGTTCGCGGTCGTCGCGCCCGTCACGAACCCGACCGCCGACGCCGCGGGCAGCCCCAGCAGGTCGAGCAGCCACTCGCCCGCGAGGTCCTCGACGGCCGTCGTGCTCGGTGACGAGTGCCGCATGCCGCCGTTCTGGTCCCACGTGCTGACGAGCCAGTCCGCGGCCAGCGCCACCGGGTACGTGCCGCCGATGACCCAGCCGTAGAACCGCGGCGACTGGCTGGCCAGCAGCCCCGGCTCGACCGCGTCGGCGAGCCGGTCGAGGACCGCGCGCGGGTCCTGCGTCGACTCGGGAAGCGTCCGCCCGAGGGCGTCCTTGACCTCGCCGACGTCCGCCGCGGGCGGGATGGGTCGCTCCGGCACCTGGTCCAGCCACTCGACCGCCCGGTGCCGGGCGGCGTCGAGCAGGTCGCGGTAGTCGTCGACCGGGGACATGGGCACCTCGTCCGTGGTGCGCCGGCCGCCGGGCCGCGCACCCGCCGCGCCGCGGGCGCCGTCGCCCGCGGGGGTCCGCATGCTTCGGAGTGTTCTCCCGCGCCCGGGCGCCGTCAACGCGCGGGCCTGACGCGTGACGACCGACGCCGACGTGCGAGATCGGTGACCGTCGTGCGCACGCGGCCAGGCCTCGACGCGCGCGGCCGCGGGTGTCGACATGCACGAGGGCCGGGCACCGTCGGACGGCACCCGGCCCTCGTGTCCCGCGTGGCGCGACGGCGTCAGCCTCGCGGTGCGGCCCCCGGCAGCGGCGGCACGACCGGCGGCAGCGCCCGCTGGGGGGCGGCCTTGCGCGCCTGGTCCGGCACGACGAACGGCTGCGCGTCACCCACGCACACCGTGCCCTCGGCGGGCAGCGTCCCGGCGAGCAGGTAGCCGTCGACCGCGTCGGTCACGCACGCCGACGTGCCGTACGCCGTGTGACCCCAGCTGTCGCTCGACAGCAGGCGGCTGCTGCCGAGGACCGCGTCGGCACCGACCGCGCCCTCGTAGTTCGTCGCCGGGTCCCAGTAGTTGCCGACGACGAGCACGGGGTGCGCCGACGAGCGCGAGAACGGGCCGCGGTAGGCGTCCTCGTCCTGGACGGTCCACGTCGACGACGCGCACGGCGCCGACGCCCACGTCCACAGCGGGCCGAAGCCCGGGGCGTCCGCGTCGGCCCGCCTGGCCGCGGCGGGCCACTGCGACGCCTTCGACGGGTTGAGCCCGTCCGTGCACAGCACCGACTGGAACGCGTCGAGCCCGTTCGGGTACGGGAAGCCGAGGCCGAGCGCGGCGCGCTGCGCGGCCTCCTGCGCCGCGGCCGCGTCCTGCTCCGCCTGGAGCGTGCGGAACCGCTCGACGAGGGCGGCGTTCGCCTCGGCGCCCTCCGGCGTGCCCGTGCCGCCGGCCTGGAGCGACGCGACGAACGAGATGTCGGAGTCGACCCACTGCCAGCCGTCGGGCGCGTACAGGTCGGACAGCAGGAACGAGACGAACGTCGCGTAGGTGAGCGTGAAGACGACCTCGCCCGTGTCGGGGTCGACGATGTCCACCGGCTGCTGCTTGAGCCCGTCGATCACCCCGTCGTACACCGCGTGCGGCTCGCCGAGCGCCGCCGTCTGGCAGACGTCCGCGGCCTCGGCGCACCGGTCGAGGATCTCCTGCAGCGCCTTCCACGCGCCCTCGCCGGAGCGCAGCCGCTGCGTCTGCGGCACCGACGCGGTCGCGGGCGTCCCCGCCCACGCGGTCGGGTCCAGCACGCCGTCGATCACGAGCGCTCGGACGCGGTCCGGGAACAGGTTCGCGTACACGCTGCCCAGGTACGACCCGTACGAGAAGCCCAGGTACGTGAGCTGCGCGTCGCCGAACGTGCGGCGCAGCACGTCCATGTCACGCGCGACCTCGGCCGTCGACATCGACCCGGACAGCGGCTTGCCGGTCGTCGAGCACGCGCGCCCGAACTTCTCCGACGACGCGACCGCCGCCTTCGTCTCCGCGTAGCCCACCGGGAACGCGACGCCCGTCAGCCCCGAGACCGCTGCCGCCTGCTGGCCGACGTCCTTGAAGCACTGCACGTTGCTGCTGTAGTTCGTGCCGCGCGGGTCGATCCCCACGACGTCGAAGCGCGCGAGCAGCTCGGGGGCCAGGAACTGCGGCGCGGCGGCCGCGATCTCGACGCCCGACCCGCCCGGCCCGCCGGGGTTGAGGAACAGCGTGCCGATCTTCCGTGCCGGGTCCGTCGCCGGGATCCGCAGCACCGCGACCTCGGTCGTCGCGCCGCGTGGCTCGTCGTAGTCGAGCGGGAGCGCTGCCACCCCGCACTGCGCGGTGGACCCGAACAGCGGGCTGCAGTCGAACCAGCCGAGGTCGGGGACCTTCACGCGGTCGACGCGTGCGGCCTCGGAGCGGGACGTCCTGTCGCCGCCGGTCGGTGCCGCGGACGCGGCGGTCGCGGTCGGGACGACCGCGGCGGCGACGGTGAGTGCGGCGAGCGCCGCGACGAGCGTGCGTGCTGATCTGCGCAACTGCATGCTTCCCCCTGCCGGCGTGCCGTCGGCCGCCCCTGTGCGGCCTGCTGGCCGGCACGCGCCGCCCCCACCCTCTCGACGCCCTCGCGCGCGCCACAAGGGCCTCACCGGGCCCTTCACGGGACGTGCGCAACTGGACGTCCGCCCTGGTCGGGGGCCTGCCGGTGCGGAGCCGGGTGCCGGGCGCGACACTCGACCCCATGGACGTCATGACGTGGGTCGACGGGTACGAGCGGGCGTGGCGCGGCAACGACGTCGCGGGTCTCGACCAGCTCTTCACCGCCGACGTGCGCTACCTGCGGTCCGCCTACGACGACGGGCTCGACGGCCTCGAGGCCGTCCGCGAGTTCTGGTCGGACGACACGCCCTTCACGATGCGCGCCGAACCCGTCGCGGTGCAGGGCGACACCGCGGTCGTCCGGGTCGAGGTGCACTACGGGGGCGACGAGCCGCACGAGTACCGGGACCTGTGGATCCTGCGGTTCGCGGGCGACGGCCGCGTGCGGCACTTCGAGGAGTGGGCGCACTGGCCGGGCATGCCGGGCTGGAACCCCGCCGCCGAGTAGCCCGCCCGCGCACACGCGACCCGGGAACGACGACGGCCGGCACCCGAGGGGTACCGGCCGAGGCGATCGCGTGGAGCGGGTGACGGGAATCGAACCCGCGCCATCAGCTTGGGAAGCTGAAGTTCTACCATTGAACTACACCCGCGTGACCGTCCGGCCGGTGACCTCTGCGCTCGTCAGGGGCTCGCGAGCCCCGGAGACGTCGGTCGCCGTCGTCGGCCCGGACAGCATACCCGGCACGGCGTGCCCCGCGAAGTCGCGTCCGCACCCCCGCCGCACCCGAACCGGCCCGGCTCCCGCGGCGCCCGTGAGAAGGTCGGGCGCATGGCTGCCGTGCTCCGCCCGTACCACCCGTCCGACCTGGCCGCGATGTACCGCATCTGCCTGCTGACGGGAGCCGCGGGGGGCGACGCGACGCACCTGTACCGCAACCCCGACCTGCTCGCGCACCTCTACGCCGGGCCGTACCCCGTCGCCGACCCGGGCCTCACGTTCGTCGTGGCCGACGACGAGGGCGTGCTCGGCTACGTCGTCGGCACCGCCGACACCCCGACGTTCGACGCGTGGCTCGAGGCCCACTGGTGGCCGACGCTGCGCGCCCAGCACCCGGTGCCGGAGGACCCGGGCGACGGCACCGAGGACCACGTGCTCGTGCGCCGGATCCACGAGTGGGCGGGCAGCCCCGACGAGCTCTACGACCGGTACCCCGCCCACCTGCACATCGACCTGCTGCCGCGCGCCCAGGGGCAGGGCTGGGGGCGCCGGCTCATCGAGGCGCTGGCCGACGCGCTGCGGGCCCGCGGCGTGACCGGCCTGCACCTGGGCGTCGACGCGCGCAACACCGGCGCGATCGCGTTCTACGAGCGCGTCGGGTTCCGGCGTGAGCGCACGCACGACTGGGGGGCGACGCTCGTCCTCGACCTCTGACGAGCACCGCCCGGCCCCGCCGCGGCCGCGGTGCGGCGGGTCGGCGCGGCGTCAGCGGTAGGTGCGGAACCAGCCGAACACGTCGACGACCATGTGCACGTCCGAGGACTGCGCGTAGAAGGTCGACTTCCCGTCGACGCCGAGCGTCAGGATCGCCATGTTCGACTCGTCGCGGCCGGGCACGAGGTTGATGCTCGCGACCTCGGGCAGCGACGCCGGCACCGTCGTCGGGAAGACGCGCACGTGCGTCAGACCCGGCGGCTGGACGCCCGCGAGGTTCACCACCGCGGCGCTCGCCTGGCTGGGCACCGCGCTCGTCCCGCCGATCTTCACGTCCATCGAGCGGCCCGCGCGGAGGATGCCGCTGAAGCCGAGCGGGACGCGCGAGTCGGCGACGCGGGTCGGTGCGACGGGCACGAGACCGTTGGTGCCGGTCGCGGTGTAGTAGCCCGCGAGGTCCGCGACGAGGTGCGTGGCGCTCTGGTTGACCCAGAAGCGCACGCGGCCGTTCTCGCCGACCTTGACGGTCACGAGGTTCGCCTGGTCACGGCCGGGGTAGAGGTTGAGGTTCGAGGTCGACGGCCCGGACCACGGTTCGCCGAGGTCGGGGGTCGGCAGCACGCTGACGAACGTGGCGCCCTGGACGTTGGTGCCCGCGACGTTGAGGACGACGGCCGTCGCGTCCGCGGGCACCCCGCCGGTCCCGCTCACCTGCAGGTCGACCCACCGACCACCCGTGACCGCTCCGGCGGGGACGCCCGTGCCGTTGCGCGTGTCGAGCACGCGGCGCGGGGTGACCGGGACGTAGCCGCTCGCGCCGCCCGGGCTGTAGTACCCGAAGACGTCGAGGATCAGGTGCGTCGTGGGCCCCTCGGGCATGACCGCGAGCGTCTGGCCCGCACCGAGCTGCACCGTCGTGAGGTTCGGCTGGTCGACTCCCGGGACGACGTTGAGGTTCGCCGAGTTCGGCGTCGGGCCCGAGCCGTCGGCGGCCGTCGGGAACGCGCGCACGTTGCCGAGCGAGTCGTGCCGGGTCGCGGTGATCGACATGACGACCGCGGTCGCGTCGGGCGGCAGCAGCCCGGCGAGCGACACGACGAGCCGCTGGCCGGAGCGGACCGCGCCGTACGTCCCCGGGGTCGCGGGGTCGCGGGTGTCGACGACGCGGAACGGCTCGACCGGCGTGTAGCGGTCGCCGCCGGCGGCGACCGTGAACGGGATGCGGATCGGGGCGGGGAGCGTCGCGTTCGAGACGCCGTCGGTGACGCCCGAGACGACCACCGAGTAGTGCTGCCCCGCGGCGAGGTTCTTGTCGGGCGTGAGACTGACCGTCCTCGTGGCGCCGTCCCACACGGGCGCGGCGGTGCCGACGGTGGCGCCCGTCCCGTCGAGCAGCCGCACGGTTGCCTTCGTGACCGTCGCCAGGTCGCGCGCGAAGCCGAGGCGGATCGTCGGCTGGACCGCGACGCCCGACGCGTGAGGGGCGATGCTGGTGGACCGCAGCCAGCCGCGCGACGTCGACCCCGACGGGACGGTCTGCTGCAGCGCGATCACGCCTCCCTCGGCGAGGACCGCGTCGACGCGCGCGTCACCGTCGAGCTTCGCGAGCGCGAGCTGCCCCGGGCGGTCGTACACGGTCTGCTCGATCGGCGACGGCATCGGCGCGGAGAGCGTGCCGTCGCTGTTCTGACGCAGCAGGCTCACGCGCATGTCGAAGGCGTTCGACACGAGCACGTCGTTGCGGGTGTCCGCGTCGATCTGCCCGATGACGAGGTCACCCCCCGACTCGCCGCCCGCCGGGTACTCCTTGGTCGCTGCGAACCCACCGCCGGCGAGGGCGGCGTCGACGCGGACCGCGCTGCCGTTGAGCCGGACGACGTCGGCCCGCCCGTCGCCCGTGACGTCGCCGACCGCGACCGCGGTCACGAGCGGACCGCCTGCGGACGGCATGGCCACGGGGGCTGCGAGCGTGCCGTCGGCCGCCTGCGGGTGCACGGCGTGCGTCGTCACGACGTCGGGCCTGCCGTCTCCGGTGACGTCGCCGACGGCGAGGTACTGCGCCGACTGCGTCGTCAGGGCCTCCGCGACCGGGGTGAACACGCCGCTGCCGTTGCCGCGGAAGACCTGGATGCTCGGCCGGCTGGTCGAGACGACGACATCGACGAAGCTGTCGGCGTCCCACTTCACCGCCGCGATGTCGAAGCCACCGAACGCCGCGCCGCCGAAGGTCACGGGCGTCTGGCCCGCGACGCCCAGGGAGCCCGCCGCCTGCGTGAGCAGCACGAACCCCGTCGACGTCGTCGCGACCGCGTCGTTCTTGCCGTCGCCAGTGAAGTCCGCGACCGCGACGCCGTGGCCGTCGATCACGATGCCCGGCACCGGCACGTTCACGGGCGTCGCGAGCGTGCCGTCGCCCTTGCCCGGGTAGACGTAGACGCCGCCCCGGGGCTCGACCGTGACCGCGTCGTCCTTGCCGTCGCCCGTCACGTCACCGGCCGCGAGGACGCCGACGTCCGTGCGCGCCGGGTCCGCGGGCGGGGTGAAGGTGGGCGTGAACGGCGCCGTCGGGCCCTGCTCCACACGCAGCTCGTAGGTCCGGTCGGCGGGCGCCGAGCCGTTCGCGTTCGACACGCCGACGAGGACCGTCGTCGCGGCGGCGACCTGCACGAACACGTCCTCCGGCTCGGTCTCGTCGCCGTCATCCGCGCGCCCGAGCACCGCCCCCGACGTGTCCTGGACCTCCACGACGAGGTCGAGCAGCGGACCCGCGGCGGGGTCGCCCTCGGAGGTCTGGCCGACGTGCGCGCGGTACGTGCCCGCGGCCGGGAGCGCGACCGAGTACCAGTCGACGTCGCCCTCGGGCGAGAGCGTGGCCGTGGCGGTGGAACCGCTGGACAGCGCACGGGCCGTCACGGGCGTGTCGTCGCTCGAGCCCGGGTCGGCGGGGGCGCGGTCGAGCGCGACGCCCGCGGCCGCGCGCTGATCCGATGGCTGGGTGACCACGGCGGTCACCGCGGCGGCCACGTCGAGCACGCCCGCGCCGTAGTACGGGTCGTAGCCGCGCGGGCCTGCGTCGCGCGCTGTCGACACCAGGCGCTGCTCGACGAGGTCGGGGGACAGCGCCGGCTCACGAGCGAGCACGAGGGCCGCGGCGCCGCTGACCGCCGGTGCGGCGAACGACGTGCCGGAGCCGATGGAGTAGCCGCCCTGGGCGCGGGGGCCGACGACGTCGTGCCCGGGCGCTGCGATCGAGACGGTGTCGCCCCACGTCGACCAGCCGGCGAGCGCCCCGGCGTAGTCGGTGCCCGACACGGACAGCAGGCCCTTGATCTGCGGGGCGTACGCCGCGGGGTACTGCCGCACCTGGTCGCCCTCGTTGCCGGCCGCCGCGACGACGACGACGCCGGCGTTGACCGCCGCGTCGATGGCGTCGAAGAGCACCTGCGACGTGCCGGGCCCGCCGAGCGACAGGTTGATGACGTCGGCGCCCTCCTGGACCGCGTAGGCGATGCCGCTCGCGACGCGGGAGTCCGTGCTGTTCCCGGCGGCGTCGAGGACGCGGACGGGCAGGATCGTCGCGCCGTACGCGACCCCGACGGTGCCCTTGCCGTTGTTGCCGATCGCGGCGGCCGTCCCGGCGACCATCGTCCCGTGCCCGTTCGGGTCGGTGTCGGCGCCGCTGGCGTCGACGAAGTCCCTGCCCGTGAGCACGCGTCCGGCGAGGTCCTCGTGCGCGCCCGCGACACCGGAGTCGAGGACCGCGATCACGACGCCCTGCCCGCGCGTCGCCTCCCACGCGCGCGGCTGACGGGTGAGGTCGAGGTACGGCCACGTATAGGACAGCAGCGGGTCGTTGGTCCACCCGAACGCGTGCCGGACGTGGTCGACCTGCACCTCGGCGACGTCGGGGTCCTGCGCGAGGCGTGCGGCGACCTCCTCGGCGTCCTCGTCACCGACGGGCACCGCGACGAACCGGGTGCCGGGGACGAGCTCGCCGGTGGTCGCCGCGCCGGCGGCCGACAGCGTCGAGGACTGCGTCGACCTCGACGCGCCGGGCGCGAACCGCACGAGCACCTGGTCGGGCTGGACGTCGGTCGCGGGCGGCGGCTCGTACGCGGGCAGGTCGTCGCGCGCGTGCAGCACGGGACCGGTCGTGGGGTCGGACACGGGCGCGGGCGCGCTCCAGGCGGCGAGCGGCGTGAGCGCGACGGCGGTCAGCGCGAGCGTCAGCGCAGCGGCGGCGGGGCGTGACTTCAGCATCGTCGGTCCTGTGGTGGTCGGACGACCTGGGGCCCGCGTGCCCGCAGCGACGGCGCGCGTGACCGGACGGTCCGGATTTTCGTCAGCGTAGGCGCACGTCGGCGGCCTGGCCGCACCCGATCGGGTGAAGGGGCGGGTGATCCGAACGGACGTCCGGCACTGGGCCGGTCAGGTGTCAGCCGTCGTCCGTCGGATGCGCGTCCCGCCAGCGCTCCTGACGGTCGGCGACGTCGGTGAGGACGCGGACGGCGAGCGTGAAGATCCGCTCGCCGACGGCGTCGCGGTGGCGTGTCGCGAGGTCGTCGAGGATGGCGGCGTGGACCCGGCGGTGGTCGCGCCCGCGGGCGGTGGGCACCACGAGCTTGGCGCGCCGGTCGGCGGGGTCCGTGCGGCGCTCGACATAGCCGAGGGCTTCGAGCTCGTCGACGGACGTCCCGACGACCTGCTTGTGCTGGCCGGTCCGGCGCGCGACCGCGGTCGCCCGGGTGCCGTCGTCGTCGAGGGCGGCGAGCACGGTGCGGTGCAGCGGGCGCAGGCCGGCGTGCCCGGCGGCGGCCAGACGGTGCGTGGTCTCGTCGTCGAGCGCGGTGCGCACGCGGGCGGCGAGCGCACCGAGGTCGGTGGCGGGCGAGGGGGACATCGCGACCTTTCGTCACGCACCATGACGGTCAACACAAATGATCGTCAAGGACGATGACTATATCGCCGGCACGCTGCGGCTGGCCACGACGACACCCGGGCGCACCGTGGTGCGGCCCGGGCGTCAGGCGCCAGCGGTCAGACCGTGACGGCGATCGCGAACGACCCCGTGCGCTCCTCACCGGGCTCGAGCACGAAGACGCCGGTACCGGGCACGCCGGCCTCGAACAGCGCGACGCCGTCGTTGACGTTCGTCGCGGGCTCGATCGCGAAGTACGCGCGACCGCGCGGCGCGTAGAACACGAGGTGCTCGTACACGGGGTCCGCGGTGAGGTCGACGGTCACGTCCGGCTGCTCGTACCGGATGGTGATCGGCTTGTCGGTGTCGCGCGCGTTGTAGACGTCGTCGATGAACGCGCCGTCGAGCACGCGCGGGGCCAGGAAGTCCGCGCGCGGCGTGAGCGGCCCCGACGGGCCGGTCGGCATCGGCACACCCGGGTAGCACGCGTGCGCGGGCACCTGCACGACCGGGTGGCCGAGCGGGCGCGGGGCGACCGCGCCGACGGGTGCGAGCGACCGTTGAAAGTACGGGTGGTGCCCGAAGCCGCCCGGGAACGCCTCGCCGTCGACGTTCCGCAGCGTCGTCGTCACCTCGAACGTCCCGCCGCGCACCGCGTACGTGATCGTCGACGTGAAGTGCCACGGGAAGTTGATCCCGACGTGCTCGCGCGTGTCGATGCCCACCGTGACCGACCCGGGCGTCCGGTCGAGCACGTCCCACCGCGCGTACCGGACGGCACCGTGGATCGCGGTGCCGTCGGCGCAGTCACGCTGCAGCCGGTGCGTCCGGCCGCGGAACGTCAGCGCGCCGTCACGCACGCGGTTGGACCACGGGATCATCGGGAAGCTCGCGCACTTCTCGACGACCCCGCGGCCGCCCCGGCTGGTGGGACGGAGCAGGTCGCGCCAGACGCCGTCCGACGTGCGGATGCGGCCCGCACCGAGCGACGCGCCGGTGCCCGGGAGGACGTCGACCGCCCAGGCGCCGTCCGCGATCGTGACGACCCGCGGGTCGTCCGTGCGCACCTCGGTGGGCGCCGCGTCGAGCAACGTCATGTCCCTGCCCCGTCCCTCGTGGCCGTGCTCAGACCGTCACGGCGACGCGGACCGTCGCCCCCGCGGGAGCGTAGGGCACGGTGTTGCCCTCGACCGGGGCACCGTCCACGGTCAGCGAACCGCGCGCACCTGGCGCCCCGGAGTTGGTCACCGTGATCTCGTACGTCGCGCCACGGGCCACGCGGGTGACCGTGTACGACGGGACGTCGGGGCCGATCTGCGGGTCGACGACCAGGCCGTCGTAGTCCGGCCGGACGCCCAGCAGGTACTGCGACACCGCGACGAAGTTCCACGCGGCCGTGCCCGTCAGCCACGAGTTCTTGGCCTCGCCGGCGCGCGACGCCTCCTTGCCCGCGATCATCTGCGCGTACACGTACGGCTCGAGCTTGTGCGTGTCGGAGATCTCCTCGCGGTACGCCGGGGTGATCCGCCTGTAGTAGTCGAACGCCTGCGCACCGCGCCCCACGACCGTCTCGGCGATGATCACCCAGGGGTTGTTGTGGCAGAAGATGCCGCCGTTCTCCTTGTAGCCGGGCGGGTACGTCGAGACCTCGCCGAGCTCGATCTGGTACGTCGTGTACGCCGGGAACTGCAGCACCAGGCCGTGCGGCGTGCCGAGCATGTCGTTGACCGCGTCGAGCGCCTGGATCGCCGGGGCGTCCGCGTCGTCCGGGCCGTCGCCGACGCCGATGCCCGCCATGACGGCGAAGCCCTGCGGCTCGATCCAGATCTTGCCCTCGGGCTTCGCGTCGGTGCCGACCGGGTTGCCGTAGTAGTCGTAGGCCCGGAGGAACCACCGGCCGTCCCAGCCGTGCTCGAGCACCGCGGCACGGACCTCGTCGACGTACTTGCGCGCCTCGGTCGCGACGTCGGCCAGGCCACGACGCTCCGCGAGGTTCGCGTACTCGGCGCCGTACAGCACGAACTGCGCGGCGATGAAGACGGACTCCGCGACACCGCCCGCCTGGTTCTCGGTCGTCTGGAACGACTCGCCGGGCGTCGTCGAGAAGCAGTTGAGGTTGAGGCAGTCGTTCCAGTCGGCGCGGCCGATCAGCGGCAGGCCGTGCGGGCCGCGGTTCTGGACCGTGAACTGGAACGAGCGCGTGAGGTGCTCGAACAGCGGGACCTCGGAGCCGGGCTCGTTGTCGAACGGCACCGGCTCGTCGAGGATGCTCCAGTCGCCCGACTCCTTGATGTACGCGGCGACGCCGGCGATGAGCCACAGCGGGTCGTCGTTGAAGCCCGAGCCGATGTCGTTGTTCCCGCGCTTCGTCAGCGGCTGGTACTGGTGGTACGCCGAGCCGTCCGCGAACTGCGTCGACGCGATGTCGATGATCCGCTCGCGCGCGCGCTCCGGGATCAGGTGGACGAAGCCCAGCAGGTCCTGGTTGGAGTCGCGGAAGCCCATGCCGCGGCCGATGCCCGTCTCGAAGAACGACGCGGAGCGCGACATGTTGAACGTGACCATGCACTGGTACTGGTTCCAGATGTTGACCATCCGGTCGAGCTTCTCGTCGGTGCTCGACACCGAGTACGTCGACAGCAGGTTCGTCCAGTAGGCGTTGAGCGCCTCGAGCGCGGCGTCGACCTGCTCGCTCGTCGCGAACCGGCCCAGCAGCGCGTGCGCGCCCGTCTTGTTGACGACCTGGTGGGCGTCGTCGGCCCACTTCTCCTCGTCCGCGTTCTCGAGGTAGCCGAGCACGTAGACGAGCTCGCGGGACTCGCCCGGGGCCAGCTCGACGACGACCGAGTGCGAGCCGATCGGGTACCAGCCCGACGCGACCGAGTTCGCGGACCGCCCGGCGCGCGGGACCGACGCCTCGCCGAGCGAGTTGTACGCGCCGACGAACGTGTCGCGGTCCGTGTCGAAGCCGTCCGCACGCGTGTTCACGCCGAACACGGCGTAGTGGTCGCGGCGCTCGCGGTACTCGGTCTTGTGGAAGATCGCCGAGCCGTGCGGGCCGTCCTGCTCGACCTCGACCTCGCCGATCGACAGGTTGCGCTGGTAGTTCGTCTGGTCGTCCTGCGCGTTCCACAGGCAGAACTCGACGAACGAGAACAGCGTCGCCGACTTCGGGGCGTCGGACGTGTTCGTGACGGTGACCTTCTGCACCTCGGCGTTCTCGCCGAGCGGGACGAAGAACAGGGTCTGCACGCGCAGACCGTTCCGCTCACCGGTGATCGTCGAGTAGCCCAGGCCGTGCCGCGCCTCGAAGTGGTCGAGGTCCGCCTTCACCGGCAGCCACGACGGGGTCCACACGTCGCCGCCGTCGTTCACGTAGAGGTAGCGGCCGCCCGCGTCGGCGGGGATGTTGTTGTAGCGGTAGCGCGTGAGGCGGCGCATCTTGGCGTCGCGGTAGAACGAGTACCCGCCCGCCTGGTGCGAGAGCAGCGAGAAGAACTGCTCAGACCCGAGGTAGTTGATCCACGGGTAGGGGGTGTGGGGCGTCGTGATGACGTACTCGCGCGCCGCGTCGTCGAAGTGGCCGAACCGCATTGGACTTCCTCGGGTGCTCGGAGACGTCCGTGCCCGCCTCCCCCGTGGATCCGCGTCGGCGCGGTCCGTCGTCGGGATGTCTGACGCGGCGTCTGATCGGTGCGAGAGCGCTCCCACGCGCCTCACGGAAGGATGATAGCCGCCGGGGGCGATATCGAGAACGTCGCCCCTCCGCACGTCCGTGCAGCGCGCGCGGGCGACGCGTGTCCACAGCCCCGGGCGGGGTGAACCGGACGGGCGTCCGGGCGACTACCGTGGGCCCGTGCTGCTCTCCGACCGTGACATCAGGGCCGAGCTCGAGTCGGGCCGCGTCGGGCTCGACCCGTACGAGCCGGCGATGCTCCAGCCGTCCAGCATCGACGTGCGCCTCGACCGGTACTTCCGGCTGTTCGACAACCACAAGTACCCGGTGATCGACCCGTCGGCCGACCAGCCCGACCTCACGCGCCTGGTCGAGGTCGAGGACGGCGAGCCGTTCGTGCTGCACCCCGGCGAGTTCGTCCTCGGCTCCACGTACGAGCAGGTCACGCTGCCCGACGACGTGGCCGCGCGGCTCGAGGGCAAGTCGTCGCTCGGCCGGCTCGGGCTGCTCACGCACTCGACCGCGGGCTTCATCGACCCCGGCTTCTCCGGGCACGTCACGCTCGAGCTGTCGAACGTCGCGACCCTGCCGATCCTGCTGTGGCCCGGCATGAAGATCGGCCAGCTCTGCTTCTTCCGCCTGACGTCCGCCGCCGAGCAGCCCTACGGCTCCGCCGCGTACGGCTCGCGCTACCAGGGCCAGCGCGGGCCGACCGCGTCGCGGTCCTTCCAGTCGTTCCACCGGACGCAGGTCTGAGCGGATGGCCGACGCACCCCCGCGGCTGAACGTCAAGGACGCCTCGATCCGCGACCGGCACCTGCTCGGGCTGCCCGAGGGGATCGAGGTCGACGAGATCGAGGTCCTCGCGATCTCCCGGTTCGCGCAGGCGCACTGGGAGGAGTCGACGCAGGAGGTGCCCCAGCAGCGCGGCTTCGTGCGACCCGTGACCGCCGCGCTCGGCATCCGCGCGGTCTCCGCCGCACCCGCCGTGCGCGCGCTGCGCCTCGCGCGACTGTCCGCGCTCAGCGGGCCGTTCAGCGTGTCGCCCGAGGACGCCGTGGGACTCGGGCTGCCCGCGTCGACCGCCGTCGTCTACGACCTCGACTGCCCGCGCGAGCGCGGAGAGCGCCCCTACCCGGGCGGTGACCGCGACGGGCTCAAGCGTGCGTTCCCCGACGGCCTGCCCGTCCGCGAGGAGGAGCGCGTCGTGCAGTGGCTCGTCGCGTGCGCGCGGCGGCTCGGCGGTGCCGTGCGGGTCGGCGGGTCCGGCGTCGTGCTCACGCCCGACGTCGACGGCGCGATCGACCTCACGCTGCTGACCGACCGTTGGCTCGAGCCCGCCGAGGCGCTGTCCGTCGTGCAGACCGTCGTGCCGCGCGCGCGGCTGTCCGAGCCCACGTCCCGCTGGGACGGACCCATGGCGGGCGTCGGGCGCGGGTCGACCAGCGGCGCCGGCGGCATCACCGAGGCCGGCGGCTCCGGGCTGCGCGCCGCGCTCGAGCAGTTCGGCGTCGACGACGAGGCCGAGCGTGCGCGCCTCATGGCCGAGGCCGCCGCGTTCGACGAGGTCATGCTCGCGTCTCCGCCGCCCGCCGAGTCCTACGGGATCCTCGTCGACCTCGGCGTCGACGGGACCATCGCCGTCGAGGCCGCTGCCGAGACCGAGCTCCCGCCGCTCCTGCGCGACCTGCCGTGGACCGCCGACGGCGTCGTCGCGTACCGCGTGCACTGGGAGCCGCTCCTCGTCGAGGAGCTCGAGATGGAGAAGCCGTCGTTCCCGCACAAGGTCGCGCGCGGCCGCGCCGCACCGCAGGTCCAGGCCGTGACGCGCGCCCTCCACGGGGTGCTCGGGGGGGAGATCGCCGACGAGGCCGACTTCCTCGTCGACCCCGCCGACCTGTGAGCGAGCACGCCGGCTGGACCACCACCGAGAGCCGCGTCGTCTACGAGAACCCGTGGATCCGCGTGCGTGAGGACCAGGTGCTGCGCCCCGACGGCGGACCCGGCGTCTACGGGGTCGTCGAGGTGCGCAACCACTCGGTGTTCGTCGTCGCGCTCACCGACGACGACGAGGTCGTGCTCGTGTCGCAGCGCCGCTACACGACCGGCGCCGTCTCGGTCGAGGTCCCCGCGGGCGGCACCGACGGCGAGGACCCGCTGGTCGCCGCGCAGCGCGAGCTCGCGGAGGAGACCGGCCTGGCCGCGCGCGCGTGGACCGCCGTCGGGCGGATGGACGCGCTCAACGGCATCGCCGACGCGCCCGAGCACGTCTTCCTCGCGCGCGGGCTGTCGCCGCTCGTCGACGACGACGGGCACGGGCGGGTCGAGGAGGGCATCGACACCGTGCGGACCGTGCCGTTCGCCGACGTCCTGGCGCTCGTCGCCGACGGCACGATCCGCGACGGCGAGACGATCGCCGCCCTCGCGTTCGTGGGCATCCACCTGGGCCGCTTCCGCTGACCTGACGGCCGCCTCCGCCGGGGAAGACGCGGTCGAGATGCCGGAGCGGCGTCGGGCGCGTAGACACGGCGCATGGGTGTGGTGATCCGGTCCGCCGTCCTCGGGCTCGCCGTCGGCGGGCGCGCCTCCGCAGCGATCCGTGTGCCCGTCGGCGCGGGGACGCGCGGGCGGCACGGTCCAGGCCCGGCGCTGCTGCGCGGGCTCGCCGCTCTCGCGGTGCTGGGTGAAGCGGCCGGGGACAAGCTGCCGTCGGCGCCGCCGCGGACCGCGTTCCCCGCATTCACCGGCCGGCTCGTCGGGGGAGCACTGGGTGCCGTCGCCCTGTCGGTCGTCGAGCGGCGGAGTCCCGGGTCGCACGTCGTCGCCGCGCTCGTCGGGCTCGGTGCGGCGTACGCCGGGTCGTACGCGGGGACGGCCTGGCGACGGTGGGCCGCGACGGACGGTCCCGACGCGCTGCGCCCCGACTGGCGCGCGGCGGCGATCGAGGACGCGCTCGTCCAGACGGTCGCGGGCGGCCTGGTCCGCACGTCCCACCGCTGACGGGTCAGGCGGCGTCGACCGTGTCCGCGGCGAACTGGGTGCGGTAGAGGTCGGCGTACAGGCCGCCGCGGGCGACGAGCTCGGCGTGCGTGCCGTGCTCGACGACGCGGCCGCGGTCGACGACGACGATCGAGTCGGCGCGGCGGACCGTCGACAGCCGGTGCGCGATGACGAGCGACGTGCGGCCCACGAGGGCCTCGTCGAGCGCGGCCTGCACGGCGGCCTCGGACTCGGAGTCGAGGTGCGCCGTGGCCTCGTCGAGCACGACGACGTCGGGCGCCTTGAGCAGCAGCCGCGCGATCGCGAGCCGCTGGCGCTCGCCGCCGGACAGGCGGTAGCCGCGGTCGCCGACGACGGTCTCGAGCCCGTCGGGCAGGCGCATCACGAGCTCCCACACGTGCGCCTGGCGCAGCGCGCGCTCGAGGTCGGCGTCGGTCGCGTCGGGCCGGGCGAACCGCAGGTTGCCCGCGATGGTGTCGTGGAAGAGGTGGGCCTCCTGGCTCACGACGCCGACGGTCGCGCGCAGCGAGTCGAGCGTCACGCCGCGCAGGTCGGCACCCGCGATGCGGACCGAGCCGCGCGTCGGGTCGTACATGCGCGTGACGAGCTGGGAGATCGTCGTCTTGCCCGCGCCCGACGGGCCGACGAGTGCCACGAGGTGCCCGGCGGGCACCGTGAACGAGACGTCGCCGAGCGTGTCCTCGGCGGTGTCGGCACGCAGCGTCGCGACGGACTCGAGCGACGCGAGCGACACCTCGTCGGCGGTGGGGTAGCGGAAGCCCACGGCGTCGAGCTCGACGCTCGCGCCGCGCGCGGCGACGTCGTCGCGGAGGTTGTGCGCGTCCGGCGCGTCGGTCACGGTGGGCTCGAGATCGAGGACCTCGAGGACGCGCTCGAAGCTGACGAGCGCGGTCATGACGTCGACCTGCACGTTCGACATCGCGGTGAGCGGGCCGTAGAGCCGGCCGAGGTACGACGCGAGCGCGACGACGACGCCGACGGTGAGCTCGCCCTGGATCGCGGCGAGGCCGCCGAGCCCGTAGACGATCGCGGTCGCGATCGCGGCGAGCGTCGTGAGGCCGACGCGGAACCACGTGCCGTAGAGGGCGCGCTTGACGCCGATGTCGCGGACGCGGGAGGCCTGCTCGGCGTAGGCGGCGGACTCGCGCTCGGGGTCGCCGAACACCTTGACCAGGTGGGCGCCCGCGACGTTGAACCGCTCCTGCATGGTCTGCGCGGCCTGCGCGTTGAGCTCGTACGACTCGTGCGTGACGGCGGCGATCCGCGGCCCGAACCAGCGGGCGGGCAGCACGAACAGCGGGAGCAGGATCAGGGAGAGCAGCGTCAGTCGCCACGACATGGACAGCATCGCGGCGAGCACGAACACGACGGTGAGCGCGTTGCTCACGACGTTCTGCAGCGTCGAGGTGAACGCCTGCTGCGCGCCGAGGACGTCGCCGTTGAGCCGCTGCACGAGCGCGCCGGTGCGGGTGCGGGAGAAGAACGCGAGGGGCATGCGCTGCACGTGGTCGAAGACCGCGGTGCGCAGGTCGAGGATCAGGCCCTCGCCGATGCGGGACGAGACCCAGCGGTCGGCGACGGCGAGCCCGGCGGACAGCACCGCGAGCGCGGCGACCGCGACGGCGATGAGGACGACCAGGCGCGTGTCGCCCTGCGTGATGCCGTCGTCGATGAGGTGCTTGAACAGCAGCGGCGGCAGTGCGCCGGCGCCGGCCTCGAGCGTGATGAGGACGAGGAAGACGGCGAGGGCGCGGCGGTGCGGCCGGGCGAAGGTGAGGATCCGGCGGAGGGTGGCGCGCGAGAGGCGTCGGCGGCTGACGGACCGGTCGCGGGCGAAGCCGCGCATCTGCGGGTTGCCGCCGCCGCGACCCATGCCGGTGGGCGCGGGTCCGGGGTGGTGGGGGAGAGACATGAGGCGTCTCCCTTCGTGCGGGGGGACGTGCCGGGTGAGCACGCGATGCTGAGGTTAACTCACTATGTCGTTGGTTCACAACTGTTCGCGAGGCGGGTACCGTCACGGCCGTGAGCCCGCACGACGACGCTGCCACCGACCCGGCCCCCGCGCCCGCGATCGCCGGGCCGACCGCGGGGGACGAGTCCGCGGAGCTGCTCGACCTCCTGCACCGGCTGCTGCGTGACATCCGCCGCTCCGCCACCTCGTCGCTCGGGCCGGCGAGCCAGGCGCCCGGGCAGGTCCGGATGCTGCGCGTCCTCCAGCACTGCGACGGACCGTTGCGGCTCGGGCACGTCGCGTCCGCCCTCGACGTCGCCCCGCGGTCGGTCACGTCGAAGGTCGACGCCGCCGAGGCCGACGGTCTCGTCCGCCGGATCGCCGACCCCACCGACCGCCGTGCCACCCTCATCGAGCTCACCGACGCCGGCCGCGCGCTCCTCGCCGACGTCTCCGCCCGACGCCACGAGGGCGTCGCCGGCCGCCTCGACCGCCTCGCCCCCGACGAGCGCGCGCAGCTCCTCACGCTCCTGCGCCGCCTGGCCGACGACCCCACCCCCTGACCGCCCCGCCGAGCCCACCCGACCCCTCACGCTCCTGCGTCGCCTGGCGTCGACCCACCCGCGCCGAGAACGACATCAGCGCCGCGGAGGGGCTCCCTGGCGGCGCTGATGTCGTTCTCGTCGTGCGTCGTGCGTCGTGCGTCGTGCGTGCGGACGGGGTCAGGTCCGGCGGGGGGCCGGGGCGATCACGCGCAGAGGGCCGTGTCGATGACCGCGTCGACGTGCTGCATGGCAGCCGGGTCCGAGACCGACGACGGGAGCGCCGTGACCGCCACGGACGCGGCGCGGCCGTCGGTCGTCACGCCCTCGCGCGTCGAGTAGCCGAAGATGTCGCCGCCGTGACCCCACGCGACGCCGCCGCAGCTCAGCGCCGTCTCGGCGATCCCCAGGCCGTACCGCATCGGACCCCACTCGGCGGGCACGGGCACGGTCTTCTGCATCTCGGCGAGCTCCGCCGCGCCGACCAGGCGGCCGTCGAGGATCGCGGTGTAGAGGCGGATCAGGTCGCTCGGGGTTCCGATCACGTCCCCTGCGGCCCACGCCGCGCTCGGGTCGAGCTCCGTGACGTCGCGCAGAGTCCCACCGGGGGTGTCGGAGTGGTAGCCGTGCGGGTGGCGGCCGCGGATCACGCGCTCGCCGACCGCGGGGAGGTACGTGTCGCGCAGGCCGGCCCTCTCGATGACGCGCTGCGTGAGGACCTCGTGCAGCGGGCGCCCGGTGACCTCCTCGACCAGCAGCCCGGCGATCACGTAGTTCGTGTTGCTGTACGACCACGACGAGCCCGGCGCGAACGTGGCAGGTCGCGTCATGGCCGCGTCGAGCAGCGCGCGGGGCTGGACGTACGTGTCGATCATCGCGTCGACGCCTGACAGCCCGTCGGAGAGCAGCACGTCGAGGTACTCGGGGATCCCGCTCGTGTGCTGCAGGACCTGCCGGACCGTGATGGTCGCGCCGTCGACGCGCTCAGCACCGTCGCGCCTGTTGTCGACCAGGCCCGGCAGGTACGTGCCGATCGGTGCGTCGAGCTCGATCTTCCCCTCGCCGACCAGCTGCATGACGGCGACGGCGACGAACGTCTTGCTGTTGCTCGCGAACCTGACCTGGCCGTCCGTCGGGACCCGCGCGCCCGTGGTGAGGTCGCCGACCCCGGCGACGAGGTGGCGGGTGCGCCCGCGTTCGTCGCGGACCGACGCGAGCGCGGCGGGGAACCCGTCGTCGCGGACGAGCGCGTCGACCGCGCCCCGGACGGTGTCGCGACCGTGCCCCCCGCGCGCCTGGTCGGCCTGCTCCGGTGCGGGTGCGCCGGTCGTGGCGGTCGGTGCTCCGGCTGTCGCCGGCGCGACGAGCGTGCCGCCGACGAGGGCGCCCGCGGCGAGGAGCGCGGCCGCGCCGCGAAGGGCGCGCCGGTGGCGCAGAGGGCCGGGGCCTGCGGTCGAGGGGGTCCCCTCGGGGACGGGCTGGTCGGGGGTCGCGGGGTGCGTCGGTGCGGTGCTGCGCATGGGACTTCCTTCCGCGGGCGGTGGCCCGGTGTCGGGGGCACGTCCGGCCGGGAGGGACCGGACGATGCGGACACGTCCACCGTCGCCCGCGCGGCGCTGCCCGATCCATCGGGTGCCCCGACGAGGTGGGGGTGGGGGACACCCCCCGCACGCCGCCGGGTCGTCGAGCCCGGCGCCCGAGGAGCGGGGGTCGGCTGGGGCCGAGGTGCGGGCGAGGGTGGGCGCGCCTAGCGTCGACGGTCTGCGTGAGGAAACCGGCGTGGGCCCGCGATGAGCGAGGAGACCGCCGTGCCCGACCGACCGATCGGCCAGCCCCGCCCGCTCGCCGTCGTGACCGGCGCGTCGAGCGGCATCGGGCTCGAGCTCGCCCAGTGCTTCGCCGACGGCGGGTTCGACCTGCTCCTCACGGCCCTGGAGGCGGACGTCTCCCTGGTCGCCGACCGGCTCGGCGGCGAGGTCGCGGCGCGCGCGGTCCAGGCCGACCTGTCGACGGTGGAGGGCGTCGAGACGCTGCTCGCCGAGGTGCGCGCGCTCGGCCGGCCCGTCGACGCGCTCGCGCTGAACGCCGGGACGGCGCAGGGCGGCCGGTTCGTGGAGACGCCGCTCGACGGCGAGCTCGAGACGATCCGTCTCAACGTCGAGTCGACCGTGCGGCTGTCGAAGGCGCTCCTGCCCGCGATGGTCGAGCGCGGCTCCGGGCGGGTGCTCGTGACGTCGTCGACCGCCGCGACGCAGCCCGGCCCGTACTACGCGACGTACGCGGCGTCGAAGTCGTTCCTCACCTCGTTCGCGGAGGCGGTGCGGCACGAGCTCGAGGGCACGGGCGTCACCGTCACGGTGCTCGCACCCGGGCCGACCGACACGAGCTTCTTCGAGCAGGCCGGCATGGAGGACACGCCCGTCGCGGACAGCCCGAAGGACGACCCGGCCGACGTCGCGCGGCAGGGGTACGAGGCGCTGATGAAGGGCAAGGACAAGATCGAGGTGCACTCGCTCAAGGCCCGCATGCAGACGGCCGCCGCCGCGGTCCTCCCGGACAAGGCGAAGGCGGCGATGCACGCGGTGTACACCAAGCCGAAGGACGACTGACCCGCCACCGGGCGACGGCCCGCGCTGACGGGGCGTCAGAGGGTGGGGGCGCGGAGGGAGTCGCGCAGGAGGACGGCGATGTCGGCGACCTCGGGGACTCCCACCGACGCGCGGGCGGGCGCACCGCCGGCGGGCCCGCGGTCCGGGCCGGCGGGCGAGGTCGGACCTGCGGGGGCGTCCGTGCCGACCGGCTCGGCGCCCGGACCTGCGGCTGCCGTGCCGTCGGCGCCCCCGTCGGACGCGGCGACCGCCGCGACCCCGTCGGAGAGCATGACCGTGCAGTAGGGGCAGGCGGTCGCGACGACGTCGGCTCCGGTGCTCATCGCCTCGGCCGCGCGCGTCGCGTTGATGCGGGTGCCGACGGACTCCTCCATCCACATGCGCGCGCCGCCCGCGCCGCAGCAGAAGGACGTCTCGCGGTTGCGCGGCATCTCGGCGAGCTCGGCGCCGGGGATCGCGGCCAGCAGCTCGCGCGGGGGCGTGTAGACCTGGTTGTGCCGGCCCAGGTAGCAGGGGTCGTGGTAGGTGATCCGCTGGCCGACCGTGCCCCCACCCGCACCCGCGTCGGCGCCCGGCTCCACCGGCACCAGCCGCCCGTCGGCGACGAGGGTGTTGAGCAGCTCGGTGTGGTGCAGGACGGTGAACCGGCCGCCGAGCTGCGGGTACTCGCGGCTGATCGTGTTGAAGCAGTGCGCGCAGGTCACGACGATGCGCTGCGCGCCGACCTCGTTGAGCACCTCGACGTTCTGCGACGCGAGCATCTGGTAGAGCAGCTCGTTGCCCGCGCGGCGGGCGGGGTCGCCGGTGCAGGTCTCGCCGTCGCCGAGGACGGCGAACGACACCCCGGCGGCGTGCAGCAGCTCGGCGACGGCACGCGTCGTCTTCTTCGCGCGGTCCTCGTAGGCGCCCGCGCAGCCGACCCAGAACAGGTAGTCGACGTCGGCGGCGGACTCGACGTCGGCACCGACGACGGGCACGTCGAAGTCGAGTCCCTTGGCCCAGTCGAGCCGGGCGCGCGCGGGCAGGCCCCACGGGTTGCCCTGCCGTTCGAGCTTGGTGAACGTGCCGCCGAGCTCCTTGGGGAACGCGGACTCCATGAGCACCTGGTAGCGGCGGACGTCGACGATCGTGTCGACGTGCTCGATGTCGACGGGGCACTGCTGGACGCAGGCACCGCAGGTGGTGCACGCCCAGAGCACGTCGGGGTCGATGACGCCCGCGGCGACCAGGTCCACGCCGGCGTGCGGGTCGTCCTCGACCGCTGCGCGGCGGTCGACCGGGGCCGCCGTGCCCTCCGTCACCGCGCCCGCCGCGGCTGTCGCGCGCAGGTAGGGGGCCGTGGCGGCGGCGTGGTCGCGCAGCGAGAGCATGACGAGCTTGGGGGACAGCGGCTTGCCGGTCGCCCAGGCCGGGCACTGGTCCTGGCAGCGGCCGCACTCGGTGCACGTCGCGGTGTCGAGGAGCTGCTTCCAGGACAGGTCCTCGATCGCGCCCGCGCCGAGGCGGGCGTCGTCGGGCAGGTCCTCGAGCGCGGCCAGGTCGACAGCCGTGCCGTCGGCGAGCGTGAGCGGCACGAGCGGCCCGAGCGCGGGACCGCCGGCGGGCTCGCGGCGCGCGTAGACGTTGACGACCGCGAGGAACCGGTGCCACGCGACGCCCATCGTGGGCTGCAGGCCGACGACGACGAACCACGACATCGACACGACGATCTTCACGGTCGCGGCCACGACGACCGCCGTCTCCAGCGCGGCCGTCGACCCGCCTGCCCAGAAGCCGCCGAACCAGGCGGTGAGCGGGAAGTGCAGCCCGAGCCCGGTCTCGCCGGCCTGCGAGAGCAGCGCGTACTCGAGGCCGCGCAGCACCAGCACGGCCGCGACGACGGCGAACACCGTGGCCTCGACGAAGTACGCCTGCGCCTGGTTCGACCCGAAGAACCGCGACCGGCGACGCTCGACCTCGGGCGCGGCGGCCCGCGGCGAGATGCGCAGCCGCAGGACGAACAGCGCGACGATCCCGAGCAGCGCGGCCCACGCGAACGCCTCGACCACCCACTCGACCGGCCACAGGTGCCCGATCAGCGGCAGCGCCCACGTCGGCGACACGACCTGCCCGTACCCGGCGACGAGCGTGAGCACGAGCAGCGGGAACGACACCATGACCACCCAGTGCGCGACGCGCACGACGGGCCGGTGCTGGAACCGTCCGTGCCCGACGACCTCGCGCAGCAGCGTCGCGAGGCGCGTGCCGACGGGACCGGACCGGCCGGGGGCGACGCGGCCGATGCGCACGGTCCGCACGATGGCGACGACGCCCCGGGAGAACAGCGCGACGCCGACCACGGTCGCGGCGACGACGACCGCCAGGCACACCCACTGCAGCACGCTCACGCGCACACCGTAACGGCGACCCGGACGGCCCTGACGGGACGTCCGGACGCACGCGGCACGCGCTCGCCCCTCATGCCCCGGCGACCCCGTCACGGGGACCGCGTGGGGCGCCGACCCGGGCGCCACGACGGGGCCGTCGGGGGAGTGCGGCAGACGGGTGGCGGCGGCCGCCGTGGGACGACCACGGGAAAGCGGTTGATAGGATCTTGACCAACTCCTTGAAGCCTCCCGACCGACCACCCGCCCCCGACAGGACGGAGCCGGACGCGTGCTGCTGCTGCTCACCGTGCACCTCGCAGCAGCCGTCGTCGCGCCCACCCTGGTCCGTCTGCTGGGGCGTCGCGCGTTCTGGGTGCTGGCCCTCGCACCGGCCTCCGCAGCGGTCTGGGCGCTCACCTGGACGCAGCAGGTGCAGGCCGGGAACGGCCCGGTCGAGGTCGTCGAGTGGATCCCCGCGCTGGGCCTCGAGCTGACGTTCCGGCTCGACACCCTCTCGTGGTTCATGACGCTCGTCGTGGGCGGCGTCGGCGCGCTCGTGCTCGTCTACTGCGCGGGGTACTTCTCCGTGACGGCGCACGGGCTGGGCCGGTTCGGCGGCGTGTTCGTCGCGTTCGCCGGGGCGATGCTCGGGCTGGTCACGGCCGACGACATGCTGCTGCTGTTCGTGTTCTGGGAGCTCACGACCGTCACGTCGTACCTGCTCATCGGGCACTACTCGGAGCGCAAGCCGAGCCGTCGCGCCGCCATGCAGGCCATCGTCATCACGACCGCGGGCGGCCTCGCGATGCTCGTCGGCCTCGTGCTGCTGGGCGAGGCCGCGGGCACGTACCGGATGTCCGCCGTCATCGCCGACCCGCCGGGCGGGACGATCGCCACCGTCGCGATCGTCTGCCTGCTGCTGGGCGCCGCGACCAAGTCCGCGCTGCTGCCCTTCCACTTCTGGCTGCCCGCCGCGATGGCCGCGCCGACCCCCGTGAGCGCGTACCTGCACGCCGCCGCGATGGTGAAGGCCGGTGTCTACCTCGTCGCGCGGTTCGCGCCCGCGTTCGCGACCGCACCCGTGTGGCGCTGGATGATCGTCGTCCTCGGCGGCGGGACGCTGCTGCTCGGCGGCTACCGCGCGCTGCGGCAGCACGACCTCAAGCTCGTGCTCGCGTTCGGCACGGTCAGCCAGCTCGGCCTCATCGTGCTGCTCGTCGGCCTCGGCACGCAGGCGACCGCGCTCGCGGGCCTCGCGATGATCGGCGCGCACGCGATGTTCAAGGCGTCGCTGTTCCTCGTGGTCGGCGTCGTCGACGCCGCGACCGGGACGCGCGACCTGCGGCGGCTGTCGGGCGTCGGCAAGGAGCTGCCGCTCACGGCGCTCGCGGGCGGGCTCGCCACGGCGTCGATGATCGGCCTGCCGCCGTTCGCCGGGTACGTCGCGAAGGAGGCGGGGCTCGAGGGCGTCGCGCACCTCGACGAGGGGGCGATCGGCCCGATCGTGCTGGTCATGGTCGCGGTCGGGTCAGCGCTGACCGTCGCGTACGGGCTGCGGCTGTGGTGGGGCGCGTTCGCGACGAAGCCCGCCGTGATCCCCGAGGCCGCGGCGCCCGACGCGAGCGGCGGACCGGCGCTGCACGAGGGCGCCGAGCCCGACGCGACCCCCGCGCCGATCACGCACCCGACGCTCCTGCTGGTCTGGCCGGCGATGATCCTGGCCGTGCTCGGCCTGGCCGTCGCGCTGCTGCCGCAGCTGGGCGAGCACCTGCTCGCGCCCTACGCCGACACGTACCCGTACGGCGAGCCCGGGCACCTCACGCTCTGGGCGGGCGTGTCACCGGTCTTCTGGCTCACGCTCGGGATCCTCGGCGTCGGGACGCTCCTGTTCCTCGCCCGCGCCCGCGTCGAGCGGTGGCAGTCCGGGCTGTACCGCGGGCCCGAGGCCGACAGCGTCTACCGCAAGTTCATGCGCCGGCTCGACGACTTCGCCGCCGACGTCACCGCCGTCACGCAGCGTGGTTCGCTGCCGCTCTACCTCGGCATCATCCTCATCGTCTTCGTCGGGTCGGTCGCGACCGTCCTCATCACGCAGACGAGCGTGCCCGAGTCGATGCGGCGCTGGGACAACCCCGCGCAGATCGTGTTCGCGGCCGTCGCGGTCACCTCGGCGATCCTGGCCGCGCGTGCACGCCGACGCCTCAAGGCCGTGATCCTGCTCGGGATTGGCGGGTACGCCGTGGCCGGCCTGTTCCTGCTGCACGGCGCCCCCGACCTCGCGCTCACCCAGGTGCTCGTCGAGACCGTGACCCTCGTGGTGTTCGTGCTGGTCCTGCGCCGCCTGCCCCCGTACTTCTCCGACCGGCCGCTCGCCGCGAGCCGGTGGGTGCGGCTCGGCGTCGGCCTCGCGGTCGGGCTGACCGTCGCCGGGATCGCGCTCGTCGTGCCGAACGCGCGCGTCCACGCGCCGGTGTCCGAGCACTTCGCGGAGGAGGCCGTCGAGTTCGGCGGCGGCAAGAACATCGTCAACGTGACGCTCGTCGACATCCGCGCGTGGGACACCATGGGCGAGATCTCGGTGCTGCTGGTCGCCGCGACCGGCGTCGCGTCGCTCGTCTTCCTCTCGCGTCGCGGCGGGGCGATCTACCGCGCGGGCGACGCGCCCGCCGACCGGGCGGTGTGGGGCGGCAGCGAGGACCCGATGGCGGTCCTGCGCCGCCGTCGGGACGACCTGCCCGCCGAGGGCGGCTCGTCGTCGTCGCGGGACCGGCAGTGGCTCAGCGCGGGCAAGACGCTCGCGCCGCAGCGGCGGTCCGTCATCTTCGAGGTCGTCGTGCGGCTGCTGTTCCACACGATGCTCGTGTACTCGATCTACCTGCTCTTCTCGGGGCACAACGCGCCCGGCGGCGGCTTCGCCGCGGGTCTCGTCACGGGCATCGCGCTCATCGTGCGGTACCTCGCGGGCGGCCGGTACGAGCTCGGCGAGGCGGCACCCGTGCAGCCCGGTCTGCTGCTGGGCCTCGGGCTGTTCCTGTCCGCGGGTGTCGGGCTGGTCGCGCAGCTCGCGGGCGGGTCCGTCCTGCAGTCGTGGATCCTCGACATCCACCTGCCGGTCATCGGCGACATCCACCTGGTGACCAGCCTGTTCTTCGACATCGGGGTCTACCTGGTCGTCGTCGGCCTCGTGCTGGACATCCTGCGCAGCCTCGGGGCCGAGATCGACCGGCGTGCCGAGACGGGCGAGGACGACACGAGCGTCGGCTCCTCGCCCGACGAGCAGGCCACCGTGAGCGAGGCGGACCGGATCGTCGCGGCCCGGGCGGCGGGTGAGCAGCCGTGATCGACATGAGCCCGAACATCGTCCTGGTGGTCGCGATCGCCGCGCTGTTCACCGTGGGCGTCTACCTGCTGCTCGAGCGCTCGCTGAGCCGCGTCCTCATCGGCGTGATCCTGCTCGGCAACGGCGCGAACCTGCTGTTCCTCGTCGCGGGCGGTGCCGCGGGGCGGCCGCCTATCGTCGGCGCGACGCCCGAGGGGCAGATGACCGACCCGCTGCCGCAGGCGATGGTCCTCACCGCCATCGTCATCACGCTCGGCCTGTCCGCGTTCCTGCTGGCCATGGCGTACCGGTCGTGGCAGCTGCACCGGCACGACGAGGTGCAGGACGACGTCGAGGACCGCCGCATCGCGCGCCTCGCCGCGATCGACGAACGCGCGACGACCGACGCCGACACCGAGGGCACCGGCAGCTCGATCGACGAGGAAGCCGCGTCCATCCGCGACGAGACCGACGAGGGTGCGCCCGCCCGCCCGGCCGGGGACCCGGCCCGCACCGCAGGAGAGGGGGAGCGATGACCGACTGGACCTGGCTCGTGCCGCTCCCCGTCGTCGTCCCGCTGTCCGCCGCGGGCCTCGCGCTCGCGCTGTACCGGCGCCCGACGCTCCAGCGCATCGTGAGCGTCGTCGCGCTCGTGATCGTCGTGCTCGTCTCGGCCGCGCTCCTCGTGCTCGCGGACGACGGCCCGCTCGTCGTCGACGTCGGCGGCTGGGCCGCACCCGTCGGGATCGACCTCGTCGCCGACCGCCTGTCGGCGCTCATGCTCACGGTCTCCGCGACCGTCACCCTCTGCGTCCTGCTCTACTCGCTCGCCCAGGGTCAGGAGGACGACGAGGAGTCCGCGCCGATCTCGATCTTCCACCCGACGTACCTGGTGCTGACGGCGGGCGTCGCGAACGCGTTCCTCTCGGGCGACCTGTTCAACATCTACGTCGGGTTCGAGATCCTGCTCGCCGCGTCGTTCGTGCTGCTCACCCTGGGCGGGACGCGCGAGCGCATCCGGGCGGGCACGATCTACGTCGTCGTCGCGCTGCTCTCGTCGATCCTCTTCCTCGTCGCGCTCGCCTCGATCTACGCCGCGACGGGCACCGTGAACCTGGCCCAGCTCGCGATCCGGCTCCCGGAGATCGACCCCGGGGTGCGGCTCGTCCTGCAGGTGCTGCTGATCCTGGCGTTCGCGATCAAAGCGGCGGTCTTCCCGCTGTCCGCCTGGCTGCCGGACTCCTACCCGACCGCGCCCGCACCCGTCACCGCCGTGTTCGCCGGCCTGCTCACCAAGGTCGGCGTCTACGCGATCATCCGCACCCAGACGCTGCTCTTCCCCGAGGGCAGGCTCGACGACGCCCTCATGTGGGCCGCGCTCGCGACGATGGTCGTCGGCATCCTCGGCGCCGTCGCGCAGGACGACATCAAACGTCTGCTGTCGTTCACGCTGGTCAGCCACATCGGGTACATGGTGTTCGGCATCGCCCTGTCCACCGACGCCGGGTGGACCGCCGCGATCTACTACGTGGTCCACCACATCACCGTGCAGACCGCGCTGTTCCTCGTCGTGGGGCTCGTCGAACGTGCGGGCGGGTCGACGTCGCTGACCAAGCTCGGCGGCCTGGCCAAGCTCGCGCCGCTGCTGGCGATCCTGTTCTTCGTGCCGGCGATGAACCTGTCGGGCATCCCGCCGCTGTCCGGGTTCCTCGGCAAGCTCGGGCTGCTCGAGGCGGGCGTGCAGGTCGGCACGCCGCTCGCGTACGTGCTGGTCGTCGGGTCGGTCGTCACGTCGCTGCTCACGCTGTACGCGCTGGTCAAGGCGTGGAACAAGGCGTTCTGGCAGGTGCCCGAGGAGGAGCGGCCGCCCGTGCGGCTGCCGTTCGGCATGGTCGGCCCCGCCGCCGCGCTCATCGTCTTCGGCCTGGGCCTCACGGTCGCCGCCGGGCCGCTCTACGCGTACACCCAGCGGGCCGCCGACGCGCTGACCGAGCGCACCCCGTACGTCGAGGCCGTGCTGCCCGACGGGAAGCGCGGCAAAGGCGTCTCCGTCGAGGTGACCGAGGAGGCCGCGCACGGCGGCGAGGGCGGCGAGGTCGGCACGGACGCCGCCGACACGACCGGCAGCGCGCCCGACGCGGCCGTCCGCACCGACGTCGCGGAGGTGGGCGGATGAGCCTGCACCCGCGCCGGTCCCGCTGGCGCACGCAGTGGGCGACGGTCGTCTGGCTGACGGTCGTGTGGGTGCTGCTCTGGGGCGACCTGTCCGTCGGCAACGTCCTCGCCGGTGCCGGGCTCGCGCTGCTCGTCACGACGGGCCTGCGCATGGCGCCGATCCAGTTCCAGGGCCGCGTGCGGCCGCGCGGGCTCGCGGTGCTCGTGGGCCGGTTCGTGCTCGACGTGGTCCGCGCGTCCGCCGAGGTCAGCGCGATCGCGCTGCGTCCCCGGTACACGCCGCGCGGCGCCGTCATCGGCGTGCAGCTGCGCAGCCACTCCGACCTGTACCTGACCCTCACGGCCGAGCTCTGCTCGCTCGTGCCCGGGTCGCTCGTCGTCGAGGCGCACCGGCTCACCGGGATGCTCTACCTGCACGTGCTCGACGTGCACGAGAGCGGCGGCATCGAGGCCGCGCGCCGCACGGTGCTCGAGCAGGAGGAGCGCGTGCTGCGCGCGTTCGCGTCCGACGAGGAGCTGCGCGCCGCGGGGGTGACCGCATGACCGCCATGACCGTCGTCGTCGTCATCTGCAGCGTGCTGCTCGTGCTGGGCGCCGCGTTCGCGATCGTCCGGGCCGAGAAGGGCCCGTCGATGCTCGACCGGACCGTCGCCCTCGACGTGGTCGTGGCCACGATGATCGTCGGCGTCGCGCTCTACGCCGCCGCCAACCGGCGGGCCGACGTCGTGCCGATCCTCGTCGTGCTGTCGCTCGTGGGGTTCGTCGGTTCGGTGACGATCGCGCGGTTCGCCGCCGTCGAGCCCGAGGGCGAGGGGCGCGTCCGCACGCGTGAGGAGATCGCCGCCGAGGAGGCCGCGCGCGCCGCGGCCGAGCAGGAGGCGCTGGGCGAGCAGCCCGAGGACACGGAGGAGCTGCACGGCGGCCAGGCGGAGGGGGAGGTCCGATGAACAGCTGGTGGGACACCGTCGCCGACGTCGCCTCGGTGATCTTCCTGCTCGGCGGGGCGCTGCTCGCGTTCGCGGCGGGCGTCGGCGCGCTGCGCTTCCCCGACCTGCTGGCCCGCATGCACGCTGCGACGAAGCCGCAGGTGCTCGGCCTGGTGCTGTGCCTCATCGGCCTCGCGCTGCGGCTGCGGTCCGGCGGCGCGGTGTGGGCGCTCGTCCTCGTCGCGCTGTTCCAGATGCTCACCGCACCCGTCGCCGCGCACATGGTCGGCCGTGCCGGCTACCGCACTGGGAAGGTGCGCGGGGAGCTGCTCGTCGTCGACGAGCTCACCGCCGACCTCGAGCGGGCGCGGTCGGGCTCCGACGCCGACGAGGCGGACCGTGAGCGTCGCACCGGAAGTGACGACATCGGTCCCCTCTGAGGCGCGCGCCCAGGTTCGCCCACCGCTCGGGCGCGAGGAGGGGTTGAATCGAGGCATGACGCACCACCGGGACGTCGTCGTCGTCGGGTCCGGTCCGAACGGGCTCGCCGCCGCGGTCACGCTCGCCCGCGCGGGCCTCGGCGTCCTGGTCCTCGAGGGGCAGCCGACCGTCGGCGGCGGTGCACGCACGCTCGACCTCGGCCTGGCCGACGGGATGGTGCACGACCTGTGCTCGGCCGTGCACCCCATGGCGTGGGCGTCGCCGTTCTTCCGGTCGTTCGACCTGCGCGCGCGGGGCGTCGAGCTGCTGACTCCCGAGATCTCGTTCGCGCAGCCGCTGCCCGGCGGTCGGGCCGGCATCGCGTACCACGACCTCGACCGCACGGTGGAGCGCCTCGGCGTCGACGGGCCCGCCTGGCGGTCGCTCGTCGGGCCGCTCGCCGCGCACCCCGGGCACGTCGTGCGCGTCGCGCTCGGCGACAAGCGCAGCATCCCGGCGGGACTGCTGCCGCACGGCGCGCCCGCCGCCGTCCACTTCGGGCTGCGCGTCCTGGAGCAGGGCACCCGCCTGTGGGACCGCCCCTTCATCGACGACGTCGCACCCGCCCTCCTGACGGGGGTCGCCGCGCACACCATCACCGCGCTGCCGTCGCTCGCGGGCTCCGGGACGGCCCTGCTGCTCGCGGCCCTCGGCCACGCCGGCGCCGGGTGGGCCATCCCGCGCGGAGGCTCCGGGTCGATCGTCGCGGCGCTCGTCGACGACCTCGTCGAGCACGGCGGGGAGGTCGTCACCGACCACCCCGTCCGCACCTGCGACGACCTGCCGCCCGCGCACGCCTACCTGTTCGACACCTCGCCCCGCACGCTCCTCGACGTCATGGGCGACCACCTGCCGCCGCGCGCCCGCCGGCCGCTCGAACGGTTCCGGTACGGCAACGGCGCCGCGAAGGTCGACTTCGTGCTGTCCGAACCCGTGCCGTGGACCGTCCCCGAGGTCGGGCAGGCCGGCACCGTGCACCTCGGCGGGACGCGCGCCGAGATGGTCGAGTCCGAGGGGGCCGTGCAGGCGGGCCGGCACGCGCGCCGTCCGATGACGCTGCTGAGCGACCCGACCGTCGTCGACGAGTCCCGCCGCGTCGGCGACCTGCGGCCGCTGTGGACCTACGCGCACGTGCCCGCCGGCTCCGACGTCGACGTCACCGAGGCCGTGACCGCGCACGTCGAGCGGTACGCGCCCGGGTTCCGCGACGTCGTCGTCGCGTCGCGCTGCATCCCGGCCGCGCAGATGCACCACCACAACCAGAACTACGTCGGCGGGGACATCTCCGCGGGCGCCGCGACCATCGCGCAGATGTTCGCCCGCCCCAGCGCGCGCCGGGATCCCTACGCCTCCGGGCGCGACGGTGTGTACCTGTGCTCCGCGTCGACGCCGCCCGGTCCGGGCGTGCACGGGCTCTCCGGCTGGTTCGCGGCGCGACGCGTCCTGCGCGAGGTCTTCAACACCGACCAGCTGCCGACCCTCGCCCCCGACCGCGCGACGGAGGCGTGGCCGGTCATCTAGTCGGCCGTCGGGCGGTCACCCCCCCGTGGATCGCGACGGGCCCGCACCGATCAGACGGCGACGGCCTCGGCGAGGACCGACGCGACCACGTGGTCGGCGAGCACGTGTCGCGAGGCGACGTCGACTCGTTCGCCGAGGACCTGCTCCAGTTCTCGGGCGAGATCCATGAGCGGGAAGAGGCCGACCTCACGCACGTCGACGTCGACGAGGAAGTCGATGTCGGACGCCGGGCCGTCCTCGCCGCGCGACCGATCCGACGACGGCGATGTGCGTCGCACCTGCGCGCCGGGCAGCGGCGCGGATCTCGGATCGGTGCGCGTGCACCTTCGCGAGGCGCCCCTCGCAGGTGTCGTCCGACACGTCGACGCCGGATGCGATCCGGCTCAGTCGACCAGCTCGCGGCCCGTCTCCGTGCGGGCGGTGAACGCGGCGGTGCCGCGGGTCGCGAGCGCGCGGGCGACGCCGACGAGCGCTCCCGTGATCGCGGCGGCGGCGATGACCTCGCCGAGCCGGTAGTCGCCCTCGTCCTCGGGCTTCGGCGGCTTGTGACCGCGCGTCGCCTTCCACCCCTGGGCCACCACCTGCTGCGCGAGCCACGCGGCGACCAGCGCGCCGCCGATCCCCACGAGCTTCGCGACGGTCGACTGCTTGTCCATGCGGGGAGACCTCCG
The DNA here is from genome assembly GCF_019024305.1 of Cellulomonas algicola. Taxonomy (NCBI): domain Bacteria; kingdom Bacillati; phylum Actinomycetota; class Actinomycetes; order Micrococcales; family Cellulomonadaceae; genus Cellulomonas; species Cellulomonas algicola. Next base: position 429,686 of record NZ_JAHKSJ010000006.1, on the reverse strand, counting down.
GGCGTTCATCAGGGACAGGACCGGCGTCCACGCTAGTCGCGGACGGGTCGGACCGCTGGTCGGACGGGCGTAGGATCGCAGGCGAACGACAGGGGAGCGTCACGTCGCCGGCAGCCCCGCCGACGGCCAGGACGCTGAGAGTGCGGACCACCGCAGACCCTCGAACCTGATCCGGTTCACACCGGCGTAGGGAGTCGGGCTTCTCAGTCTCCGCAGTCGTCGTCGGCGCGCCCCTGCGAGGGTGCCGCCGTGCGACGGGTGCGGGGACCCCCTCCTGCTGACGAAGGAGGAGCACCACCGATGGCGAGCACGCCCCGCCGCACGTCCGTCCCCGTCCTGGCGCTGGCCGCCGGGACCGTCCTCGCGCTCGCGGGCTGCTCCGCGATCGGCGGTGGCGACCCGTCGCCCGCTGCGTCCGGCGGGGGCGGCGGCACCGTCACGCTGGTCACGCACGACTCGTTCGGCCTGTCCGACGGTCTGCTGGAGTCCTTCGAGGAGGAGAGCGGCCTGACGGTCGAGGTCGTGCAGCCCGGCGACGCGGGCGCCCTGGTGAACCAGCTCGTCCTCACGAAGGACGCGCCGCTCGGCGACCTGGTGTTCGGCGTGGACAACACGTTCGCGTCGCGCGCGATCGACGAGGGCGTCGTCGAGCCGTACACGTCGTCCGCGCCCGCGGCGGAGGACGCCGCGCAGTACGCCGTCGACGGGTCCGACGCGCTGACCGCGGTCGACTTCGGCGACGTGTGCCTCAACGTCGACCACGCGTGGTTCACCGAGCACGGCGTGGCGGAGCCCGCGTCGCTCGACGACCTGACGAAGCCCGAGTACCGGGACCTGCTGGTCGTCCCGAGCGCGGTCACGTCGTCGCCGGGGCTCGCGTTCCTGCTCGCGACCGTCGGCGCGAAGGGCGAGGACGGCTGGCAGGACTACTGGACGGCGCTCGTCGCGAACGGCCTGAAGGTGTCCGAGGGCTGGTCGGACGCGTACTACACGGACTTCAGCGGCGGTGGCGGCGACGGGCCGCGCCCGGTCGTGCTGTCGTACGCGTCGTCGCCGCCGTTCACCGTGCCGGACGAGGCCGACGAGCCGACGACGGGCGCGCTGCTCGGCACGTGCTTCCGGCAGGTCGAGTACGCGGGCGTGCTCGCGAACGCCGAGAACCCCGAGGGTGCGCAGCAGCTCCTCGACTTCCTGCTGTCCGACGAGGTGCAGGCCGACATCCCGGGCTCGATGTACATGTACCCGGTGAGCACGGCGGTCGACCTGCCCGAGGAGTGGGCGCGCTGGGCGCCGCTCGCGGACGCGCCCTTCGAGGTCGCACCGGCCGACGTCGACGCGCACCGCGAGGAGTGGCTCGCGGCGTGGTCGGAGATCGTCGCGGGCTGACCCGATGACGACGACGCTCGCCCGGCCCGACGCCCCCGTGGCGCCGGGCGGGCGCGCGCGCCCGTCGGCGGGGACGGTCGCGTTCTGGACCGCCGCCGTCGTGGTCCCGGTCGCGTTCCTCGGGGTGTTCTTCGCGTGGCCCGTCGTCGTGATGGTCGCGCGCGGGTTCGTCGTCGACGGCGCGCTCGACCTGTCGGGCTTCGCCGACGTGTTCTCGCGACCGCGCACGTGGCGGATCGTCGGGCTGACGCTGGCCCAGGCGTCGGTCGCGACCGTCGTGTCGGTGCTGCTCGGCGTGCCCGGCGCGTTCGTGCTGTACCGGCGGACGTTCCGCGGGCGCGCGGCCGTGCGCGCGCTGGTCACGGTGCCGTTCGTGCTGCCGACGGTCGTCGTCGGCGTGGCCTTCCGGTCGTTGCTGGTCGACGGCGGTCCGCTCGGGTTCCTGCGGCTCGACGGGACGTTCGCGGCCATCGTCGCCGCGCTCGTGTTCTTCAACTACGCAGTCGTGGTGCGGGCCGTCGGCGGGCTGTGGGAGCGGCTCGACCCGCGCGCCGAGCAGGCCGCGCGTGCGCTCGGCGCGTCGCCGTGGCGGGCCTTCCGGACGGTCGTGCTGCCCGCGCTCGCACCCGCGGTCGCGTCGGCCGCGTCGCTCGTCTTCCTGTTCTCCGCGACGGCCTTCGGCACCGTGCTCGTCCTCGGCGGGCTGCGGTTCGGGACCATCGAGACCGAGATCTGGATCCAGACGACGCAGTTCCTCGACCTGCGCGCCGCCGCGGTGCTGTCGGTCGTGCAGCTCGTGGTCGTCGCCGGGGCGCTGCTCGTCGCCGGGCGGACGCGCGCGCGTCGCGAGCGCGCCCTCGACCTCGGCGCCCCGACCGCGACCGTCCGGGCCCTGACGCTCAGGCGGCCCGCCGGGGTGCCGCGCGGCGACGGGCACGCGCTCGACCTCGCCGCCGCCGCGGTGACCGCGGTCGTCGTCGTGCTGCTCGCGCTGCCGCTCGTCAACCTCGTCCTGCGCTCGCTCCGCACCACCGACGGGTGGGGAGTCGACCACTACGTCGCGCTCGCCGCGCCCGCGGACACGCTGGGCGTCAGCCCGCTGCACGCCGCCGTGACGTCGCTGCGCGTCGCACTCGACGCGACCACGATCGCGCTGGTCGTCGGCGGCCTCGTCGCGCTCGTCGTGTCGCGGCGGCCGCGTCGTGCGGTCGGTCGCCGGGCCGTCGCCGGGCTCGACGCGGTGTTCATGCTGCCGCTCGGCGTCTCCGCCGTGACCGTCGGGTTCGGCTTCCTGCTGTCGATGCACCAGCCGTTCGGGCTCGACGTCGACCTGCGCACGTCGCCCGTGCTCGTGCCGGTCGCGCAGGCCGTCGTCGCCGTGCCGCTCGTCGTGCGGACCGTCCTGCCCGTGCTGCGCGCGATCGACCCGCGCCTGCGGGAGGCCGCCGCGACCCTCGGCGCCGCCCCCGGCCGCGTCCTCGCGACCGTGGACCTGCCCGTCGCCGCGCGCGCCCTCGGCCTCGCCGTCGGGTTCGCGTTCGCCGCGTCGCTCGGCGAGTTCGGTGCGACCTCGTTCCTCGCCCGCCCCGACCGGCCCACGCTGCCCGTCGTGATCTTCCGGCTCATCGGCCGGCCGGGCGCGGACTCCTACGGCACGGCGCTCGCCGCGTCCGTCGTGCTCGCGGTGCTCACCGCGGGCATCGTCGCCGCCTGCGAACGGCTGCGGGCCGGCAACCCCGGAGGTGACTGGTGAGCGGACTGCGCGTGCAGGACGTCGTCGTGCGGTACCCCGCCGGGCGGCGCGGCTGGACGACCGCCGTCGACGGGGTGTCCCTCGACGTCGGTGCGGGCGAGGTCGTCGCGCTGCTCGGACCGTCAGGGTGCGGCAAGTCGTCGCTGCTGCGGGCCGTCGCCGGCCTCGAGCCGCTCGCGGGCGGGTCCGTCGCGTTCGACGGGCAGCCGGTCGACGGGCTGCCCGTGCACCGGCGCGGCTTCGGCCTCATGTTCCAGGACGGCCAGCTCTTCGCGCACCGCGACGTCGCGGGCAACGTCGCGTACGGGCTCGCGGCGCGGCGCCCGGCCGGGCGTGGGTCCGGCCCCGGCAGCGACGACGGACGGACGTGGGCGGCCGGGGGACGCGCCGCGCTGGTCGACGAGCTGCTCGACCTCGTCGGCCTCGCGGGCTACGGGCCGCGACCCGTCGCCACCCTGTCGGGCGGTGAGCGGCAGCGCGTCGCGCTCGCGCGCGCTCTCGCCCCCCGGCCGCGGCTGCTGCTGCTCGACGAGCCGCTCTCCGCGCTCGACCGGTCGCTGCGCGAGCGTCTCGCGGTCGACCTGCGCGCCGCGCTCGTCGCGACCCGCACGACCGCCGTGCTCGTCACGCACGACCAGGACGAGGCGTTCGCCGTCGCCGACCGCGTCGCGGTCATGGACCGGGGTCGGATCCTGCAGGTCGGCACGCCCGCCGACCTGTGGCAGCGGCCCGCCGACCGTCGGGTCGCCGAGTTCCTCGGCTACGAGGCGTTCGTGCCGGTGAGCTCGGCGGCCGCCGCCCTGCTCGTGCGCGCGCTCGGGGAGCGCGGCGGGACCGGCCGCGCCGCGGACCGCGAAGACGTCGTCGCGCTGGCCGAAGGTGCCTTCGTCGTGGAGCGCATCCCGTCGCCCGGCGTCGTCGGCGCGATCGGGGAGGACGGGCTCAAGGGCGTGGTGCTCGCGGTGACCTCGCGGCGCGGCCGGTCGGAGGTGCGCGTCGACGTGGACGGGATCGGGCCGGTCACCGCGCTCGCCCCCGTCGGCGTGCAGCTCGACCACGGCAGCGTCGTCCCGCTCGCCGTCGACCCGGACGCCCTGGCCGTCCTGCCGCTCGACGCCACGGGCTGACGGCTCCCCGGGCGACGTCGCCCGTCTCGGGGACGGCGTGGTGAGGCGGCGGCGCGCCGGTCGCACTACCGTCGGAAGGGTCCGGCACCGGGCGGTGACGGACCCTCCGACGACGCCGAGGTGATGTCCTGATGACGCTCGACCGCCGCGAGATCGTGTCGCTCGACCTGCACGCCGACCTGCACACCGCGTGGGCGCACCTGCGTCAGCCGGAGCTCGTCCGGCAGTGGTTCGGCTGGGACTACGACGGGCTCGACGCCGAGATCCGCGACTACTTCATCGCCCAGCCGGTCGTCGGGCAGTCGTACGAGGGCGACAACCTCTCGCACACGCTCACGACGCCGAGCCACGACGTCATCGCCGTGACCGCCGCGTCCCACGACCCCGGGCACACGCACCTGACGATCACGCGCCGCAGCCACGACGGGCTCGCGACGTACGACGGCGTGTACGACCCGATCGACGAGGGCTGGATCCAGTTCGCCCACCAGCTGCAGTTCCTGCTGCGTGCCCACCCCGGCCAGGAGCGCCGCACCCTGTCGGTGTTCGGGCTCGACGCGGGCGACCGCAGCGACCGGCTGCTCGACCGCGCCGGGCTGCACGGCGTGCGCGGCATCCCGGTGGGCGGGCACGTGCAGGCGCGACGCCCCGACGGCACGCTGCTCGGCGGCACGCTCGTCTACAAGGCGGAGCACCAGTTCGGGATCCAGCTGCACGGCATCACGGAGTCGTTCCTCGTGATCGCCGAGGTGCCCGTCGCGAGCCACCCGCCGCACGGCACGGTCGGCGCGGTGCTCTCGACGTACGGCATCGACGACGCGACGTTCGCCGAGGTCGAGGAGCGCTGGTCCGGCTGGTGGGCCCGCTCGCAGCCGCACGGCACCGCCGTCGGCGCCTGAGCCGCCCTCAGTCCTGGGCCCGGCCGGGCACGGGCGCGTCAGGCCCGGGGTCCCACGGGGCCTCGTCCTCGGGCGTCCACGGAGTCACGGACGTCGTGGGGCGCTGGTGCAGCGTGTGGACGTGCTGCACGAGGCCTGCACGGGACGCGTCGACGAGGCACCGGTCGCACAGGAGGACGCGCAGCGAGCGCCGTTCGACCCCCGCGTCGAGACCGTCGTCGGGGTCGAACAGCGCCGACTGGTAGCCGCCGTGGCCGACCAGCAGGAGGCTCCCGGACGGTCCGACCGGCTCGTCGTCCTGGAACGTGAACGGCGTCCGGCACAGCAGGCAGGGCAGGGGTGGCGCGGTCATGCGCGGACGGTAGCGAGCCCCGCCCACACCGGTCGGCGAGCCCGCGTCACGCGTCCAGACGGAGCTGCCACTCGCCCGAGCCGCCGCTGGGCGCGAAGCCCAGGTCGATGTTGATGCGCAGCATGTAGGAGTTCTCCTCCGCGTTCCACGTCGCGACCCGTCGTGCGCCCGGCCGGACCTCCGCGAGCCGCTGGAGGTTCGCCGCCTTGACGAGCATCCCCAGCCGTCGACCCCGGTGCTCCTTGAGCACGAGCGTGTCCTCCTGGTGCACGAACTCCTCGTTCTCCGGCGGCAGCATGAGGACGGTGTACGCGGCGAGCGTGTGCGTCGGCACGTGCTCGGCGGCCGCGACGACCAGCTCGATGCCGCGGTCGACGAACTGCGCCTCGGTCGTGCGGATGCGTGTCGCGTCCCAGACGTCCTCCTCGAAGTCGAGGCCGCCCAGCGGGACGTCGGTGCTCATGCGCGTGTTGAGCGTCGCGTACTCGTCGACCCACTCGTCGGGGGCGGCGGACCCCCAGTGCACGATCCGGTACTCGTCGCCCGCGAACGCCTGCGCCTGCGCGCGGTGCGCGGCGAGGACGTCCGGGTCGACCGGCACCGGGAGGACGGACCGGCGTGCGACCTGCTCGAGCTGCCAGCCGCGCGACGCGACGAACCGGACGGCGGGGGCGTCGGCCGCGACGCGTCCCGTGCCCGTGCTCGGGACGAGGGTGCCGTCGCCGGCGGGCGGCTCCTGGCGGTGGTCGGTGCTCCCGGTGAGCGAGCGGCGGCCTGCGGCGCGCGCGACGTCGAGCGCGTGGTCGTGCAGCGCGGACCCGATGCCCTGGCCGCGGTGCTCGGGCAGGACGCCGATCTCGACGTACGCGGTGTGCGTGTTCTCCTGCAGCGGCAGCAGCATCGCGAGGTAGCCGAGCGGCGTCCCGTCGTCGTCGGTGACGAGGAAGCGCGGCTTGCGCACGTACGCCTGGTCGCGGAGCGCGCCGAGGACCTCCTGCGGCGTGCGGTCGTAGTCGTGGTTGCCCCACTCGTGCGCGATGACACGGTTGGCCACGTCGGTGAGCGCGAGGAGCGGTCCGGCCCCGGGCGCGTCGACGGACTCGGGCACGGGCACCTCGTGGATCGACCATGACGCCATGCCACCCAGGGTCGACCCGTCCGTCGGGCCGGGTCGAGACCTTTAACGATGCGGATCCGTCGCTCCCGACCGGCGCAGCCACCCGTCCGGCGCAGCGGTGCGCGCCGGGGCCGGGCGCCTCCCGCGGGGGCGGGGATACTGGCGGGCATGCTCTGGCTCGAGGTCGTCGGGTGGCTCGGATCGGTCCTGGTCGTCGTGTCGCTCATGCAGGCGCGCGTCCTGCGGTTCCGCGTGCTCAACCTCATCGGGGCGGTGCTCGCGACGGGCTACAACGCGATCGTCGGGATCTGGGCGTTCGCCGTGATGAACGGGGCGATCGCGATCATCGACGTCTACTGGCTGTGGCGCCTGCTGCGCGAGCGGCACGACGAGCGCGCCTACGCGGTCGTCGACGTCGGGACCGGCGACGCGTGGCTGCGGCACTTCCTCGACGTGCACGCGGAGGAGATCGGGCGCTTCCAGCCGGGCTTCGCGCTGGCCGACGACGCGTCGGCGTTCCTCGTCGCGCGCGGCGACGAGGTCGTCGGGGTGGTCGTCGTGCGGGACGTCGGCGACGGGGTCGGCGTCGTCGACCTCGACTGGGTGACCACGCGGTTCCGCGACTTCACGCCGGGCGAGTTCGTGTACCGGCGTTCCGGCGTCTTCGCCGAGCACGGCCTGCGCGAGCTGCACGTCGACCCCGGGCCTGCGATGCGCGAGTACTTCGGCAAGGTCGGCTTCCACCAGACGGCCACCGCGTGGGTGCGCGAGGTCGAGGCGGCCTGACCTCGGCCTGTCGTCCTGAGGATGCGGTCGTCCGGGTATAGAGTTTCGGCCACCCGAACTTTTCAGGAGGAGCGGTGAGCCGAGTCGACGCCGACGTCGAGCGCGCGGAGGCCGTCGGCCCCGGTGGAGGCCGCAAGCCGCGTCGCACGCCGCTGCTGCTCGGGCCCGCGTTCGTCGCCGCGATCGCCTACGTCGACCCGGGCAACGTCGCCGCCAACCTCACCGCCGGTGCGCGGTACGGGTACCTGCTGCTGTGGGTGCTCGTCGCCGCCAACGTCATGGCCGTGCTCGTGCAGTACCAGTCCGCCAAGCTCGGGCTCGTCACCGGCGACTCCCTGCCCGGCGTGCTCGGCAAGCGCATGCGACGCGGTCCGCGGCTCGCGTTCTGGGGGCAGGCCGAGCTCGTCGCCGCCGCGACCGACATCGCCGAGGTCGTCGGCGGCGCCATCGCCCTCCAGCTGCTGTTCGGGGTGCCGCTGCCGCTCGGCGGGCTCATCGTCGGCGTCGTCTCGATGGTCCTGCTCGCCACCCAGAACGTGTACGGCCAGCGTCGCTTCGAGGCCGTCGTCGTCGCGCTCCTCGCCGTCATCACCGTCGGCTTCCTCGTCGGGCTGCTGGTCAGCCCGCCCGACGCGCGCGGCGTGCTGTCCGGGCTCGTCCCGCGGTTCGACGGCACCGACTCCGTCCTGCTCGCCGCGTCCATGCTCGGCGCGACCGTCATGCCGCACGCGATCTACGTGCACTCCGCGCTCGTGCGCGACCGGCACGGGCACGCGCCCGCGGGCGAGGGGCGTGTCCGGCTGCTGCGCGCCACCCGCTGGGACGTCGGCGGTGCGCTCGTCATCGCCGGGCTGGTGAACATCGGTCTGCTGCTGCTGGCCGCGTCCGCGCTGCGCGGCGTCGACGGGACCGACACCATCGAGGGCGCGCACGCCGCGATCGTCTCCGCGCTCGGACCCGCCGTCGGGATCGCGTTCGCCGTCGGGCTGCTCGCCTCCGGGCTCGCGTCGACGTCCGTCGGGGCCTATGCCGGCGCGACGATCATGGAGGGCCTGATCCACCGCCGGATCCCGCTGCTGGTCCGCCGCGTCGTGACGCTCGTGCCCGCGATCGTGCTGCTCGCCGTCGGGGCCGACCCGACGTGGACCCTCGTCCTCAGCCAGGTCGTGCTGAGCTTCGGCATCCCGTTCGCGGTGATCCCGCTGGTCCGCCTGACCCGCGACCGCACCCTCATGGGCGCCGACCGCAACGGCCCGTGGCTGCACGCGGCCCTCGTCGTCGTGGTCGCCCTGGTCGTCGCCCTCAACCTCACCCTCCTCGCCCTCCTCCTGTTCGCCTGACCCCTCCGGGGACCCGTCGTCGCCCGCACGGGCGTCGTCCACGAGCAGATGCCCCTGCGGGCACGGACGGTTCCCGAACGGACAGCCGATCGGCGTGCCCGTCCGGCGGTGGTCGCCGCAGAGTTGTTCGGGACGACCATCGAGCGGAGGACGGATGCCGTCTCACGAGGAGCGCGACTCGTCCCCCGCCCGACGGGCCGCCCCGCGGCCCACGCCCGCACGGGCGCACCCGGACCCGCAGGCCACGGCCGTCGACGTCACCGGCCCGCCGACGTCCCGCGCGCACGTGCTCGCCCTGCAGCGAGCCGTCGGGAACAGGCACGTCGCGGACCTCATGAGCGGGCGGACCGTGCAGCGAGCCGGGCCGCTCGACGAACCGGTCGTCGACGCGGTGGAGCAGAGACTCGCGGAGGCCGTGTCAGCACAGCGCAGCGGGGACAGCACGGGCGCTCCGCGCTCCGGTCCACCGGCGCCGAGGGCAGGAACATCGGCCGGGGCGGGGCGCCCACCGGTCGTGCAGCGGATGCGGACCCTCCTGGGAGCCCTGCACACCGCGCTGTTCGGCCGGGCCGGCAACGTGGTGCGTCCGGGGCTCTTCGGTCGCGCGCGCGGCCCCGGTCCCGCGGTGAACCCGGGCCTCGTCGGTCGCTTCCTCCAGCTCCTCGTGCGCCGCGTGCGCCAGGTGCACCAGCAGGCGCTGCCCGCACCCGCTCAGGCCCCGGCCGCCCTGGCGGTCCCGGTCGCCCCGGTGCCCGGGGCGTTCGCCGCCCCGATGGTCTCCGCCGCGATCGTCGCCGCGGCCATGCGCTGGCCCACGCTCCGCCGCATCGCGACGTCGCTCGGGCTCGACCCCGCCGCGGTGGCGCCCACCGTGGCGTCCGCCCTCCCGCCGGGCCCCCCCGGCCCGAGCGCCACGGGCCCGAGCGCCACGGGCCCGGGCACGACCGGCCCGAGCACCACGGGTCCCGTCGGCCCCCAGGCCACCGGCCCGGCTCCGGTCGGCCCCGTCGGGCAGCCCGGCCCCGGCGGGCCCGGGGGGCCGCCGGCGCGGACCGACACCCTGGTGCCGGGCCTCTACCAGAGCATCGACCCGAAGGCCGGGCTGCCGGGCTGGACCTTCACCGACATCCCGGACGACCGTCCCGACGAGGTCTCGATCGAGACCCTGGTCCGGGCACCCGGCGGGCAGGCGGGCCGGATGGTGCGGACCTACCAGAAGGGGACCAGGACCCTCGTGCTGGCCGAGGCGTTCCTCCACAGGATCCCGAAGCAGGACCGGTGGCTGCCGATCAGCCCGCCCATGACGGCCCGAGGCACACCGCTCGAGACCTACCTGACCATCCGCGCCATGAAGATCCTCGAGGCGACGTACGGCGCGTCGTTCTACGGTCGGAGCCGACCCGTGCACATCAGCACGATCATCAACGAGCGCTCGATGGCCCACATCGGCGCCGCAGCGAAGAAGGGGGTCCCGCTCGACGAGGCCGCCCGCACATGCCACTCGGTGCAGTACGCCACGAACGCGATCGTGCAGAGCGGCGGCACGATCGAGTCCGTCACGTTCTCGATCGGGACGGGCAGGTGGGTCGAGGCGCGCCACATCAAGGACCAGCAGCTGCTCGCGGACTACCAGCTGGCGCCCGGAGACAAGGTGCCGTACTGGTTCGACATCGACATCGAGGTGAAGGGAGCGACGACGACGTGATGACGTCGGCGCGGACCATGGGAGGAGCACACGCATGAAGGTGCAGCGGGTCGTGGTGGTCACGGGCGGGGCCCACGCCACGAGCGTCACCGACGAGGGCGCGCACGACGTCCCGCTCCGCGAGCTGCTCCGCCTCGACGACCTCGCGGCGGACCTGGGCCGGCTGCTCGACGCGACGGGGTCGGTCACGGACGAGGAGCCGCCGCCGCCGGGCGCGGGCACGCTGGTCGTCGGCGCGATCGGCGTGCTGGACGGGCTCGCGGCCTCGGGCGCGGACATGCGGTGGGTCGTCGGCCTGCGGCTCCAGCGCCTGCGGGCGGTGCGCGACGCCGCCACGTTCGGCCTCGCGGCCGGCGTCGCCGCGGACGACCTGTGGGACTGGGTGCAGGACGGGCGGGGCGCAGCCGTGTACGGCCGGGCGGACGTCGCGCTCGCGCGGCCCGCGGTGGTCGCCACGGACCTCGCCGACGCCTTCGGGGAGTACGCCCGCATCACGATGCCGGGCGTGACGGATCTGCCCACGGCACTCGCCGAGTACCTGCGCGCTGCGTGAGCGCCGGCGGCCGGAACGGGCTCGACGCTCTCACCGCCGACCGGCACCGACGAGACGCCCGCTGCGAGGCGCCGGTCGTTCAGGTGGAGGTGACCTCGGCGAGGCGTGACTCGAGGTGGGTGCGTTCCGTCGGGCTGGTGACCAGGGTGAGGGCGTGGCGGTAGGAGGCCGCGGCCGCCGCTCGGCGGCCCGCGCGGGCCAGGAGCTCGGCCCGGACGGCCGGTACGCGGTGGAGCCGCGGGAGCGCCTCGTCGAGGCCGTCGAGCAGGCGCAGGCCGGCGTCCGGGCCGTCGGCCTCCGCGACGGCGACCGCCCGGGCGAGGCGCACGACGGGTGAGCCGGTGAGGCGTTCGAGCTCGGCGTAGCGCGCGGCGACGACGTCCCAGCGGGTCGCCTCCGACGTCGGCGCGGTGGCGTGCTCGGCGGCGACCAGCGCCTGCAGCAGGTACTCGCGGGCGAGCCGGGTCATCGGCGGGCGCGGGCCGGGCGCAGCGGTCGTGCGGCCGTCCGGGCCGTTGGTCGTCCGGCCGGTCGGGCCGTGCGCGGGCGCGACCTCGGGGGTGAGGGTCGACAGGAGCGTGAGGGCCTCGTCGATGTCGTCGTGGCGCCAGCGGCTGCGGTCCTGATCGGGGAGCAGCACGAGCGCGCCGTCCGCGTCGAGGCGGGTGTCGCGGCGGGAGTGCTGGAGCAGCAGGAGCGCGAGCAGCGCGCGGACGACCGCGCGGTCGGGGAGCAGCCCGTCGAGCACGCGGAGCTGGCGGATCGCCTCGTCGCCCAGGTCGACGCGCAGCGGGACGTCGCCCGCACCCGGCTGGTAGCCCGACGTGAAGGTCAGGTAGACGACGGTCGCGACCACGTCGAGGCGTTCGTCGAGCCGGTCGGCCGGCGGTGTCGCGAAGGGGATGCCGGAGGCGGCGAGGCGCTTCTTCGCACGGGTCAGACGTGCCGCCATCGCGGACTCCTGCACGAGCAGCAGCCGGGCGATCTCCGCGGTCGACAGCCCGACGACGAAGCGCAGCGTGAGCGCGACGCGGTCGTCGGGGGCGATCGCCGGGTGGCAGCACGCGAAGACGAGCCGGAGCTGCTCGTCGGCGACGTGCGCACCGGGGTCGACGGCAGCGGACGCGGCCGCGCGCATCTCGTCGTCGACGACCATGAGCGGCGCCTTGCGTCGCTGCACCGACTCGGTGCGCAGGCGGTCGAGCACACGTCGACGCGCCGCCGTCAGCAGCCAGGCCCCCGTGTTGGCGGGGACGCCGTCGAGGGGCCAGCGCCGGGCTGCGGACTCGAACGCGTCGGACACCGCGTCCTCCGCGAGGTCCGGCCGCGCGTACTGCCCGATGACCAGGGCGATCAGGCGTGACCAGTGCTGCTGCCACGCGGTGGCGACCGCGTCGGCCGCCTGCTGCTCGGTGCTCGCACCGGGCGCCGAGGTCGGGGCGCCCGCGAGCGCGCTCGCCCGGGTGGACGCGTCCGCTCCCGTCGGTTGCGTACGCGGACCGTCGGCCGGGTCGGGGGCGGTCATGCGGCCACCACCGGGCGCACCTCGAACGTGCCCGCGGGGAGCAGGGTGAGGACGTCGACGAGCGCGTCGAGGTCGGGCGCGTCGAGGACGTGCAGCCCGACGAGCGGTCCGTCCGGTGCGGCGGCCGTCCCGTCCGTGAGGGTCAGCCCTTCCGCGCGGGAACGGACGGTGGTCGCGACGTCGGGGGATCCGAGGGTCTCGTCGAGCACGGTCGTGACGCCGAGAACCGCGGCGAGCGCGGCGAGGTCGTCGCGCGGTGCGCGTGGGGGAGCGAGGAGCGAGGCGAGGGCGGCGGCGACCTCGTCGTCGCCGGGACCGGGTCCGTGTTCGGCGGGTGCGGGGCTCAAGCCTGCGGAGGCGGAGCCCCGACCGTCCGGATCGGAGCCACGACCGGCGGACGCGGGTGCCGGATCGGCGGAGGCCGACGCCGGACCGGCGGGCTGCGGGCCCGGGCGCGTGCCGCGCAGCCCGCCGGTCGTGAGCTCGTCGAGGAGGTCCGTCCCGCGTGCGGGCCGGGTCGACGTGCCGCCGTAGCGGAGGACGACGAACCTCATGCGGACGCCCCCCGGTCCGTCGCCGTGGTGCAGGGCGTCGCGAGACTCGGGCGGCGACGGCGGGGCTGCGTGGGCATCGGGGCCTCCTGGCGGTGCGGGGTGTCGGCGGGATGACGGGGGGGCCGTGTCCCGATCGACATCGCCTCAGAAGTCGAGGATCGCGACGGGCCGGACCTCGATCGTGTACGACGGCGGGAGCCGGCGGGCGTGGTCGACGACGGCGTCCTGCGACGCGGCCTTGACGAGGTAGAAGCCGCCGAGCTGCTCGGTGGTCTCGGCGAACGGCCCGTCGGTGGTCAGCCGGTCCTCGCCGGGTCGCAGCGTGGTGGCGGTCGCGGTCGGCCGGAGCGCGTCGCTCGAGAGGATCACGACGTCGTGCTCCGCGGCGTTCTGCTCGTAGTCGCGGTGCCGGACGAGGTAGACCTCCTGCTGCTCGGGGGTGGCGTTCGCCCACAGGTTCTCGTCCTCGTACAGCAGGACCATCCAGCGGTCGCGGTCGTCGGTCATGTCAGCTCCTCGTCGGGCGGGCGGGCCGGCGGCGTGCCGGGTGGGTGAGGTGGGTCGGCCCGGCGTCCAGGGACACCGTGCACCGGGATGACGCGCGGCGGTAGCCGGAATCGACAACCGACCTGGTACCGATTGACAGGCAAGCGCCGACTTGCCTATAACGGTCCCATGCCCGACGAGGTGTACAAGGCGCTCGCGGACCCGACGCGCCGCGTGATCCTCGACGAGCTGCAGGAACGCGACGGGCAGTCGCTGTTCGAGATCTGCTCGCGCCTCGCGATGAAGCACGGCCTGTCGTCGACCCGGCAGGCGATCTCCCAGCACCTCGACGTGCTCGAGGCCGCAGGGCTGGTCGTCGTCCGGCGCGAGGGCCGGTACAAGCTCCACCACCTCGACACGTCCCCGCTCGCCGAGATCACGCGCCGCTGGCCGGTCCGTGACGTCGGTGGCACAGGCGGGAGCGCCCCCAGCGAGACCCACACCCCCGGAGGGACCGACCGATGATCCGCCTCACCGTGACCAGCGTCTTCGTGGACGACCAGGCCAAGGCGCTCGACTTCTACACCCGCGTCCTCGGCTTCGTGCCGAAGAACGACATCCCGCTCGGCGAGGACCGGTGGCTCACCGTCGTCTCGCCCGCCGACCCCGACGGTGTCGAGCTCCTGCTGGAGCCGGACAAGCACCCCGTCGTCGGCCCGTACAAGGCCGGTCTGGTCGAGGACGGCATCCCCGCGGCGTCGTTCGGGGTCGACGACGTGCACGCCGAGTACGAGCGGCTGACCGCCGCGGGCGTGCGGTTCGTGCAGCCGCCGACGGCGATGGGGCCGGTGACGACGGCCGTGCTCGACGACACGTGCGGCAACCTCGTCCAGCTCGCGAGCTGAGCCGCGGTCAGCCAGCCCTGGCGTGCACCGGTGTCGGCCACCGCGCCCCGACGCGTCGGTGAGGCCGCCCCGACGCGTCGGGCGCGCCGTGCGGGGATGTGAGCGCGCACATCGCCCCAGGCTTTGAATCGTTCAAACCCGAAACGCTTCACCTGGTGTCCAGGCCTCCCGCGCGGGCGAGCGCTTCCCTAACGTCAGGCGACGACCCACCCCCGCCCGAGGACTGCCGGCCGCGGCGCGGGGTCCGCAGCGCGCGAGCGACGCCGCCCGCGCGCGAACCGAAGGGGAAGCCATGACAGCACGACGGGCGGCCGCGGGACTCCTCGCCGCCGCGACGATGGCGACGGGCGGTCTCGTCGCCGCCGCGGGCGCCGAGGCAGCCGTGGGCTGCCGCGTGACGTACACCGTGACGAACCAGTGGAGCACCGGCTTCGGTGCCGACGTGAAGATCGACAACCTCGGCGACGCCGTGGACGGCTGGACCCTGACGTGGGCGTTCGGCGCGGGCCAGACGGTCACGCAGGCGTGGAACGGCACCGCCACGCAGTCCGGGGCGACCGTCAGCGTCCGCGACGCCGGGTACAACGCCAGGATCGGGACCGGCGGCACCGTGTCGTTCGGCTTCAACGGCGGGTGGAACGGCTCGTCGAACCCCGCGCCGACGTCGTTCGCGCTCAACGGCACGACCTGCACGGGCGGCACCACGCCCACGACGACGCCGACGAGCACCCCGACGTCGACGCCCACGAGCACCCCGACCAGCACGCCGACCCCGACGCCGACGACGACCACCCCACCGCCGTCGGGTGCGTGGCAGGCCGAGGACCTGGACCGCGGGCTCATCAGCGTCCGCAGCGGGTCGGGGAACCTCGTCCAGTGGCGGCTGCTCGGGACCGAGTCCGCGTCGACGGGGTTCAACCTGTACCGCGGCGGGACGAAGGTGAACGCGTCGCCGCTCACGGGCGCGACGAGCTACCTCGACGCGGGTGCCGCGGCGAGCGCGACCTACACGGTCCGGGCCGTCGTGGACGGCGCCGAGCAGGCCACCTCCGAGACGTCCCTGACGTTCGCGAACGGCTACCTCGACGTCCCCATCAGCAAGCCGGGGTCCGACTACGTCGCGAACGACGGCTCGGTCGGCGACCTCGACGGTGACGGCCGGCTCGAGGTCGTCCTCAAGTGGGACCCGACCAACGCCAAGGACAACTCGCAGTCCGGCGTGACGGGCAACGTGTTCCTCGACGCGTACGAGCTCGACGGACGGCGTCTGTGGCGCATCGACCTGGGCCGCAACATCCGGGCGGGCGCGCACTACACGCAGTTCCAGGTCTACGACTACGACGGCGACGGCAAGGCCGAGGTCGCGGTCAAGACGGCCGACGGCACCCGGTCGGGCACGGGGCAGGTGATCGGCAACGCGAGCGCCGACCACCGCAACTCGTCGGGCTACGTCCTGTCCGGCCCCGAGTACTTCACCGTCTTCCAGGGCCAGACGGGCGCGATCGCCGCCACGACCGACTACGTGCCGCCGCGCGGGACGGTGTCGAGCTGGGGCGACTCGTACGGCAACCGCGTCGACCGGTTCCTCGCCGGCACCGCGTACCTCGACGGCGTCCGGCCGTCGATCATCATGGCGCGCGGCTACTACACGCGGGCCGTCGTCGTCGCCTGGGACTACCGCGACGGCAAGCTCACGCGGCGGTGGACGTTCGACTCGAACGCGTCGGGCAACAGCGCGTACGCCGGGCAGGGCAACCACTCGCTGTCCGTCGCTGACGTCGACGGGGACGGCCGGCAGGAGGTCCTGTACGGCGCGGCGGCCATCGACGACAACGGCACGGGCCTGTGGACCAACCGCACGGGTCACGGCGACGCCGGGCACGTCGGCGACCTCATCCCGAGCCGGCCCGGACTCGAGTACTACAAGGTCACCGAGTCGACGAACCAGCCCGACTCCTGGATGGCGGACGCCCGCACGGGCCAGATCCTCTGGAGCACACCGTCGGGCTCGGACAACGGGCGCGGGGTCTCGGGCGACATCTGGTCCGGCTCGGCGGGTGCCGAGTCCTGGTCGTCGTCCGACTCGCAGCTGCGCAACACGTCCGGCACTGGCGTCGCGCGCAAGCCGTCGTCGGCGAACTTCCTGGCCTGGTGGGACGGCGACACGACGCGTGAGCTGCTCGACCAGACGCGCATCGACAAGTACGGCACGGGCGGCGACACGCGTCTGCTGACGGGGTCGGGCGTGCACAGCAACAACGGCACGAAGGCGACGCCGACGCTGTCGGGCGACATCCTCGGCGACTGGCGCGAGGAGGTGATCTGGCCGACGTCGGACGACAGCGCGCTGCGGATCTACGCGACGCCGATCCCGACGGACACGCGGCTGTGGACGCTGCTGCACGACCAGCAGTACCGCGTGGCGATCGCGTGGCAGAACACCGCGTACAACCAGCCGCCGCACCCCGGGTTCGCGCTGGGGGCGCCGTTCACGCTGCCCGCGAAGCCGAACGTGTACCTGCGCTGACGCCGGACGACGACGGCCCGCCCGGGATCCCACCGGGCGGGCCGTCGCACGCACAGGCTCGCGGAGGTCTTCCTGCGGGCCGCACGATCGTGCTAGAACTGCCGCATGGGCAAGGGTGACGCGACGCGGCAGGCGGTGGTCGACCGGGCGGTCGAGATCGCCGGGCGCCTCGGCATCGCCGGGCTGACGATCGGCTCGCTCGCGACGGCGACCGAGATGTCGAAGAGCGGGCTCTTCGCGCACTTCCGCTCCAAGGAGGCGCTGCAGCTCGCGGTGCTGGCCCGGGCGCGGGAGAGCTTCGTCGACGAGGTGGTCCGGCCCGCGCTCGCGACGACGCGCGGCGTGCCGCGGGTGCGCGCGCTGTTCGAGCACTGGCTCGCGACGTCGCAGGCCAGCGCGGCAGGATGCCTCTTCGTGTCCGCCGCCCCCGAGTTCGACGACGACCCCGGGCCGGTGCGCGACCAGCTCGTGCGCGACCACCGCGACCTCGTCGACTCGATCACCCAGATGTACCGCGCGGGCGTCCAGGAGGGGCAGTTCCGCGACGACCTGTCGCCCGAGCAGTTCGCGCACGACCTCTACGGCGTGATGCTCGGGCACTTCCACGCGCACCGTCTGCTGCGGGACCCCGCGGCCGAGCGCCGGGCGCGCGACGCCTTCGAGCGGCTGCTCGCGGGCATCCGCACGTCGCAGGCCGACGACGACCTCGCCACCGCCGGCTCCGCAGCAACGCACGGCCGCTGACCGCGGCCAGTTCGTCCGACCGTCCGACGTCAGGAGCTCGCCATGACTGTGACATCAGCGCAGAAAAGCACGACCGTTCGTTCACATGTACGTCCCCCGCGCGGTCTGCGCACCGCGTTCAGCCTCGCGGACCGCGTCGCCCCGGCGCTCGTCGCACGAGCCGCCTTCTTCCTCTGGTGCCGCCCGACCGGCACGCGTCGCACGACGACGATCCCCGGCGGTACGCGCTGGACGCTCCCGCTCGGCCGGGGGCACGTCGTCGGGCAGACGTGGGGGAGCGGGCCGCGCGTCTACCTCGTGCACGGCTGGGGCGGGCACCGCGGGCAGCTCGCCGCGTTCGTCGAGCCGCTCGTCGCCGCCGGTCACGAGGTCGTCGCGTTCGACGCGCTCAGCCACGGCGAGTCCGGACCCGGCGCGTTCGGACCCCGGCAGGCGACCATGCCCGAGATGGCCGAGACCCTCGCCGCCGTGGTCGCCGCCCGCGGCCACGCGCACGCGATCGTCACGCACTCCTTCGGCGGCAGCACCACGACGCTCGCGCTCCTGGACGGGCTCACCGCCGACCGCGTCGCGCTCGTCGCCCCCATGGCCGACCCCCTGCCGTACACGCGCGACTTCGCCGAGGTGCTCGGGTTCGGCGAGTCGACCCGACAGCGGTTCCTCGCGCTCATGGAGCGACGGGCCGGGCGCCCGCTCACCGACTTCGACGTCGCGCGCGGCGTCGAGCAGCTCGACGGGCCGCTGCCCGCGGCGCTCGTCGTCCACGACACGCAGGACAAGGAGGCGCACCACGCCGACGGCGAGCGCCTCGCGCGCTCGTGGCCCGGCGCGCGCCTCGTCACGACCACGGGTCTCGGCCACCGCCGCATCCTCCGCGACCCGGACGTCGTCGCCGAGGTCGTCAAGCACGTCACCGCCGCCTGAGCGCTGTCCCGACGGGGCGAGGCGGGCACGGGAAGCGGCCCGGCGTGTGGTCGCACGTCGGCGGCAGCCAGTCGTCGGCGCGCCGGGCGCCGGCGTCGGGGTCTGCCAGACTCGGGCCGTCGGGCGGGCTGCTCACGCCGTCCCACGTCGACGAGGAGTGCGATGACCGAGACGCCCGCCGCCCGGACCGCCGAGCAGCGCGTGGCCGACACGCTCGACCGGCTCCGCACCGACGTCGACCTCTGGGTCGCGACCGCCGACGCCGCGGGCGAGCCGTACCTCGTGCCGCTGTCCTTCCTCTGGGACGGGGAGACGGTCCTCGTCTCGACCACCGCTGCCTCCCCGACCGCGCGAAACCTGGTGGCGAGCGGCCGGGCCCGCCTCGCGCTCGGCGCGACGCGCGACGTCGTGCTCGTCGACGCGGACGTCGAGGCGTCGGACACGGTGCCGGACGACGTCGCCGACGCGTTCGCCGCGGCCACGGGCTTCGACCCGCGCGCCGAGCCCCAGGAGTACACGTGGTTCCGCGCCCGCCCGCGGACCGTCCAGGCGTGGCGCGAGGCGAACGAGCTCGCGGGCCGCACGATCCTCCGGGACCGCGCGTGGGTCACCCGTCCCTGACCGACGGTCAGGGAGCAGGCGACGCGTCGTCAGGCCGGGTCGGGCGCGGTGGCCGGGGCGGGCACGAGGATCTGCGGGCGGGGCACCGGGGGGCCGTAGCCGCGCGCGCGGGCGCGCACGACGCCCGCCACGACCGCGGGGTGCAGCAGTGCGAGCGGTGACCCGACGAGGTGGTAGAGCCGCCCGAGGACGAGCTGCGCGCGGGTGTGGCCGTGCGCTCCGATGAGGTTGACCTCGCCGATCCACCAGCCCATGGCCCGGTCGACGGGTGAGGGGCGCCGAGCCGACGGCACGAAGGCGCGGTCGACGCCGGTCGCGATGCCCCAGGGGAGGTCGGCGAGGCGCCGGAACCGGCGCACGAG
The DNA here is from genome assembly GCF_019024305.1 of Cellulomonas algicola. Lineage (NCBI taxonomy): Bacteria > Bacillati > Actinomycetota > Actinomycetes > Micrococcales > Cellulomonadaceae > Cellulomonas > Cellulomonas algicola. The sequence continues at coordinate 410,020 of NZ_JAHKSJ010000006.1, read as the reverse complement.
CGCGTGCGCGCCGCCGGGACGGCCGAGCGCCCCGCGTCGGTCCGCGGCCCGCAGCGCGAGCGCCTCGAGCGCGGCGACGGTCACCCCCTGGCCGTAGATCGGGTTGAAGGCGCACAGCGCGTCACCGATCGGGAGCAGCGCGTCGGGCCAGTCGGGCAGCAGGTCGTAACGGTGCCGCTGGTTGCCGGTCTGCCGGTGGACGGCGACCTCGCTCGCGGTGCGGCCGGCGTCGACGAGCTCGGCGAGCGCGGGGTCGGGCAGCTCGTCGAGGAACGCGCGCAGCGCGTCGGCGTCGCGCGGGGGGCGCTGGTCGCCCGCGCCGACGGCCCCGACGATCCAGCGGCCGTCCTCGACGGGCAGCGCGATGCCGCCGGGTGAGCCCGGTTGCGCCTGCACGACGATCCCCGGCACGTCGACGCGGTCGTGCGGCAGGTCGACGAGCCACGAGGCGTACCCGACCCGGGCGTCGATCGTGTCCGTGCGGGCGGGGCTCACCCCGAGGTGCTCGAGCCAGCCGGGCAGGCGTGACGACCGGCCGGTCGCGTCGACCACGAGGTCCGCCGGGACCGGGTCGCCGTCGGCGACCTCGACGGCCCACGGGTGGGAGTCCGGGCCGCCGACCGGCGCGTGGGCGACGCCGTCGACGCGCACGCCCGTCCGCAGGTCGACCCCGGGCAGGGCGAGGACGCGTCGCCGCACGACGTGCTCGAACACCGGGCGGCTCACGGACAGGATCACGAGCTGACGCACGCGAGGGGTCCACCCGGACGCCGCGAGCCACGCGAGGTCGCCGGTGTCGAAGGGCACGGCGCCGGCCGCGAGAAGGTCCGCGCGGGTGCCGGGCAGCAGCTCCTCGACGGCCTCGAGCCCGCGGTGCAGGTAGACGTGCGGCTGCGGGCTCTGCGGGACGCCACGACGCGGCCGCGGTGCGGCGGGCAGGTCGTCGCGCTCGAGCAGCAGGACGGTCCGACCGGGCCGGGCGAGCGCGGCGGCGGCGAGGAGGCCTGCGACTCCCGCGCCGAGGACGACGACGTGGCGCGCGCGTCGGGGCGCCGGGGACGACGTGCTGCGGTCCGGCGACCGGGTCGCCGGACGGGTTGCCGGCGGGGGCGTCGGGCGGTCCGGTCCGGTCGTCGGCCGGGCCGCGGGTGGGCGTCGTCGCACGTGTCCAGGGTCCCCGTGTCCGCGCGGCCTGACCAGGGCCGTCCCGCTGCGTGGTCCGGGTGAGCACCGGGTGAGAAACGTACTCGCGAGTATCAAATGTCGGGGGTGCCCCTCCTGGTCGGGTGTTGCTGCCCGGTACGGCAGCGCACCGGACCACAGCAGGGGGGTGAACAGCAGATGACCATCGAGATCATGGAGGTCGAGGAGATCACCGCGACGCGGATCCACCTCGACCCGGACGCCTACGTCTACGGCGCGGCCTGACGACGTACCGAGGCCGGCCCGGCCACAACCGCCGGGCCGGCCTCCGCGCGTCAGGGCCCCTGCGCCGGACGCGCCCTCGCCCCGCCGCCTGCCCGACGGGCGGCGCCCACTGGCAGCGACGCCGCCGCCCCCGGACCCGAACGAGGACGTCATGGTTCCCCGACTCAAGTCGCTCACGTGCCTCGCCCACGACGGCGAGCTGATCGTCAGCCTCGACCCGAAGACCCGCGTGCGGGTCGCCGACCCGGACGGCCGGGTCCTCGCGCTCCTGCGGCTGCTGCTCGACGGGACACGCGACGTCCCCGCCCTCGCGGCGGCGCTGCGGGCGCAGGGCTTCGCCGCCTCCGACGACGACGTCACGACCGTCGTCCGGCAGCTCGACGGCCTCGGCTGGCTCGAGGACGCGGCCGCCCCCGAGACGTTCGACGCCCACGACCGCGAGCGCTACGCGAGCAACCTGTTCTGGTTCGACGCGTTCACGACGCTCGACGTCCCGCGTGAGGAGCCGCAGCGCCGCCTGCGCGCCGCGCACGTGCTCGTCCTGGGCGCGGGCGGCCTGGGGTCGGCGGCGCTCATGAGCCTCGCGGGGCTGGGCGTCGGCACACTCACGGTCGTCGACCAGGACCGGGTCGAGCTGCGCAACTTCGCGCGCCAGTTCACCTACACCGAGGCGGAGGTCGGGCAGCCGAAGGCGGAGCGGGTCGCGGACTGGCTGCGCGCGTTCGACCCGGCGCTGCACGTCACGGCCGAGCGGCGGCGCGTCGACTCCGAGGAGGACGTCGCGGACCTGCTGCGCCGGTTCCGTCCCGACCTCGTGGTGCACGCGATCGACGACCCCGCCGAGATCGACCGCTGGGTCAACGGTGCGTGCGTCGCCGCGGGCGTGCCGCTCGTGCGCGGCGGGCTCGCCTACACGCAGGGGCTCTACTGGTCGGTCGACCCGGGTGTCAGCGCCTGCCAGGAGTGCCTCGTGCGGCACCGCGAGCGCCTCGCGGAGGGCGTCGACCGGGTCGCGCTGGAGTGGCCGCTCGTGCTGCGCCAGGAGCACCGCAACCGCGGGATCGGGCCCGTCGCGCAGGTGCTCGGCGGGCTCGTCGCGATGGAGGCGATGCGCTACCTCACCGGCCTGACGCCGCCCGCGGCGGCCGGTCGCTACCAGCTCCTCGACCTCGGCGGCGACGGCGCGACCCGCACCGACCCGTGGCCGGCCGACCCCGACTGCCCGGTCTGCGCGACGGCTCCCGCCCGCGCTGCTCGCGCCGCGGCCTGAGGTCCGACGATGACGACGACGCTCGACGCCGACCTCGTCACCCCGTCGTCCGTCCTGCGGCTCCACGACCTCACGACGACCCCGCAGGGCGACCGCGTCGTCGTCGGGCATCCGGCGACGGGCCGGTTCGTGGCGCTGCCGGCGGTCGGCGCGCAGGCGCTGGCCCTGCTCGCGCAGGGGCGGACGGTCGCCGACGTCGAGCGTGCGGTGACCCCGCCCGACGCACCCGAGCCCGTCGACGTCCTGTCGTTCGCGCGCTCGCTCGTCCGGCTCGGCTTCGTCGCGGCGGTCGACGAGTCTGCCGTCGCGGCACCGGCACCGCAGGACGTCGGCCCCGCCGGCACGGGCTGGGCCGTCGCCCCGCGGATCCGTCTCCCCTGGTTGTTCGGTCGCACGGCGGGCGTGCTCGCCCTGCTCGCCACCCTCACGTCGATCGTCCTCGTCGCCGCCGTCCCGCGCGTGCGCCCCGACGCGCTCGACCTGTTCTTCCTGGCGAGCCCCGCGCAGAGCATCGCCGCGGTCGTCGTCGTGACGTACGTGCTGGCGGGCGTGCACGAGCTCGCGCACGTCCTCGCGGCGGCCGCGCTCGGCGTCCCGGCGCGGCTGCGGGTGACCCGCCGGACGTACTTCCTCACGTTCGAGACCAACCTGACGGGCCTGTGGGCGCTGCCGCCGCGTCGCCGCGTCGGGCCGCTGCTGGCCGGGATGGGCTTCGACGCGTTCGTGCTGGGCGCGGCGCTGGCGCTGCGCACCGCGGGCGTCGGCCCGGACGCGTTCCTCGCGGCGGTCGTGATGATCGAGCTCACGGCGATCGTGGTGCAGCTCTTCGTGTTCCTGCGGTCCGACGTCTACGCCGTGATGACGGCCCTGCTGGGCTGCACGTCGCTCGACCGCACGACGCGCCTGCTGCTGCGGAGGTCGGTCCGTCGGCTGACCCCGGAGCAGGCGGCGGCGCTCGCGGCCGCACCCGCACGGGACCTGGCGGTGGCGCGCTGGTACCGGTGGGTGCACGTGACGGGGTACGCGCTCGCCGCGGCGTTCTTCGTCGCGGTGTTCCTGCCGTCGACGTGGTTCATGCTGCGCTGGGTCGTCGAGTCGGTGCTGGTGCACGGGCCGTCGACGTGGGCGTTCTGGGAGGCGCTGCTGCTGGGCGTCGTCGTCCTGTCGCCGCGGGCCGTCACGGGCGTGGTCGCGCTGCGCGACCTGCGGGCACGTCGTGCGCGGGCCGTCACTCCGGCTCGGGTGCGTCCTGCTCGTCGGCGTGCGCGACGTGCCGCAGCTGCGACCAGATGAGGACGACGAACACGGCCGACCCGACGAACGCGAACCAGAACGGCGCCGTCACGCCGTAGTGCTGCGCGAGGACACCGCCGATCCCGGCGCCGACGACGAGCCCGCCGAAGACGCCGACCAGGTTGACGCTGCCGACCCGCCCCTGCAGGACGGTCGGGACGGCGCGCTGCCGGATGGTCACGGACGTGGTGCCCCAGACGAACGCGTGCGCGCCGAACACGAAGAACACGCCCATCGCGAACCAGGCCGTGGTGGTGAGCGCGAGCGCGAGGTGCGTGAGCGTCTCGATGACGAGGCCGATCCGCATGAGGTTCGCGAGGCTGATCCGGCGGGTGAGCCACCCGTAGCCGAACGTCCCGACGAGCCCGCCGACGGCCTGCACGGTCGTGACGAGCCCGAAGCCGACGGCGCCGAGGCCGAGCCGCTGCTGCGCGTACAGGACGAGCACGGACCACGCGGCCCCGAAGGTCACGTTGAAGATGAAGATCGTCAGGACGAGCGTGCGGACGGCCGCGTGGTGCCGGACCCAGCGGACACCCTCGGCGATGTCGTGGCGGATGTGCGTCGCGACCCGCTCGGTGTGGACGGGCGGCAGCGTCAGGCGGGAGATCATGACGGCGCCGGCGGCGACGAGCAGGGCGTCGGCGAAGAACGGCGTCGCCTGCCCGGCCGCGAACAGCGCCGCGCCGATCGGCGGGCCGACGAGCTGGTTGACGGTGACGAACCCGGCCTGGATGCGGGAGTTCGCGACGGCGAGGTCGTCGCGGTGCACGAGCATCGGCACGAGGGTCGAGGACGCGTTGTCGGCGAACGTCTCGGCGGTGCCGAGCAGGAACATCGCGACGAGGACGAGCGCGATCGGGGCGGCGTCGACGAGGACGGCGGTCGCGAGGAGCGCGAGGACGACGGCCCGGACGGTGTCGACGGCGATGACGAGCCGACGGCGGTCGAGCCGGTCGGTCAGCGCCCCGGCCCAGAGCCCGAACAGCAGGGGCGGCAGCCACTGGAGGAGCGCGGCGCTCGCGACGAGGAACGCGTCGTCGGTCCGCGACGCGACCAGCAGGGGTCCGGCGGCGAGGACGATGCCGTCGCCGAGGTTCGTCGTCCACGACGAGGCGAGCAGCCACCGGAACCCGGTGCCGAGCCTGTGCGGGACGACGGACTCGACGATCCGCGACGACACGCCGAGCACGGTAGCCCGGCGTGCCGTCCCGCTCACAGCCGATACGCGGACCGCAGACGCGGCCTGGAGGAGCCGACGGGGTCAGCCGACGACGGCGGGCTGCGGCATCGCCGGTCGGGCGGCCGACGTCCGCACGCCGACGACCAGCAGGTAGAGCAGCAGCCCGATCTCGGCGACCGTCGCCGGCAGGACGAGCAGCGTCTCCACGGCCTCGGGCCATGCCGATGATTGCGCGGAACCCTCCAACGATGCCGTCAGCGCAGCGCCGCGAGGAGCTCCGGGTCGTCCATGCCCGGCACCGCGTACCCCGTCGCGTCGTCCCAGGGGACCTGCTCGCGGTCGAGGCGCACCGACCACCACGCGTCGGGCACCGCGCGACGCAGCTCGGTCAGCGTCGCGCACCAGTGCAGCAGGGATGTGAGCGCGTGCAGCGGGTGCACGGGGAGCTCCGTCCGGCCGCGCAGCACGACGGCCTCCGGCAGGTCGGTGTCGGGCACGAGACGCGGAGCGCCGTCCGGGGCGCCGGCGTTCCCCTGCTCGACGAGGCGGGCGACCCGTGACAGCTCCTCGGGGTCGAGGGGCGTCGGGCGCTCGGCGATGTACTGGAGGGTGACGGCCACGGCCGCACAACCTACTGCCTGGTACCGCCCGGTTGTGACGGTTCGCCCCCAATCCTCCGGTTCGTCGCCGGACCGTGACCCGGGACCGGCGCGGGCGGGGTGACGGCGCGCCTGGACAGCCGTCCGGGTGTGACGAAGATGGCCCTTTCGGCCCAGGCCACGAGCGTCCACATGATGGGACGATGGAGGGGCCGGTGACCCCGGCGACCCCGCATCCCCGGGCGTCCGTGCGACGCCCCCCGCGCACTCACGAGGAGCGTCCCGATGGCCACCGACACCCTGCCCGGACCCGTCACCGCCCGCCACGACGAGCCGATCGGCCAGCGCGTCGCCGCGCTCGTCGACACCGTCCGCTGGGCTCCCGCCCCGCGCTTCGAGGGCACCCCGGCGAACCGGTGGCGCTTCGTCGCGTACCTCGGCGGCAGCATGCTCGGCTGGACCGCCCTCGGCCTCGCCGTCACCGCCGGCCTGGGACGCGTGCTCGGTCTTTCCTGACCCACTGCTCCGGTCGGGCGAATCGGACGCCGAACCCTCAAGTCGGGCATATCGGCGCCGATAGCGTGCGCGCCGTGCCCGTCGCCGTCGCCACCTCCCCGCTCGCCGTCGTCCCCGACGCGCGCGTCCTCGCCCCCGCCGCACCGCCGGCACCGGTCGCGGCCCCGCGCGGAATGCGCCACCAGCGACGTCGGCTGCACGCCGCGCTCGGCCCGCGGGTCATGCGCGCCGTGGTCGTGACCGCGACGACGCTCGCGCTGGTGCCCGCGCTGTCCCTGGTCGCCGGCGCGAGCGGTGCGGTGAGCGGTGCCCCGACGACGACCGCCCTGGGTGCCGTCGCGCAGGGTGGGCTGCTGGTCGCCGCGCTCGTCGCGGTCGCCGTGTGGCTGTCGGGCAGCGCCGTCGGCGTCCCGGTCGGCACGGTCGCCGCGTGGCTCGCGCTGCGGCCGCTCGCGGTGCGCGACCTGCGGCGGCTCGAGGCGGCGCTCGCCGGGGTCACCGTGGTGCAGGGCGTGGGCATCCGCCCCGGGTACGGGCGCAGCCGCGCGGTCGAGCTCGCCGACGGGTCGGTCGTCACGATCACGCGACTCGTCGAACGGGACGACCGGGGCCGTCAGGTCGGCTTCACGCGGTCCGGCGGTGTCGACCGGGTCAGCCGTGCCGCCGCCGCGATGGCGCTCACCGCGCACCAGCAGGCCGTCGGCGAGACGCCCTGGTTCCCCTCGCTCGTCGACGGTCGTCGGCCGCAGCGGTGGGGGACGTTCGGCACCACGCCCTGAGGGCGACGCTCCGGGACGGCACATCGTGCCGAGGTCCGAGCAGCGCGCCGCGGACCGCCGGGGCCGCCGCCGTCCTGACCGGCGCGGCGGCGACCCCGGCTCCCGTGCGGGCGGGCGTCAGGGGCGCGTCGCGAGCCAGGTCTCGAACGCGTCGAAGGACGTCGCCCGCCCGAGGAACCGCTCGACGAGGTCAGCGGCGTCGGCCGTGCCGCCGGGCGCGAGGATCGCGTCGCGGTAGCGGCGCCCCACCTCCGGGTTCATCAGGTCGTCGCCGAACGCCGTCCGCAGGTCCTTCGCGATGACCAGGCTCCAGAGGTACGTGTAGTACGCCGGGCCGTACCCCTCGAGGTGCCCGAAACCGGTGACCTGGTGCGTCTCCGGCAGCGCCGCGTAGGGCCCGAACCGCGCGTCGATCTCGGCCGTGTACGCGTCGAGGTCCTCGGGTGGCGCCGCGTGCAGCCCGTACGACAGGGCCGTGAAGTTGAGCTGCCGGCGCGTCCACGCCCCGCGCCCGAACGCGTCTGCGCGACGCATCCGCTCGACGAGGTCCGTCGGGATCGGCTCGCCCGCGTCGTCCGTCGCGAACGTGCGCAGCACGCCCGGGTCCCACGCCCACTCCTCGAGCAGCTGGCTCGGCGCCTCCACGAAGTCCCACTCCGTCGCGACGCCCGTGAACGCGGCCCAGCGCTGCGCGCCGCCGACGATCTCGTGCACCAGGTGCCCGAACTCGTGGAAGAACGTCACGACGTCGTCGTGCTCCATCGTGCCCGTCGGGAAGTTGCACACCAGCACGCCCTCGGGCAGGTGCTCGCCGACGACACCGGGCACGAGCGGGAACTGTGCGGCGTGGTTGAACTTGCCGGGCCGCGGATGCATGTCGAGGTAGACGCGGCCGATGCGCTCGCCGTCCGACTCGACGTCGAGGACGTCCACGTCGGGGTGCCACGTCGGCGCCTCGACCGGCACGAACGTCAGCCCGAGCAGTCGGCTGACCGTGCCGACGACGCCGTCGCGGACCTGCGGGTAGCGGAAGTAGCGGCGGACCTCCTGCGCGTCGACGTCGTACTGCTCGCGCCGCACGACCTGGTCGTAGTAGAGGCTGTCGGCCGGGGTGACGGCGGCGGCCTCCGGGTCGTCCGCGCGGAAGCGGGTCAGCAGCACCTCGACGTCGTCGCGCGCGCGGTCCGCCGTCAGGCCGTCGAGCCGGTCGACGAAGTCCCTGATCGCCGCGCCCGAGCCGATCATCTTGACCTCGGCGTCGTAGCTCGGCCAGTCCGCGTACCCGAGCAGGTGCGCACGCTCGTCGCGCAGGCGCAGCAGCTCCGCGAGCACCGGGCCGTTCTCCGGCCAGGCGGTGCGCAGGTACTCCGACGTCAGCGCCGCGCGCACCGACGCGTCGCGCGCGTACGTGCGGACCGGGATGAGGTCGGGGTAGTCCGTCGTCAGCGTGACGAGGCCGTCGTCGCCCGCGGGGTGCTCGGCGCGGAAGTCGTCGGGCAGCCCGTCGAGCTGCTCGGGGCGGACCTGGATGCGGCGAGTGCCCTCGCGGATGTTGCGCGCGAACTCCAGCCCGAGCTCGGTGCACCGCTCGGCGAGCGCCTTGAGCCTGGCGCGCTGCTCGTCGGACTGGTCGACTCCGGCTCGGCGGAAGTCGCGCAGCACGTGCTCGCGCAGGCGGCGGGCGTCGTCGTCGAGCCCGTCCTCCGTCGTCGCCGCCAGGACCTCCCACAGGTCGCGGTCGAGGCCGCGCGACGTCGCGAGGTCCTCCGCGGCCTGCGCGCGCTCCTCCGCGGCGGACCGCAGGTCGGCGTCCGGGTGGACCTCCGCGAGCAGGTGCGCGGCGGCCGATGCGCGCCCCAGTGCCAGGTCGCTGCGGTCCCACAGGTCCAGCACCTGCGCGGTCGTGCGCGCGGTGCCGTCCTTGAGGGTCGCCAGGTGGGCGCGGGCCGTGTCGAGGGACGCGTCGACGGTCTCGGCGAGGAACGCCGGCCAGGCGTCGGCGTCGGTGGGGAAGCGCGTAGGAGCGGCAGTCATGCGCCGACGCTACACACGCCGCCCGTGCCGTCGGCCAGAGAAAACGGGTGGATGCGGCGTAGGGCGGACGGGTACGACGGCCGTGCCGGGGCGCGACCCTCCGACGCGTGCGACCCGTGCGCACGGAGGTCTCTCACACGGGCACGACGCCCGTGTCGGGGGATCGGCCCGTCAGGCAGTAGACGAGGCCGGCCGGGTCACGCATGACCGTCCACCGTGCGAAGCTCGCGACGACCTCCGCGCCCTGGTCCTCGTGCTCCGCGACGACGTCGTCCCGGTCGGGGCCGGCCGCCGCGACGTCCACGTGCGCCGTCACCTCCGCCCGTCCGTCGTCGTCGCCCAGACGCTGGAGGAGGAGCCGCACCGGCATGCCGTCCGGCCGCGCGAGCGGGACGAGCTCGCGCGTGGTGTCGCCCGTGACGGCCCACCCGGTGAGCGCCGACCAGAACGCGCGCTCGCGGTCGACGAGGGGTGCGGGGATGTCGAGGCAGAGCTGGTCGACGCGCGCCCGCCCACCGCGCGGTCCGTCGACGGGTGCCGGCCGCCGACGCTCGCCGCCGTCGGGCACGACGCAGAACACGAAACCGCCGGGCGACGCGAGCACGACGTGCTCCTCGCGGTGCAGCTCGGTCGCACCCAGCGCGACGGCGTGGGCGGCCGCCGCGGACACGTCGTCCACATGCAGGTCCAGGTGCACGCGCGGGCCGTCGTCGAACCGCTGCACCCGCAGGAACGCGTCGCCGTCCCCGGGGAGCAGCGTCGCGAACTCGCCGCCCGGCCCGCGCGGCGCCGACAGGTGCGTCGCGGTCACCGCCTGCCAGAACGCGACCCCGTCGGGGAACCGGTCCCCGGGCAGGTCGAGGAAGATCGTCGCCCACACCACGCGCACGTCGTCGCGCCTCCTGCCGCCGGTCCGCCGTTCGTCCGCCCGTCGTGCCGTGCGGTCGACCTCCGAGCAGGCCGCTCCGCCGTCAGCGGCGACGGGCGAGCGTCGCGAGGTCGAGCGCGTCGATCATGACACCCGTGTCCTCCCGGACCCAGCGCTCGCCGGTCGCGCGGTGCTCGTCGGGGCGTGCGAACCGGTAGCGGTACGTGCGGGCGCGGACCCAGCGGGGCGGCTCGCCGTCGAACGGGTCGTGCCGCAGGAGCCGGAGCGTCGCGCGGTCGGCCTCGAGGAGCTTGACGAGGAGCGGGACGAACCAGCGCAGCTGTGCGGACGACCCGAGCGCGAGGAACCACATGCCCCAGTCGAGCCGCAGGTGGTACGGCGCGAACTGCCGCGGGAGCCGGCGGACGTCGCCGGGCTTGCCGTGGAACCCGTACTCCTCCCAGCGGGCGCCCGGGCCGGGGTCGGCGTCACGTGTGCCCTCGACGGCGACCTCGGTGCGCTGCCGGGTGATCGTCCCGAACGCGCCGTAGGCGTTGATCAGGTGCCAGACGTTGAACGACGCGTTCATGCGCTGGTGCTTCGAGACGAGGTTCCGCAGCGGCCACCACGACAGCACGACGCACAGCGCGGACACGGCAAGGGCGACGACGACGTAGGCGACCGGCTCATCCCGGGCCGGTGGCGTGCTGGGCAGGTCGACGCCGAACGGGCGGAGCACCGCGGCCCAGGAGGCGTCGTCGATCGCGGAGAGCGCGAGCACGATCGTCAGCCAGTTGAGCCACGCGAAGTTGCCGGACAGCACGAGCCAGAGCTGCGTGACCACGACGACCGCCGCCGCGATCGCCGCGACCCGGCCGGGGACCAGCAGGAACCACGGCACGACGAGCTGCGCGACGTGGTTCGCGGCGACCTCGACGCGGTGCAGCGGACGGGGGAGCAGGTGGAACAGGCGGCTGAGCGGGCCGGGCATCGGCTGCGTCTCGTGGTGGTAGGAGAGCGCCGTCAGGTCGCGCCACGCAGGGTCGCCGCGCCACTTGATGAGCCCGGCGCCGAGCTCGAGCCGGAACACGAGCCACCACAGCAGCACGAGCACCGTGATCGGCGGCGCGACGTCGTCGGACCCGAGGAACGCGACGAGGAATCCGGCCTCCAGCAGCAGCGACTCCCAGCCGAACCCGTAGAACACCTGCCCGACGTTGACGACCGACAGGTAGAGCACCCACAGGACGAGGAACGCGACCGTGGGCACCCACCAGGGTCCTCGCTGCGGGAGCCCGACGACGAGCGACGCCGCGACGACGAGCCCCACCCAGCCGAGCACGACGAGCCGCCGGTCCGAGTACCGGCGCAGCAGGCTCGGCGACGACCGCCACGGCACGCGCGCCACGAACGACGGCACCGGCAGCAGCCCGTGCTCGCCGAGCAGCGGCCGGAACTGGCGCAGCACCGCGACGAACGCGACGACGTACACGGCGGCGACCCCGCGCTGCACGGCCGCGCGCGCCACGGTGTAGCCCTCGGCGTCGAACCACTCCACGCGCACCACTCCCGTCGTCCAGCGTGCGCGCCGGGCGACGGGTGCGCGACCGGGTCAGCGAGCCGTCGGTGGAGCGCTCATGACGGACACCGGCCGTCGAGCGCGGCGCCGTCGGGCGCGACGTCGTCAGGCGCGGACGAACGGGATCGCGCCGACGGTCCGCGTGACGTCGCCTCGCGACGCCCGGTTGGCGGAGACGATCGACAGCACCAGCCCGTAGATCACCAGCAGCACCAGCAGACCCATCGCGGTGCTCACCGGGCTGGCCAGCGGAACGGGCTCGTCGCTCGCGAACGTCATGAGCAGCACGACGTGCACCGCCAGCAGCACGGCCGTGTAGAGCAGCTGGCTCAGGTGCCAGTTCACCGCCCGCCGCACGACCTCGTGGCCGGTGGGCGTCAGCGTCTTCCGCACGGCGGCCCGGTACCCGAGCGCGCCCGCGACGACCAGCAGGTTGCTGAGCAGCGGAACGCACAGCAGCAGCCCGAGCCCCCACCACCACGCACCCGCGCCGGTCGTCGGCGGTCCGCTGACGGGAGCCTCCTGCCCGGGCGGCAGCGGCGGCGGCACACGGTCGTACGGGGTGTTCGGCCGACGCGGGTCGTCGGGGCCTGAGGGCTGGGGCGCGGTCCACTCGGTCACGCACCCATCCCATCAGGTCACCGACGGGGGTCGCCGCCCGACGAGACGCGCGCCGAACGCGCCATCAGGCACGTCTGAAGCCCTCGAAGCGCACACGACGTTGCGTTCGGCGGGTCGAGGAGGGGCGGGGGGGCAGACGGCGGCGCCCGGGTCCGTCGGGGTGCCGACGGCCCGGGCGCGGACCGGTGGGGGCGTCAGGCGGTCGTGGACGGCTCCGGGTCGAGGTGCGTCTCGTGCTCGTGCGGGTGGCGGCGCTCCAGGGCGGCGCCCTCGACGTCGACGTCGGGCAGGACCCGGTCGAGCCACCTCGGGATCCACCACGCCTTGTCGCCGGCGAGGTGCAGGAGCGCCGGGATGAGCACCATGCGGACGACGAACGCGTCGACCAGCACGCCGAAGGCGAGGGCGAACCCGATGGGCCGGATCATCGCCGAGTGCGAGAACACGAAGCCGCCGAAGACGGAGATCATGATGATCGCCGCGGCGGTGACGACGGCCCGCCCGGCCCGTAGGCCCTGCACGACGGCGATGCGCGCGGGGGCGCCGTGCGCGTACGCCTCGCGCATGCCGGACCCGAGGAACAGCTGGTAGTCCATCGCGAGGCCGAACAGGATCCCGACGAGGATCGTCGGGAGGAAGTTCAGCACCGGGCCGGGCGTCTCGACGCCGAAGACGCCGGACAGCCAGCCCCACTGGTAGATCGCGACGACACCGCCGATCGCGGCGAAGAAGGACAGGATGAACCCGAGCGTCGCGACGACCGGCACGAAGATCGACCGGAACACGACGATGAGGATGAGCAGCGACAGCCCGACGACGACCGCGAGGTAGGTCGGCAGGGAGTCGGCGAGCGTGTCGGACACGTCGATGTTGCCGCTGGCCTGGCCCGCGACGCCGACGGACTCGACGCCGTCGACGGACAGGGCGCGCAGCGTGTGCACGAGCTCCTCGGTCGACTCGCTGGTCGGGCCCTCGGCGGGCACGACCTGGAACGCGATCGTCGTGCCGTCCTCGGACGAGCCGATGGGCGCGACGGCGACGACGTCGTCCTGGTCGAAGATCGCCGAGCCGATGCGGGCCTGCTCGACGGTCTCCTGACCCTCGGCGGGCGCCTCGGGGAGCGTCGCGACGACGACGAGCGTGCCGTTCTGACCCTCGCCGAACCGCTCGTCGATCGTGGAGTAGGCGCGGTACTGCGTGGAGTCGTGCGGCTCGGACGAGCCGTCGGGCAGCCCGAGCCGCAGCTCGGTCGCAGGCAGTGCGACGACGACGAGCGCCCCGACGCTGAGGAGGGCGGCCAGGACGGCCTTCCAGGTGGTCATGGGTCGCAGCGGCTTGGTGGGTGCGGCCACGACGACGTCGCCGGTCCCGGCGCCGGCGGCCGTGAACGCGGCACGCTCCTTCGTGTTGAGGACGCGCGTGCCGAGGATCTTGAGCAGGGCGGGCGTCATGGTGATCGCGATGAGGACGGCGACGAGCACGGAGAACGCGCCGACGGTGCCCATGAGGCCGAGGAACGGGATGCCCGTGATGTTGAGCGCGAGCAGCGCGATGAGCACCGTCGCGCCGGCGAAGACGACGGCGTTGCCCGACGTGCCGTTCGCGAGCCCGATGGACTCGTGCACGTCGTAGCCCTGCTTGAGCTGGCGGCGGTGCCGGTTGACGATGAACAGCGCGTAGTCGATGCCGACGGCGAGCCCGAGCATGACGCCGAGGATCGGGGTCACGGACACCATGTCGACGACGCCCGACAGGGACATCGCGCCGAGCGCGCCGATGCCGACGCCGAGCAGCGCCTGCAGGATCGGCAATCCCGCGGCGAGGAACGTGCCGAGCATGACGACGAGCACGACGCCCGCGACGACGACGCCGATGACCTCGCCGACGCCGAGCAGCTCGGGCACGCCGCCCGAGATCTCGGAGGAGTAGTCGACCTGCACGCCGTCGATGGGCTCGTCGAACGCGGCGAGCAGCCCCTCCTTGGTGTCGTCGGCCAGGTTCATGGACGCCTCGGTGAACGACACCGGGACCACGACGGCGCTGCCGTCGGACGAGACCAGACGGATCTCGGACGCCATGTCGAGCAGGGTCGAGCCCGCCTCGAGCTGCGGCTCGGACGCCTCGAGCTCGTCGCGGCCCGCGTCGATCGTCGCCTGCTGCTCGGCCACGACCGCGAGCTGCGCGTCGAGCTGTGCCTGCTGCGCGTCGAGCTGTGCCTGCTGGGCCGCGACCTGCGCCTCGGCGACCGGACCGGCACCGGCGGCCTGCTGCGCGGCGGCCTCGAGCTGCGCGCGACCCGCGTCGAGCTGCTGCTGGCCGGCCTCGAGCTGCGCCTTGCCCGCGTCGAGCTGCTCCTGACCCGCGTCGAGCTGCGCGCGGCCCTGCTCGAGCTGCGCGCGACCGTCGTCGAGCTGCTGGCGCTGCTCCTCGAGGTCGGCCTGCGTCGCGAACGGGTCGACGACGTCGCGGACCCCGTCGACGTCGCGCGCGGTCTCGATGCGGTCGACGATCGCGGCCTTCTGCTCGTCGGTGAACGCCGACCCGTCCTCGGTCGAGATCACGACCGTGCCGGTGCCGCCCGCGGCCGACGGGAGCTCGCGCTGGAGCTGGTCCGTGACCTCGGCCGTCGGGGTGTCGGGGATCGTGAACGCGCTGGCCAGGGTGCCGCCGAAGGCGACGAACGTGATGCCGACGACGACGAGGACGGCGAACCAGCCGGCGACGACGGCGCGCGCGTGGCGGGCCGAGGCGCGCCCGAGGCGGTACAGGAGCTCTGCCATGGTGGGTCTCTCCGGTCAGGACGGATGCGGTGCGGGCTGGTCGTGCGGTGCCGGCCGTGGCGTGGCCGGTGGGGGCTCGGGGCGGATGGGTGCGGCTCCGGGCGGGTCAGTGCAGGGCGGGCGGTGGGGTGCCCGTCGCGCCGTAGCCCGTGCGGGCCGCGGCGAGGAGGCGTTCGACGAGGTCGGCCCAGACCCGGCGGGAGCGGTCGTCGTCCCCACCGCCCGTGGCCTGGTGCCAGTAGCCGTGCAGGACGAGCGCGCCGCTCATGAGCGACCCGACGAGCAGGCGGACGTCGAGCTCGTCGGCGTCGGGGTGGCGGCGCATCATCTCGGCGGACATCCGCGCGCTGACCTCGGTGAACGCGCGCCCGATCAGCGCGGCGTGGCGCGGGGTGAGCGCGTCGTCGGAGTCCTTGCCGAGCACGCGCGTCAGGTAGGCGATGGGGGTGACGAGGTCGGTGGCGCGCAGGGCGTGCGCGAGCTCGTCGAACATCGTCGCGTCGGCGTCGGGGGCGGTGTGCGACTCGAAGCTGTCGACGACCGTGCCGAGGATGTCGCCGCAGACGGTGATGACGATCTCGTCGAGCGACTCGAAGTGGTTGAACACCGTGCGGCGGGACACGTCGGCGCGGTGCGCGAGCTCGTCGACGCCGAACGAGGTGCCGCCGGTCTCGCGCATGAGGGCCGCAGCGGCGTCGACGATCGCGCGGTGGTGCTTCTCCCGCAGCGCGGCGCGTCGTCCGATGGTCACTCTTGCGACACTAAGTGCACCGTTGCACTCAGTGCAATGCGAGACCGCGTCCGTTCACCCGGCGTTCAGCGTGAGGAGCGCCACACCCGGGTCGGGGTCCGACGCGAGCCGCGCGTGCGTCTCCACGTCGAACCGCTCGTCGCCGTACCGCAGCTTCGCGCGCTCGACGCCCTCGGCCGCGAACCCCGCACCCACCGCGACACGGCACGACGCCGGGTTGTTCACACGGTGCCCGAGCTCGAGCCGGAACAGGCCCAGGTCGTCGAACGCGAACCGCGCGACCGACGCGACCGCCCGCGTCGCCAGCCCGCGACCCCGCTCGCTCGCCGTCAGCCAGTACGACACCCACGCCGTCGCGTGCCGGTGCTCGACGTGCGCGAGCGCGACGTGCCCGACCGCGCGCCCGTCGACGCGCACCGCGAACGCCCACGTCGGGTCCGCGGACTGCACGAGCTGGCTCTCGATGAGCTCGCGCGCGGCGTCGACGCTCGGGACCGCACCGCCACCCAGCTGCAGGACGAGGTCCGGGCTCTCCGCGACGGCGGCGACCAGCGCCTCGGCGTCCGACGGCTGCCACGGCGCGAGCGTCGCGACGCGCCTCGCGGTCGGCACACCGCCGGACGACGTCACCGGACCGCGCGAGAGGCGGCCGGGCGCGGGGGGCGTGCGCCGAGCCGTCGATCCGCCGGCCGGGAGCGTGCGACGGGCCGTCGAGCCGGCACCGGGCAGCGTGCGGCGGGTCATCGGGCGGCCACCCGGAGCACGCCGTCGGCGCTGCCGACGGACACGCGACGCAGGTCGTGCACGAGCGCCGTCGCACCGGCGTCGACGAGCGCGTCGGGCGCGAACGTGCCGACCACGGCGACGACGGGCATGCCCGCCGCGCGCGCCGACGCGACACCGTCCGTCGTGTCCTCGAACGCGAGGCAGTCGGCGGGGTCGAGGCCCAGCACCTGGGCGCCCCGCAGGTACGGCTCGGGGTCGGGCTTGCCCCGCGACACGTCCTCCGACGTCACGAACACCGACGGGATCGGCAGCCCCGCCGCGCGCAGCCGGGTGGTGACGATCTGCTCGCGTCCGGACGTCACGCAGCCCCACGCCGTCGACGGGAGGGCGTCGAGCAGCGCGGCCGCCCCGGGGAGTGCGACGACCGACGCCGCAGCGGCGAGGCCCGCCTCCCGGGAGAGGTCGAGCGCCCGCGCCTGCAGGTCCGGCGGCACGAACCGGTCGACCAGGTCCTGCGCCCGCGCGGCCACCGACGCCGCGACGATCGGCTCGGGGTCGATCCCGATCGTCTCCGCGAGCCAGCGCCACGCCGAGCGGATCGCGTCCGCCGAGTCGACGAGCGTGCCGTCGACGTCGAACAGCACGCCGCGGCACTCGACGGTCCAGGCGTCGGACGGGGCGGTGAGCGGGGGAGCCATCCCGGTAGCGAACCAGGCGTCGGGCCGTCCTGCCCGGTCGTCCGCCTTCCGAGCCGTCCTCGCCCGTCCCCCGGTGACCGTCCGGGCGCGACGCCCGACCGGGTTACCGTCGGTCGCATGCACCTCGTCGTGAGCAACGTCCGTCCGTGGGGAACCGAGCCGTCCGACGTGGTGGTGACCGACGGTGTCGTGAGCGCCGTCGTCCCGGCGGGCACCGCGGCCGTGCCGGAGGGTGCCGAGGTCGTCGACGGGCGCGGCCTGCTCGCGCTCCCCGGGTTCGTCAACGCGCACGCGCACGTCGACAAGTCGTGGTGGGGGCAGCCGTGGGTGTCGTACGGCGGCGAGGCGACGACGCAGGGGCGGATCGCGCACGAGCGCGCCGAGCGTGACCGGTACGGCATCCCGTCGGTCGCGTCGACCACGGCCGTGCTGCGCGAGCTCCTCCGGCACGGCACGACCGCCACACGCACGCACGTCGACGTGGACCTGGGCGTCGGGCTGCGCGGCATCGAGCACGTCCGGGCAGCGGCCGAGGACCTCGGCGGGGCGGTCGAGGTCGACGTCGTCGCGTTCCCGCAGGACGGCGTCGTCCGACGTCCCGGCGTCCTGCGCCTGCTCGACGAGGCCGCCGCCGCGGGCGCCACGCACGTCGGCGGGCTCGACCCGGCAGGCATCGACCGCGACCCCGTCACGCAGCTCGACGGGCTGTTCGAGATCGCCGAGCGGCGCGGCGTCGGCGTGGACGTGCACCTGCACGACCGCGGCGACCTCGGCGCGTTCCAGGTCGAGCTCATCGTCGAGCGCACGCGACGCGCCGGCCTGCACGGCAAGGTCACCGTGTCGCACGGCTTCGCGCTCGGCGAGCTCCCCGCCGGCCGCCAGGAGGACCTGCTCGACGAGCTCCGCGACGCCGGTATCGGCTGGGCGACCGTCGCGCCCGTCGGCACCGCACCGCTCCCGTGGCGCGGCATGCGTGAGCGCGGCATCCCCGTCGGGCTCGGCACGGACGGCATCCGCGACCTGTGGTCCCCGTTCGGCGACGGCGACCTGCTCCGCATCGCGCTCGGCTTCGCGCGCCTGCACGGGCTGCGCACCGACGACGACCTCACCGGTGCCGTCCGGCTCGCGACGTCGTCCGCCGCCGCGTTCGTCGGGCGCGACGTCCACGACCTCGTCGTCGGCGCCCCCGGCGACCTCGTGCTGCTCGACGCCGAGAACGTCCCCGACGCGCTCGTCCGCGTCCCGCCGCGCGCGCTCGTGGTGTCGCGCGGCCGCGTCGTCGCCCGCGACGGCGTCGTGCTCGTCTGAACCGACCCGCTCGACAGCACCGACACCCGGCGCGCGGCCGCGAGCCGGCGCGCGCGGTCGTCAGCCGGTCAGCGGAGGTCGCGCGACGCCATCACGCGGTCGACGGCCAGACGAAGGACGACGCGCTCGACGCCCGGCCGCGGCGGCCGGTAGCGCTCGGCGTACCGGCGCAGGGCGTCCTCGATCTCAGGAAGATCGTCGACGACGGTCATCTCGCCTTCGAGCGTGAGCCAGCGCCGCCCGTCGACCTGGCACAGCGCGGCGCGGGCGACGCGACCGCCCTCGACGGCGCGACGCACGTTGGCCGCCTTGACGCTGCGCGGTCCGGTCGTCGTGCGGGTCACCCCGGCGACCTCGTCCCACGTGAACCCGACCGGCACGACGTGCGGGGTCCCGTCGGCGCGCAGCGTCGTCAGCGTCGCGAGGTGGCGCTCGGTGACGAACGCGAGCTGGGCGTCGGTGAGGCGGAGCACCGGTCGAGCCTAGGGCCGCCGCTCCGCGCCGGTGCCGTCCCGCGCGGCGTCGCCTCCTCGCGCTGGACCGGTGTCGCGCGGCTCGGCGCGACGCCGTGTCAGCGCGGGTCGAGGCGGAGGGTCACGTCGACGACGGACGGCCCGACGACGGTGTTGACGATCCGCGCGCCGTACCGGTCGTACTTCGCGTGGTACGCGGCGTCGAGCGCGGGGTGCACGTCGGGTGCGGGTGTCGCGAACGTGACCTCCTTCTCCAGACCGCCGACCTGCACGCGGCCCGTCCCGGACGACTGCGCACGCCGGAACCACCCGTTGCCCGGGCCGTACGCGGAGCGGATGTACACGTCGTCGCCGGCGCGCACGACCCAGATCGTCACGTTCGGGCGCAGCGTCCCGTCGGGCCGGTACGACGCGACGCGCAGCTCGTCGGTCGACTCGACCACCGCCAGCTCCTCGGCGGTCCAGCCGCTCATCGCCCGTACTCCTCGTCTGTCACGTGCTCGGCCCACGTCGCGCCGCCGTCGGGGGTGTCCGTCTCCCACATGGCGAGGTGCTCCATGAACGCGTCGGGGCCTGCGCCGTGCCAGTGCCACTCGTCGGGCGGGCACCACACGGACTCGCCGGGGCGCAGCGTCAGGACGCGCCCGTCGCGCGTGCCGACCCGGGCGACGCCCTGCGTGACGTGCAGCGCCTGACCCGCGGCGTGCCGGTGCCAGGCCGTGCGCGCCCCGGGCGCGAACCGCACGCGGTTGACGCGCAGGCGGGACGGCGCGGGCGGGGCGGCGAGGACGTCGAACCAGACGTCGCCCGTGAACCAGGCGGCGGGCCCCTTCGTGGTCGGCGGGGTGTCGAGCTGTTCCATGCGGCTGTCCTTCCGTACCGACGGTCGCCGTCGCGGCCGTCACGACCATCCGACCACCGCGCGGCGGCCGCGGGGAGTCCTCGTCGAGACGTGTACCGGCAGGGCATCCCACCGACGCGCGCCCGGACGTACGGTCGAACCATGCACACCCGCTCGCTCGGACCCGACCTGCGCGTCTCCGCCGTCGGCCTCGGCGCCATGGGCATGTCGATGAGCTACGGCCCCAACCCCGGCGACCGCGACGCGATGATCGGCGTCCTGCGCGGCGCCGTCGACCTGGGCGTCACGTTCGTCGACACCGCCGAGGTGTACGGCCCGTACGTCAACGAGGAGCTCGTCGGCGAGGCGCTCGCACCGGTCCGCGACCAGGTCGTGATCGCGACGAAGTTCGGATGGCACATCGAGGACGGGCAGATGGCCGGGCTCGACTCCCGGCCCGAGCAGATCCGCCGCGTCGCGGACGCGTCGCTCCAGCGCCTGCGCACCGAGGTGATCGACCTCTTCTACCAGCACCGCGTCGACCCCGACGTGCCGATCGAGGACGTCGCCGGGACGGTCGGCGAGCTCGTCGCCGCCGGGAAGGTCCGCGCGTTCGGGCTCTCCGAGGCGAGCGCTGCGACGATCCGTGCCGCGCACGCCGTCCACCCCGTCGCGGCCGTGCAGAGCGAGTACTCGCTGTGGACGCGCGACCCCGAGGCCGAGGTGCTGCCGACGTGCGCCGAGCTCGGCATCGGCTTCGTGCCGTTCAGCCCGCTCGGCAAGGGCTTCCTGACGGGCACGGTCGACGCGTCCACGACGTTCGCCGACGACGACATCCGCCAGCGCGTCCCGCGCTTCACCGCCGAGAACCGCACCGCGAACCAGGCGCTCGTCGACCACGTGCGCGCGCTCGCGGCGTCCAAGGACGCGACGCCCGGGCAGGTCGCGCTCGCGTGGCTGCTCGCGCAGCAGCCGTGGGTCGTGCCGATCCCGGGTACGCGCCGGATCGAGCGGGTCGCCGAGAACGCGGGGGCGACCGCTCTCGCACTGTCCGCCGACGAGGTCGCCGACCTGGACGGGCTCGCCGCGCGGGTCGGCGTCGCGGGGAACCGCTACAACGACGCGGGGATGTCGATGGTCAACCGCTGACGCCGTGCCCTCCCGCGTGCGCGCCTGCTGACGCCGTCCGTTCGTGGGGCGCGCCCGCTGACGCCGTCCACCCGTCGGGCGCGCGTCAGCGGACGCTGTGCAGCCGAACCGATCGGGCCGTCACGCGCGCGGCGGCCGGTGCCCGACGGCGAACGTGCGCGTGAACCCGAGCACGACCCCCCACGGCTGCCGCGGGTACGCGGCGTCGAGCGTGGCGGCGTAGTCGTCGAGGAACGCCGCCCGCTCGGCGTCGTCGGTGAGCACGTCGAGCACGGGACGCAGCCCTGTGCCGCGCACCCACTCGAGCACCGGCGAGCGCTGCGCGCCCTCGGGGTCGAGCACGTGCTCGTACGTCGTCTGCCAGACGTCGGCGTCGAGCCCCAGCGACGCGAGCGCCCCCAGGTACTCGGCGGGCGCGGCGACGGCGGCGGCGCGGTGCAGGACCGGGAGCAGGTCGTCGGCGCGCGCGTGCCGGGCGGCGACCTCACGCATGAGCGCGTGCGACGGGGCGTCGAAGTTCGACGGCACCTGCATCGCGAACCAGCCGTCGTCGGCGAGCGCGTCGACCCAGCGCGGCAGCAGGTCGAGGTGGCCGGGCACCCACTGGAGGGCCGCGTTGGTGACGAGCACGTCGACGGGCTGCCCGAGCGCGGCAGGGTCCCAGTCCTCGACCCGGACCTCGACCCACTCGACGCGCCCGTCGGCGTCGAGCGCTCGGGCGGCGTCGAGCATCTGCGGCGAGGAGTCGAGCCCGACGACGCGTGCCCCCGGCCACCGCGGCGTGAGGCTCAGCGTGAGCGGCCCGTCACCGCACCCGAGGTCGACGACGAGCGACGGCTGGCCGGCGCCCACGCGCGCGAGCAAGTCGGCGAAAGGCCTCCCGCGGTGCGAGGCGAACAGCGCGTACTGCTGCGGGTCCCACATGACCGACCTCCCACGCAGACGGCAGATATCTCGACATCAAGATATCGCGCGTGGAGGGCGCGCGGTCGTGGCGGGCCGCGATGGCCTGTCAGCGGGCGGGTCGGGCCCGGCGCAGCAGCCGGGCAGCGACCACCAGCGCGGCGGCGGCGACGAGCAGCACCGCGCCCGTGACCAGCGCCTCGTTGCCCGACCCCAGGAGCCGTGCGATGTCCGAGTAGGTCGGGTCCGCGGGGTTCGACGGGTCGAGGTGGACGGCGTAGAAGCGCTCGGCGACGTACCAGTGGTCGGCCCACTCGGCGACGAGCCAGGCGCCTCTCACCGCGGCCAGCACCGCGCCGACCACCGCCCAGCCCGCTAGGACGCGGCGCCACCCCGCCGGAGCGAGGCGGGGAGGGGCGTCGAGGTCGTCGACCGGAGCATGCAGCTGGTGGACCGGAAGATCCGCGGCGCGGGTGCGGGGGGCGACGTCGTCGTCGGACGGTGCCTCCGCGACGCGGTCCCCACGACGCGACTCGAGGAACGCCCGGCGCGTCATCACGGCCTGACCGAGGATCAGGAAGAGGAAGCCCCAGATCGCGTAGCGCTCCATCGCCGCCACCGCGCGGACGTCCCCGGAGCCGCGGCTGATCGCGTTCCAGTTGAGCGCCGCGATCAGGTTGCCCACGCCGGTCGCGGTGAGCAGCCCGCCGAGCGAGAGCCAGCGCCGCAGGAGGGCGTCTCCTCGGGTCTCGCGCAGGGGGGCGGTCGTCGGCGTCCGCGTCATCGTCGGCCTTTCCAGGGAGCCGTGGCGTGCTCGTGGACGTGAACGTAGCGCTTCCGTCGCACCCCGCGCGGACGTTCGGGCGATCGACGACGTCTCGTCAGCCTGCGTTGCGGAGCATGAACTCCGTCTCCGTGTCGCGCCCCATCACCGGGTCGGGTGCGTCGCTGCTCGCCTGCGACGTGATGGTGTCGGCGATGCGCACGGGTTCGGGCAGCGTCGCCCAGCGCGCGCGAGGGTCGCGCGGGTCGGGCTGCGGTGCCGGTGCGTCGTCCATGCGTCCTCCGTCGTCGGCGGTGCGTCTCCCCGCAGGCTAGCCCTGCGGGGAGACGGCGACCGTCAGAACGGGCAGCTGCTGCGGACCTCGGAGTAGGCGAGGCCCGACGGCGGCGGGCAGAGGAACTGCGTGTACCGGGTGTCCTGGTCGACGAACCGCTTGAGCCACGCGATCGCGTTGCGGGCGATGGGCGTGTTCGACGTGTTGGGCGCGAAGTGGCTCGCGCCGCGCAGCTCGACGTAGGTCCGCGGTGTCGTCGCGGGGAGCGACGCGTAGAACGGCTCGGCGTGGGTCGTGACGGACGCGATCGAGTCGTTCTGCGCCCCGACGATCAGCGTGGGCGTGCTGACCTCGGGCCACGTCTTGTCGAGGTTCCACGGCGTGAGCGCGATCGCGGCGCGCAGCGACGGGTCGTCCTTCGCGGCCTCGAGGGTGCCGCCGCCGCCCATGGAGTGACCGGCGACGGCGAGCCGGGTGGCGTCGACGCGGTCGCGGACGGCGCTGCCGGTCGTGAGGTAGCGCAGTGCCGCACGGAGCTGGTCGCCGCGCGACGACGGCTGGTCGGACGTGGTCGTCGTGTCGATCGTGAAGACGACGAACCCCTGGGACGCGATCCGGTCGCCGAGCCAGGCGATGCTCGACTGCCGCGCGGTGTACCCGGGCGAGACGGCGACCGCGCCGAAGGTGCCCTGCGAGCGGTCGGTCGGGTAGTAGATCGTCCCGCCGCCGAACCCGCTGACCAGCCATCGGGACACGGACGTGGACGACGTGGCGAACGGGCCGCGGACCGCCTCGACGGAGGCGGTGGTGGGTGCGGGGCCGCGCTCGTAGGGGTTGTCCGCGGCGAGCGCGGGGGACGTGCCGGCCGGGGCGATCCCGGCCAGGGCGGCGGCGAGCAGGACGGTGGCGAGACGGCCTCCGGAGGGTCGGATCTTCATCGATGTGCCTTCCCAGGAGTCGGACGAGTCGACGACTCGTGTCATTGGTGACGTTACGCGCGTCGAGCGGTCGACGGAAGAGCCAACCGACTAGTTGGTATGCGTCGCACCGACGGCCCGACGCCGAGGCCGAGCGGCCGGCCCTGTGCACGTCGTCCGCCGGATCTGTCCGGGATGCTCTAGCGTCGCCAGCGGGGGAGCCCAGAAGAAGGGCCTGCCCGTGCCAGCCGTCCGGAGGTGTGCGGTGAGCGAGGTCGTCCAGGAACCCGCGGCGCAGCGCGGGGCTCTCCAGAAGGTGCTCGACGCGGTCGAGCGGGCGGGCAACAAGGTCCCGCACCCGGTCATCATCTTCCTCGCGCTGATCGCGCTGATCATGGTGCTGTCGGCGGTGTTCCAGGCCGCGGGCAGCAGCGTGACGTTCGAGCAGGCGCAGCTCGGGTCCGACGAGGTCCAGACGGTGACCGTCAGCGCGCAGAGCCTGCTCGACGCCGACGGCATCCGGTTCGTGTTCACCTCGGCCGTCGCGAACTTCAACGGCTTCGGCGTGGTCGGGGTCATCGTCGTCGCGATGATCGGCGTCGGGCTCGCCGAGGAGGTCGGGCTCATCGGGGCGTTCATCAAGCGCCTCGTCAAGGTCACGCCGCCGCGCTTCGTGACGTTCTCGATCGTGCTGCTCGGCGTCATCTCGTCGATCGCGACCGACGCCGGCTACCTGGTCCTCATCCCGCTCGCCGCCGCGGTGTTCGCGTCGCTCGGCCGCCACCCGCTCGCGGGCCTCGCCGCCGCGTTCGCGGGCGTCGGCGGCGGGTTCGGCGTGAACCTGCTGATCACGCCGGTGGACGGGATGCTCACGGAGATCACCAACGAGGCGATCACCGACCCTGCGCAGCACGTGTCGATCACCGGGAACCTCTTCTTCGGGATCGTCTCGTCGTTCCTCGTCGCGGTCGTCGCGACCCTCCTGACGGAGAAGTTCGTCGAGCCGCGCCTCGGCACCTACCGCCGCGAGGAGGAGGCGCCCGCGTCCGACGACCCCGAGGTCGGCCCGGCCCCCGCCGCGGCGAGCGGGGAGCTCAGCCCGCAGGAGCGCAACGGCCTGCGCTGGGCGTTCTGGGGCTTCGTCGGCGTCCTGCTGCTGGTCCTGGCGCTGTCGCTGCCGCCGGGCGCGCCGCTGCGCAACCCCGAGACGGGCAGCCTCGTCGAGGACTCCCCGCTGCTGAACAGCATCATCTTCCTCATCCTGCTGTTCTTCTTCGTCATGGGGCTCTGCTACGGCAAGGGCGCCGGGACGGTGAAGGGCAGCATGGACGTCATCAACCCGATGACGAAGACCATCGCGAACCTCTCGGGCCTGATCTTCCTGCTGCTCGTCATCAGCCAGTTCATCGCGTACTTCAACTACTCGAACCTCGGCACGATCGCCGCGGTCGGCATGGCGGACGCGCTCGAGGCAGCGAACCTGTCGACGGTCTGGCTGATCCTCGGGCTCATCGCGATGACGGCCGTGATCGACATCTTCATCGGCGGCGTCGTGCCGAAGTGGGCGATCTTCGCGCCCGTGTTCGTGCCGCTGTTCATCCAGCTCGGCGTCTCGCCGGACCTCGCGATGGCCGCCTACCGCGTCGGTGACTCGCCGATCAACGTCGCGACGCCGCTCATGCCGTACTTCGCACTCATCGTCATCTTCGCCGAGCGCTACCGGCGCAAGGTGGGCGTCGGGTCGGTCATCTCGCTCATGCTCCCGTACACGGTCGCGCTGCTGGTCACGTGGAGCGCGCTGCTCGTCGTCTGGTACCTGCTGGGCATCCCGCTGGGCCCCGGCGCGTCGATCTACCTGGAGTGACCCCGGCGAGGCTCAGGCGGCGAGGTCCGGGTCGCCGGTGACCTCGACCGTCGCCCACACGTCCCCGTCGAGCGCCCGGAGCGCGTCGACGACCGCACGCCGCACCCGGTCCTCCGCGTCGACGTCCCACGTGCCCGGCTCCACGACGAAGTCGACCTCGACGTACAGCCGGCGGCCGAGCTTCGTCGCGCGCACGACGGGCTCGGGCAGCCCGAACCGGTCCCGCACGTCGGCGACGGCAGCCGCGAGCGCCGCGGCCACGGGCCCGGACGGCGACGCCTCCAGCAGCTCGCGCGCCGCCGCACGCACGAGCCCGACCGGCACCGGGACGATCACCGCGCACGCCACCAGCAGCAGCACCGGGTCGGCGTACCGCGTCGCGGCCGTCGCGCCGAGCGCGTCGAGCCCGAGGGCGGCCGCACCGCCGACGCCGACGACCGCGCTCAGCACGGCGCCGGCCCGCCACTGCGCGACCTCCGCGTCGACGAGGTCCGAGCCGCTCGTCCGCCGCAGCCACGCGACGACGCCGAGCGACACGGCGGCGCTGGTGACGCCGTAGAGCAGCATCGTCGCGGGGCTCGCGTCGGAGCCGCCCGCCAGCAGGGTCGTCACGGCGTCCGCCGCCGCGTACGCGACCGTGCCGAGCAGGGCGGCGCCCTGCAGCGCGACGGCGAGCGGCGTGACGGCGTGCCTGCCGAACGGGTACTCGACGGTCGGCGGCGAGGCGGCGGCGCGGGCGGCGGCGAGCGAGACGCCCGAGAGCAGGATGCCCGCGAGCAGGAACACGCCGTCGAACACGAGCACGCCCGAGTCGGCGAGCACCCCCCAGACGACCGCACCACCGCCGATGACCGCCGACGCGGCGATCGACACGACGAGCGCCCGTCGCTCCCTGTCCTCCGGCGAGCCGCCGCGTGGCGCGCCGTCGCGTGACGCGCCGTCGCCGTGCACCCCGTCCCGGGGCACGCCCTCCCCGTGCGCGCCGCGTCGTGGCGGGTCCGTCATTCCGGTGCGCGGTACGCCGACGCGACCTCGGCGAGCAGGCGCGCGCCGAACCCGGTGGCGCCCTTGGTCCGCCACGCGTCGTCCTTCTCCGAGCGCATCGGACCCGCGATGTCGAGGTGCGCCCACGGGGTGTCGCCGACCCACTCCGCGAGGAACAGCGCCGCTGTGATCGCGCCCGCGAACTCCCCGCCGAGGTTCTTGAGATCGGCGACCTCGGAGTCCATCCACGACCGGTACCGGCGGTCCAGCGGCAGACGCCAGACGCGCTCGTCGGTGGCGTCCGCGGCGTCCTCGACGAGCCTCTGGACGCGGTCGTCGTTGCCGAGCAGCCCCGCGGTGAGCGGTCCGAGAGCTGCGAGGCACGCGCCGGTCAGGGTCGCGATGTCGACGATCGCGTCGACGCCGTCCTCCTGCGCGAGCGTGATCGCGTCGGACATGACGAGCCGGCCCTCCGCGTCGGTGTTGACGACCTCGATCGTCCGGCCCGCGCGCGTGACGAGCACGTCGCCCAGCTTGGTCGCGGTCGCGGACGGCATGTTGTCGGTGAGCGCGAGGTACGCGGACACCCGCACGGGCACGCGCAGCTCGCGCAGCACGCTCATCGCGGCGAGCACGGCACCGGCGCCGGTCATGTCCATCTTCATCGCCGCGTGCATCGCGTTCGACGGCTTGAGGCTGATGCCACCCGAGTCGTAGGTGATGCCCTTCCCGACGAACCCGAGGTGCCCGGGCGCCGCGCCGCCCTCGGGCACGTAGTGCAGCACGACCATGCGCGGCTCGACGGCGGACCCGGCGTTGACCCCGAGCAGCCCGCCGCACCCGAGCGCGACGAGCGCCGCCTTGTCGTGCACCGTGATCTCGAGCCCGGCGTCCGCAGCGAGGCGACGCGCGACGTCGGCCACGTCCGGCGCGGTGAGGTGACCTGCGGGCGTGTTGGCGAGGTCGCGCGAGAGGGCGGCGGCGCGGGCGAGGACCAGACCACGGGCGACGCCGTCGCGTGCGGCGGACGCGTCGGCGTCGGGGACCCGCAGGTCGAGCCGCTCGACGGCGACCGTGTCCGGCTCCGACCGCAGCGGGTCGTACCGGTAGCGGCCCAGCACGACGCCTTCGACGACGGCCTGTGCGGCGGCACCCACGCCGGAACCGCCCGTGAGCGGGACCGCCGCCAGGTCGGTCGCGAGGTGCGCGGCGCGTCCGTCGGCCCGCGCGAACGCCGCGGCGGCGTCGCGGAGCACCGCGGGCGTCACGTCCGCGGCGGGCCCGAGCCCGACGAGCACGAGCGACGGCTCGTCGCCGGGCCGGGGGAGCGCGAGGGTCGCGCCGGGCGTCGCGCGGAACCCCCACGCGGCGAGCGCGTCGCGGTCCAGGCCGACGCCGGGTGGGAGGTCGCCGTCGCTGGTCACGCCGACGCCGACGGTCCGGGCGGCCGCGTCAGGCGGTACGACCTCGACGCGCAGCGCGCGCACGAGCGGGAGGGACGGGACCGGGTCGAACGCCATGGTGGTCTCCTTCGAGGGTGGTGCTCCTGCAGTGCCCCTGCGCGCCCGTCAGCCGGTCGGCCAGACGAGCGGGATCAGGCCTACGGCGACGACGAACCACGCTGCCGTCGTCGCGAGCCCCAGCTTCCAGTAGTCGCCGAACCGGTACCCCGCCGGGTTCATCACGATCATGTTGGCGGGCGTCGCGATCGGGGTGAGGAACGAGGCCGCCCCGGCCACCGCGACGAGCATGAGCACGGGCGCGAGCGCGACCCCGGACTCCTGCGCGGCGGCGACGGCGATCGGCACGACGATGAGGACGGTCGCGGTGTTGCTCACGACCTGCCCGAGCACGAGCGTGAGGACGAACAGCGCGGTGAGCAGCAGGCGCGCGTCCCCGCCCGCGACGAGGTCGACCAGGTACCCCGCGACGAGGTCCGCCGCACCGCTCGTGCTGATCGCCGTGGACAGCGGGATGAGGCCGCCGACCAGCACGACCGTCTGCCACGACACCGCCCGGTACGCCTGCGCGGGCCGCACGACGCGCAGCAGCACCATCCCGACGGCCCCGACGAGCCCGGCGACCGCGGGCGGCACCAGGCCGCTGGCCAGCAGCCCGACCGTGACGGCGAGGACCGCGACGGCCCGCCACGCGGTCGCCCCGAGCGGGACCGAGCGGCGCACGAGGTCGGGGTCGTCGACGACGAGCACGTCGTCGGACCCGGACAGCGCCTCGACCGCCGGCCACGTCCCGTGCACGAGCAGCATGTCACCCTCGGCGAGCTCGGTCGCACGCGCGCCGCGGGGCAGCCCGAGCCGCCGGACGGACAGCACCGAGACGTCCGCGAACCGCAGGCCGGGGAAGACCCGCCGCCCGACGAGCGCGGACCGCGGCGGTACGACGAGCTCCGCGACGCCGACCTCACGGCCCAGCAGCGCCTCGCGCGTGTGCCGGGTCAGCGGGGTCGCGACGACGTCGAGGTCGTGCGCGGCGACGAGCGGCGCGACCGCGTCGCTGGGTCCGCTCACCACGAGCACGTCGTCCGCGGCGATGACCTCCTCGACACCGCCCGGGCGCCCGTCCGGGTGCTGCACACCGAGCACCACGACGTCGTCGGGCGCCGCCACGTCGCCGAGCGCGGCCCCGACCAGGTCCGACGACGCCCGCACGCGCGCCCGGAAGAACCCCCGTTCGAGCCGGTAGTGCTCGACGAGCGTGCCCAGGTGGTCGGAGAAGTCCGCGGGCACCACGTCGGGCTGGCGCTCGGGCAGCAGCCGCGGTCCCAGCGTCACCGCGACCGCGACGGTCACGGCGACGAGCGGCGCGCCGACCAGGGCGAACTCGAAGAACCCGAACCGCTCGCCCGTCGCGTCGGCCAGGGCGTCGGACACGATCACGTTGACCGTGCTGCCCGACAGCACCAGCAGCGCACCGGCGCTCGCGGCGAAGGCCAGCGGCATGAGCAGCTGGGCGGGAGCCTGCCGGGACCGCCGGGCGGCGAGGACGACGACCGGCAGCAGCGCCGCGGCCGCGCCGTTCGGCGTGACGAACGCGGCCATGAGCGCCGACAGCAGCATGACCGCGACGAGCAGCGGACCGCGTCGCGTCCCTGCGCTGTTGACCAGCAGCTGCCCGGCCCACGCCGTGACGCCTGACGACTCGAGCCCCTCGCTCAGCACGAACAGCGTCGCGATGAAGATCACGACGGGGTCGCCGAACCCGGCGACAGCGGCCGTCGCGTCGACCAGGCCGGTGGCCCAGAGCGTGAGGGCGGCGAGGATCGCGACGACGCCGACGGACAGCCGGTTCCACACGAACAGGCCGACGACGCCGCCGAGCACCAGCAGGCTCACCGCCGCGTCCGACACGCCGCCTCCTGACGGTCCGGGTGTGTTCGCCACCCTAGGTGGGATCGCCCGTTTCCTCCCGGTGGGCGCGGCCCGACGGGCCTACGATCGCGGCATGCGCCCGACGCGGCTCGTCCTCGTGGCCCTGGTGTGCGCCTCCGTGCTCGTCGCGTGCGCGGAGGCCGACGTCGAGCCGCGGTCGGCCGGGGAGGACGTCGTCGGGTCGTGGGGTGCGTCGTCGACGGAGGGCGAGGCGTACCTCGAGCTCGCGGAGGACGGCACCGCGTCCGGCTCCGACGGGTGCAACCGCATGACGGGCGAGTGGTCGCGCAGCGAGGAGGGTGTCGCGTTCTCGGCGTGGGCGACGACGCGCATGGCGTGCCCGGCCGTCGACCCGTGGCTGTCGCTCGCGGTGACGGCGCTGCTCGAGGACGACCACCTGGTGTTCGTCGACAAGGACGCGACCCAGCTCGGGACGCTGACGCGCACCGGCACCGCATGACGTCGCCCGGTGACGGCACCGCGGGAGCCGGTGACGACGGCACGGCGGTCGCGGGCGACGAACGCACCGCGGATGCGCGCGACGAGGGACGGGTCGGGGTGGTCGTCGTCGCGGGTGCCCGTCGGCGTCGGTGGGTGCGGGCCGTCGTGTGGCTGGTCGTCGGCGCGTGCGCGTGGGTCGCGGTGACGCGGCTCGTCGGGGCGGTCGACTGGGCGGCGGTCGCCGACGCGTTCGCGGGCCTCCCCGTGCTCGTCGTCGTGCCGCTCGTGCTCGCGCTGCTGCTGCGGCAGGCGCTCAACGCGGTGCCCCTGACCTCCTACGTGCCGGGCCTGGGGCTCCGCCGGTCGATGCAGAACGACCTGACGGCGAACGTGGTCGCGACGTTCACCCCGCCGCCCGCGGACATCGTGGTGCGCGTCGCGATGTTCCGGTCGTGGGGCGTCGACCCGACCGCGGGGATGGCGGGCGTCACGCTCAACACCGCGAAGTTCTACGCGGTGCGGTTCCTCGCGCCGACGCTGGGCCTTCTGCTCCTCGTGTGGGGCGGGGTCGAGCGTCGGCAGTGGGTCGTGGCCGTGCTGTGCGGGCTCGTCGCGGGCGCGATGCTCACGGGCCTCGTGCTGCTCCTGCGCGGCGACCACCTCGCGGCCTGGCTCGGTCGGGCGGCGGCGCGAGTGGTCGGGGCGGTGCGGCGGGGCTCGACGGTCGACGCCGACGCGTGGGCGGCGGCGATGGTCGACGTGCGTGCGCGGTCGTCGGCGAGCCTGCGGCGCGGCCTGCTGCCGTCGATGGTGGCGCTCGTGGGCATGGTGCTCGCGGACGGGCTCGTGCTGCTCGTCGCGCTGCGGGCGTGCGGGGTGACGGGCCTGTCGGTCGTCGACGTGCTCGGGCCGTTCCTGCTGGTGTACCCGCTCACCCTGTTCCCGCTGTTCGGGCTGGGGCTGCTCGACGCGCTGCTGGTCGGGGCCTGGACGACGGCCGTGGGCGTCGAGCAGGAGGCGGCGATCGTCGCGGCGACGATCGTGTGGCGGGTGGTGACGATCCTCGGGACGCTCGCGCTGGGCCTCGCGTGCCTGGTCGTGTGGCGCGCGCGGCAGCGGGGCGAGGTCGCGGCGCGGTCGTCGTGATGGCGCACCCGACGGGGGCGGAATGCGTTTACCGAAACGATTCAAGACCCTGTCCCCGCCCGCTCGGGCCTCCTAGCCTGCGGGATGCCGACCGGACCGTCGGGGTGCCCGACCGAGGGTGCCGCCCACCCGGCCCGGTCACCCTCGAAAGGTGGACACCGTGGTCACACCCCTCGCACGCGCCGACCGACCCGTCCGCGCCGCGCTCCTGGCCGGGCTCACCGCGACCGCGCTCGCCGTCGCCGCGCTCGTCACGGCCCCGCCCGGGCACGCCGCGCCCGGCACGAGCTGTACCGGCTCGACCGTGCACGGCTCCGCCGTCCAGGACGGCAGCACCTGGCGCGCCTACCGCGGCAGCCGCGAGCTCTGGTCGGGCAGCGACATGCTCACCGCGATCAACACCGCGATCGGCGGCCTCGACGCGGGCCGCACCAGCAAGCAGCGCGTCGTCGTCAACGGCAGCGGCACCATGTCGGCCAACGCCCGCATCACGCTGCCGAGCTTCACGACGCTCGAGTCGTGCGGCACGATCCACGTCGCCGGGTCCGGCTCCGGCAACGTCGCCGGCGTGTACATGCGCGGCGCGACCGACATCGAGGTCGCCCGCCTGTACCTCACCGGCACGCCCGTCTACGGGATCTTCGCGCGCAACGTCGACAACCTGCGGCTGCGGGACGTCGACATGCGGCTGTCCGGCGGCGGGATCGGCGTGCGCGTCGACAACCTCGGCGACACCAGCCGGTACGCGCGCAACATCACCATCGACCGGGCGTACGTCTCGGGCGCCGGGTCGCACGCCGTCGAGACCTACGGCGTCGACGGGCTCACCGTCGGGACCGTCACCGCACGCGACGTCGGCGAGTCCGGCCTGCTGCTCAACGCCACGATCAACGCGTCCGTCGGCACGGTCGACGCGCAGGATGCCGGTAGCGGCACCGGGTACGCCGCGTTCCGCATCGCCAACCGCGCGGGCCGCGTCGGCTCGTCCTACCCGACCAACATCACCGTGGGCACCGTCAAGGCGAGCGGCGGCGGGCGCGGCGTGTTCTGCGTCTCCGAGTCCGGCGGGCTCCGGATCAACCGGGTCGAGATCAGCCGGACCGGCAACAACCCCGTCCTGATCGAGAACTGCACCAACGTCACGCTCGCCGCGACGAGCGGGACCGTCGTCGGGGGAGACGTGCGGCTCGCCGCGCGCTCGACGATGCCTGCCAACCGCGACATCGCGATCCGCAACCTGGCGCTGTCCGGCGGCGCGCGCGTCGTCGAGAACCCGTGCACCGTCAACCTGACGATCGCGAACGTGACGGGCGGCTCGATCGTCCGCTGCTGACCCCGCGGCTCCGACCCGCCCGGGGCGACGGGCGTGCGCGTCAGGGCTGGTCAGGGTCGCCGGTGATCCGGTCGTGGGCGACGAGCGCACGGGCACCGGCCGCCGCTGCCGCGAGGAACGACGCGGCGAGTGCGACGTACGCCCACCGGACGCCCCACGTGTCGGTCACGGCCCCGAGCGCGAGCGCCGTGACGAGACCGCTCCCCGGCAGCGCGGCGGTCCAGACCCCCATGACGCGGCCGCGCAGGTGCGGAGCGGCGACGAGCTGCACGAGCGTGTTCGCCGCGGCGACCCACCAGATCGAGACGAACCCGAGCACCGCGGCCGCGACCACCGCGACCGCGAACCCGGGAGCGAGACCGACGGGCAGGATCGCGACGCCGGTCGCGAACGCCAGGACGGCGACGCGTCGGCCGGACGGCGCCCCGCCGCCCGCGGCCGCGATCGCCCCTGGCAGCGCCCCCAGGCCGAACGCGGCCATGAGCGCGCCGAACCCCTGCGGCGGCAGCCCGAGCGCGTCGGTCGCCAGGACGGGGACCATGACGCCCTGGTTGAAGATCATGGTGCTCGCCGCCGCGAGGAGCACGCACGCCCGGATGACGGGCTGCCCCCACGCGTACGCGACACCCGCGCGGAAGCCTGCGGCGGGCCGCTCGCCGACGTGGACCGGCGTGCGGGCGCGCAGCCCGCGCAGCGCGAGCAGCACGCCGAGCGGCAGCAGGTACGTCGTCGCGTTGAACGCGAAGCACGCCGCGGGCCCGACGAGCGCCAGCAGCACGCCGCCGACCGACGGCCCGATGACGCGTGCCGCGTTCATCACGACCTCGTACAGGCTGACCGCGCTGGCCAGGCGCTCAGGGCCCACCAGGTCGAGCACGAACACCTGCCGCGCGGGGCCGTCGACCGCGGCGACGACGCCCGACGCGAACGCGAACGCGAGGACGAGGGGCACGGTGACCGCGCCGGTCGCGGTGAGGACGGCCAGCACGGCCCCGAGCGAGAGCAGCAGGACCTGCGTGACGAGCAGCAGCCGGCGGCGGTCGAACCGGTCGACGAGCGTGCCCGCGGGGGCCGCGCCGACGAGGATCGGCAGCATCGCGGCGGTCGTCACGAGCCCGAGGTCGACGGCGCGTCCGGACAGGTCGAGCACGAGCCACGCGAGTCCAGCAGCCTGCGTGACGTGCCCCGACGACGACAGCACCTGACCGGAGAACCACCACCGGTAGCGCCGGTCCGCGAGCGAGGAGAAGGCGGCGCGCGTCCGGTCGAGGCCCGCCCGCACGGATGACACCGCGACGGGGGCCGGTGCGGGCGCGGTGTCCGGGGTGCTGTCCGTGTCGGTCACCCCGCGGATCCTTCCACCGCGGTGCGACGCGGTCCCCTCCAATACCTGGCGGCAGCGGTAAAGGAGTGCCGGTCGCGCGGCTCCGGGTGCGAGGTTGGTCGTCATGGAGCGCTCGATCTTCGACCTGACGCAGGACGAGCTGTGGGACGCCGACGTCGCCGCCCGGTACGACACCCCGGGCGAGGGGATGTTCGCGCCCGAGGTGCTCGGGCCGACCGTCGACCGCCTCGCCGCGCTGGCCGGCGACGGGCGTGCCCTGGAGCTCGCCGTCGGCACGGGCCGCGTCGCGATCCCGCTGGCCGGGCGCGGGGTGCCGGTCACGGGCCTCGAGCTGTCCCGGGCCATGATCGCTCGGCTTCGCGAGAAGGTCGACGAGCGGACGCTGCCCGTGGTGCACGGCGACATGGCGACGACGCGCGTCGACGGCACGTTCCGGCTCGTCTACCTCGTCTTCAACACGATCTCGAACCTGCTCGGCCAGGACGCGCAGGTCGAGTGCGTCCGCAACGCGGCCGCGCACCTCGAGCCGGGCGGCCGGTTCGTCGTCGAGCTGTGGGTCCCGCAGCTGCGGATCCTCCCGCCCGGGCAGCACGCGACGGTGTTCGCCGTCGAGCCCGGGTACGTCGGCGTCGACACCGTGGACGTCGTGCGGCAGCTCGTCGTCTCGCACCACGTGCGGTTCGGCGGCGAGGAGGGCGTCCGTCTGGGCCGCAGCCCGCACCGGTACGTCTGGCCCGCGGAGCTCGACCTCATGGCACGGCTCGCCGGGCTCGAGCTCGAGTCGCGGTGGGCGGACTGGGAGGGTGCGCCGTTCGACGAGTCGTCGACGTCGCACGTCTCCGTCTACCGCCGTCCCTGACACCGTCCGTCGCCGCGCGGGCGACCGTGCACGTCACCCGGCACGGGCCTCGTCCGGCCCGCTGCGGGTCCGGCAGGCGTCGCGGATGATGGGACGGTGACGGACGACCCGGCGCTCAGCGGCCGGCTGCTGGTGGCGAAGAACCGGCTGCTCGACCCCCACTTCCACCGCGCCGTCGTGCTGGTCCTGGACCACGGCGACGAGGGGGCCTTCGGTGTCGTCCTCAACCGGCCGGTGCCCGTCGACGTCGACGTCGTGCTCCCCGCGTGGCAGGACCACGTGAGCATGCCCGCGACCCTCTTCCAGGGCGGACCGGTGGGGCTCGACGGCGCGATCGGCGTGGTCACCGCGCCCCCGGGCGCGCGCCTGCCGACGACCGTCGACCGGCTCGTCGGGCCGTTCAGCCTGGTCGACCTCGACTCCGACCCCGAGGCGCTCGCCGGCCTCGTGACGGGCGTGCGCGTGTTCGCGGGCCACTCCGGCTGGGGAGCGGGGCAGCTCGAGGGGGAGCTCGAGGAGGGGTCCTGGTACGTGCTGCCCGCGGAGCCCGACGACGCCGTCACCGCCGACCCGTCGACGCTGTGGCGGCGGGTGCTGCGGCGGCAGGGCGGCGACCTGGCGATCGTCTCGACGTTCGCGGAGGACGCGTCGCTCAACTGACCGGCCTCGTCGTCGACGAGACCAGGTGGGGGCTGAGCGTGCGGCGGGCGGGCTCGCCGACCGAGCGACGAGCCGAGCGGTCGGGGCTGTGGATAACCCGGTGCGTCGTTCGGCTGCCCGCGCCTACGCTCGCCCACGCTCCGGAAGCAGCCGGGCGGTGTCGCCGCCGCGGGTCCTGCGTGTCGTCCGGAGCACCTGCGTCAGGTGCAGGCGCCCTCGGAGGCGTTGTGGGTTCGACTCCCAGTCTGCCGACCGGCGCGTGGTCGAGCGGGCCTGACGCGGTCTGCGACGCCCGTCGACGACGGGACGTCCCCCGTGTCCGGCCCGACCACGCGCCGGTCGGTGCGCCCGCGCAGGACGCAGGATCCCCGTGCCGACGGTCGGCGCCGGGACGTCGGACGGGAGGAGGTCGAGCAGATGAGGCTGGTCGTGCAGGAGTGGGAGCGGGTCCTGGTGCACAAGGACGGGCGGTTCGAGCGCGTGCTCGGCCCCGGCCGGCACCGGCTCTCGGCGTGGCGGCGTCGGACGGTCCGCGTGGTCGTGCGGCCGCGCGTGGTCCTGGTGCCGCTCCAGGAGGTCCTCACCGGGGACGGGCTCGCGGTCCGGGTGAGCCTGACGTCGGCCGTGCGGGTCGCCGAGCCGCGCACGTGGTTCGAGGCCGTCGACGGGCCGGACGCGTTCCTCCACGCCGCGATGCAGGTCGCGCTGCGGGAGGCGGTCGCGCGCCGGACCCTCGACGAGCTGCTCGCGGACCGGACCGTCCTCCCGGACGAGCTGGTCGCGGCGGTCGCGCCGGCTGCCGCCGAGGTCGGGCTCGCGGTCGACCGGCTCGCGCTGCGCGACGTGATCGTGCCGGCCGAGCTGCGGCGGGCTGCGGCCGAGGTCGTCACGGCGCGGGCGCAGGGGCTCGCTGCTCTGGAGCGGGCGCGGTCCGAGGTCGCCGCGACACGAGCCCTGGCCAATGCGGCGCGGCTGCTCGACGGGCAGCCGGG
Source organism: Cellulomonas algicola (assembly GCF_019024305.1). Lineage (NCBI taxonomy): Bacteria > Bacillati > Actinomycetota > Actinomycetes > Micrococcales > Cellulomonadaceae > Cellulomonas > Cellulomonas algicola. The sequence continues at coordinate 373,233 of NZ_JAHKSJ010000006.1, read as the reverse complement.
ACTGCTCCAGCTGCGGACGCTGCAGGCCGTCGAGGCGGGTGGCGCGACGGTGGTCCTGTCGGCCGATCCCGCCAGGACGGCGGCGGCGCGCGCGACGTCCTGATGTCGGCGCGCAGCGCGCACGGGCCCGGCCCCTCGTCGAGGAGCCGGGCCCGTGGTGGGCGTCCGTCCGGCCGACGTGTCAGCCGGCCGCGCGGAGGTCGTCGTCGGGGTCGCCCTCGGCGGCGGCCTCCCAGCGCAGGAGGTCGCCGGGCTGGCAGTCGAGCACCTGGCACAGCGACTCGAGCGTCGTGAACCGGACGGCCTTGGCGCGCCCGTTCTTGAGGACCGCGAGGTTGGCGGGCGTGATGCCGACGCGGTCCGCGAGCTCGCCGACGGACATCTTGCGGCGGGCGAGCATGACGTCGATGTCGACGACGATGGGCATCAGATCACCTCGTCGAGCTCGGCGCGCAGGGTCGTCGCGGTGGTGTCGAGCGCGACGGCCTTGGCGAGCAGCATGCGCAGCACGAACACGACGAGCGCGATGAGCGCGGTGCCGACGCCGCCGATCACGACGAGCATGACCATGCCGGGCGGCACCTCCTCGCCGGGGGCGAGCAGGAACGACAGCACGACCGCGACGAGGGTCGCGGCGATGGCGGAGCCGATGACGACGTCGACCCAGCGGAACGCCCGCGTCGAGAAGACGGTGTCGCGCTTGACCATCGTCACCAGCCGCCAGATGGCGACCAGCGCGACCTCGGCGGCGAGCGCGAACAGGAAGCCGATGACCGGCAGACCCCAGCGCAGGTGCGCGACGTCGGGGCCGGCGTCCTGGAGATCCAGGTAGACGACCGGCATGAGGAAGAACTGCACGAACAGCAGCCCGGCGAACGCGAGCACGATCACCACGCGCAGGGCGAGGATGGCCAACCGGCCCATGGGCACCTCACGGAGAGTCGATCTATCGAGAAACGATAGAAGGCTATCGTTTCACGTGAGGTGCGGCAAGATCGAAGCCTCTGTTCGGGACCGACGGCCCCGGGCGGGACGTGCCGCTGGTGGGCAGGGCCCGGACGCGACCGAGGCCGCCCGCGGTGACGTGCGCGGACGGCCTCGGTCCGGGAGGGGCCGGTCGTTCCTCCCGTTCAGGTGACGTCTACCCGGTCGCGCACGTCGCACCCGGAGTCGTGCTGCTCCCGTTCTTGTAGAACGTCACGCCGAAGGAGTTGCCCGACCCGTTGGGACGGGCCTGACGCGTGCTGCCGCTGCCGCTCAGCGTCGCGTTCCAGCTGCTCTGCACCGACTGGCCGCCGTTGAGCGTCAGCGTGACGACCCAGCTGCTGGTGCCGCTCACCGTGTAGGTGACGTTGAAGCGGTCCGACCACTCGTCGCCGCGCGTCGCGGTCACGGTGCACGAGCCGGTGCCGCCACCGCCACCGCCACCGCCACCACCGCCGCCGCCCCCGCCGGCGGTGGACGGTGCGACCGCCCGGCCGGTCGAGGACGAGATGTGCCCGGCGCACAGGTTGCGCGAGCGCAGGTCCTGCAGGATCCCCGGCAGGGCCTGGACGGTCGCCGCCGGCCAGTCGTGCATGAGGATGATCTGGCCGTTCGTCAGGCGCGACGCCGCCTGCCGGATCTGGTCGGCGCTCGCGTTGTTCCAGTCGTTCGAGTCGACGTCCCAGATGATCTCCCGCAGGCCGAGCGACTGCTCGACCGACTTGAGCGTCGCGTTCGTCTCGCCGTACGGCGGCCGGAACAGCGTCGGGGTGACGCCGGCGGTCTGCTGGATCGCCTGCTGGGTCCGCGAGAGCTGCGACTGGATGTCGCTCTGGCTCATGTTCACCAGGTGCGGGTGGTCCCAGCTGTGGTTGCCGATCTGCAGGCCGGCGTTCTTGTAGGCCTGCATGAGCGACGCGTTGTTCTGCGCGTTCTGCCCGGTCGGGAAGACGGTCGCGGTCGCGCCGTACTGGTTGAGCGTCGAGATGATCTGGTTCGACGTCCCGCTGTTCGGTCCGTCGTCGAACGTCAGACCGACGTACCCCGCGGAGCACGACTGCGGTGGCGTCGTCGGGGTGGGCGTCGGTGTCGCCGTCCCGCCTCCGCCGCCTCCGCCGCCACCGGTGCTGCCGCCGCTGCACGTCGCCGACGGCGTCGTGCTGTTGCCGTTCTTCATCACGGTGACGCCGAACGAGTTCCCGTTGCCGTTGGGTGTGACCGTGCGGGTCGAGCCGCTGCCGGAGACGTTCGCGTTCCACGAGTTCTGGATCGACTGGCTCCCGTTGAGCCCCAGGTTCACGGTCCACGAGCTCGAGCCGCTGACCGAGTAGGTGACGTTGAAGCGGTCGGACCACTCGTCGCCGCGCGTCGCGGTCACGGTGCAGCCCGAGCTGCCCCCGCCACCGGTCCCGCCGCCGCCACCGCCGGTCCCGCCGCCACCGCCGCCCGAGCCCTCGGAGACGGTGATGTTCGACGACCCGCTGCTCTGGTAGCCCTCGGTCGCCATGATCATGTAGTTGTGGTTGCCGAGGTTCATGCCCTTGGAGGCCCACGCGTCGAAGTGGTTGCCGGACGTGATGGTGCCGCCGACCCGCTTCTGCTGACGCACGCTCCAGTACTGGTAGAACGTCGAGCTGTTGCCCTCGATGGACGGCTTGTTGACGCGCTGCGTGCGGTAGATGTCGTACGTGCCGCCGTCGCTCGTGACGGTGCCCATGAACGTGCCGGTGGGCCGGTACGTGCCCCAGCTGTCGACGATGTAGTACTCGATCAGCGGGTTCTGGGTCCAGCCGTACAGCGTGAGGTACGCGTTGCCCGAGGGGTTGAACTGGCCTGAGTAGCTGACGGTCTTGCGGCCGCCGGTCTGCCAGCCCTTGCCGGCCACGAAGTTGCCGGTGTTGCTCCACTGCGTCGAGTACTGCCCGCCCGACCCCATGTCCATCGACACGGTGCCGGGGCTGTCGGTCCAGAACGAGTACCACCAGCCGTTGTTGGTGCCGGTGGAGTTCGACGTCACCGCGGCGGACGCCGGGCTGGCGATCGCGAGGCCGGCGGCCACGAGCGCGCCGGCGGCCAGCAGGGCCGTCAGCGCCGCGAGCGGGCGGCGCCGCCGGTGGCGGGGGCCGCCGCGGCTTCGAACGAAAGTATCGGTCATCGTGCACTCCTTCGTGCCGATCGTCGGGACGGGCGGAGGTCGTCCGGACGTGTCCCGCGAGGCGGTGCGACGCGGTCGGCGACCGGACGTGCCGCGGGCGTGAGGAGAGCCCAGCGGCGTCGATATCGTTATCGACGCCGAGTGTGGACCAACTCGGACGCAATGCCGAGGGGTTGCCAGGATCCCGAACCGATTAAGTGCGGACGGCCCGGTCCGGCGTCGACGCGACGTCGCGCGCGCAGCTCAGGGCCGTGAGTTTCGATAGTCGAGCGGCCCGGTGTCGGCGCTCGAGGCGCCGCGCGGCGGTGCCGCGCCCCGTCGCACCGTCGCCGCGGCGCTCATGACCGTCCGCGGGGCTGGGCAACGCCGACGAACCGGCGCAGAGTGAGCACGACGGGCCCGACCCGCGGGCGCCGGCAAGGAGGCCGACCATGTGCCGCTGGCTCGCCTACACAGGCTCCCCGGTCACGCTCGACGAGCTGCTCGACAAGCCCGCGAACTCGCTCGTGGTGCAGAGCCTGCACAGCCGGCTCGGCGCCGAGCCGACCAACGGCGACGGGTTCGGCGTCGGCTGGTACGACGAGCACTCCGCGACACCCGGGCTGTTCCGCAGCATCGAGCCCGCGTGGAGCGATCGGAACCTCCGCGAGCTCGCGGCGCACGTGCGGTCCGGCACGGTCTTCGCGCACGTCCGTGCGACCAGCGGCTCGGCCGTCCAGCAGACCAACTGCCACCCCTTCCGGCACGACGGCTGGCTCTTCATGCACAACGGCTTCGTCGACGGCTTCGCGAGCATCAAGCGTGACCTGCAGCTCGCCGTCGACCCGTCGCTCTTCCCGCACATCGAGGGCACGACCGACTCCGAGACGCTGTTCCACCTCGCGCTGACCCTCGGGCTCCAGGACGACCCGCCGTCCGCCGTCGCCGCCGCGATCGGCCTCGTCGAGGACACCGGGCAGCGCCACGGCGTCACCTACCCCGTGCAGGGCACCGTCGCGGTGACCGACGGCCGCCGGCTGTGGGCGTTCCGGTACTCGTCGGAGGGGCGCTCGCGCTCGCTGTTCCGCAACCGGGACGTCGCCGTGCTGCGCCACCAGTACCCGGACAACCCCGTGCTGCACGACCTGTCCGACGACACGCGGATCGTCGTCTCCGAGCCGCTCGGCGACCTGCGCGGTGCGTGGCTCGAGGTGCCGGAGAGCAGCTGCCTCGTCGTCGACGGGGGCCAGGAGGAGATCCTGCCGTTCGCGCCGACCGTGCCGGTGGCGGCCTGACGACGGCGGTCCCCGTCGGCCGCCGGGTCAGGCGCGCCCGAGCTGCTCCATGAGGTCGTCGGCGACCTGCTGCGCGGTGTACGCCTCGAACGCGTCCTCGTCGAGCGACGAGACCTCGAGCTGGACGAGCGCGTCCGCGTCCTCGTCGTGGAACAGCGCGGTCGCCTCGCCGTACCCCGGCCCGGGGTACCAGCGGTGGTTGACGTGCACGTCGACACCCGCGACCTGCACGGTCGACGCCTCGTTCTCCTGGTCCGACGTCGTGCGCTGGTCGAGGAAGAGGTCGACGGTGGCCGCGGCGTCGGTGGGCGAGCCGGCCTGGATGAGCTGGAGCTGCGCGCTCAGGTCGTCGCCGCGGAACTCGCACACGTAGCGGTAGGCGTCGTCGGCGGACGCGTCGTCGCCGTACGGCCCCCAGCCGCTGAGGTCGGTGCGCGCCGTCGCACCGCGGGCGACGACCTCGTCGGTGAGGACGCAGTCGTCGCCCGACAGCACCGGCGCGGAGCTGCCGTGGCCGGCCGATCCGGGCCAGCCCTCGGCAGCGTCGTCGAGCCACGCGGCCGGGACGGTCGTCGCGGGCTCCGCCTCCTCCGGTGCGCCCGAGCACCCCGCGACCAGCAGGGCAGGCAGGCAGAGGGCGGCGGCGTGCAGCGGCAGTCGGGTCACGCCGGACACCGTAGGCGGTGGGGCGCGCGCGAGGACGGGCCGTCCGCGCAGGTCGCGACGGCGTCGACGCGAGTCGTCGCGCGCGTGCGTGCCCGCGACGTCGGCTCGACGTGGCGCCGCGGACCGGCGAGCGTGCCCGTGGCGTGCGTCAGGGGCGCAGCAGCACCTTGGTCGCGCGCCGCTCGTCCATCGCGGCGTACGCCTCGGCGACCTCGTCGAGCGGGAGCTCGAGGTCGAACACGACGCCCGGCTGCAGGCGGCCGTCGAGCACCTCGGGCAGCAGCTCCTCGATGTAGCCGCGCACGGGTGCGACGCCGCCGCGCACGCCGACGTTGGTGTCGAACATCGTCCGCACCGGCAGCTCGGGACCGCCCGCCGGGACCCCGACGAAGCCGACCTGGCCGCCGGGCCGCGCCGACCGCAGCGCCTGGTCCATCGACTCGGCCGTCCCGACGCACTCGAGCACGACGTCGGGGCCGACGCCGTCGAAGAGCTCCTTGAGCCGCGCGACGCCCTCGTCCCCACGCTCGGGCACCACGTCGGTCGCACCGAGCTCGCGCGCGAGCTCCTGCCGCTGCGGGTGCCGGGACATCGCGACGATCCGCGACGCCCCGAGCCGGCGGGCGGCCGCGACGGCGCACAGGCCGACTGCGCCGTCACCGACCACCGCGACCGTCGAGCCCGGGCCGACACCGCCCGAGACGGCCGCGTGGTGACCGGTACCCATGACGTCGGACAAGGTGAGCAGGTGCGGGACGAGCGCGCGGCCCGACTCGCTCTCCAGGTCCACGTCCGGCACGACGACGAGCGTCCCGTCGGCCAGCGGCACCCGGACACGCTCGCCCTGGCCGCCGTCGGCGAAGCCGCCCTCGCGGTCTCTCGAGCCCCACCAGCCGCCGTGCAGGCACGACGTGCTCACGCCGTTGCGGCAGTTCACGCACGTGCCGTCGCACACGTAGAAGGGGGCGATGACGGCGTCGCCGACCGCGACGTGCTCGACCGCGTCGCCGACCTGCTCGACGACCCCGATGAACTCGTGCCCGATGCGCTTGGGGGACCGCACGGGCTGCACGCCGCGGTACGTCCACAGGTCCGACCCGCACACGCACGCCGCGACGACCCGCACGACCGCGTCGCGCCCGCTGCCGCCCTCGCGCAGGACCGGGTCCGGGACGTCCTCGACGCGGACGTCCCGCTCGCCGTGGATGACGGTCGCGCGCATGGCTGCTCCTCGGGGCTCAGGGGGAGTCCGCGGCCACCGCCGACGGCGCGGTCAGTGTAGGCACCGCTCCCCGCCGGGCGCGTGCGGGCGGGCAGGGGAGGGCGGGGCAGGGCGGGCGCGGGTGGCACGTGCCCCGGGACTGCGCGATCAGCCGGGCGGCAGCAGGTCGGCGCCCGACCACGGCTCGCGCACGATCACGTCGCCGTTGCGGACCTTCCGCAGGTACTCGCGACGCGTGACCACCGCCCAGCCGAGCCCGAGCAGTGCGATCACGAGGACCAGGAAGCCGACCCAGAAGACGGCCCACCCGGCCGACGCCGCGAGCGCGACGACCAGCCCGACGACGGTCCACACGGCGGCGATCCCCGTCATCACGGCCATCACGACGAGGGTGAGGCGGTCCTCGCCGGGGATCGGTGAGGTGCCGCGGTCGTGGTCGGTCATGAGCGGAGCGTAGGCCCGAGCTCGCCCGGCCGACCCCCGAACGGCTCGACGTGACCGGCGTGCGGCGTCCTCAGACGGGTGCGGGCACCGGGCGCCGGGTCCACAGCAGCACGGGCAGGAGCAGGAGCGACAGCACGCCCCCGATCAGCGAGAGCGTCGCGTAGCTCGTGGCGGCCATGACGACGCCGGACATCGCGCCGCCGCCCGCGCCGCCCAGGGCGACGAGGACGTCGAGCGAGCCCTGCGTGCGGGCGCGGTTGGCGGGAACGGTGGCGTCGACGACCAGGGCCGTGCCGGCGATGAGCCCGAAGTTCCAGCCCAGGCCGAGCAGCGCGAGGGCGACGATCAGCAGCGGCATCGAGTCGGCGGGCGCGAGGGCCGCGGTCACGCCCGCGAGCAGCAGCGTCACGGCGGACGCGATCGCCATGGGGATGCGGCCGACGCGGTCGACGAGCGGACCGGTGACGAGGGACGGCAGGAACATCGCGCCGACGTGGATGCCGATGACGAGGCCCACGGCGGTCAGGTCGTGGTGGTGGGCGCGCATGTGCACGGGCGTCATCGTCATGATCGCGACCATGGCGACCTGGGTGAGCACCATGACGGTCGCCCCGACCGCCACACCGCGGCCGGGGGCGACGACGGGTCCCGGGACGTGGTCGGTCGACGGCGCGGTCGCCGCGTCGAGGCGCTGCGCGACCAGGTACGGGTCGGGGCGCAGCAGCACGAGCAGCACGGCGCCCGCCGCGAGGAACGCCGCTCCGGCGAGGAGGAACGGGCCGGCGAGCGCGGGCAGGCCCAGGCGGGTCGCGAGTTCGCCGAGCGGAGCCACGAGGTTCGGACCCGCGACCGCGCCGAGCGTGGTCGACACCATCGCGACCGAGACGGCCGTCCCGCGGCGGTCGGGGAGCGCGAGGTCGGTCCCCGCGTACCGGGCCTGGAGGTTCGTCGCCGTCCCGGCGCCGTAGAGCAGGAACGCGCCGAGCAGCAGCGGCACGCTGCCGAGGGCCGCCGCGGCGACGACGCCGAGCCCGCCGAGCCCGCCCGCCGCGAACCCGGCGACGAGGCCGACCCGGCGCCCGCGGCGCTGCGTGAGCCGCCCGACGAGGAACGCGCTGAGCGCCGCACCCGTCGTCATGAGCGCCGCGGGGACGCCCGCGAGCTGCTGCGAGCCGAGCATCTGCTCGGCGAGCAGCGCGCCCACGGTGATGCCCGCCGCGAGCCCGGCCCCGCCGAGCACCTGGCTCGCGACGACGACCCGCAGCGTCCGTCGCTGGATCGCCGCGACCGCCTCAGGCTTCGAGATGTCGGTCTCAGGCGCCATCGGGACCCCCGGGCGTGTACGTCACGCGCCGCAGTCAAGCACGCACGGGCGCGTCGGGGCGTCGGTCACGACGAGCGGAGCGCCTGCCCGTCGTCGAGGACGGCAGTCGACCGTCGACCGCGCGGCACGGTGGGTGCCGGCGCCGGCCTGCGTCGCGGAGGGTCGACGGTCAGGCCGGCGCCGGTGTCGTGAGGCCGTCCGTCAGGTGGCGGACGAGCAGCCAGCCGGTGCGCTCGGACGGCGCGGTGACGGCGGCGGGGGAGTGCGCGACGCGGCGGATGACCCGGCGTCCCATCTCCTGGCGGCGCGTGAGCCAGCGCACGACGAGCAGGTGCCCGACGCGTGCGACGGCGCCGTCGGGCAGGGGCGCGCTCACCACGGCGCGCGAGCGCCCGGCGGCGCGGGCTCGTCGCGCGTGCTCGTCGACCAGGTGCTCCAGCAGCGCGGCGACGTTGCGCGGGGTCGTGGGAACCTCGTCGAGCAGCGCGTCGACCTGGCCGGGCGAGGGTGCGCCCGACGCGGCGACGGCGAGGCGGCGGTGGAAGACGCTCAGCCGGTCCGCGGACCAGTCGTCTCCGTGCGCCGGGAGCGGCTGGTCGTCGTGGGTCCTGCGGATGCCGAGCACGGGTCCTCCTGGCGTCGATGACCGACGCCGTCCTGCGTCGCTCCCCCGAGTGTGCACGCGCTCCCACGGTACGCGATGTCCGTTTCGCACTTTTCCCCTGATCGGTCGACCGTCGCGGCCGGTCCCGTGCGTCGTGCGGGTGAACGGGCTGCAGGGCGTCCTCCGACCGGTCGACCGAAAGGGCCGCAGGGCGTCCTCCGACCGGTCGACCCAAAGGGCCGCAGGGCGTCGTCCGACCGGTCGACGCACCGGCGGTCGCAGGACGGTCGGACGGTCAGCCCGTGTGCAGCGCGCCGTGCAGGTCGCGGAGCAGGGCGATCTCGGCGCCGTGGTGCAGGACCTCCTGGTTGACCCACCACACGATCTCGAGGAACGGCTGCTCGGCGTCGTCGCCGTCGGGGTAGGTGCAGCGGCCTACCTGGTCGAGGGCGGCGTCGTCGGCGGTGACCAGCGCCTCGCGCCACGCGCGCACCCCGCGGGCGAGGAGGTCGACGGCGGCGTCGGCCGTGCCGGGGTACACGAGGTCCGCCTCGGAGCCCTGCCGGCTGCCGACGGTGTACTCGGCGCGGAGCAGGAGCATCTCGGCGACGTGCGCCATGCGCCAGGCGATCGTCGTCAGGGGCGGCGGCCACGGGTGCGGCCTGCCACCGTCGCGACCCCACTCGCCCGCGCCGACCAGCACGGTCGCGCCGCGTCCGGGCCCGTCGACCTTCCGCCGGACCGACCAGGCTCCCGGTGCCGGCTCCCACAGGTACTCGACGTCCGTGAGCGGCGGGACCGCGACGCGTTCGCCGTCGCCGCTGTCCGCGTCGGGTCCGGTGAGGCGCGCGAGGAGCCGCTCGCACGCCCAGTCGTACTGCGACAGGAGCGGTGCGAGGCGGCCGGGGACTCCGGTGTCGGCCATGTCCCGAGGCTAGGCCCGAGACGGCGGCTGTCGTCGGCCCGAGACGGTCGTCCGACGCTCGGCGGACCGGACCGGACCGGACCGGACCGGACCGGACCAGGCCTGGCCGGGCTGGACGGACCGGCCCCGGCCGGACCGGACCGGAGCGGCGCGTCAGCAGCAGCGCGCGCCGGGGTGCGTGTCGGCCTCCGCGTGGCGGGTGCGCCAGTACTGCGCGGCCGACGGCGGCACGACGTCGGGGTGCACGCGCGCGAGGTGCGCGACGTAGCGGTCGTAGTCGCGGTCCCCGAGGAGCGACGTCGTGTACCAGTGCACCCCCCGGGCGACGCGCGTGACGGCGCGCGCGACCGCGCGGACCCCGACGGTGGCGCCCCGCCCGGTCACGACCGCGTCCCCGTCCCGGACGCCGCGCGGGCGTGCGCGTCCCACAGCTCCTCGACCTCGCGCTCGGCTGCGGTCGGCACCATCCCGCGGGGCGCGAAGATGCGGGACGGCTCGTCGGGCTCCTCGGTCGTGGGCAGGCCGCCCGCGCGCACGGACCGCACGACGACGACCGCACCGACCACCACCACGACGATCACGAGCACCGCGAAGATGATCGACAGGGTGCCCTGGACGGCGGTGTTGCGGATGACGGCGTCGATCTCGGCGGGGGACGTGGCGACGCCGAACGACGTGTCGCCCGCGGCACGCGCGTCCTGGAAGGCCCGGTGCTGGGCCCAGTAGCCGATCCGGGGCTCGGCGGAGAACACCTTCTGGTACGACGCGGTCATCGTCACGGCGAGGTCCCACACCAGCGGGACGGCCGGGATCCACACCCACCGGTACAGCCGCTTCTTGACGACCACGACGGTCACCACCGTGAGCGCGATCGCGGCGAGCAGCTGGTTCGCGATGCCGAACAGCGGGAAGAGCGTGTTGATCCCCCCGAGGGGGTCGGTGACGCCCATCAGCAGGATCGCCCCCCACGCGCCGACGACGACGACCGAGCAGACCCACGCGCCGACGCGCCACGACGGGTCGCGGAAGCGCCGCAGCGGCCCGCCGACGTTGCCCAGGCTGTCGGACAGCATGAAGCGCGCGACGCGCGTGCCCGCGTCGACCGTCGTGAGGATGAACAGCGCCTCGAACATGATCGCGAAGTGGTACCAGAAGGCCGCGAGGCCGGACCCGCCGAGGACCGTGCTGAGCACCTGCGACATGCCGAACGCGAGCGTCGGCGCGCCGCCCGTGCGCGAGACGATCGACTCCTCCCCGACGGACTGCGCGGCGCTCTCGATCTCCCCCGCAGTGATGGGCGTGCCCCCCAGGCCCAGCCCGTTGACGTACGCCGCTGCCGTCTCGGGCGTCCCGCCGGTCGCGCCCGCCGGCGCGTTCATCACGAAGTAGAGGTGCTGGTCGATGACCACGGCGGTGACCAGGGCCATGATCGCCACGAACGACTCGGTGAGCATGCCGCCGTAGCCGATCGGCTTCGCCTGGCTCTCCTTCTCGAGCAGCTTCGGCGTCGTGCCCGACGCGATGAGCGAGTGGAACCCGGACAGCGCGCCGCACGCGATCGTGATGAACAGGAACGGGAACAGCGCACCCGCGAAGACGGGCCCGTCGCCGCGCAGGGCGAACGAGGACACCGCCGGCGCCTGGACCTCGGGCCGCGCGACCAGGATGCCCACCGCGAGCAGGACGATCGTGCCGACCTTCATGAACGTCGAGAGGTAGTCGCGCGGGGCGAGCAGCAGCCACACGGGCAGGACGGACGCGGCGAACCCGTAGGCGGCGAGCCACCACGCGAGCGCGACGGGGCTCAGGGAGAACCAGTCCTGACCCCAGTCCGTCTCGGCCACCCAGCCGCCCGCGACGATCGCGAGGAGCAGCAGCGCGACGCCGATGATCGTCACCTCGGACACCCGGCCCGGCCGCAGGAACCGCAGGTACGCGCCCATGAACAGCGCGATCGGGATCGTCATCGCGATCGAGAACACGCCCCACGGGCTCGCGGCCAGCGCGTTCACGACGACCAGGGCGAGGACCGCGATGAGGATGATCATGATGACGAACACCGCGACGAGCGCCGCGACGCCGCCGAACCGACCGAGCTCGTCGCGCGCCATCTGGCCGAGGCTGCGGCCGCGGCGCCGGACGGACAGCGTGAGCACCAGGTAGTCCTGGACCGCACCGCCCAGCACGCAGCCCACGATGATCCACACGGTGCCCGGCAGGTAGCCCATCTGCGCGGCCAGCACGGGCCCGACCAGCGGCCCGGCTCCGGCGATCGCCGCGAAGTGGTGCCCGAACAGGACGCGCCGGTCCGTCGGCATGAAGTCCTTGGCGTTGTCGTACCGCTCGGCGGGCGTGGCGCGGTCGTCGCGCGGGCGCACGATCTTCGACTCCACGAGCCGCGCGTAGAACCGGTACGCGATGACGTAGGTGCAGACCGCCGCGAACACGAACCACACGGCGTTGACCTGCTCGCCGCGGACAAGCGCGAGGATCGACCAGGCGACGGCGCCGACGACGGCGACCACCGTGAGGACGGCGCGACGCGAGGCGGGGAGCGGGCCGCGCTCGACCACCGCGACCGGCGGGAGACCAGGGTCCGTCCGGACGTGCTCGACCTCGGTGCGCGCGACCATGCTGGCCCCCTCAGGCGTCGTCGTCGTCGACCAGCACGCACGCTACGCGCGGCGCCGCGGGTCGCAACCGGGCGGGCCGGCTCCCTGTGCTTCCGGCGCACGGGCGCGTCGTGAGACCGTCACGGACGTGGACGTGCTCGCGAGGTTCGCCGGGACGTGGTCGGTCGACCGCGGCGTCGCCGACGCGCGCGCCGGCCTCGACGGGACGTTCCGCGGCACGGCGACGTTCGCGCCGAGGGAGGAGGGCGGGCTCGCGTGCGTCGAGGAGGGCGTCCTGACGTTCGGCGGCGACGAGCGGCCCGCGGCGCGACGGCTGCTGCTGCAGGCCGGGGACGGCGGGTCGGTCGACGTGCTGTTCGGCGACGGGCGGCCGTTCTACGGCTTCGACCTGCTCGACGACCGGTGGTCCGGCGTGCACGGGTGCGGCGACGACACGTACACGGTGACCGGCCGGTTCGTCGGCGACGACGCCTACGAGGAGGTCTGGCACGCCGTCGGGCCGCGCAAGGACTACCGGCTGACGACGACGTACCGGCGGCTGCGCGACGACGCCTGACGGCGGCCGCGACGGCGTCAGGGGCGGCCCGTCCGGGATGCGCTGCGCCGCTCGTCGCCGAGCGCGGCGGGCGGCCCGTCCGGCTCTGACCTGGACGCCTGCCGCGCACCCTTGACGCCCTCTCGATCGGGTGACCTACTGGACGCGGCCGTGCAGCAGCCGGGGGCAGAGAAGCCCGCCTTCACCGCCGCGGCCGTCAGTGCAGGGGAGCCCCACGATGTCAGCACCCTTCCTTCGGCGCGCCCGCACGCGCCTGGCCGTCGCCCTGTCGGCGACCGCCCTGATCGCCGCGACGGTGCCCGCCGCCGCCGCCGAACCGGACCTCGACCGCGAGGCCCAGATCGCCGCCGAGCTCCGGCCCCAGTCCTTCCCGCCCGTGTGGTGGTGGGACGAGTCGGAGGACGACACCGAGCGCGCCCGGGACCTGCTGCGTCGGATGACCCTCGACGAGAAGGTCGACATGATGCACGGCGAGCTCAACAACTACTACGGGTTCTACAACGGCCCGATCCCACGCCTCGGCATCCCGGCGCTGACCATGGCCGACGGGCCCGCGGGCGTGCGCATCGCGAACCCGGACGTGAACGGGCAGCGCGCCACGCAGCTGCCGGCGCCGATCGCCCTGGCGGCGACCTGGGATCGTTCGCTCGCGCAGCAGTACGGCGACGTCGCGGGCGACGAGGCGTTCCGGACCGGCCACAACGTGCTGCTCGCCCCCGCCGTCGACATCGCCCGGGTCGCGCAGGCCGGGCGCGCGTTCGAGGCGCTGGGCGAGGACCCGCTGCTGTCCGGGACGATGGGCGCGGGCGTCATCCGCGGCATCCAGCAGCACCCCGTCGTCGCGGACATCAAGCACTACAACGTGTACACGCAGGAGGCGAACCGGCTCTCCGGCGGCAACGCGGTCGTCGACGAGCGCACGCTGCAGGAGGTCTACACGCGGCCCTTCGCGATCGGCGTCGAGGAGGGTCGTCCGGGGTCGGCGATGTGCGCGTTCAACAAGGTGAACGGCGTCTTCGCGTGCGAGAGCGACGAGCTGCTCAACCAGATCCTCAAGACGCAGCTCGACTTCGAGGGCTGGGTCATGAGCGACTACGGCGCGACGCACAGCACCGTCCCGGCGGTCCTCGGCGGCCTGGACCAGGAGATGCCCGGCAACACGACCCCCGAGGTCGGGCCCGGGACCTGCTACTTCTGCGGTCCGCTGCTCGACGCGGTCCGCGCCGGCCAGGTGCCGGTGTCGCGGATCGACGACGCGGTGCTGCGCATCCTGCGCCCGATGTTCGGCCTCGGCCTGTTCGACCACCCGCCGGTGATCCAGGCGCTGCCCGAGCAGCAGCACGGCGCGTTCGCGCGGTCGGTCGCCGAGCGGGCGATGGTCCTGCTCAAGAACGACGACGCCGCGCTGCCGCTGACGAGCGCGGTCGGCTCGATCGCGGTCATCGGCGCGGACGCTGACACGACCGTCGCCGGCGGTGGCAGCTCGCTCGTCAAGCCCACGTCCACGGTCAGCCCGCTGCAGGGCATCCAGGACCGCGTCGGCGCGGGCGTGCGGGTGACGCACGTGGCCGGGTCCGACCCCGTGACGTCGGCGGCGCTGATCCCGGGCCCCGACCCGATCCCGTCGGACTTCCTCACGTCGGCGCTCGGCGACGGCGCCGGCCTGCGCGCCGAGTACTTCGCGAACGACGACTTCACCGACACCATCGCGGACCGCACCGACCCGTACGCGGCGATCAACGCGGGGTTCTTCCTGTTCGAGGGCTTCAACGCGCAGTCCCCGCACTTCCCGCTGCAGACGCGTGACATGGGCGCGTCGATCCGCTGGACCGGGCAGCTCACGGCCCCGGCGACCGGCACGTACGAGCTCGCCGTCACGACCACGGGGACCGCGGTCGTGCACCTCGACGACGAGCCGGTCCTCACGACCCCGCTGGGCGGCGCCGAGACGCCGACGACGACCACCGCCGACGTGGACCTCGAGGCGGGCGTCGCGCGCGACCTGCGCGTCGAGTTCGTCAACGACGGCCCCGGCGGCACCGACGCCGGGGCGGTCTTCCAGCTCGGGTGGACGCCGCCCGAGGGGGTCGTCGCGCCGCAGGCCGTCGCGGCCGCCGACGCGGCGAGGAACGCGCAGGCGGCGGTCGTCGTCGTCCGCGACTACTCGTCCGAGGGTGGCGACAAGCCCGATCTCGACCTGCCGAACGGCCAGGTCGAGCTCATCCGGCAGGTCGCCGCGGCCAACCCGCGCACGGTCGTCGTGCTGAGCACCGGGGGCGTCGTCCAGACGTCCGACTGGGACCAGGACGTGCCGGCCGTCGTGCAGTCGTGGTTCGGCGGGCAGGAGCAGGGCAACGCGCTCGCGCGGATCCTGTTCGGCGACGTGAACCCGTCCGGGCGGCTGCCCGTGACGTACCCGGTCGACGAGGAGAGCACGCCGACCAGCGCACCTGCGCAGTACCCCGGCGAGGGGCTGGACCAGCAGTTCTCCGAGGGCATCTACGTCGGCTACCGCGGCTACGAGGAGGACGACATCACGCCGCAGTACCCCTTCGGTCACGGTCTGTCGTACACGACGTTCGACTACCGGAACCTGCGCACGACGGTCAGCAACGGCGGCGGCGAGGCCGACGGGCCGCGGTTGCAGGTGAAGGTCGCCGTCCGCAACACCGGTGCCGTGGCCGGCACGGAGACCGTCCAGGTGTACGTCGGCAACCTGCCGACCCGGCGCGTCGAGACCGCACCGAAGGTGCTCGCGGGGTGGGAGACGGTGACGCTGGCGCCCGGTGAGCGCAAGCAGGTCACCGTGACGCTCAGCCCGGAGTCGGTGTCCTACTGGGACGTCGACCGCGACCGCTGGCAGACGCCCACCGGCAGCGTGCCCGTGTACGTGGGCTCGTCGTCGCAGGACATCCGCCTCGAGGGGACGTTGCGGATCAGCAACGGGCTGGTCCGCTGACGTCGCCTGCGAGCGACGCAGCCGCCCGGGCCGGGGAGGGAGCCGGCCCGGGCGGTCAGCGCGTCGGCGTCAGTTGCGGGTGATCGTGAACGTCGACGTCGTGTTCCTGATGTCCTGCGCGTTCCCGCTCATCCGCAGGTTCGTGAACGTCGCGGAGCCGACCGCGGGCCCCTGCCCGGCCTCGGGCATCTCGTTGACCCAGATGCCGAACCCGGACTTCGCGTCCCACGCGTCGCCGCTCTTGCGTGCCCCGGTGATCGACACGTTGGTGAACGTCGTGTCGGTGATCGGGTTCTGCGGCTGGTTCCCGACGTAGTTCGTCTGGAACATGATCCCGGAGTAGGTCGGGTCGACGATGTCGACGTCGCTCACCCGGATCCCCTGGAACTTCTTCGACGCGGAGAACACCCAGATCGCGGGGAACGTCTGGTTGCCCCAGAAGTGCCCGCCGGCACGCACGATCGAGATGTTCTGGAAGCTCGTCGGCGCGGCGGACCCGAACTCGTCCATCGGGTAGCCGAAGTCGAGCGAGCTGATCGTGATGCCGGAGTACACGAGGGTGTCCGCGATGTAGATGTTGCGGAACGTGTTCCCGTACCCGCCGTAGACGGCCAGGCCCGCGGCCCGCCACGTGACCAGCGACGTCAGGTTCTCGTAGACGTTGCCCGTCTGGCCGGT
The DNA here is from genome assembly GCF_019024305.1 of Cellulomonas algicola. Lineage (NCBI taxonomy): Bacteria > Bacillati > Actinomycetota > Actinomycetes > Micrococcales > Cellulomonadaceae > Cellulomonas > Cellulomonas algicola. The sequence continues at coordinate 356,809 of NZ_JAHKSJ010000006.1, read as the reverse complement.
GCCGCCCGCGTCGGTTGCCGCGAACAGCGCGAACGAGTCGTCGCCCGTGCCGCGTGCCTCGATGTTCGCGACCCGGTTGTTCGCCGACCCGTTGGTCATGTTGATGCCGTCGGCGAACGTGTTCCGGATGCGCGAGCTCGTGATCGTCGAGGAGTCCATGTTGGACGCCCAGAACATGCAGATCATGTGCTCGACCCACAGGTCGTCGACCGTCATGTTCGCGACGTTCGTGAAGTCGAGGACCTTGCCCGGCCCGTCGATCCGCGACGTGTAGTTGCCGAAGTACGCGAAGCCGCGCCACTTCGAGCCGTTCGCCGACGCCTCGGCCCGGAAGCCGACGTCGGTGTTCTCCTGCCCGCTCGGCGCGAAGAACCGTGTGAACCAGGGTCCGGCGCCGACGATGTCGACGGGCTTGCCGTACACCTGGAACTTGCTGCTCGTGCTGTAGTCGCCGGTCGGCAGGTAGACGCCCTTGAGCGCGCCCGTCGTGTCCATGCGGACCTTGTCGAGCGCGTCCTGCACGGCCTGGTGCGTGAAGCCCGTGGGCTGCACGTACTGCGCGGGGTTCGGGTTCGGGTTCGCCGTCGCGACCTCGGTGTTGACGAAGTCGACCGTGACCGGGAGCGGGTTGCTCGCGGTGCGCTGGAGGCGGATGGTCGCGCCGGCCGGCACGGTCGCGCCGAGCAGGGTGCTCGCCTCGTCGTAGATGTGCCGCGGCCCGCCGGACCCCGGCTGGTTGTTCGGGTTGGTCTCGTTGCCGTACAGCCACGCGAACCGCGACGTGAGGTCGAGGCGCTTGAGGAACGTCCCGTCGACCAGGATGTCGATGCTGCCGTTCTGGCCGGTCCCCGCGGCGTTGTCCGGGATCGAGAAGCGCGTGACCAGCGTGTTCGTCGGGTTCTTGAGCGTCCACTCGACGTAGGCGCCCGTGGCGGACAGCGTCGCCGCCCGGCGCCCCGACGCCTCGCCCGCGAGGTCGCCGACCGTGCGGTTGGGCCCGACGAGCACCGCGCCGCCGCCCGTGCGGCCGTCCTCCGCCTCGTACATGTCGAACGGCAGGTGCGCGCCGCGGCCGACGTAGATCCCGCCGGTCACGACGTTGTTGGCCTGCTTGCCGGGCACCTCGGTGCTGTCGGCGGCGACGGCGCTCGACACCGTGTACGTGCCGTTCGCTGCGGTCCAGGTGCCGAGGTTGACCGTGGCGCTCGTCGCGCCCGCCGCGATCGCGCCGCTGGGCGAGCCGGTGAGGGTCTTCACGACGGCACCCGTGGTCGAGTCCTTGATCGTCACGGTGAGCGCGTGCGCGCCCGACGACGTCGCGACGTTGCCGTTGTTCGCGACCGCCCCGGTGAACGTGACGACTGCGCCGGCCGCCGGGTTGCCCGGGCTCCAGCTCACGACGGGGACGAGGTCGGACGTCGGGACGGGCGCGACGACGAGCCTCGTCGGGCTGCTGTACGCGTTGTTCGACTCGTCCTGCTCGACGACCGTGTTCGCCGGGTCGGCGGTCGCGCCCACCGTGTACGAGCCCGCGGCGCGTGCGCCGATCGACGCGGTGACGGTGGCCGTCGCGCCCGCGGCGATCGCGCCGACCGACGCGGTGGCGGCCGTCTGCCCGTCGACCTGGAACGCGACCGAGGTCGCGGCCGACGCGGCCGTGCCGGCGTTGCGGACGGTCGCGCTCAGCGTGACGGCCGTCGACTCCGTCGGGTTCACGGGCGACGTCGTCACGCCCGTGACCGTGAGGTCCGGGTTCGGCGCGGGCGTGCCGAGCACCTGCAGCTCGGCGACCTGCCCGTTGCCCGCCCCCGTGTTGCCCGTGAACACGAGCCGCACGTCGGACGCGGTGCCGGTCACCGGGACGGTGACGATGTTGCCCGACGACGGGCTGAACGCGCGGGCCGCCGAGGGTGCGAGCGTCGTGAACGCGCCCGTCCCGGTACGACCCTGCACCTCGAACGTCTGCGTCCGGTTGCCCCACGCCGCGTCGGGGTTGAGCTTCACGACGACGCCCGAGAGCTGGCTCGCCGACGCGAGGCTCACGGTGAGGGTCGACGGGTACTGCCCGCCCGCGCCCTCCCAGTAGGTGCTCAGCGACCCGTCGACCGTGTTCCCGGCGACGTACGTCCACTCGGTCGACGACGCGACGACCGGCCGTCCGGCGGCGAGGTCCTTGCCGGTCGGCGGGGTGGTCGTGGGCGTCGTCGGGGTGGGCGTCGGGTCCGCCGTGCCGAACACCTCGAGCTCCGCGAGCTGCCCGGCGGGCCAGCCGGTGTTCGCCGAGATGCTGAGCCGCACGAACCGCACCGACGTGTCGGTGACGTCCACCGCGACGGTGTTCCCGGACGCCGGGGCGAACGTGTACGCGGCCTGCGCCTTGAGCGTCGTGAAGGTCGAGCCGGTGGTCGAACCCTGCACGGTGATCGTCTGGGTCCTCGCTCCCCACCCGGAGGTGGGCAGCTTCAGCGCGAGGTCCGTGACCGTGGCGGCGGCGCCCAGGTCGACCTGCACCCACTGCGGGAGCTGGTTGTTGGTCGACTCCCAGTACGTGGCCTGGTTGCCGTCGGTGACGTTGCCGGCGCCGTAGACGTCGGTCGTGCTGCTGGCCGTCGCGGGCTTGCCCGCGGCGAGGTTGACGGGTGCCGCGGCGGCGCCCTGCGCGACGAGCGCGAGGCCGAGCGGTGCGACGAGCGCCGCCGTGGCGAGCGCCACGACCGCGTGCCTGACGTTCCTTCTCATGGGTCGTCCTCGTTCTCCCGCCTCAGCGGCGGGTCCGGGCCGAGCGCGTGGGTGCGGCCGGGCGCGTCGCGGTCGTCGTCGGCCGCGTGCTCCCCGGACGCGTCGCGGGGTCGCTGACCCCGCCGGCACGTGCACGGCGTTCAGTGGTGGACCAGGAGCGACCGCTGAGTGCGCAGGCAGCGGCCCGACGCCTCGATACGCGTGTTGCGACCTTCCGCACAACTTTGTGCACGCGCATGTCAAGTTCTTGCGACGTCGTGAGCAGACGATACGAACGTGCCCGACTCGCAGTCAAGGTCTCGGCGCCAACGACGACAGCACGCCGTGACTCCGACGCGCGCCAAGCGTCAGCCGCCGCTGCTGACGCGCTTCATCGCCGCGCGCGCGGCCCTCCGGGTCAGGCTCTCGCAGTCGTCGACGGCCTCGTCGACCTCCGAGGCGCCGCCGTCGATCGCGACGAGCGCGGGCAGGTAGCGGGTGCGTGCGAGCGAGTGCGGCGTGACCTCCCACGCGTGCCTGATCGGCACCGCCGACGGGACGTGCCGGAGCCGCCCGAGGCACTCGGCGAACCCCTCGGTCGCGCACCAGTCCTCCACGGACACGGCCGCCTCGAACCAGGCGAGGACGTCGTCCGCGTCCGCGGCGGTGCCGTGCGCGCCGACGACCCGTCGTCCGAGGTGCCGCAGCCACTCGTCGTCACCGCGCGCCCAGGCCCGTGCTCGGGGGAGCGCCGCGCCGCCGAGCCGGACGACGGACGACCCGAGCCACGGCATCGCCCCGTTGCCGTCGCGCAGGTCGGTGCGCTCGGCGAGGTCCAGCAGGATGAGGTCGCCCCGCCGGGCGAGCTCGTCGGACGCCCAGCGACGCTCGCCGGTCACCGGCCCCAGTGCGATGTCGTGGAGCTCCGCGGTGGTGCGGTCGCCCAGGTCGGGGCGGCGCCACGGCTCGCGCACCTCCCGGGCGAGCGCGACGGCGACCCGCGGGTGCTCGGCCCACGCGGCCCACGGCCCGCCTTCGAACCGCGTGACGACCGCCGCGAGGTCGGCGTCGCCGATCCGTCCGAGGACGACGTCCACGAGCCCGTCCCGCGCCGCCGGGCCTCCGTCTCGCCAGACGTCGTCGACGGCCCCCCAGTCCGGCTCGTCCGCCGACTCGAAGTAGGTGTGCAGGACGGCCGCCGCAGCCGCCGAGCCCTCGGACGCGAGCGCGACCAGGACCTCGAACGGCACGCCGCGGGTGACGTCGGGGTCGTCGCGGTCGAACGGGATCGCGTGGACGGGGATGCCGAGCCGCAGCACCAGTCGCGCGTAGTACTCGCCGCGTTCGTCGACCTGGGGATCCCACCGCGGCTCGTGCCGGAGGCACTCGAGCACGAGCGTCTCGGCACCGACCGTGGCGATCGCCTCGCGGTGACCGAGGCCGCGTCCACGCCGTAGGCGCCCGAGCAAGGAGCCCGGGTCCGCCCACTCCTCGCTCGTCACCCGCGCAGTCTCACGTGCCCCCACGGGCGGGGGCGACGGCATTCACCCCGATGCCGCACGCGGTCTTCCCGCTCGCGGTGCGTGCGTCGCGCCGCACCGCGACTCACGGTGTCGGGGCGCTCGCGCTGGGCGCGGTCGTGCGTCGCGTCGACGACCGGGGCAGGACGAGCGCGGACGCCGCGAGCAGGGGAGCGACGAGCGCGACGGCCGCCACGAGGCCCGCGCCCCCGGCGACCAGTCCGATCGCCGCCGGACCGGCGAGGACTCCGGCGTAGACGAAGACCGAGAGGCGGGAGGCGGACTGCCCGCTCGGGTCGAGGCGGCCGGTCTCCGCGTACGCGATCGGCACGAGCGTCGCGCCACCGAGGCCAAGCAGCGCGAACCCGGCGACCGCGAACGCGGGGTCCGGCGCGACGACGCCGAGCGCGAGCCCGCACGCACCGACCACCGCACCGCGTCGGAAGAGCCGCGGGTCGCCCCATACGGTGCGCAGTCGGTCGCCGACGAGGCGGCCGAGGGTCTGGGCCGCGGTGAAGGCGGTGGTCGCCGCTGCGGCGACGGCGAGCGACGCGCCTCGCTGCTCGTGCAGCAGGACCGCACCCCACGCGAGCGCGGCGCCCTCGGCGACCATGAGGACCACGCCCACGACGGCCACGCGCGCGAACGCCGGGGACCAGGTAGACCGCGGCTTGCGGACCGGTCGACCCGTGGGACCGTCGGTCGACCGCGACGCCGGGGCGTCCGTCGCCGGGTCGCTCCCGCGCTGCGGCCCGCCCGCCTCGGCTCCCTCGACCGCCACGGGCAGTCGTCTCCCGGCGGCGAGCGCCACGGGCGCCGCCACGCACGCGGCGACGGCGAGGTGGACGACGGTCGGGACCCCCGCGGCGATGCTCGCGGTCCCGGCGAGCGTCGCCACCGTGATCCCGACGCTCCACGCGGCGTGGCAGCCGCTGAGGATCGGACGGCCGATCCGCTGCTCGGCGCGGACCGCGGTGGCGTTCATCGAGACGTCGAGCGCCCCGTTGGCGGCGGCGACGACCGCGATCGCCGCGAGGTAGGCGGCCGTGCCCGGCATCGCGCCCAGCAGCGCGACCGTGAGGGGGAGCGCGACGGCGGAGACCCGGGCGACGGACTCCGGGCCGACGCGGCGAAGGAGCGGGCCGAGCGCCTGCATGGTGGCGATCGCGACCGCGCCGAACAGCACGCTCGTCAGCCCGTACGCGCGGTCGTCGAGGCCGTGCTCGGCCTTGAGCGCGGCGGAGCGGACGACGAAGCCGCCGAAGGACAGGCCGCTGACGAGGAACAGCGCAGCCGCGGCGCGGTGCGCGGCGGGAGGTACGGCGAGGGTCATGCCCGGGTGACGGGCGAGGACGCCCGTTCACGACAACCGGCGTCGCTCGGCGTCGGGCCGCGGCGGACCGCGACGCCGCCGTGGGGTGGGGCGTCCGCGACGGTCGGGGCCGGCACGGACGACGACGAGGCACCGCCGCCCCCCGGAGGCGGATCTCCGAGGGGCGGCGGGTGTGCGGTGGTGCGGCGTCAGCCGGTCGGGAAGCTGTCCGCCGTCACGATGCGGCTGCGGACGAACTGGCCGGACTGCGACAGCTGCGACGTGCCGTAGCTCGAGCCCGAGCAGGTGCCCGACCGGAAGGCCGCGCTGCTCTCGTTCGCGTCGGAGTACGTCCAGTTGACGTGGCTGATCTTGAGCGAGTCGAGCAGGTCGAGCCACGCGGTGGACGACTGGATGTCGACCGTGCCGCCGCCCGTCGCGCTCGTGGTGCCCCACTCGGACACGAACAGCGGCAGCCTTCCGGCGGCGTTGCGCACCTCGGCGCGGTAGTTGTCCAGGTGGGACGCCGCATAGAAGTGGAAGGTGTACATGATGTTCGGGAACGACAGCGGGTTCGCGACGATCTCCGCCGAGCTCGACCCGTTGGACACGCCGAGCGACGACCAGCCGCGCGTGCCGACCAGGATCACGGCGTCGGGGTCGGCGGCCCGGATGATCGGGATGACCTGGTTGGCGTAGGTGCGGATCTGCTCCCACGAGACGCCGTTCGGCTCGTTCGCGATCTCGTAGATGACGTTCGTCTTGGCCGCGTTCCGGCTCGCGACGTTGCGGAAGAACGTCTTCGCGTTCTCGAGGTTCACGTTCGGGTCGCCCGGCGTGAGCGTGTGGAAGTCGATGATCGAGTACATCCCGCGCTGCTCGGCCTGGTCGACGAGGCTGTTGACGCGCGACGTGAAGCCGGCCGGGTCGGTGACGTAGCCGTCCTCGTTGACGTACATCGCGATGCGCAGGACGTCGGCCTTCCAGTCGTTCGCGAGGGTGTCGAGCGACGCGGTGTTGTAGCACTTCGCGAACCACTGCAGCCCGTGCGTGCTGACGCCGCGGAGCTGGATCGGCTTGCCGTACTGGTTGCAGAGGTTGACGCCGCAGACGCGCAGCTGGCCGTTGATCGCGACGGGCGTCGTCCCCGTCGGCGGCGGGGGAGTCGTGGTCTGCGTGGGGGTCGGCGTCGGGCTCTGGGTGGGCGACGTCGTGGGCGTCGGGGTCCCGGTCGTGGAGCCGGTGCAGGCGACGCCGTTGAGCGTGAACTGCGTCGGGACGGCGTTCGACCCGCTCCACGTGCCGTTGAAGCCGAAGCTCGCGGTGCCGCCCGTGCGGACCGCGCCGTTCCACGCGACGTTGCGTGCGGTGACGGCGCTGCCGGACTGCGTGACGTCGGCGTTCCAGGCCTGCGTGACCTTCTGGCCCGACGGGAACGTCCAGCCGACGGTCCACGACGACACCGGGTCGCCGAGGTTGGTGACGGTGACGTTGGCCCCGAAGCCGGGGTTCCACTGGTTCGTGATCTGGTAGTCGACCTTGCAGCCGGCGGCGGCCTGTGCCGACATGGCGGTGATCGCGCTGATCCCCGACATGGCGAGCACGGCCGCGGACAGCAGCGCGGCGACTCTCGTGCGCTGGGACATGGAGCTCCTCGTGCGTGGTGGGTGCTGGGCGGCGCGTCGTCCACCGGCGAGGTGCGCGACCGCTCGTGAGGAGGGTGCGCCCGTCAGCGCTTGACCGCTACAGCGGCGGCCCGTCCGGACGTGAGGTAAACGTTTCAGCCACGGTCGGGTGACAGGGGTGCGACGGTCGGCAGGACGCGCGCGGGCCCGATGCGCGACACGCCGCCGGACGGTCCGGGCGCCGCGCCGCCGGACGTCGTCGCGGTCGGGGCCGGGGTCGGTGTGCCGGACTGGGTGGGCATCGGCGTCGGTGTCGGGTACGGCGGGTACCGGTCGTTGCACGACGTCAGCACGTCGAGCGGGTCGGCCGTGCACGTGTCGGCGCCGTCGCCGCCGTCGAGCCGGTCGTTGCCCTCGACGCCGTCGGCGCCGCGCAGCGTGTCCGCGTCACCCAGTCCGCGCAGCAGGTCGGCACCGAGGCCGCCGACGAGCGCGTCCCGCCACGGCGAGCCCGTCAGGACGTCGTCGCCCGCACCGCCGCGCACCTCCTCGACGTCGGGCGACGCGTTCCACGGCGGCGGCGCACCCACGGCGTCACCCTCGCCGGCCGACCCGTCGCCGCCGAAGCCGTCGAGCGTCACGGTGACCGGCGCCGAGCGCGCGCCGTAGTCCGCGACGTCGTGCCCGGGACCGCCGACGACCTGGTGCGCACCGTCGGGGGCCGCCCCCAGGACGAAGCGGTCGCCGCCCTGACCGCCCTCGGACCGGCCGCTGTCCGCGCCCGCGTCGAGCACGTCGGCACCCCAGCCGCCCTGCAGCAGGTCGTGGCCGCCGCCGCCGAGCAGCACGTCGTCGCCGTCGCCCCCGATCAGCACGTCGTCGCCGCCGAGACCCGAGACGCGGTCGTCGCCCGCGCCGGCGCAGATGACGTCCGCGTCCGGTGTGCCCGTCAGGGCGTCGGGCCCGTCGGTGCCGCGGATCGTGCACGGGCGGCCGGGGGCGGTGTCGTACCGGACGTAGTCCCACGTGGACGAGCCCCGGTACGTCTCGAACCCCAGCCCGACCGTCCCCGCGCCGCGTCCCGTGAACGTCCGGTCCAGCACCGTGCGGCCGTCGACCGTCAGCCGGACCTGCTGGCCGCGCGCCTCGAGGTGGTACCGGTGCCAGCGGTGCGTGTCGAGCGGGATCACCTGGCGGTCCTCGTACGGGTAGAGCACGCACACCTCGCCGGGTGCGAAGCCGACCTGGACCAGGTCCATGGTGTCGCCGACCCACAGGAGCGTCGGCGGCGGCGTGCCCGTCTCCTCGTCGAGGCACGCGCCCGTCGCGTCGCGGCCGAGCCGCATCCGGACGTCGACGTCCCACCCGGTGAGCCGCCCCGACGCGCCGGTCCACTCCGACGTCCCCGCGGTCTCGAGCAGCATCACGAGCGTCTCGCGGCCGATCGTGATCGCGCCGCCGCGCGTGCTCGTGACCGGGTCCCCGCCGAACCCGATCACCTGCCACGGGTCGGCGGGCGGGCGCGTGAACTCCTCACGCTGCACGTCGCCGGCCCACGCAGGCGCGGGCAGCAGCATCGTGAGCACCGCGACCGCCCCGACGGTCAGTCCGAACCGCGTCCGTCTCGTCATCGAGCCCTCCCGGGTGTCGGCGTGGTGCGCACACTAGGGGCGTGGGACCCGGCCGAGCGCGCCCGTCGGCCGACCGAAAGGCTTCACCGCGACGACGCTGCACCTTCGGGCACCGACACCCCGGGAGGGACGATGGACGGCACCGCCTTCACCCCGCAGGAGGTCGCCTACCTGCGCGACCACCCGGTCGCACGCGTCGCGACCGTCGGCGAGCAGGACCAGCCGGACGTCGTGCCGGTCGCGTGCGAGTTCGACGGGGAGGCGTTCTGGTTCGGGGGCGGTGAGGCGGTCCTGCGGACGCGCAAGGTCCGCCACGTGCTCGCGGGCCGGCGCCGCGTCGCGATCGTCTTCGACGACGTGCCGTCGATGGACCCGTTCACGGCCCGCGGCGTGCGCGTCTACGGCGTCGCCGACGACCCCGTCGAGCGGGCCGGGATGATCGGGCCCGGCTGGTACGTGCGGGTGCGACCGACCGAGTCGTGGAGCTGGAACCTCGACGGCGAGCCCGCCGGCGACGCGTGGTACCCCGTGACGCACACGGTCCACCCGTAGCCGGCGGGCCCTCCCGGGTCAGTGCCAGTCGGAGATCGCGAGGTCGTCGGGTGCCGGGGCGCCTGCTCCGGTCTCGACGAGCTGCTTGAGGCTCACCAGGAACGTGGCCCACTTGGTGCTGCAGTGCGACATGAACTCGACGGGCTCGCGCCAGCCCTCGTGCGCGAACAGCACGATGACGTACTCGCCGTCCTGCCGGAGCTCCCAGCGCACGGTCGTGCCGATCCACTCCTCGGGACCGTCGACGACCTCCCAGACGACCTTCCGACCCGGCTCGGACTCGAGCACGACCATGTCGAAGCCGCCCTGCGGGAAGCGGAACGCCAGCAGCCCGCCGACGTCCGGGTCGCCGGTCGTGTCGGTCGTCCACCAGCCCGACAGACCGTCGATCGTGGTGAGTGCCGCGTACACGTCGTCCAGGGCGGCCGATCGCATGCCGACCCTGTGGATGATGTCCACCATCTCGAACCCTTCCTTCTGCTCGGTGCCGGTTCTCCTCGGGGTACCGGTCACTTCTTCTGGCTGCGTGCGATCGCCTCGGCGATCCGCTTGATGCGCTGGAGCCGGGCGTCCCAGGCCTGGCCCACGTCGGCGAGCTGGGCGACAGCACGGGCGAGCTGGGCCTCGTCGACCTCGTAGCGCCGCTCGCGCCCGGCGGGCGTGACGCGCACGAGCCCCACGCGGTCGAGCACGACGAGGTGCTTGGCGACGGCCTGCCGCGTCACGGGCAGGCGCTCGCTGAGCGAGGTCGCGGTGCCCGGTCCGTCGGTGAGCAGGAGGTCGATCATGCGGCGACGCGTCGGGTCCCCGACCGCCGACCAGAGGTCGTCGTCGACGGCCGTGCTCATCGCGTCGCGACCAGCCGTTCGGCGTGCGCCGCGATGGCGGGGACGAACACGTCCCAGCCGTTGACGTGGTCGGCGTAGGCGGCCTCCATGACGGCGGCCTCCCAGCCCTTCTCGCGGAAGCCGGTCTCGGTGAGCCGCAGCAGCGTCCCGGACCCGGCGGGCACGAGCTCGAAGGTCACGAGCAGCGCGGCAGCGACGGGGTCGTCGGCGTCGTCGGGCACCCAGCGGAACGAGAAGAGCCGCGGCGGGTCGGCCGCGACGACGGTGAGCGGCTCGACGTGCTCGTCGGCGGTGCCGCGTCCCCACACGACCTCGGTCCCGCTGCCGGGTTCGGCGGAGAGGTCGGTCTCCGCGCCGTTCCACCAGTCCCGGATGTGCTCCGGGCTGCTGAGCACCTCGAACACGACCTCCGGTGCCGCGTCGACGTGGATCTCGCGCTCGATGCTGCCGAACTCCATGGCTTCTCCCGTTGTTCGCAACGATTGGTTGCGTATGACGGTAGACCCGGCGGGGGCCCAACGCAACCATCGGTTGCGAATTGGTCGGCGCAGCCGTCCCCGACGCACCGGGCGTCGGGCCTCGCGTGCCGGGGGTCCGACGTGAGGCGTCAGCCGTCGGTGGAGCAGAAGCCCGTCGGCCGCAGGACGCGCGCCGGCACGCCCGCGACGACCGTGTCGGGCGGCACGTCCCTCGTGACGACCGCGCCCGCGCCGACGATCGCGCCGTCGCCGATCGTCACGCCCGGCACGACGGTGACCGCGGCGCCGAGCCACACCTTGCGCCCGATCACCACGGGTGCGGGGAGCATGTCGCCCCGACGGGCCGGGTCGGAAGCGTGGTTCAACGTGACCACGGTGCAGCCGTGACCGATCAGGGAGCCGTCGCCGACGGAGATGCCGCCCGCGTCCTGGAAGCGGCAGCCCATGTTGACGAAGACGTCCCGCCCGAGCGTCAGGTTCTTGCCGAACTCGCAGTGGAACGGCGGGAAGAGCGTCACGGACTCGTGCACCGGGCGGCCGGTGAGGCGGGACAGAAGCGCGCGCACGTCGTCGGGCGTCCGGTACCCGGTGTTGAGCTCGGCACCGACGCGCATCGCCTCCTGGGCGGCGTCGTGCAGGAAGGCGTGCGCGGGCGAGCCGGCCTCGAGCAGCCGGCGTGCCCCGACGTGGTCGAGGAAGTCCTGCAGGTCCACGGGCGTCTCCTCGTCGGCGGGCGGGCGCGTCATGCGGGCGGCGTCGCCGCGTGGACCGGGTCGGCCGCCCACGACGCGAGCAGGCGCAGCCGCTCGGCCGACGGCGACCCCGGCTCCGCGGTGTAGACCATGAGCACCTGGCCCGGCTCGGCGGTGATCGCGAGCTCCTCGTACGCGAGCACGAGCTCGCCGACGACCGGGTGGTGGAACCGCTTGGTGCCCGCGCCGTGCGTCCGCACGTCGTGCGCGCCCCACAGCCGGCGGAACGTCTCGCTCCGGGTCGACAGCTCGCCGACCAGGTCCTGGAGGCCCTTGTCGTGCGGGTCGCGCCCGGCCTCCGCGCGCATGATCGCGACGCACATCTCCGCGAACAGGTCCCAGTCCGGGTAGAAGTCGCGCGCCGCCGGGTCGAGGAACTGGAACCGGGCGAGGTTGGGCGTGCGGCCGCCGTCGCCGATCACGGGGGAGTAGAACGCGCGGCCGAGCGCGTTGGTCGCCAGCAGGTCCTGCCGCTGGTCGCGGACGAACGCGACGCCGTCGGTGATCGCGGCGAGCGCCCACTGCAGGCTCGGCCGGGGCGTCGTCGAGCGCGTCGTCCGTCGGCGGACGCGTCCGGACGACGGGATGCCGTCGGCGGCCCGGGCCAGGTCGAACAGGTGCGCCCGCTCGGCGTCGTCGAGCATGAGCGCCCGCGCGACCGCGTCGAGGACGGACGCCGACGCACCGCCGATCGCCCCGCGCTCGAGCTTCGCGTAGTACTCGACGCTCACGCCCGCCAGCGCGGCGACCTCGCTGCGCCGCAGGCCGGGGACGCGACGGTTCGCGCCGCCCACGACGCCCGCCGCCTCCGGGCTGACCTTCGCGCGCCGCGACATGAGGAACTCGCGCACGTCCGACCGGTTGTCCATGCTCCCGACGGTAGGCCGGACCGCGCCCGCGAGACAGGCCGTGACGTGGGGTGCACCGCCGGTACACCCCACGTCAGGGACTCCTCGCGTCGACGCCGGTCGGGTTCGCTGGACGCATCCCGACAGAGTCCCGACAGAGAGGCACCACCACCATGCGTGCAGTCGTCATGCACTCCCCGGGCGACGTCCGGGTCGACGAGACCGAGCGGCCGACGATCGTCGAGCCGACCGACGCGATCCTGAGGCTCGCCGCGACCTGCATCTGCGGCTCCGACCTGTGGCCCTACCGCGGCACCGACCAGGTCGACCACCAGCCGATGGGCCACGAGTACGTGGGCGTCGTCGAGGAGGTCGGCTCCGCCGTGACGCACGTGAAGGTCGGCGACTTCGTCGTCGGCACGTTCTTCGCGTCCGACAACACGTGCGCGATCTGCCAGGCCGGCTACCAGACCCACTGCGTGCACCGGCAGCCCGGCGCCCTCCCCGGTGCGCAGGCCGAGCACGTGCGCGTCCCCCTGGCCGACGGCACCCTCGTCGCCACGCCCGGCATGCCGGACCCCGACCTGATCCCGTCGCTGCTCGCGGCGTCCGACGTGCTCGGCACCGGCTGGTTCGCGGCCGTCGCCGCCGAGGTCGGCCCGGGCAAGACCGTCGCCGTCGTCGGCGACGGAGCCGTCGGCCTGCTCGGCGTGCTCGCCGCGAAGCAGCTCGGCGCCGAGCGGATCATCGCGATGTCCCGGCACGAGGACCGGCAGGAGCTCGCGCGCCGGTTCGGCGCCACGGACGTCGTCGAGGAGCGCGGCGACGCGGGCGTCGCACGGATCAAGGAGCTCACCGACGGGCTCGGCGCGCACAGCACGATCGAGGCCGTCGGTACGCAGGAGTCGATGATGCAGGCGATCCGCTCGACCCGGCCCGGCGGTCACGTCGGGTACGTCGGCGTCTCGCACGACGTCGCGCTGCCCGGCGAGGAGCTGTTCTTCTCCGGCGTGCACCTGCACGGCGGCCCCGCACCCGTGCGCCGGTTCCTGCCCGAGCTGATCCGGCTCATCTGGGACCGGGAGATCGACCCCGGCCTGGTCTTCGACCTCACCCTGCCGATCGAGAAGGCCGCCGAGGGCTACCAGGCGATGGACGAGCGCCGTGCGACCAAGGTGCTGCTCACGTTCTGACCGCGGTCCCGCCGTCAGGTGCCCCCGGCGGCCTGGCCCGCAGCGCTGACCAGCCGCAGCACCACCCAGACGGCGAAGAACACGAGCACGATCGCCCACCACCGCCACTCACGCCGGGAGTAGCGGACCGAGAGCGACACGATCAGCCACGGCAGCAGGGCGGACCCGACCGCGCTGCCCATGGCCCGCGCGGAGAAGATCCCGAGCGCGGCCTGCGCGAGCACCAGGACGACGACGAGCGCGCCCGCCACGATCCCCACGGGGCCGAACGCGGCCTGGCGGTCGCGGCGGGTGCCGCCGTCGTCGGAGACCCACAGGTCCCAGCCCGCCGGCGGCGGGCCCCACGCGGGGTCGGGCTGCCAGCCGGACGGAGGCGTCCAGCCGGCGGGCGGGGCGGGCCAGTTCGGGGGCGGGTTGAGTCGCTGCACGGGACGGGACCGTAGCCGCGCGACGCCGACCACCGTCCAACTTGTCCCCAGACGCATCCGCCGACTCGACGTGGCCCGTCGCATCCGCGGATCCGGCGTGCCCAGGCGCCGACGAGGCGTCGCAGGCCGCCGCGCCGCCGCCGCGCCGCCGCCGCGCCGCCGCTGCGCTCGTCGTCCCGGGTCAGCGGACCCGGCGGAGCCGGAACAGGTAGGGCTCGGCCATGCCGCGCGCGTCCATCGCACCGACCACGGAGCCGTCGTCGTCGGCGCGGAACGCGTCGACGATCGGCAGGTCGTCGTAGACCATCGCGGCCGAGACGACGCCGCGGTAGCACACCTCGCGCAGCCGGGCGCGGGGGCGACGCGTCGTGACGAACGGCCGCACGAGCGCGAACGCCGCGGCGGCGGGCGGTGTCCGCAGGAGCGGGGCGGCGCGCAGCACGAGCCCGAACGGGACCAGGCCCGGGTGGACGCGCACCACGCCGTGGCCCGACCGGAACAGCAGCGGGTGCGCGGTGTCGTCGTCGTCGAACCTCTTGCCGAACCAGCCGAGGTGCTCGAGCACGCCGTCGAGCGGATGACCGGTGGGGATCCCCGCACCGCGCCACGTGCCGCGCAGGTCGGTCGTGGCGACGGGCGGGAGGGCGTCGTACCGCTCCAGCGCGGACGTCACGAGGCCTCCCCGGTGCCGCTGCCGGCGTCGGTCGTGCGGGCACGGGTGTCGGCGTCGTGCCCGTCGAGCGACCGGCGCAGCACCCACGTCGCCGCGGTCCCCGACGCGGTCACCTGGCGGGTCCGCGGGTCGACGCTGGTCCAGCGGTGCTCGTGCGGGCGGACGCGCCGGTAGCCGCGACGTTCGTACCAGCCGACGACGGGGTCGTCGCGGTCGGCGTCGAGGCTCAACGCGGCGGCGCCGCGGTCGCGTGCCGCGTCCTCGGCGGCGTGCACGAGCCCCTCGCCCGCCCCGCGGCCGCGGTGTCCGGCGTCGACGTGCAGCCCGTAGATCCAGGGGTGCGGCGGGTCGCAGTCGTTGTCCCAGCGGACGCTGACGGTGCCGACGGGACCGCTGGCGTCCTCGGCGACGAGCAGCGTCTCGCGGCCGTCGCGCGCCTCGTCGACGCGCCACCGTGCGCGGTCCGGCGAGCCGGCGAACCGCGCGAGGGCGGAGAGGTCGTCGGCGCGACCCGGCCGGACGCGCACGCCGGTCGCGCGGTCGTCGGTCGTGCCGCGGCCGCTCGTGCCGAGGGCCGTCGTGTCGTGTCGCGTCGCGTCGTGTCCGTCGTGGTCGGTCATGCGGGCCGCGACCTCAGCGCGCGCCGAGCGCGGCGTCGATCAGCACCTCCGCCGCGGCGCGTGCCTGGCGGGCGGCGTCCGCGCGGCCGGCGATCGCGGCGGTCGTCTGGGCCCCTTCGGCGAGCAGGGCGAGCTGCGCGGCGAGGGCCTGGTCGCCCCCGGCGTCGGCGGTGAGCCGGGCGACGTGGTCCTGGAACGACTGCTTGTGCACGCGGACCGCGTCGGCGACGGCGGGCGACGTCGCGCCGAGCTCGCCGAACGCGTTGATGAACCCGCAGCCGCGGAACGTGTCGTCGGTGAACCACTCGGCGAGGAAGTCGAAGATCGCGAGCAACCGCCGCCGCGGGTCGTCGACGCCGCTCAGCGCACCGCTCAGGCCTGCCTCCCAGATCCCGTGCCGCGCGTCGAGCACCGCGAGCACGAGGGCCTCCTTGCCGGGGAACTCGGCGTAGAGGCGCTTGAGGGACACGCCGGCTGCGGTGCGGACCTCGTCCATCCCGACGGCCTGGATGCCGCGCGCGTAGAAGAGCGCGTCGGCGGCGGCGACGACGCGGTCGCGCGCGTCGGTCGTCGCGGTCTGCTCGGTCGCCCGCGTCACGGTCCACCGCCCTTCACCGGGCCGTCGCCCGGCGTTCTGCTCCCGGCCCTTGCGCTGAGAACGCTCGTTCTCTAGTGTAGGCGACATCGGCGGAGAACGATCGTTCTCCCCTTGACGAGAAGGAGCCAGGCCATGGGACGCATCACCGTCGGCACGGAGAACTCGGTCGACATCGAGCTGCACTACGAGGACAAGGGCACCGGCCAGCCGGTCGTCCTCATCCACGGCTTCCCGCTCGACGGCAACTCGTGGGAGGGCCAGACGGCCGCGCTCCTCGACGCCGGCTACCGCGTCATCACGTACGACCGCCGCGGCTTCGGCCAGTCCAGCCAGCCGTCCGTCGGGTACGACTACGACACGTTCGCGGCCGACCTCAACGTCGTGCTGGAGACGCTCGACCTGCGCGACGTCGTCCTCGTCGGCTTCTCGATGGGCACCGGCGAGGTCGCGCGCTACCTCGGCACGTACGGCTCGACGCGCGTCGCGAAGGCCGCGTTCCTCGCGTCGCTCGAGCCGTTCCTCACCAAGACCGAGGACAACCCCGAGGGTGGCGCCCCGGCGTCGTTCTTCGAGGACATCGCGGCGACCGTCCGCAAGGACCGGTACGCCTACTTCACCGCGTTCTACCAGGACTTCTTCAACCTCGACGAGAACCTGGGCACGCGCATCTCCGAGGAGCAGGTGCGCCACGCGTGGGACGTCGCCGCGGGCTCCGGGTCGGTCGCGTCGGCCGCCGCGCCGCTCACGTGGGGCACGGACTTCCGCGACGACATCCCGAAGATCGACGTGCCCGCGCTGATCCTGCACGGCACGGGCGACCGCATCCTCGACGTCGACGTGACCGCACGCCGGTTCGTCAAGGCGCTGCCGTCGGCCGAGTACGTCGAGATCGAGGGTGCGCCGCACGGGCTGCTCACGACGCACACGGCCGAGGTCAACGAGGCGCTGCTCGCGTTCCTCGCGCGCTGACGCGGCGCCGGTCGGCGGCGCGCGGCCCGTCGCCCTCCCGGTGAAGCGGCTCCGGGCCGCACAGGACGAGGTGCCCGCCCCTCCCCGGGGCGGGCACCTCGCCGTACGACGTGGTCAGGCAGCCTGGCAGGAGACGGTGGCACCCGCGCCCGTCCCCGTGCCCTGGAACCCGAAGCCGGTGCCCTGGCCGGCTCGGAGGGCGCCGTTCCACGCCGCGTTCGTGACGGTCATCGGCTGACCAGTACCCGCCCCCACGCCGTTCCACACCTGCGTCGCCGAGGCCCCCGACGGGAGCGTCACCTGCACCCGCCAGCCGTCGAGAGCGCGCTGCGCCGTGACGTCGACGTTCGCGACGAAGCCGCCCGGCCACTGGTTGACGACCGTGTACGTCGCGGAGCACGCGGCGGTCGGGTCCGGCGTCGTGGTGGGCGTGGGTGTCGGCGTCGGGGTGGGCGTGGTGGTCGGGGTGGGTGTCGGAGTGGGGGTCGGGGTCGGGGTGGGCGTCGGGTCGGGTGCGAGGACGAGGTTCCTCTGCTGCACGGTCCACTGCCCGCCGCTGCACAGCCCGCAGCCCGACGTGACGAACGTCCGCCCGGCCTGCGTGTCGCCCTTGAGCTGCCACTTCGCCCACAGCACCGCGGCGCGGCCGAACTCGCCGCCGTTCGTCTGGTCGTACGTCCCGCCATGGCCGACGGGCAGGTTGCCCATGAACGCCGGGAGCCCCGCCGGGAGCTTGCCCCAGTCGTCCATCGCGTTCGGGTACGCGATGTCGCCGGGCCCGCCGATGATGTAGGCGATCGGGTGGTCGAGGCGCCGGAGCTGGTAGTCGTCGGCGTCGTTCAGCAGGCCGCTGCTGAAGATCATCGTCGTCGTGACCCGCGGGTCTCCGGACACCGCGTACGCCTCGAGCCCGCCGCACGAGAAGCCGGCGACCGCGATCTTCGACGTGTCGACCCGGTCGCGCAGCGGGCTGCCGGAGCGGGACGACTCCGCGACGGCCCAGTCGATGGACTGCGTGAGCCACGACGACGTCGACGAGCCACCGCCGTTCGGGCTGCCGTTGGAGATGACGAGGAACCCGTGCGACGCGATCTCGCGGAGGAACGGCAGCGCGGAGGTGCCGTTGGCCGAGCAGGCGCCGTTGCTCCAGACGAACACCGGGAGCCTGCCTGACGGCAGGTTGACGGGCCGGTAGATCGTGTGGTTCGGCAGGCTCGACGAGGTCTCGTGGTCGGCCGGGTAGGGGCCGGACCCGCCGGCGGCGGCGGACGCGGGCGGCAGCACGGTGCTGCCGAGGAGCGCGCCGGTCACCAGGGTGACCGCGACGGTCGCCCACCTGTGTCGTCGTTGTGCCATCCCACATCCCTCCTCGGGCCCCGGAGTGTCGGCGCGGGCGGTGCTCCTGCGCGCACGGCGAGGCGATGACGTGCTGCTCCACCTTCGCGAAGCGGTTCGGGCGCTGTCGAGGCGGGCGAGGGCGGAACGTCGACCCGAATCGTTTTTCACCGGTGTAGAGACAAGGTCCGAGCGTGCGCGCGGATGTTGCCCGAGCATTCCTCAACCGATCGGTTGACAGATGCGGGCATGCCGTCCATGGTTGTCGTCAACCAGATGGTTGAGGAGGATCCATGGCGGCGACCGACCCGCTCTCCCGCGCGTTCGCGGCGCTCGCCGACCCGACGCGCCGCGACATCGTCGCGCGACTCGCCGACGGCGACGCGACCGTCGGGCAGCTCGCCGAGCCCTACGACATCACGCTCCAGGCGGTCTCGAAGCACCTGCGCGTGCTCACCGACGCGGGCGTCGTCCGGCGCGACCCGGAGGACCGGCGCGCACCCGTCCAGCTCGACGCGGAGGTGTTCGCGCTCATGACCCGCTGGATCGAGCGGTACCGCCGCCAGGCGGAGGAGCGGTACCGCCGCCTCGACGACCTGCTCGCCGAGCACCCGACCGGCGACCGCACCGGCCTCACCGACCCCACCCGCCGCACCGACCGCACCACCGGACCCGAAGGAGGCCGCGCATGACCAGCACCCGGCACGAGACCGAGGTCGTCGCCCCCGACGACCTGCCCGTCGTCCGCCTCGTCCGCGAGTTCGACGCGACGCCCGACCGCGTCTTCCGCGCGCACGTCGACCCGGACCTGCTGCTCCGCTGGTTCGGTCCGGCCGACACCCAGACCCGCCTCGACACGTGGGACTGCCGCTCCGCGGGCTCCTACCGCTACACGCACGTCTCCGGCCCGATGGAGCTCGTCTCGTACGGCTCGTTCCACGAGGTCGTGGAACCGTCGTCGATCGTCCAGACCGTCGCCGTCGAGGGCATGGGGGACGGCGTCGTGCTCGAGCGCTACCGGTTCGAGCCGCTGCCCGGCGGCCGGACGCGCCTCACGGTCACGACCCTCGCCGAGGACTTCACGACGCGCGACCAGATCGTCGCGAGCGGCATGGAGCACGGCGTCCGTGAGGGCCACGAGCGGCTCGACGCGCTCCTCGCGGACGGCTCGGTGGCATGACCGGGACCGAGGCGGTCGTCGTCGGTGCCGACCGGCGACGCGGCGTGCGCTCCCGGATCGCGACCGTCCTCACGTGGGTCGCGCGCGCCGCGCTCGCGCTGGTGTTCGTCGGGGCCGGGGCGTCGAAGCTCGCGGGGGAGGCGGCGATGGTCGAGATGTTCGACGACATCGGCGCCGGTCAGTGGCTGCGGCTCGTGGTCGGGGCGCTCGAGGTCGCGGGCGCCGTCGGGGTGCTCGTCCCGCGCGTCGCCCTGCTCGCCGCGGCAGGACTCACGCTGCTCATGGTCGGCGCCACGCTCACGAACCTGCTCGTGCTGGGCGCGAGCCCGGTCGTGACCATCGCGCTCGGCGTGCTCGCCGCGACGGTCGTCGTCGTGCTGCGCCGCCGGCAGACCGCGCAGGGCTGACGGCGCGGACCGGCCCGGGCGTCGACGCGGACGTGGTCGTTCCCCGGGCCGAGACGCGCAGGCCCTGGTCGACGTCGCGCCACTGGTGCACGGTGACCATCGCCATCGCGGCGTCGAAGGCGTCGTCGTCGAACGGCAGGTGCTCGGCCGTGGCGTCGAGGGCCGGTGCCGCACCGGCCGGTCGCTGCGCGCGCATCGCCGCGGACGGCTCGACGGCGAGGACGTACCGGTCGGCCGGCTCGTACGACCCCGCGCCGGCGCCCACGTTCAGCACCGTGCGGGCGCTGCCGAGGGCCGCGTGCACCCGGGCGACGATGCGCGGGTCGGGCCGGCGGACGTGCGCGTAGCCCGACCCGAGCCGCTCGTAGTCGACGTCGCCGGCCGGTCGCTCACGGTTCGCCATGCGGCCAGGACAGCACGGGGCTCACCGTGTCGTCAGCGCCCTTTCCCGCCGGTGCGGCACGAGAGCGGCGCGGCCGTGGTGCCTCGTGGTCAGAGCAGGGCGTGGACCAGCCGGGTGCCCACGTCGTCCATCTCGTCGAGCCATCGCGCGCGCTGCGCGTCGTCGGCCTCGTTGACCGACGCGAGGACCGTCCGCTCCACGACCGTGGGCGACGTCGGGGAGCCGAGGTACGTGCCGACGCAGCGCTCCCAGATCGCGGCGAGCGGGTTGCCGAACACGGTCGCCTCCCGCTCCGCCGGTGTGTCGGTCGTGTTGACGACGACCAGACGGCGGACCGCGAGCAGCGGCTCGGGCAGGCCGCCCGCGTCGGGCAGGCGGTACGCGACGCCGGGCACGAGGACCCGGTCGAGCCAGCCGGCGAGGATCGCGGGCGGCTTGCCCCACCAGTTCGGGTGCACGACGACGAGCGCGTCGGCGGACGCGAGGCCCGCGCGGTGACGGTCCAGGAGCGGATCGCCGGACGGGCCGCCGAGGTGGAGGTCGGGCCCCACGACGAACGACTCCTCGGCGCGCAGGACGGGGTCGAACCCCTCGGCGTACAGGTCGTGCGTGACGAGGTGCGCGCCGGCGCGGGTCACGGCGTCGCCGATCCTCCGGGCGAGCGCGTGGTTGAGGCTGTCGGGTCGCGGGTGCGCGAGCACGAGCACGACGACGGGCGCGGGCCCGTCACCGCGTGCGTGGACCTGCGCGTCCCCGCGGGACGCCGCTCCTGCCGTCATCCGGTCCTCCCCGTCGCGCTCCGGGCCGCGTCCGTCGTGACGGTACCGGAGGGCGACCGCGCGCCTCCGGTCGATATGTTCAGGCGTACACATACTGTGTACGATCGTCCGCATGACAACCGACTACTTCGCCGGTGACCCCCGCACGAACCGCGAGCGCATGCTCGCCGGTGACCTCTACATCGCCGACGACCCGGACAGCGGGCGCATCGCCCGCGAGGCGTTCCGGCTCTCCGACGCCTACTACCGCGCCGAGTCCGCGGGCGAGCCCGACGCGCGCGAGCACCTGGTCGCGCTGCTCGGCACCCTCGGCGA
The DNA here is from genome assembly GCF_019024305.1 of Cellulomonas algicola. Lineage (NCBI taxonomy): Bacteria > Bacillati > Actinomycetota > Actinomycetes > Micrococcales > Cellulomonadaceae > Cellulomonas > Cellulomonas algicola. Next base: position 335,624 of record NZ_JAHKSJ010000006.1, on the reverse strand, counting down.
GGGTGCCTACGTCAAGCCGCCGCTGTTCGTCGACTACGGCGAGAACATCCACGTCGGCGCGCGCACGTTCGTCAACTACAACCTCACCGCGCTCGACGTCGCGACCATCACGATCGGCGAGGACTGCCAGATCGGCCCGAACGTCCAGCTGCTCACCCCGACCCACCCGGTCGACCCGCAGCCGCGGCGCGACAAGCTCGAGGCCGCCAAGCCGATCACGCTCGGCGACAACGTCTGGCTCGGCGGTGGCGTCATCGTCTGCCCGGGCGTGACCATCGGTGACAACACCGTCGTCGGTGCCGGGTCCGTCGTGGTGCGCGACCTGCCCGCCAACGTCGTCGCAGTGGGCAACCCTGCCGGTGTCGTGCGGCAGATCGGCCCCCAGGGCGAGGCGCGGTGACCGAGCGGCGGCGGCGTCGTCACGACCCCGAGCGGCGCGACCGCATCGTCGACGCGTGCCTCGAGGTCGTCGGGGAGGTCGGCGTCGCGGGTGCGTCGACCCGCCGCGTCGCCGCCGCCGCCGACGTGCCGCTCGGGTCGATCACCTACCACTTCGACAGCGTGGACGCGCTGCTGTTCGAGGCCTTCGAGCGGTTCGCGCGGCGCATGAGCGACCGCTTCGAGGCGTCGATGGCGGCGGTCGACGGCGTCGAGGAGGCCCGGCGGGCCGTCGCCGACCTCGTCGCGGTCGACGTGCTCACCGACCCGCACGAGCTCGTCCTGACCCACGAGCTCTACACGCTCGCTGCCCGCGACCCGCGCTACCGCCGGCTGACGCACGCGTGGATGGCCCGCAGCCGGCACGCGCTCGCACGGCACTTCGACCCCGCGACCGCGCGGCTGCTCGACGCCATGATCGAGGGCCTGACGATCCACCGCGCCCTCGACACCGAGCCGCGCGACCGCGACGAGATCGAGCTGGCCGTCGAACGCCTCACGCGCACGACGGCGCACGTCGACTGACCGCGTCGTCGGCTCGGGATCGCTCGGCGACCGACCGCGTCGTCGCCCGGCCTCGCGCGGCGACCGACCGCGTCGTCGGCTCGGCCTTGCTCGGCGACCGACGGGTGGCGGTCGCGCTAGCCTCCGCGCATGAGCTGGGCCGTCGTCGCGCGCCGTGTCCGCGACCCGCACGTCCCGCTGCCGTACCGGCTGAGCGCGCTGCGCTCGCTCGTGAACCGGCACCACCCGCTCGGGTTCGGCGGCACGCAGCAGCACCTCGGCGACCTCGTCGGCACGTCCCGACCGCCTGGTCCCGGTTGGACCGGCGACGACGTGCTCGCGGCGCTCGACGTCCTGGAGGAGTCGCGCGCGAGCCGGCTGCGCTACGTCGAGGCGTTCGCGGAGCGGCGCCGGCAGGAGAAGGCGGAGCACCGGCGTCAGCCGACACGGGCCGACGTCGACGCGCTGCGCCGCGCGGAGTGGGTCAAGGACGTCGACGAGGCGTCCGTGCGGCACGCGAGCGTCCGCGAGCGCCGGCGCACGTCCCGCTGAACCCGAGCGGGTGCTGGATCAGTCCGTGCCCGACGTCTCGATGCTCCCGGACCGGTGCAGGACGGCCTCGGCATCCCGCCACTCGTCGCGGTCCTGCGGCGGCGGCAGCACCTCCGCGCCGAGCAGCGTCGCGGTCCCGCCGACCGCCGCCTCGAGCTGCGCGGCGAGCACGACCGCCTCGGCGACGGCCACCCGCGACTCCAGCGGGTCGTCGATCGCGAGCCCCACGACGGGCGCGCCCTCGCGCGTGACCGTGACGTTCGCGCCGTGGTGCTCGCGTGCCCGGACGTAGATCGTGAACGCGCCGGTGTCCTGCGGCGTGCGCGCCAGGTCGGCGAGCAGCGCGCGGTCGCCGGGCAGGGGTGCGCCGTGGACGTACGTGCGCTCGACGGCGGCCAGCCGGTCGTCGCCGGGGCGCTCGACGTCGACGTGGTCGGCGAGGAAGCGCCGCAGCGCGTCCGCACGGTTCTCCGGTGCCACCCACACGTGGACGTCGACGACGGGTGCCATGGCGGGCAGCGTAGACGCGCGGCTCAGGCGGCGAGGTGGAAGGTCGTCGCGAAGCGGGAGAGCAGGTCGCCGGGGCCGTGCAGCACCTCGACGACCCCGGTCGCGATCGCGCGGTCGGGGGAGAGGGCGCCCGAGATGACGCGGTGCAGGTCAGGGCTGGCCGCGAAGGACAGGTCGACGGGGCCGTCGCCGCGTGTCACGGCGAGCGACGGCCCGTCGACGCGGACGAGCAGCCCGGCGTCGCCCACGTGCGCCGCGTAGGCGGTCGCCGGCAGCGTCGCCGCGACGTCGCGGCGGAACGCGGTGCGCAGCGTCATCGTCAGGGCGTCGGGCGTGACGACCTGCTCGTCGCGGGGGTCGCCCATCGCCTTGAAACCCCACGCCCCGAGCGCGAGCACGACGGGTTCGAGCTCGCGGCCGTAGGGCGTGAGCTCGTAGACGATGACGCGCGACCGGGGTGCGCGCCGGATGATGCCCGCCGCCTGAAGCTCCTTGAGCCGCGCCGCCAGGACGTTCGTCGGGATGCGGGGGAGCCCGGCGGCGAGCTCGCCGTAGCGCCGGGGCCCGACGAGCAGGTCACGGACGAGGAGCAGGGCCCACCGCTCGCCGACCAGCTCGAGGGCGCGCGTGATCCCGCAGTACTGCCCGTAGTCGCGTGCGGCCATCGGCCTCAGGCCTGCTGGCTCGCGACCGCGTCGGGACCCTGCGCGGCGGCGGCCGGGTCCATCCAGCCGAACTCGAGGACGTTGCCGTCGGGGTCGGTGAGGCCGCGCTGGTACATGAAGCCGTAGTCCGACGCGGGCCGCGGCTCGGTGCCGCCCGCGGCCAGTCCGGCGGCGGCGGTCGCGTCGACGGCCTCGCGGCTGTCGAGGAAGACTGCGGTGGACACCGACGGGCTCACGGCGGGGTCGCCGAGCGGCAGGTCGGTGAACGTCTGGAAGTACTCGCGCGTGAGCAGCATGAACGCGCTGTGGTCCTCCTCGACGACGACGCAGGCTGCGTTGTGGTCGGTGAACATCGGGTTGATGGTGAATCCGAGCGCCGTGTAGAAGCTCTTCGCGCGTTCCAGGTCGGTCACCGGCAGGTTGACGAACATCGCGGTCATGGCGCTCTCCTCAGCGGCGGTGCGAGCGGTGCGGGACGCCACCACACTTGCAAAAAACAAGTGAAGGGTCAAGGGGTTCGGCTGACCGCCGGCCCCGCCGCGCTCAGCGGCATGCGGCCGCGCACCGACCCGTCGCCGCCCGGCCGGCGCACGGAGCGCACCGGGGCCTCGGGGGAGGCCGCCGCACCACCACCCGGCCGGGCGCACCGACTCCCGGCGCGACCTTCGGCCCGCTCCGTGGCCCCGCCGCGCGGGCCGGTCGCCGGGCGACGTCAAGCCGTCGGCACCCAGTACCGGCGCTTGGCCGGCCGCCCGTCGACCGGGACGAGGTCCTGGAGCACCCCGCCGCACCGCTCGATGGTCCGCGCGGACGCGACGTTGTCGTCGTCGCACGTCACGAGCGCCCGCTCGACACCGACGGAGCGGGCGACGACCAGCGACTGCCGCAGCATCTGGGTCGCGTAGCCCCGTCGGCGGTGCGCGGGCCGCACGGCGTACCCGATGTGCCCGCCGACGAGGGCGAGGGCCTCGTTCAGCGCGTGCCGTACCGACACCCGCCCGACGAGTACGCCGCCCACGTCCGCGACCAGGAACGTCGCGGGCACGCGGCCCGGCAGCAGATGCACGCCCGCGCGCTCGTCGGCCAGGTGCGCCAGGTAGCGGGACCAGTCGTCGCGACGCCCGTCGAGCAGGAACTCGAACCCCTCGCGCGCGAGCTCGTCGTGCGCGGCCCACGCCTCCGCCTCGTCGGCGGCCGTGAGCGGCCGCAGCACCAGCGGCGAGGTCACGACCCCTCCATGCACACGGTCGCGGTCTCGTCGACGAGGTCGCGAGCGGCGGTGAGCGTCGCACGCAGCGCGTCAGGGTCCGCGCCGACGGCGGCGCACAGCGCCTGCGCCCGCACGCCGAAGTCCCGTGGGGCGTCGGGCAGTCGTCCGGCCGCGGCGACGGCACCCTTCTCGTTGGTGACCCAGCGACCCGCGTGCGCGTGCAGGGCGTGCGCGCACAGCAGGACCGCGCGGAACAGGCACCCGGCGACGTACGCGCTGTCGCCCCGCCCGACCGCCTTGGCCGCGACGTCGACGCTGAACGCGGCCTCCCAGAGGCCGCCGACGACCGCGTCGCGCAACGCCGGGGGATAGGCCGACGCCTCGTCGTGCAGCGCCGCGACCTCGCCCGACGGGTCCGCGAGGACGACCGCGGCGGCGACCTCGCCCGCGTACGCGAACGACGGCACTCCGAGCGGATGACCGGCCTGCGCGTGCCACGCGAACCGGCCCTCCTGCGCCTCCTGCCAGCTGCGCCGCACGCGGTCCAGGTCGCGGTAGAGCACGTCGACGGCGGTGCTGTCGACGTGCAGCCACCCCCCGCCGTCGACCCACGGCCCCCACGCGCCGGGCGCGGTCACCTGCGCCTCCGGACCGGCGATCTCACGGACCACCGCGCCGAGCGCGTCCACGTCGAGGGGTGGCCGGTAGTAGAGGCCCAGGTCCACGTCGGACTCCGCGGCGTGGTCGCCGCGGGCCCGGCTCCCGCCCAGCACGACGGCCCGCACCCCGGGCACCTCGACCAGGCGCTCCGCCACGTCCCGCAGTCGCGCGTCGCTCAGCATCGCCCCAGCATGCCGGTGGCTGGCGGGTGGCCCGTCGCCGGCTGTATCTGCCGCATTGTTGGAGATAGGCTCGGGCCATGGCCAACGCCACGGCGATCTTCCGCAGCGACACCCAGGCGCGGGTGCTGCGGGCACTGGCGCGCGCGGCGGACGCCATCACGGCCAGCGACCTCGCGCGGGAGCTGGACGAGCCGCTGTCGACCGTCGCGCGCGAGGTCTCGCGCCTCGTGGAGACGGGGATGGTCCTCACGACGTCACGTGGTCGTCGGACGCTGCTGTGGGCGAACTGGTCCAACGGGTACATGCGCGCTGCGCGCGACGCGTTCGACTACGAGGACGGCCTGCGCACGCAGGAGCCGTCCCCGCGCTGGTGGCGCACCGTGCCCGAGATCGTCGAGGACGTCCGCCCCGAGCTGCGGGACGGCAACGAGCCTGCTGCCCTCCGGATGCTTCTCGACGGCCTCAACTCCCTGCCCCGTGCGGCGGCGGCTGGACGCGTCGACGAGATGCTGGCCGAGCCACCGTCGACCGGTGACGAGCGCTGGGACGCGCTGATCGCCGGGAGCGTGCGGTACGTCGCCCGGCGGGCCGGCGTCGGGGCGCCCGACTGGACCCGTCGGCGCCCGCTCGCTGCCTGGTGGTGGCCCACAGGACGCGGTGCCCGCGCCGCCGTCGCGATGCAGCGCACCCCGGTCGAGCTCGCGCGGCTGGGCATCTGGTTCGACGAGCGGAACTTCACGACCGCATGAGCGAGCACGGTCCGACGCTGTCCCGTGCCGAGGTCATCGGCCTGCTCACCGAGCTCGGAGCCGTGCTCCACCGCGACGGCCTGCACGCGACGATCTACGTCGTCGGGGGCGCCGCCATGTCGATCACCCTGGACTCCCGCCGGGTCACGCGGGACGTCGACGCGGTGTTCCGCACGGAGACGGACGGTCTGCGCACCGCTGCCCGCGAGGTCGCGGCCCGGCACGGGCTCGACCCCGAGTGGCTCAACGACCGGGTCACGTCCGCCGTCGTCGGCCTGGTGAGCGACGAGGGCCAGACCGAGCTCGACGTCCCCGGGTTGTCCGCCGCCGTCGCCTCGCCCGAGCACCTGCTCGCGATGAAGATGCTCGCCGGACGCGAGCGCGACCTCGACGACCTCGTCGTCCTGTTCCGTCACCTCGGCATCACCGCGCCATGCCAGGCCGTCGAGATCACCGAACGCGTCTTCGGGGGTGGCCACCCCGACTCCGCCCCGCCGCTGGAGTACCTGGAGCTGCTCGCCGAGGACGTGCTCGACCGGCTGGGCATCTGAGCGACGCGGGACCCTGTCCCGCGGTCCGCCGGGCGGTCAGGACTCCTCGGGCCGGGCGAGGAACCGAGCGACAGCCTGGTCCGTCTCGCGCCGGAGGTCCGCCTCGAGCTCCGCCTCCAGAATCGCGCGACCGGCTCCGACGACTCCCAGGTCGTCCGGGTCGTAGGCGCCGTCGAGGAGCGCGAGCTCGGCGCTGACCGGGTCTTCCCCGTGCCCCACGACGCCGTGCGCCCACCGGCACAGGTCGCGAGCACTGATCTCGTGGCGCACGTACCGGCCGACCATGGCGGCTGTCGCGCCGCGGAGCGGATCCTCGGTGACCGCGTCGGGCAGCCCGAGCTCGACGAGGGTGCGGTCGACCATCGGCCACACGTCGGGCCGCAGGGCGGACGACGGTTCCCCCGCGAGCTGACGCAGCGTCGGGGTGTCGAGACCTCCGAGCAGGCACCCGACGGCCGCGTCGACGACGTCGCGCGTCGTCGCCTCGTCGAGGCGCCAGAGCCGCACCGTGTCGACGAACGTCGCCTGCGCCTCGTTCCGCGTCGTGTCTCGCACCGGACCATGGTCGCGGTGCGATGGGACGGCGCCACGACATTTCCCGTGACGCGTGTCGTGGCGCTGCCTATCCTGCGAGAGCCGTGCGACAGGACGAGGAGGTGGTACCCGTGAATGCTGGATCGATCAGGGTGCTCCCCTCCGGGGTCACGGTCGGGCGATAGGTCGCCCGGGAGCGCCGCCCACGCGCACTCCCGAGAGGCACGACCATGGACTTCACCTCCGAGCACCGCCACGACGACGGGGTCCTCGAGCGCGACTTCGCGCTCGGCGACATCCCCGGCACCCTCTGGACCACCGGCTCCGCACCGGCCCCGCTGGTCCTCATGGCCCACAACAACGGCCTTCCCCGACGCGACGCGCGGCTCGTCGCGCGCGCCCGGTTCCACGCCGCGACGTACGGCTACGCAGTCGCGTCGATCGATGCCGCGGGCTGCGGCGACCGGCCCCGCACGGCCGCTGCCGACCAGCTGCGCGTCGACCTGAGGCGCGCGATGCAGGCCGGCGAGCCGGTCGACGAGATCTTCGAGGCGATGGTCGGCCCGATGGTCGACGACGCCGCCCCGGAGTGGCGCACCACGCTCGACGCCCTGCTCGACCTGCCCGACGTCGCCGGGCCGGTGGGGTACTCCGGCTGGATGGCGCTCGGGATCCGGCTCGCGGCGACGGAGCCGCGCCTCGCGGCGGCGGGCTTCTTTGCGGGCGGGTTCGTGCCGCGGGCCGTGCGGGCGGAGGCGCCGCGCGTCACGATCCCGGTGCTCGTCCTGCTGCAGTGGGACGACGAGGGGAACCCGCGGCAGCGGGCGCTGGACCTGTTCGACGCGTTCGGCAGCGTCGAGAAGACGCTGCACGCCAACCCGGGCGGTCACCTCGGCACCCCACGGTTCGAGCTCGAGGACGGGGCGCGGTTCTTCGACCGGCACCTGCGGTGAGGTGGGGCGTCGGCCGGGCACGACGACGCCCGGCCGACGGCCCTGGCGGTGCACCTCCCCGACGGCGACGTCCCACTGATCGCACCGGGCACCGATGATCGGGCGGACGGGCGGCCACGGCCGCGAGGCTGAGGAGCGGAAGGGAGCACCGTGATCGCCTGGCTCAACCGGCTCGTCGACGCCGTCGAGGACAGCCTCACCGAGGACCTCGACGTCGTCCGCCTCGCCACCACGCTCGGCACGAGCGAGTACCACCTGCGGCGCATGTTCTCGTCGCTGGCCGGGATGCCGCTGTCGGAGTACGTGCGGCGCCGGCGGATGACGCTCGCCGCGGCCGACCTTGTCGGCGGTGCGGACGACCTGCTGACCGTCGCCGTGCGCTACGGGTACGGCTCGGCGGAGGCGTTCGGCCGGGCGTTCCAGTCGGTGCACGGCGTCGGCCCGGGTCAGGCCCGGCGGGACGGCGGTCCCTTCCGTACGCAACCCCGCCTCAGGTTCCGCCTGACCGTCGAAGGAGCCAGTCCCATGGACGTCCGACTCGTCACCCGCCCCGCGTTCCGCCTCGTCGGGCACGCCGCCCGCGTCCCGCTCGTGCACGAGGGGGTCAACCCGGCGATCCAGCAGCACGTCGTGTCGATCGCGCCGGCCGAGCACCGGCGGCTCAAGGCGCTCGCCGACACCGAGCCGTCGGGCCTGCTCGCGGTGAGCGCCGACCTCGACCCGGACCGCCGCGAGGGCTCGGAGCTCACCTACCTGCACGGCGTCGCGGTCTCGGACGACGCCGAGGTCCCCGACGACCTGGACGTGCTCCCCGTCGACGCCGGGACGTGGGCCGTCTTCCGGGCGTCCGGCCCCTACCCGCAGACGCTGCAGAGCGTCTGGGCCGCGACCGCGACCGAGTGGTTCCCGTCGAACCCGTGGCGCCTGCGTCCCGGGCCCGAGGTCGTCGCCGTGCTCGAGCGCGCCGACGACCTCAGCACCGCCACCGTCGAGCTCTGGCTGCCCGTCGAGGGCGGCTGACCGGCGCGGCGGGTCGCCGGGTCGCTGCCGGCGTCGTTCACTGGTGCGTCCGTACGACCGTCGACCGATGCCGGGAGCAGCACCGCATGAACGACTGGAACACGCACGTCATCGAGGAGTTCCGCGCGAACGCCGGGCAGGTCGGCGGCCACTTCGCGGGCGAGCCGCTGCTGCTCCTGCACACGACGGGAGCCCGCACCGGTGAGCCGAGGGTCAGCCCGATGATGTACCAGGACCTCGGCGACGGGCGCCTCGCGGTGTTCGGGTCGTTCGCGGGGCGCGACGTCCACCCCGCCTGGTTCCACAACCTCGTCGCCCACCCCGAGGAGCGTCGTGCCATCTGGGAGCGCCAGAAGCAGGCGTACCCGCGGTTCGCCGAGTACGAGCAGAAGACGGACCGCGAGATCCCCGTCGTGGTGCTCGAGCCCCGCTAGCCGACGCCCACCCCGGGCGGGCTCAGGCGCTCGTGCAGGTCAGCGCCGGTGTCGGGGGCGTGCCGCTTCCGCTGCCCAGAAGCCCGAAGGTGGCGGAGCCACCGGCGGGCAGCGAGCCGTTCCACGACACGTTGCGCACGGTGAGCTGGTCACCCTGCGTCGTCAGCGAGCCGTTCCAGACCTGGTCGACCCGCTCGCCCGACGTGCGCCACGCGACGCTCCACGACGAGGTGGGCGACCCCGCCCGGACCGTCACCTCCGCCTGGAATCCGCCGGGCCACGAGTTCATGACCTTGAACGTCGCCGTGCACGCGCCCGCGGGCGGCGGCGTGGTGACTGTCGGAGTCGGCGTCGGCGTCGTGGTGGGGGTCGGCGTGGGCGTCGGGGTCGGCGTCACGGTGGGGGTGGGCGTCGGCGTGGGGTTCGTCGTCGTGGACGGGAGCGACGTGAAGAACCGCCAGATCTCGCCGGGCACCCACGACTGCTGCTGGCCGCGGTCGCGCGCGTCCCACTGGTGCCCGCTGTCGGACGCGAGCCACACGACGGGGTAGCCGTCGCGGCACGTGTACGCGGTCCGCGTGTGGGTGCCGCTGCCCGCGGCGGGCTCCTGCGCCTGCTGCGCCTGGCAGCCGTTGTTCCGCAGCGCGCGGTCCCGCAGCGCGCGGCCCTGCGAGATGTTGAGGACGTCGTCGACGACGCCGTGCGAGCCGAGGTACGCGATCGGCTGCGTGCCGCCGTCGCACCCGGACAGCTGGGCGCCGTTGAGCACCGCGACAGCCCGGAAGACGTTCGCGCGCGCGCACGCGAGCGCGTTGCTCATGCCGCCGCCGTAGGAGAACCCGGTCGCGAACCGCTGCGTCGTGTCGATGCACAGCGCGGCCTCGAGCGTCCTCAGCACGTCGTCGATGAACTGGACGTCGCGGCCGCCGCTGTTGGGCCACGCGTTGTCGATGCCCTGCGGCGCGACGAAGACGGTGCTGGTGCCGGCGAGCGGCTTCAGGCCGTAGAAGCCCTGGTTCACCACGTCGGACGCGGTGCCGTGCCACCAGTGCAGCCCCACGACCAGCCGGTACGCGCGGTTCGGGTCGTACCCGGACGGCACGTCGAGGCGGAACGTGCGCTGCTGCCCGCCGCTCGTGATCGTGTGGGTGCCGGTCGCGAGCCCGGCGGGGCGTCCGCAGCCGGCGGTCGTCGCCGCGCGGACGGCACCCGCGGCGCGGACGGTGTCCGGCAGGGCCGCGACCGCGGGCGCGGTGAGCCCGACGAGCGCGAGGACGGCGACGGCGGCCGCCAGCAGGGTCCCGCGGAGGCGGGTCGGGGTGGGGTGGCGCACGGTCGGCTCCTCCGGCTCGTCTGGTCCGCCCCCGCGTGGTCAGGACGCGTGCCGACGGTCGCCGACACGTGCGGGTGACGATCTACACCGATGAAGGTACGGAGCGGCGCACTGGCCCACACGACTGCGAAACGGTTCAGCGGGAGCGGGCTACGGGGGCATGAGGTCTGGCGACGGCCCCGTCCTAGAGTCGGGGCCCATGAGCACACTCCTGGACGGGCCGATGGACGCCGGGTGGATGGACCGAGCACGACCGCTCGACGAGATCCTCGTCGACGCCGCCCTGTGCATCTCGGACAGCGTCTACCACGGCCCCGTCAACGGCTTCAGCCGCGAGGAGTGGGGGAGCCTGCGCGAGCCGGTCGAGCCGCCGGACCTGCCGTGCCGCGTGCCGGGAGTGGTTGTGACGGACGACGCGCGCGGTCGCGAGGACGCGCTCGCCGCGTACTACGAGCGACTCGTCGACGTCGCCCGCCGCTGCGGCGCGTCCGTCGCCCTGGCTCGGCCGTTCCCCTACTTCCGCGTGACGCCTGTGGTGGTCGCGGCCGGCGAGCAGGTCGTTTCCTTCGACTGGACCGACGACGTCGCCGAGACGTCGCACATCCTGCGCGCCCTGGCCGGCGGGGGCGACGACGGTGTCGTCTGGGACGACGTCGACGAGGGGTGGTTCATCTACGTCGTCGTCCAGGACGGCGTCCTGTTCATCGGCCAGTTCGACCCCGACCGCCCGCGCGAGGAGCTGGTGCTCCGCGCCGACGCGCGCGTGGTCGCGGAGCAAGCCGCTGCGGCCCTCGACAGGCTGACGAGGCTGCACGCGCACCTCGTCGAGTCGCTCGGGCACGACTACTGGACGTCTCGCCACTGACAGGCGTCGAGGAGGCGCGTCCACCGGGGCCGCTCGCCCTCGGCGAACGCGGGTATCGCTGCGGCGGTCGGGCGCGCTGGACTACGGCATGGACGACGACGTGCTCGACGCGTACTCGCGGACCGTCTCGGGCGTCGCGGAGCGCGTGCTCCCGAGCGTCGCGAGCCTCACGGTCGTGACGGCTCGCGGTACCGGCGCGGGCTCGGCGAGCGTCATCACGCGCGACCGGCACCTGCTGACGAGCGCGCACGTCGTCGCGGGGGCCAGCCGGGTCGAGGCGGCGTTCCTCGACGGCACGACGGTCGACGCGGACGTCGTCGGCCGCGACCCGCTGTCCGACCTCGCGGTGCTGCGCGCCCACGACGACCTGCCCGACCCCGTCGAGCTCGGCGACGCCGCACGGCTGCGCGTCGGTCAGCTCGTCATCGCGCTCGGCAACCCGCTCGGCCTGGCGGGAAGCGTCACGGCGGGCATCGTCTCGGCGCTCGGGCGGTCCCTGCCGACCGCGTCAGGACGCGTCGTCGACGAGGTCGTGCAGACCGACGCCGCGCTCAACCCGGGCAACAGCGGGGGAGTGCTCGCCGACGGCGCCGGTCGGATGGTCGGGGTCAACACCGCGCTCGCGGGCATCGGCGTCGGGCTGGCCGTGCCGGTCAACACGACGACCCGGCAGATCGTCGACGCGCTCATGACGCGCGGACGGGTGCGGCGCGCGTGGCTCGGCATCGCGGGGATCCAGGTCGCGCTGGCACCCGAGCTGGCTGCGCGCATGGGCTCGCGCACGGGGCTGCAGGTGGCCGACGTGTCCCCGGGCAGCCCCGCGCAGGAGGCCGGGCTGCGGCGCGGGGACGTCGTCGTCGAGCTCGACGGCAACCGGGTGGTGACCGCGACGGCCGTGCAGCGGCTCATGGTCGAGGACGCGATCGACCGGCGCATCGAGGTCACCGTGTGGCGCAACGGCGCCCTGGTCGACGTTCTCGCGTACCCGCGCGAGCTCGCGACGCCGTGACCGCTGACACGGGCACCGACCTGCTGGGCGCTCGTCACGCGCCCGGCCGTCGCTGAGGACGGCTACCTCGGCGAGGTCGTCGGGCGCCCGTTCCCCGAGGTGATGCCGCGATGGGACGACGCGGACGGAACCGCGCGCACCTGCGGGTCACCGCGGCGACTGGTCAGACGGTGACGGAGAGGTCCTGCAGCCAGGCCTGCCAGCGCGGCTCCTCGCGTCGCAGGTAGTCGGCGGCGTCGGGGGAGAACAGGAACGCGCGCACGCCGGCCGTGGCCTTCCCGTCGCCCTCGCCGTACGCGTAGACGTTGAGCACGCCCGGCACGGGTGCGGTCAGCCGCACCAGCGCCTGCTTCTCGCCGACCCGCTCGACGACGCCGGTGGAGCCGCGCACGTCGATCGTCTCGCCCTCCGCGCCGAGCCCGAGCCCGTCGCGCAGGGCGGTCCAGACCGCGGGCACGTCGCCGGCGTGCGACGCGGTGACGTCGAGGTGCGTCGCCTGCTGGCCGGGGAAGTGCGCGAGGTACGTGCGCAGGTTGTCGAAGAACGGCCGCCACTCGGCACCGAGGTCGTCCCACCACTCCGACTCCCAGTCGGCGCCGATGCCGAACCCGCTGCTCGTGACGTGCACGACGCACGTGCCGCCGGACCGTGCCTCGACGACGAACTCGGAGGTGAGCGGGCTCAGTGCGTCGGGGTCCTTGCCCATGAGGCGCGCCCAGTCCTCCTCGTAGACGAGGCGGTGCGGCGGGTCCCAGCGCACGACCTGGCCGACCGAGTCCATCTCGGGGCCCATGACGAAGCGCAGCGCGCCGCCCTCGCGCTCCTCGAGCTCGGTCTGCGTGAACCAGCCGCTCATGCCCGTCGCGGTGGCGATGGCCTGCCACACCTGCTCGGGCGTGCCGGGGACCTCGACGCTGAACTCCAGGCGGTACGGGACGTCCGGCGTGGTGGTGGTGGTGGTGGTCATGAGCTCGTCTCCTCGGTGAGGGGGTGGGGGTCGGGCAGGGGGTGGGCTGCGACGACGAGCCGGTGCGGGCGCCCGTCGTCGTGGTGGTAGCGCGCGGCCAGCTCGAGCACCGCGGCGGTGAGGTCGTCGGCGAAGGCCGCGCGGTCGGCGGCCGACCGGAAGCCGATCGTGGTGTCGATCGTGAGCGTGGGAAGTCGTCGGCCGGACGTGCCGGCGCGGCGTGCGAGCATGCCGACCTCGCGCACCAGCCGCCCGGCCAGCGCGACGAGGTAGGCGGCCGAGAGGTGGTCGGCCTTCTTGTCGGGGTCGGCCGCGGACACGGTCACGGCGGCGGGGGAGACGACGTACGCGGCCGCCGACGCCTGGAGCACGCGCTCGGTGATGCCGCCGTGCCGGCGCTCCTCGGCGAGCTCGACCAGCCCGTGCGCCTCGAGCGCCTTGAGGTGGTAGTTGACCTTCTGGCGCGTGATGCCGACGCGGGCGGCGAGCCCGGCGGCGGAGGCCGGGACGGCCAGCTCGGCGAGCAGCCGTGCCCGGACCGGGTCCAGCGCGGCGGCCGCAGCCTCCGCGTCCTCGATGACCTCGACGTCCTGCATGGCTCCACCGTGGCGCTTGACAACAAATCTTGTCAAGACCATGCGAGCGTCCTACGTTCGGAGCATGGGAAAGCTCATCTACTCGATGTTCACGTCGCTCGACGGGTACGCCGCCGACGCCGACGGCAGCAGTGACTGGGGCGGCGCGCTCGACCCCGTGCTGCACGACTTCGTGTCCGACCAGTCGCGGTCCGTCGGCACCTACCTCTACGGCCGCCGCATGTACGAGACGATGTCGTTCTGGGAGACCGCGCTCGACACCCCCGACCCGCCGGACTTCGTCCGGCACTACGCCGAGGTCTGGCAGGCCGCCGACAAGGTCGTCTACTCGACGACGCTCGACGCCCCCACGACCCGGCGGACCACCGTCGAGCGCGCCTTCGACCCCGTCGCCGTGCGCGTGCAGGTCGACGCGCTCGACCACGACGTCACCATCGACGGCCCGACGCTCGCCGCGCAGGCGCTGCGCGCGGGGATCGTCGACGAGGTCCAGCCGTACGTCGCGCCCGTGTCCGTCGGCGGCGGGCTGCGCTTCTGGCCCGACGACGTGCGACTTGACCTCGACCTCGTCGAGCAGCGGGCCTTCGGCAACGGCACCGTCTGGTCCCGGTACGCCGTGCGCCGCGGCTGACCCGTCCCCGCCGCGGCGCGCAGGGCGGCGCTGATGTGACTACCGTCACACTCATGACGCGTCCACGGCGGACGACGACGTCCGCGCTCCTGGCGGTGATCGCCGCGCTCGTCCTCGTCGGCTCGGTCGCGACGACCGCGTCCGCGGGGCCACGGCACCGCGTCGTCTACGACGCGCTCGGCGACTCCTACGCCTCCGGCTACGGGGTCCCGCCCTACACCGCGTGCGGACGGTCGCAGTCCGCCTACCCGGTGCAGCTCGACGGGCGACACCGCGTGCAGCTCGACGACTTCGTCGCCTGCGCGGGCGCCACGACCGTCTCGCTCGTCGCGGGCGGACAGCTCACCGCGCTCGACGCCGACACCGACCTCGTGACCCTGAGCATCGGCGGCAACGACGTCGGCTGGTCGACCGCGGTCGTCGCGTGCCTCGGCGGCACCGACGCGCAGTGCGCGGGCGCGACGGCCCTCGTCGACGCGCGCATCCGGGGCGAGCTCCCCGCCCTCCTCGACACCGTCTACGCGCAGGTCGCGGCCGCCGCGCCCGACGCCCGCGTCGTCGTCACCGGGTACCCGCGGCTCTTCTCGCCCGAGCACGGGGCCTACCTCGCGGCCTCGGTGGCCGAGCTCACCGCGCTCAACACCGCGGCGGACACCCTCGCCGCCGTGATCTCGGCCGCGGCCGACCGCGCCGGGTTCCAGTACGTCGACGTCCGCAAGCGGTTCACGGACCACGGTGCGAACGCACCGGACCCGTGGATCCTCGGACCCACCGACCCCGCGGCGTTCCACCCGACGGCCGACGGGTACGAGGCCTACACCGCCGCGGTGAACTCGGCGCTGGGACGGGTCCGACTCTGCTGAGCCGCGCGACGCGCCTCCACGGCGGTGGACCTTCGCCCTCTGCCGCGCTCGGACGCGCTCAGTCGCTCGGGCCGCCTTTCGCGGCAGCGAGACGACAAGGGCTCAGTGCCGGGGGCCGTCGAGCAGGTCGTCGAGCGAGACCTGGCGCAGCAGCCGGTGCTCCCCGACCACGTGCAGCTCGCCACCACGCGCCGTCAGCCTCCTGCGCCGGAGCTCCCGCCCGTCCGGCATGACGAGACGGCCCAGCGGCTCGCCGACCTCGATCCCGTCGTGGCACAGCCGGAACGGCGTCACGACGTCGAAGTCGGCGCCGTAGCCACCGACGAACGCGCCGCGATCGCCGTCGACCAGGACGGCCGCCGCGCCCGTCACGCCCGTCGCGCCGAGATCCGTCGCCGCGTCGCCCTCAGCGCGCACCAGGTGGAACTCCGTATACGCGTAGCACACGGCGGCCTCCCCGCTCACGTTCAGCGCATACACGTCGAACAGGCCCGGCAGGCCGCGCTCCGAACCCGGGTACGACCAGCGGATGTGCAGGTCCTCGTCGAAGCGGACGAGCCTGCGTGTGCTGATGTCGTCGGAGGCCTCGTCGAAGTACGCGATCCACACTGCCCCGGCGGGTGTCGTGAGGACGTGCTCGATCGCGTCACCGACGAAGCCGGCGGTCACGAGCCGCCCGTCCGTGTCCCACACCTGCGCGTTGGTCTCGCGTCTACGGGCACGCGCCGCGACCAGCAGGACCCTGCCGCCGGGGAGCGGTTGCACGAACGTCGCGTCCACCGCGCCGTCGAGCACGACGGGAGGTGCGGCCGCGTCGGTCCGGTCCAGCAGGAGGCGGTCCCCGCGCTCGCGGTCGCGGACGAGTGACAGCACCCGCCCGTCCGGTCCGACGCCGACCGCCACCGGGTCGTACACCCACCGCCCCATGTCCGGCCAGCCCTCCGGCTGCAGCCAGCGGCGTGCGTCCCGACGCAGCGGGATCATCGGCAGCGACAGCAGTGAGCGGCGGCGTGCCAGGTCAGCGCTGTCGCGCTCGTCCCACGAGGTCACGGCCGCATGATGCCAGGCCCGGTCGACCGACCGGTGGCGCCCCGGGTGGAACGGTCAGCGCAGGTCCGTGGCCGCGGCGCGCAGGACGCCGTCGACCACCGACGCGTCGTCCGGGCCGAGGTCGGGCGTGTACCGCCACTGCGTGTGCGTCCAGGCGTCCGCGAGGTGGTCGTCGGGCTCGACGGGCAGGCGCACGGACTCGCGGAACAGCGTCGTGACGAGCGGGCTGCCCTCGTGGACCGGGCTCTGCGCGCCCGTGAGCAGCACCTGGACGCCCGCCGACGGTCCCTCGTCGACGAGGTAGCGCAGGCGGCCCACGGCCGCGTCGTCGAACGCGGTCGGGAAGTCGTGCACGACCAGGAGACGGTGCGCGTCGTCCCCGCCGAGCGCGTCCAGCGCGCCCGCGGACCGTGCCATCTGCACGAGGTCGACGCGGCGGACCAGCGCGTCGAGGACCGCGCACGCGGCCGTGACGGACGTCGCCGCGGGTGTCGACATGGCCCGGCTGCCCGGCTGGGCGAGCGCGGTGAGCGACGGCGCGAGCCCGCCCGTGAGGTCGACGACGAGCACGTCGAGACCGCCGACCGGGTAGGCCGCGAGCAGCCGTGCGACCAGCGCGCGGACCGCGCGGACGGCCGCGGCGTCGGTCCCGCTCGCGCTGTCGACCCACAGCGGCTGCACGAGCGGGAGCCCGAGCAGCATCGGGAAGCGCTGCGACGGCGCCTCCTCGACGTGCAGGTCGCCGACGCGCACGCCGGGTGCCGGCACGGTCGGCGGGCGCCAGCCGCGCCACGCGGCGGCCGTCCACGGTGCCATCGCGGCCGGGAGGCGGCGCTCGTGGTCCGCGAGCTCGGCGGCGAGCTGGTGCAGGTCCGCGTCGTGCCGCTCGCGGGCGCGCGCGACGAGGTCGGCGTGCTCCCGCTCGGCCCGGGCGGCGGCGCTCTGCTTCCCCGGGCCGCCCCGGGTGCGGGGGTCGGCGACCAGGTCGGCGAGCGCCTCGTCGCGGCGACGGTCGGCGTACGCGACGGCGGACCGGAGCGCGGCCGTGGAGCGCGCGGCGTCCTCGAGGATCGCCGACGACTGCCGCAGGAGGCGCTCGCCGTCGCTCGTGCCGGGCGGCGGGGGCGGCGGGGGGCCGGTGGGCGCGGCGGCGTGCACCGGTCGCGGCGCGGCGGCCGGCGTCAGGGCGGCGGCGCGGGGCGTGGTGGGCACGCTGGTCGCGACGGTGTGCGGGGCGCTCGGTGAGGCCGTCGTCGCGGCGGGTGCGGACGAGGCGGGGGCTGCGTGGTCGTCGGCGTCGTCGACCTCGATCCCGTGCGCGGTCACCGCCTGCGCGAGACCCCCGTCGTACCCCTGCCCGACGGCCCGGACCTTCCACGCGTCGCCGCGGCGGTAGACCTCCACGGTGACGACCGCGCGCTCGCTCGTGAGGTCCACGAGCGGGAACCGCGCCCGTTCGGTCCCGTCGCCGCCGCGCAGCACCGCGGTGAGCGGCGGGAGGGCACCGAGCGCCGGTCGGTGCGGGTCGACGCTCACGAGGCACAGCACGGCGTGGACGCGCGTGGGCAGCGCGGCCAGGTCGAGCCGGACGCGGGCGGGTGAGCCCGCCTCCAGCGTCGCGCCCGGTGCCGACGGCTGGTTGTAGAAGACGAGGTCGTCGGACGCCGCCGCCCGCTGCCGCTCGTCGACGAGGAGGACCGACACGTCGCACTCGGCGGCCGCAATGCCGACCACCTCGACGAGCACGCCCGCGTCGGGCCAGGGCGCGTTCTGGCCCCGCCCGAGCACCAGCGGTGAGGTCACCCGACGTACCGGGCGAGCGACGGCACCGTCTCCATCGGCGTGCGGGCCTGCATGCCCTCGCCGACCGCCTGCATCTTCCACGTCGGGCCCTGGCGGTACACGCGCGCCATGAGCATCGCGGTGAACGGCATGCCGCCCGCGAGCGTGTAGCGGGCCAGCTCGGCACCCGTGGTGTGGTCGACGAGCCGGCAGAACGCGTTCTGCACCTGCTCGAACGTGTGGCCCTCGTACGACGTGACGACGAGCATCACGTCCGTGACGTGCACCGGGACGCGGGTCAGGTCGATGAGGATCGTCTCGTCGTCGCCCTCGCCGTCGCCCGTGCGGTTGTCACCCGTGTGCTGCACGGACCCGTCGCGCGTGCGCAGGTTGTTGTAGAACGCGACGTCGACGGGGTCCTTGCCGGCGAACAGGATCGCGGACGCGTCGAGGTCGATCTCGACCTCGCGGCTGCCGAACATCCCGCGCTTGCGGACCGGGTCCCAGCCCAGGCCCATGCGGACCATCGTCAGCGCGACGCCGCCGTCCTTGACGAGCGAGACCCGCTGGCCCTTCGACAGGTTCACCGGCCGGGCCTTGGTCAGCTGCACCTCGCCGGCACTGGCGGTCTCCGCCGCGGGCGCCTGGGGCGCGGGCGGCGGCGGGGCGACGGGCGCCGGGGCCGGGGGTGCGGGCGGCGCCGCGACGGGGGCGGCGACCGGTGCGGCGGCGACGGGCACGGCGACCGGTGCGGCGACGGCCGGCGGGGGCGTGTCGTCGACGGACACCCCGTGGTCGGTGACGAGGTCGCCCAGCCCGCCCGCGTACCCCTGACCGACGGCGCGCACCTTCCACGCCCCGGCCCGCCGGTACAGCTCGAGCGCGACGACGATGCTCTCGGTCGCCAGGTCGGTCATCGTGAACGCGGCCAGCGGCGTCCCGGCGTCGTCGGTGACGCGCGCGACCGGCTGCCCGACACGGCCGAACGTCGAGGACGCGTCGTCGAGGCTCGTCACGAGCCGCACCGCGTGGACGTCGGCGGGCACGGCCCCGAGGTCGACCTCGACGCGCCAGGGCTGCCCGGCCGACGGCTGCACGCACCGCACGCCGGGCCCGTCGGGCTGGTTGTAGAAGACGAAGTCGGCGTCGGAGCGGACCCGGCCGCTCTCGGTGACGAGCAGCGCGGACAGGTCCGCGGGCGCGGGGACGTCGACCGTGAGCGTGACGCGCGACGCCGTCAGCGGCGCGTTCGCGCCCTTCGTGAGCTGGTCCACCGGGTTCCTTCCGTGGGGCCGACCGGGGCAGCGGCACCGGCCGCACGGAATCTACCGGCCGCCGGGTGTGCCGGGGGCAGGCTTCACGAACGGGTGCACGCACGTCGTGCCGAGGTCAGACGCCCGTCCGGCGGTGGCCACCGGGCCGCGGACGCCCCGCCCGCACCTACCCCGCGACGACGACCAGCTCGTTGCCCTCCGGGTCGGCCACACGCACGCGCCCCGGCGACTCGTCGAGCAGCCGGCCGCCGGCGTCGAGGGCCGTCGCGACGCGCGCGGCGGCACGGTCCGCCGGGACCGCGAGCTCGACGTGCACGCGGTTGCGCTGCCGCCGCCGCTCGGTGTCGGCGGCGTCGATCTCCTGGAACGCGAGCACGGGGCTCAGCCAGCGCGGGTCGACGACGTCGTCGAGCGCGGCGCGCCCGTCCGGCACGTACCCGAGCACCGCGAGCCAGAACGCTCGCACGGCGCGGACGTCGGCGGCGTCGAGGAAGAGCTGCACGAACCGCGGCGGCTCGGCGTCGGCGGTGGCCCCGAGGTCACGGGCCGCGGTCTGGAGGCGCGCCGCGAGCGCGGGGAAGTCCACGTCGAGACCGTGCGCGTCCGCGTCCCAGCGGTCCTTGCCCGTGTCGAGCACCACGAGGCCGGGCCGCACGTCGAGCAGCAGCGGGAAGCCGGCCTCGTCGGCGAGAGCCGCCGCCGCGGCGACCAGGTCGCGCTGCTGGGACGACGACGCGACGCGGTAGCAGGCCACGGCGCCGAACACCGCGTGCCAGTCGGTCGTCCCGGGGGCGTCGTCGAGGCCGCCCGCAGGTACCAGGTCGACCTCGTTGCCGTCCGCGTCGGCGTGGCAGACGCCGAACACGCCGTACGGCTCGCCCGGACGCACCTGCTCGGCCACCGCCGCCGGGCGCACCACGTCGAGGTGCAGGCGGTTGCGCAGCGGGCGCGGCTCCGGCGACGTCCGGAGGCGCAGGACGGGGTCGCGGCGCAGCGGGTCGACGAGGTCTCCGTCCTCGGTGGGGGCGTAGCCGAGCACGCCCTGCCAGAACGGGCGCACCGCGGCGGGGTCCGGCGACTCCACGACGACGCTCACCCGCTGGAGGGCCGACGGGTCGGCGGTCAGCCCGAGGTCGCGTGCTGCGGCCGACACCGCACCCGCCTGCCCCGCCGCCGCGACGCGGACGCGCACGCCCGTCGCACGCACGTCCACCGCGACGTCGCCGGGTAGGTCGACCAGCCGTCCCGCGAGCGCGGCCCCCGCGGTCAGCGACGGCGCGTCGAACCACGCCGTCGCGACGCCGTCGACCACCCGCCAGTCCGCCGACATGTCCGTCATAGGGGAACGGTAGGGGCGCACCCGGCGCGGCGCCCAGGGGGTCGCGCCGACCTCCGTGGGCACGGGCGTGTCACACGAGCCGGCGCTGTCTCGTCACGTGCACGAGAGCGCCGCACGGGTGCTCGGGAGCGACGGGAGACACCTCATGAGCACGCACGTGCTGGTCCTCGGCGGCGGGTACGCCGGTGTGATGGCCGCGAACCGCCTGTCCGGCCGCGACGACGTCGAGGTCACGCTGGTCAACCCGCGCCCGCGGTTCGTCGAGCGCGTGCGGCTGCACCAGGTCGCGGCCGGCACGCACGGCGGCCTCCACGACTGGGCGGAGGTGCTGGGGGAGCGGGTGCGCGTGGTCGTGGACGAGGCGACGCACGTCGACACCGCGCACCGCCGGGTCCGGCTCGCGGGCGGGACCGACCTGCCCTACGACCACCTCGTGTACGCGGTCGGCAGCCACGCGACCGACGCAGGCGTGCCGGGGGCCGCCGAGCACGCGCTCGCGGTGAGCACGTTCGAGTCCGCGACGCGGCTGCGGGCGACCCTCGACACGACGCCGACGGCGCCCGTGGTCGTCGTGGGCGGCGGACCCACCGGCATCGAGACCGCCGCCGAGCTCGCGGAGACGGGCCGGGCGGTCACGCTCGTGTGCGGCGGCGTGCTCGCGCCGTACGTCCGGCCGTCCGCCCGGCGCGCGGTCGCGCGCCGGCTCGCACGGCTCGGTGTCACGGTGCTCGAGCGGCCGCGCGCGACCGAGGTGCGCGCGCGGTCCCTGCTGCTGGACGACGGGCGCACGCTCGACGGGCTCACCGTGTGGGCGACCGGCTTCGCGGTCTCCGACCTGGCGCGGCGCAGCGGCCTCGCGACGGACGCGACCGGGCGGCTGCTCACCGACGAGACCCTGACCAGCGTCGACGACGACCGCGTCGTGGGTGCGGGCGACGCGGTCGCACCCTCGGGGGTCCCGCAGCGCGCGAGCTGCCAGGCCGCCGTGCCGCTGGGCGCGCGCGCGGCCGACACGGTGCTGGCGCACGTCGACGGCCGGGTCGCGGCACCCGTCGACAACGTGTTCTTCGGGCAGTGCATCGCGCTCGGCCGCGAGGCGGCGACGTTCCAGGCCTCGCGCGCGGACGACACGGCCGTCGCCCTGCACGTCTCCGGACGCGCGGGCGCCCTGCTCAAGGAGGGCGTGACGCGTCAGATCGTCCAGGGCCTCGCGCGCGAGGCGCGTCGGCCGGGATCGACGCGTCTGCCGTCCTCCGCGTCGGCCCGGGCCCGCGCGCTCGCGGCGGCGGCGACGGACCGCGTGACGTCGCCGCCGCCGCAGGCCAGGGTGGACGCGTGAGCCGCGCCGAGGAGTTCGAGCAGCTGCGCCCCCTCCTCTTCTCGATCGCGTACCGCGTGCTCGGCAGCGTCGGGGAGTCCGAGGACGCGGTGCAGGAGACGTGGCTGCGGTGGGACGCGTCCGATGTCGAGCCGAGGTCGGTCAAGTCCTACCTGTCCGCGATCGTCACGCGCGTCTCGATCGACGTGCTGCGGTCCGCGCGCGTGCGCCGCGAGGCGTACCCGGGCCCGTGGTTCCCCGAGCCGCTGCTCGAGGACCCCTACGAGGAGCCGGAGCGCGCGGCCGAGCTCGCCGACTCGCTGTCGACCGCGGCGCTCGTGCTCATGGAGCGGCTGAGCCCGCTCGAGCGTGCCGTCTTCGTGCTGCGGGACGTCTTCGGCTTCGACGTCGCCGAGGTCGCGAGCGCCGTCGGCCGGAGCGAGGCGGCCTGCCGCCAGCTCGCCTCGCGCGCCCGCCGGCACATGGACGCGGGCCGGCCGCGGTTCGAGGTCGACCGCCGCGAGCGGGAGGAGCTCGCGAGCCGGTTCGTCGACGCGGTGCGGGAGGGCGATGTCGACGCGCTGCGCGAGCTGCTCGCGGCTGACGTCCAGATGATCGCCGACGCCGG
Organism: Cellulomonas algicola; assembly: GCF_019024305.1. Classification (NCBI taxonomy): domain Bacteria; kingdom Bacillati; phylum Actinomycetota; class Actinomycetes; order Micrococcales; family Cellulomonadaceae; genus Cellulomonas; species Cellulomonas algicola. Next base: position 313,007 of record NZ_JAHKSJ010000006.1, on the reverse strand, counting down.
CGGCAAGGGTCCGCTGTGGGGGCGGGGGATGTTCTTCGGGGTCGACCACGTGGCGCGGCTCGTCGCCGCGACCGCGCCGTCGCTCGCGGCCGTCGGGGTGGTGCTCGACGAGCGGGAGATCAACGGCCAGCCCGGCGTGGTCGTCCGCGACGGCGACGGGAACGTCGTGGTGACCATGACGCTCGACATCGCCGACGGCCGGGTCCAGGCGATCCGGAGCGTCACGAACCCCGACAAGCTCGCGCACCTCGGCCCGCTCGCCGACGGGCACGCGCTGCTGCGCAGGGCGACGCAGGAGCGGCGCCGGGGCTGACCGCCCCGGCACGGGCCGCCCCGGGCGGGCGGTGTGCCCGCCGTCTCGTCGGACGCCCTCATCCCGTGGGCGGAGCCGCACGCCCCGGCGATCTCCTCCACCGGTCGGTGCTGGGCGGCCCATCCCGATTCGTAGCGTCGTCGACGGACGCCCGGACGGGCCCGACGACGAGGAGACGCGATGATCGAGGTGGAGGCGCTGAGCAAGCGCTACGGCAGCACGACAGCGGTGGACGGCCTGACGTTCACCGCCCGGCCCGGGACGGTCACGGGGTTCCTCGGGCCCAACGGCGCGGGCAAGTCCACGACGATGCGCGTCGTCGTCGGGCTCGAGCGCGCGACGTCGGGCCGTGCGACGGTCGACGGCCGCCGGTTCGCCGACCTGCCCGCCCCGCTGCACGCGGTCGGCATCATGCTCGACGCGCGCTCGGTCCACCCGGGCCGCACCGCGTACGCGCACCTGCTCGCGATGGCGCAGACGCACGGCATCGGCAAGGCGCGCGTGCGGGAGGTGCTCGCGCAGACCGGCCTGGAGTCGGCGGCGCGCCGGCGGGCCGGCACGTTCTCGCTCGGCATGGGGCAGCGGCTCGGCATCGCGGGGGCGCTGCTCGGCGACCCGGCGACGCTCATCCTCGACGAGCCGGTCAACGGCCTCGACCCCGACGGCGTGCTGTGGGTGCGGCGGCTGGTGCGCGAGCTCGCGGCCGAGGGGCGCACCGTCCTGCTGTCGTCGCACCTCATGCACGAGCTCGCGCTGTGCGCGGACCGCGTCGTCATCATCGGGCGCGGCCGCCTGCTGGCCGACGCGCCCGTGCAGGAGATCGTCGACCGCACCGGGTCGGGCTCGCTCGAGGAGGCGTACCTGCAGCTCACGAGCGACGCCGTCGAGTACCGCACGGACGCGACCGCGGGCGGTGGGCGATGAGCGCCGCGACCACGGCGCCGCGTGCCGTCGGGGCGTCGTCGACCGCGCGCCGACCGACGCCCGCCCGGGTCCTCGCGTCGGAGTGGACCAAGGTCGTGTCGCTGCGCTCGCCGTGGTGGACCGCCGCCGTGACGGTCGTCGTCGGCGGCGTCATCACGTACCTGAGCGCACAGGCGTCGTCGGGTGACCCGGGGTTCCAGCCGATCGACTCGCTGTCGTCCGGCCTGATGCTCGCGCAGCTCGGACCGCTCGTGCTGGGTGTCCTGGTCGGTGGCGGGGACTTCCGCACGGGTGCGTTCCGCTCGACGTACACGACGGTGCCGCGCCGCTGGCCCGTGCTCGTCGCGCAGAGCCTCGCCGTCGCCGGGTTCGCGCTGGGCATCGCGGTCCTGACGACGGCCGCGTGCGTCGTCGGGATCCTGCCCGCCGCCGCGTCGCGCGACCTGCCGGTCGACCTCACCGCCGACGACGCGCCCGCGCTCGTGCTCGGCATGGTGCTGTTCCTCGTCGGGCTCGCGCTGCTCGGGCACGCGCTCGGCGCGCTGCTCCGACGGACGGTCCCGGCCCTGGTCACCGCGCTGTCGCTCGTGATGATCCTGCCGATCGTGCTCATGATGGCGAGCGATCCGCTCGTGGCCGGCGGCGACCCCGCGTCGCTCGCGGCGCCCGCCCAGGGCGCGGCGCCGACCGTCGTCGGCACCGTGAACGTGCTCCTGCCCGGCACCGCGGGCGGTCTCCTGACGACCTCCGCGTCGTCGGGCCCGATGGACGGTTCTCCCGACCTCGGACCGGTGGGGGGCGGGCTCGTGCTGGCGGCGTGGATCGCCGTGCTCCTGGTCGCCGCCGCCGTGCGCCTCCGGACCCGGGACGTCCGGTGACGACCGCCCCGCCGACGACGCGGGAGCGCACCGCGCATGGCGCTCCCGCGCGTCGGGGCGTGACCGCCGGACGTGTGCTGCGGGCCGAGTCGACCAAGCTCCTCAGCGTCCCGGCGCACGTCTGGCTCGCGCTCGGCACGGTCGTCGCGGCCGCGGTCACCGCGTACGGGCTCGGGCTGTTCGTGCGGCCCGGCGACGCCCGGTCGGGGTCCTGGGTCGTGACGTCGGGCTTCGTGCTCGCGCAGGTCGGGTTCCTCGTGCTCGGCGCGCTCGTCGGGTCGGGCGAGCACACGACGGGCACGGCGCGGGCGACGTTCACCGCGGTTCCGCGGCGCCTGCCCGTGCTCGGCGGGCAGACCGTGGTCACCGCGGGGGCGGCCTTCGCGACCGCGGTCCTCGCGCTGGGGGCGTCGTGGCTCGCCACGGCCGGGGTGCGCGCGGCCGGCGGTCCCGGCGTCGACCTGGCGGTCCCCGGGACGACCCGCGCGCTCGCCGGGTTCGTCCTCGCCTCCGTCGCCGTCGCGCTGCTCGGGCTCGGCCTCGGTGCGCTCCTGCGCCGTCCCGCTGACGCGATCGTCGGCGGGATCGTCCTCGCGGTCGTCGGCGACCACCTCCTGGCCGCGAACCCCGGCCCGGTCACCGACACCGTCCGTGCCCTCCTGCCCTCGGCGGGGGCGCGGCTGCTGCAGGACGACGCCGCGCTCGCGGCGCTCGACGACGCGACGCGCGGACCGCGGCTCGGCGTCTGGGGCGGCGGGGTCGTCGTCGCGGCGTGGGTCGTGGTCGTGCTCGCGGCGGCGGCGTACCGGTTGCGGCGGCATGACGTCCGCTGACAGGCCCGCTCCGCCGGTGCCGTCCGGCGCGCCGCGGACCGGGCCGGAACCATTGGAGAGACGGCCGGACGCGCCTGCGGGCCGGTCTGCCGCACCTGCGCACTGGCCCGACGCCGACCGGTGGGAGAGTGGGCCCGTGGTGATCCGACGCGCGCTCGCGGCCCGTGAGGTCCGGCGGGACGACGAGCCGCTCACCGAGGAGCAGGTGCGCGGCGCGAGCCCGGTCGCCCGGCTCGTGACCGCCCGGCCGTGGGTCATGGACGCCGCGGTCGCGGCCGTGATGGTCCTCGTCGGCCTGGTCGGCGCGGGGTTCGCCTGGGAGACCGTCGGCGGTGCCGTCGCGCTCGGCCTCTACCCGCTCGACTCGGGCGTCGAGGAGTCCGTCGTCACCACCTGGCTGCTGGGGACGGCCGTCGGGGCGACGCTGCTGCTGATGCGGCGCGCCCGACCGCTCACCGTGACCGCGCTGCTGACGGTCGCCGCGCTCGCGTCGCTCCTGGCGGACGGCGTGCTCGGCGTGCTCGGCGCCTGCCTGGCGTGCGCGCTCTACAGCGTCGCCGCCGAGCGGTCCGCGACGGTCGCCTGGACGACGTGCGGCGTCGTGCTCGCGGTCGTGACCGTCGCGCTGTGGCAGTGGCAGGACATCGGGCTCGTCGAGATCCTCGCGTGGTCCGGTACTCCCGTCATGGCGCCGGGGGAGTGGTCGCCGAACCTGTCGGAGCCGTCGTTCTCGCCGGGCCGCCGGTCGGGCTCGGTGCTGCTGCTGCTCGCGCTGCTCGTGCTGGGCGTCGCCGTGGGCTCCGCGGCCCGCGCCCGCCGCCTGCACGCCGCGGACCTCGTCGAGCGGTACCGCGCGCTGGCCCGCGAGCGCGACCAGAGCGCCGCCCTCGCACGCGCCGCCGAGCGCCAGCACATCGCGCGCGAGATGCACGACGTCGTCGCGCACAACCTCACGGTGATGGTCGCGCTCGCCGACGGCGCGGACGCCGCGTTCGACCGCGCCCCGGACCGGTCGCGCGAGGCCCTGCGTCAGGTGGGGCGCACCGGCCGGTCCGCGCTCGCCGACATGCAGCGGGTCCTGGGCGCGCTGTCCCCGGCCGGGGGCGACGGGACCGAGCCGACCGAGGTGGACCTGTCGACGGTCGTCGAGCGCTTCGCGGTGACCGGGGTCCCCGTCACGGCGACGGGCCTCGACACGACGCTCCCGCAGGACACCGCGGTGCGCCTGGCCGTCCTGCGGATCCTCGGCGAGGCGCTCACGAACGTCCTGCGGCACGCGCCGGGCGCCACGTCCGTCGAGGTCGCGGTGCGCCGCACCCCGACGACCGTCGAGGTCGACGTGCTCGACGGGGGCGGCACGCGCGCCGGGAGCGGCGGCGGCACGGGGCGTGGCATCGTCGGCATGCGCGAGCGCGCCGCGCTGCTCGGCGGGCACGTCGAGGCCGGCCCGCGGGCGGACGGCGGCTGGCGCGTGCACGCGGTGCTGCCGTGGTCCGACGACAAAGGAGACGCCCGATGACGACGGTCCTGCTCGTCGACGACCAGGCGCTGCTGCGCAGCGGCTTCCGGCTGGTCATCGAGTCCGAGCCCGACCTCGAGGTCGTCGGCGAGGCCGCCGACGGGCGCGTCGCGCTCGACCAGGTCGCCGCGCTCGCGCCCGACGTCGTGGTCATGGACGTCCGCATGCCCGGCATGGACGGCATCGAGGCGACCCGTCGGGTCGTCGCCGAGCACCCGTCGTCGCGCGTGCTGGTGCTCACGACGTTCGACGTCGACGACCTCGCGTTCGCCGCGCTGCGCGCCGGGGCGTCGGGCTTCCTGCTCAAGACGGCCCGTCCCGCCGAGCTCGTCGACGCGATCCGCACGGTCGCGGACGGGACGTCCGTCGTCGCGCCGCGCGTGCTGCGGCGCATGCTCGACCTGTTCGCCCCCCACCTTCCGGCCGGGCAGGCGCCGGACCCGGGCGGCGCGGCGCTCGACCCGCGCCTGAGCGCGCTGACCCCGCGCGAGCTCGACGTCCTGCGGCTCATCGCCGAGGGCGCGTCGAACGTCGAGATCGCGACCGAGCTGTTCGTCTCCGAGGCCACGGTCAAGACGCACGTCGGGAACGTGTTCGCCAAGCTCGGCGCGCGCGACCGCGTGCAGGCGGTGATCCTCGCGTACGAGTGCGGCCTGGCCGGGAGCGGCGCGGCGCGTCGCTGACGCGCCCGCGTGCGGCGTCAGCGGTACCGGGCGACGAGCGCCGCGCCGGTCGCGGCCAGGTGCTCGCGCACGCCCGGCGGGCCGACGACCTCGACCCACGCGACGAGTCCCGCGAGCTCGCCCGCGACCGTGCGCTCGTCGCGACCCCGGACCACGACCTCGACGCGCCCGTCGGCCGTGGCCGCGCCCACGTCGAGCCGACCCCCGAACCCGATCCGCAGCACGTCGAGGCCGTCGGATGTGCACAGCGCCCGGACCGTGAGCGGCGTGCGTCGTCGGTCCACCTCGTCGGCGACCGCGCGCCACGCGGCGGCCAGGTCGAAGTCGTCGGGCCGCCGCACGGGGTCGTCGGTCGGCTCGACCGTGGACACGCGGTCGACCCGGAACGTGCGGCGCCCGACCGCGGTGTCGCCGACGAGGTACCAGGACGCGCCCTGCGCGACGAGGCCGAGCGGGTGGACGGTCCGCGTGCTCGCGGCGCCCGCGGCGTCCACGTAGCCGAGGCGCACCTGCACGCCGCGGACCACGGCGTCCTGCACCGCGTCGAGGTGGTCGGGGGTGCGGTGCTCGACGTGCGCCCAGCCCCACCCGCGCGGGTCGACGACGACCGACGAGGACGCCGCCTCGGCCTGGTCGCGGAACGGCTCGGGCAGGGCGCGGACGAGCTTGCGCAGCGCGCTTCGCACGGCCGGCGTGACCGCCGACGCCGGTCCGGCGACGAGGAACAAAGCCCGGACCTCGGCCGCAGTCAGCCCGGTCAGGTCGGTCCGTGCCCCGCCGACCAGGCGCCAGCCGCCGCCGCGGCCCTGCACCGAGTACACGGGGACGCCGGCCGTGCCGAGCGCGTCGAGGTCGCGGCGCGCCGTGCGCTCGGACACCTCGAGCTCACGCGCGACCTCGGCCGCGGTCACGTGCTCGCGGCGCTGCAGCAGCAGGAGGAGGGCCATCAGCCGGTCGGCGCGCACGTGCCGAGACTGTCAGGGAAACCGGTCATGAGATGGCCGGTTCTGCCGGTCAGCATGACGCCATGACCACACAGGCAGGTGCACCGACCGTCCCGACCGACCTCCCCGAGCCCACGCTCGTCGCCGTGAACGGCGTCGAGCTCGAGGTGGTCGAGGCCGGCCCACGGGGAGGGCGTGCCGTCGTCCTCTGCCACGGCTGGCCCGAGCACGCCTACTCCTGGCGCCATCAGGTCCCCGCGCTCGCGGCGGCCGGCTACCACGTGATCGTGCCCAACCAGCGCGGCTACGGCGCCTCGTCGTGCCCCACCGAGGTCACCGAGTACGACCTCGTGCACCTGACGGGCGACCTCGTCGCGCTCCTCGACCACTACGGTCACGCGGACGCGACGTTCGTCGGGCACGACTGGGGCGCGTTCGTCGTGTGGGGCCTGGCGCTGCTGCACCCGGGGCGCGTGAACGGTGTGGTCGCGGTGAGCCTGCCGTACCAGGAGCGCGGCGAGCGGCCGTGGGTCGAGGTCATGGAGGAGGTGCTCGGCGAGGACTTCTACGTCGTCCACCTCAACCGTCGCCCGGGCGTCGCGGACGCCGTCTTCGACGAGGACCCGGCGCGGTTCCTCCGCAACCTCTTCCGGGTCGACGTGCCGCCCGCGCCGCCCGGGGCGGGCATGACGCTCGTCGACCTGGCCCGCGCGGAGAACCCGCCCGGCGCGCCGCTCCTGAGCGACGACGACCTCGCCGTGTTCGTGTCCGCCTTCGCGCGCACCGGGTTCACCAGCAGCGTGAGCTGGTACCGCAACCTCGACCGCAGCTGGCACCTGCTCGCCGACGTCGACCCGGTCGTCCGGCAGCCCGCGCTCATGGTCTACGGCGCCCGGGACACGATCGCGCCCGCGCCGCACCTCTCGACGTTCGTGCCGCGCGTCGAGGTCGTCACGCTCGACAGCGGCCACTGGATCCAGCAGGAGCGGCCGGAGGAGACGACCGCTCTCCTCCTCGCGTGGCTCGCGCAGCAGGACCGCACCGCGTAGCACGCGTCGGGCGGGCGTCGCGCGGGGCCTCGGGTTTTCGCGCGACGCCCGCCTGGTCGCTCGCCAGGATGGCGGGTGATGGACGAGATCGAGATCGTGGTCGCTCACCGGCAGCGCACGACGCTGCGCGTCGGCGACCTGTTCCTCAAGGCCGACGCGCACCCGACACGCACCGCCGTCGAGGTGCGGGCCATGGCGCTCGCACCCGTACCGACCCCGAAGGTCGTCTGGCACCAGCCGCCCGTGCTCGCGATCGCCGCCGTGCCCGGCCGCGCGCTCGGCGTCCTCGGTGAGCCGTCGCCGGCGTCGTCGGCCGCGTGGGCGGCCACCGGCGCGGCCGTCCGTCGGCTGCACGACGCCCCTCTGCCCCCGTGGCCGGGCGTCCCCCTCGACGACGTGCGGGCGGAGCTCGACCGCGAGTGCGCGTGGCTGCTCGACCACGAGGTCGTGCCCGCCGACGTCGTCCGGCTCAACCGGGACATCGCCGAGGCGGCGCTGCGACCCCGTCCGCCCGCGTTCGTGCACGGCGACCTCCAGCTCACGCACGTGTTCGTCGAGGGTGACGAGGTCGTCGGGGTCATCGACTGGTCCGAGGCCGGACCGGGCGACCCGATGGCCGACCTCGCGACGCTGACCCTCGGCCACGAGGAGCGGCTCGACGACCTGCTCGACGGCTACGGACCCGGCGCCGACCGCGACGTGATCCGCGCGTGGTGGTCGCTGCGCAGCCTCGTCGCGTCGCGGTGGCTGATCGAGCACGGCTTCGACCCGGACGCGCCGGGCTGCGAGCTCGACGTCCTCCGGGCCCGCGCCCGCGAGGCGGGGGACGGGCGCCAGGGCGGGACGCGGTGAGCACCGGGGCCGGCGGCGCGAGAAGGCCGTTCGTCCTGGTCACCGGGACCTTCGGGTCCCAGGATGGACCCGTGGGTGACCGGGAGACCTGGGTGAGCACGACGCACGACTGGGCGGCGTCGGTCGACGTGGCTCACCTCGCGGACGTCCGTGAGCGAGCGGCCGACCTCGCACCCGGCGGCGTGCTGCACCTGGTGCTCGAGGTGCTCGCCTACGCGTCCGAGGAGGCCACCGAGCGCGGCGGCGGCCGGTGCCGCGTGACGTTCCGGCCCGACGGCTCGGTGAGCGTCGCCGACGACGGCCGCGGCACGGACACGCGCCTCGACGAGCACGGCCGCGCGGTGCGCAAACCGGTGATGTCGACGCGCGACCTGCGGGTGTTCGACGCGGTCGACGGGCCGGTGCTGCCGGACGGTCACCCGCGTCGCGGCGTCTCGGTCGTCTCGGCCCTGAGCGACTGGCTCGTGCACCGCAACCGGCGCAGCCACGGGTCGTGGGAGCAGCGCTACGAGCGGGGCGTCCCGGTCACGGACCTGGTGACGGTGGTGCCCGACGGCACGACGGGCACCACCGTCACGTTCCTGCCGGGGCCGCTCGTCCAGCCGTCGCCCGGCGACCTGACCCCGGACGTCATCGCGTCGTTGCGGGACTGGCCGGACCTGACCGTCGAGGTCGTCGACGAGCGGCCGGTCGCGCCCTAGCGGAGCGGCGCCCCGACGTCGTGGGCGCCGTCGGTCGCCGGACCGACCAGCGCGAGCTCGGGTGCGCGGCGACGCCACCGGCGGTCCAGGAGCGGCTCGACGACCAGCACCGCGACGACCGAGGCGGCGGCGAGCACCGCGACGCGTCCGTCCGCGGCGGCCCGCACCGCGAGCACCCCGCCGGCGATCGCGACGGCCGGTCGCAGGAAGGTCCCGGGCCCGAGCACGACGGCGGTCGCGAGGAAGCGGTGCCGCCAGTCGAGGAGCGCGTACGCGCCGACGGCCAGGAGCACCACGACGGCGTACGGCACGTACACGGTGAGCATCGCGATGCCGGCGCGGACGTAGGCGTCGAGGGCCGACGGCCGGGCGACGACGTCGAGGGAGGCCCTGAGCACCACCGGCCCCAGGACGACCGCCGTTGCCGCCGCGCCGTGCAGCTGGGACCGCAGGCGAGCGCGCGGCAGGTGGACCCGCCCGTCCCGCCCGTGCGCGGAGCGGAACCCGCAGAACGCGCCGTCGAGCAACGCAAGCACCAGCAGAGCACCGGCCACGACAGCCACGCCCACCGCCCCCGCGGCGCTCGCGGCTCCTGCCGCGCTCACCGCGAGGGCCGCCGCGCTCCCGGCTCCCGCCGCACGCCGGTGACGGGCCGCAGCGCCGCGTGCACGCGGGGCCGCAGCCGACGGCCGTCGGTGACCGTGACGTCGTAGCCGGGGGCGCCCTGCCGGGCGGCGTCGAGCAGGACCGCTCCCGGGTGGGCGCGCCGGACGGACAGCACGCCGTCGTGCCGGGACACGGGCTCCCGCATGCGCGCGCGGTGGAACATCCACGCGGCCGCGGTGGACCACGGGTCGGGATCCGGGTCGACGTGCGCGAAGACGGCGACGCCGAGGGTCGCCTGGGCGGCGAAGAACGCGGGCAGCTCGTCGGGGGAGAGGTGGTGCAGCAGCCCGACGGACATCACGATCGTGCGGTCCGGGTCGTCGACGACGCCGCCGGGGGCGAACGCGTCGCCCGCGACGAACCGGCAGGTCGCGTCGTCGGCCCTGTCGGCCCGTGCGAGCCGGCGCGCGGCCTCGACGAGCACAGGGTTGAGGTCCGCGCCTACCAGCTCGACGCCCGGGCCGAGCGCGCCGCTGTGCGCGAGCCACCGCACCAGGTAGCCGATCCCGCAGCCCACGTCGACGACCCGTACGGGGCGGTCCGGGTCCTGCGCGCGCCAGTGCTCGACCCACGGCCGCAGCAGCTCGGCGCACCGTCGGGGCTGCTGCAGCTCCTCCTCGAGACGCTGGAGCTCGCAGTGGATCCGCACGAGCAGGGCGTCGACGGCCCGCTCGTCGAGCACGCCGCCCGCACGCACGGGGAGACGAGACGCGAGCCGAGCCGCCCGGCCCTGCCCGCGGACGCGCAGCTCGTCGACGACGTCGGCCCGCCGGACCGGCACCCGCCGACCGTCCTCGACGCGCACCAGGAGGTCGGTCACCTCGAGCGGCCGGGGCCGCACGGGCGTCGGGGTCGGGGCGCGCACGCCGCCCAGCATGGCGCAGGCCGGGCGTCTCCACCGCGGTCCCGCGGGTGGTGAGACGCCCGGCCCGGAGCCGATCAGGACGCGGTCAGCGACCCATGATCGCGTCGATGATGCCCTGCTGGGTCACGGTCGCCGACGCCCGGTCGAACAGCGCGAACCCGTACTGGCCGTTGTGCCCGTTGTCCCAGTACGCGGTGGCGGCGCCGTACTTCGTGGCGGTCGCGACGAGGGTGCGGGCGTAGTCGGCGCGGTACCGGTTGTTCGCGGCGTCGAACGCCGTCTTGTCGATCGAGCCGTACTCGCCGACGAAGACCGGGTAGCCCTTCGACGTGAACGCGTCGTACGTCTTCTTGAGCTGCGCGTCCATGAAGTCCTGCTGGCCCCACGAGGTCTTCTTCGACGGGTCGGTCGCGTTCGGGCCCCACTGCGTGTAGGTGCCGTTCTCCGCGCCGGTGAAGTCCCACGGGTCGTAGTAGTGGACCGAGATCATGAGCCGCTTCTCGGTGCTGGGGATCGCCGACGAGCGGTACTGGTCGGTCGGGATGACGAACCCGTAGCCGCCGGTCGTGTAGTCGATGTTGGTGTTCCAGCCCGGCACGAGCAGCCAGCGCGACGCGTTGTTGCCGCCGGTCTTGCGGACGGTGTCGACGAAGATCTGGTTGTACGCGTTGATGTTCGAGTAGCAGGGCTGCGTGGGGTTGCCGTACTGCCCGTCGAAGTTCTCGTTCATCGACTCGAGGATCAGACGGCCGCCGTACGTCGTGAACTCGGACGCGACCTGCTGCCAGACCTTCTGGTACTTCTCCTTGATCGCGGTCTGCGAGGCCGCGTCGCAGATGAGCCACGAGCCGCTCACGCTCTTGTACCCGTCGCCGTGCATGTTGATGACGACGTGCAGCCCGCGGTCGTAGGCGAGGTCGACGACCTGCTGGATCCGGTCGAGCCACGCGGCGTCGACCGTGTAGCTCGGCGCGGGGCCGATCTTGGCCAGGTACGAGACCGGGATGCGGACCGTCGAGAAGCCCGCGGCCTTGACGCGGTCGAGCAGCGCTCCGGTGATGACGGGGTTGCCCCACGCGGTCTCGCTCGGCACGCCGTTGATGTTCGCCTCGAGCTGGTTGCCGAGGTTCCAGCCCTTGCCCATCGCGGTGACGAGCTGTGCGGCGGTGCCGCCGATCGGCCCGGTGGTCGTCGTGGGCGTCGGGGTCGGCCGCGGCGTCTGGGTGGACGTGGGCGTCGGGGTGGGCGACGTGGTCGGCGTGCTGGTCGGGGTGACCGGGCTGCCGGTGCACGCGACGCCGTTGAGCGTGAACGCGGTCGGCGCGGGGTTGGACCCGGACCACGTGCCGTTGAAGCCGAACGACGCGGTGCCGCCCGTGCCGATCGACCCGTTCCAGGCCGCGTTCCGCACGGAGACGGCGGCGCCGGACTGCGTGACCGACCCGTTCCACAGCTGGGCGACGGTCTGACCGGCACCGAACGAGAAGCGGACGTCCCACGAGGAGACGGGGTCACCGAGGTTGGTGACGCGGACGTCGGCGCCGAAGCCGCTCTGCCACTGGTTCGTGACGGCGTAGTCGACGCGGCAGCCGGCCGCGGCGCTCGCCTGGTCGGCGACGACCAGCGAGCCGGCGACGGCGACCGCCGCAGCCGCGGCGACGGACAGCACCTGGCGAAGCGAGCGCACGGGACTTCCTCTCGGACGGGGCGGCCGAGGGCAGGGCGGCCCCGGCGACGGACTCGCAGCCCACCAGACGGCGCCCGTGCGCGCAGCCGTCGAAACGCTTCACCTCGCAAGCGGTTCGACGGAGGTCCGCCCGCGTCAGGCCGCGGTGCCCAGCACGACGACGGCCGTCGCTGTGACATCGAACGGAGGCGCGCCGAACCGCTCCGCCGCCCGCTGTCGAACCGCATGTCGCACGTCGTCGTCGAGCGTCGCGAGGTACGCCCCCGCCGGCCCGACGGCCAGGAGGAACGGGTCCCACCACTCCGCGAACGACGCGAACGTGAGTGTGACCGGCACCTCCACCACCCGCAGGTCGACGAGCCCGGCCGTCGCGCACAGCTCCTCGACGTGCTCCTCGACCCACAGCAGGTCGCTGCTCTCGCTCACGCGGCCGGTGTCGACGTCGCGCACCGCCCGCCAGAACGTCGACGCGGCGCCACGGTCGTGCACGTGGTCCCAGACGCTCACCGCCACCCGACCACCCGGCCGCGTGACGCGCCGCATCTCGGTCAGGCCGGCGACGGGGTCGGACATGAACGTCACCACGAGGCTCGCGACCGCGACGTCGAACGTGTCGTCGTCGAACGGCAGGTCCTCGGCGCCGCCGAGCCGCACGTCGACGCCCGGGAGCCGCTCGCGCACGGCCGCGACGAACGGCTCGGTCGGGTCGACCGCGCTGACCGCGTCGGGACCGAGCGTCTCGACGAGCACCTCCGTGACGACGCCGGGACCGCACCCCACGTCGACGGCCCGCTGCCCGGGCCGCACGTCGAGCAGCTCGGCGACGCGGCGCGCGAGCGGACGGGAGAACCGGCCCATGAACCGGTCGTACGCGTCGGCGCCCGCCCCGAACCCCACGGGACGACGGTAGGACCGTCAGCCCGCGGCGGGTAGGGGGCGGCTCACTGCGGGGGCTCCTGGTAGAGCCCGACGACGCTCCCGCCCGGGTCGCGGAACCGCGCCGTCAGCTCGCCCGGGTCGCCGCCGGGCGGCTGGACGATCGCGCACCCCTCGGCCGTCACGCGCTCGACGGCCGCCGCCAGGTCGTCGACCCAGACGTACACGAGCACCCCGGGCGGCGTCGGCTCGCGGTGCGGCACCCAGTGCCCGCTGACCTCGTCCGTCGCGTCCTCGAAGAACCAGGTCCCGTGCGCCTCGCGGACCTTCCAGCCGAAGACGCGCGCGTAGAACTCGGCCGACGCCCGCGGGTCGACCGCGGGCAGCTCGACGTGGCAGATCTTGCCGTGGCCCAGGGTCGCCATGGTCGCGTCTCCCGTCAGGCGTAGAAGCCGTCGCGCAGGTTGATGCCGTGCTCGAGCCAGGCCTTGAGCGCCGCGAGCATGCCGGTCCAGCCGGCGCAGTTGCCGAAGGCGCTCTTCGCGCCGTCCGGCGTGGGCAGCCACGACGACTCGGTGATGGTGACGAGCGTGCGGGTGTCGCCGTCGAGCGGCTCGAGCTCGAACGTCGTCCGTGTCGTGCCGTTCGCACCGGTCGTCGCCTCGCCGCCCCACTCGACGACGATCCGGCGGGGCGGGCCTGCCTCGACGACCGTGACGGGGAAGCCGCCGGGGAAGTCGTGGAACTCCCAGGTGACGACGGCCCCGGTCTCCAGACGGCCTCGCGCGCCGCCGGTCGTGAAGTAGCGCGAGAGCTGCTCCGGGTCGGCGATCGCCTCGTAGACCTCGGCGCAGGGGCGGCTCACGCGGCCGGAGACGGTGAAGGACAGCGCGTCGAGACGCTCGGTGTCATTCATGTTGTACTTTTACCACATGTCAGCACCGGCCGACCAGGCCTCCGACGACGACCGGGTGTTCAAGGCCCTCGCGTCCCCGGTGCGCCGTCGCATGCTCGACGCGCTCAAGGAGTCGACGCACACCACAGGCTCGCTGTGCGCGCTGCTGCCCGAGCTGGACCGGACCACGGTGCTCCAGCACCTGCGCGTCCTCGAGGGCGCCGACCTCGTCACCGGCCGCAAGGTCGGGCGCGAGCGGCACCTGTCGCTCGCGCCGCTGCCCATCAAGCGCATCCACGACCGCTGGATCAGCGGGTACGCGCGCGCCGCCGTCGAGCTCCTCGACCGCCTCGACCGCCGCGCCGACGACGCGTAGGCACGCCCGGTCGTGCGGTCGAGCGCCGCCGGTCGCCCGCGACGCCCGGTCGTGCGGTCGAGCGCCGCCGGTCGCCCGCGACGACGGCACGCGTCACGTCAGCGTCGTCAGCACCCCGCCGTCGGCCCGCAGCGCCGCGCCGTTGGTCGCGGACGACAGCGGGCTCGCCAGGTAGGCCGCGAGGTGCGCGATCTCGCGTGGCTCGATGAACCGCTGCAGGAGCGACGTCCGGTTGCCGGTGGCGAGCGCGGCCTTCAGGTCGTCGGGCGCCATGCCCTGCGCGGCCGCGATCTCGGCGACCGTGGCCGCGACGCCGTCCGAGTACGTCGGTCCGCCGAGGATCGTGTTCACGGTGACGCCGGTGCCCCGCGTGAGCTTCGCGAGGCCGTTGCCGAGCGCGATCATCCCGGCCTTGGTGAACCCGTAGTGCAGCATGTCGGCCGGCACGTCCACCCCCGACTCGCTGCTGACGAAGATCACGCGACCCCAGCCGCGCGCGAGCATGCCGGGCAGCAGGTGCCGCGAGAGCCGGACGCCGCTCATGACGTTGACCTCGAAGTAGCGCTGCCAGTCGTCGTCGGTGAGGTGCTCGAACGCGGCGAGCTCGAACACGCCGACGTTGTTCACGAGGACGTCGACGTCGCCCAGGTCGTCCAGGAGCCGACGGACCTGCGACGCGTCCGCGAAGTCGGCGGCGAGCGCCGAGACCTCCGCGCCCGGCACCTCGGCCTCGAGCCGGCGCACGGCCGCGGCCGCGCGCTCGGCATCCCTGCCGTTGATCACGACCGACGCGCCCTCGTCGAGCAAGGCTCGCGCGACGGCGAAGCCGATGCCTTGCGTCGACCCGCTCACGAAGGCCCGCCTGCCCGTCAGCCGCAGATCCATGTTGTCCTCACATCCCGGTGTATCACTTTCCTGATCAAGTGAACCGTAGGCGTGATCACTTTCCTGATCAAGTCGCAACGGCTCCCGGACGGCCCGCGGTCCCGTACGCTGCACGCATGCCGGACCCCGCCGACCCGCCGGTCCTCAGCGGCGAGGACCTCGAGACCTGGTCCTCTCTGGCCACCGTGCTGGAGTGGTTGCCGGCCGCGCTCGACGCGCAGCTGCAGCGCGACGCCGAGCTGTCGCACTTCGAGTACGGCATCCTCTTCGCGCTCGACGACGCCCCGGACCGCACGCTCCGCATGAGCGTCCTGGCCGGGTACGCCAACAGCTCGCTCTCCCGGCTCTCGCGCGCGGTGGCCCGGCTCGAGTCGCGCGCCTGGGTGCGTCGCGCCCCCGACCCGGCCGACGGACGCTACACCCTCGCCTCGCTGACCGACCTCGGTGCGGAGAAGCTCCACGAGGCCACCCCCGGCCACGTCCGCACGGTGCACCGTCTGGTCCTCGACCCCCTCACGCAGGCGCAGGCCCGGCAGCTGCGCGACATCAGCCGGCGGATCATGCGCGCGATGCGCGACGACGAGGGATGGACGCCGTCGTCGGCGCGGGCGCGCCCGGACGACGGCGCACGTCAGCCCCGCTGAGGCGGGCGCCGCGACGAGGCAGGGCGGACGTCGGGCCACGGTTGGGGGGAGACTGGTGGGCAGCACCATCCATGAACGAGGAGTGAGCCGTGCCCCAGGGAACTGTCCGTTGGTTCGACGCCGAGCGAGGCTTCGGCTTCCTCGACCTCGGGGACGGAGCCGACGACCTGTTCGTCCACGCGTCCGAGATCGTCGGCGACGACGGGCCGCGGGTGCTCCGCGAGGGGCAGCAGGTCGAGTTCGAGGCCGGTGAGGGCGACCGCGGTCCCGTCGCACGACGCGTCCGCGTCATCGGCGGCGTGGCCGCCGACGCCGCGCTCGGCGTGCTCGGCACCGTCAGCTGGTACGAGCCCGCCAAGGGCTACGGGTTCGTCGCCCCCGACGGCGGCGGCGCCGAGATCTTCCTGCACAGCTCGGCCATCGTCGGCGGCGGCGTGGTCGCGGAGGGGCAGCGCGTCGCGTTCCTCGTCGTGCCGGGGGAGAAGGGTCCGCAGGCGGACCACCTGCTCCCGCTCGGCGCCGAGGCGACACCGGCCGCGACCTCCGACGGCGCCGACGGCACCGTGACCTGGTACGACCCCGACAAGGGCTTCGGGTTCGTCGCCCAGGACGCGGGCGGCGAGGACGTGTTCGTGCACGCCCGCTCGCTGACCGGCGGGCTGAGCGAGCTCGTCGAGGGCGACCGCGTGACGTACGACGTCGAGGCGGGGGAGCGCGGACCGCAGGCCCGCGACGTCCGCCTGGTCGGCGGGCGCCCGCGACGGAGCGCACCCGCGGCACCGGCCCGTGGCCGGTCGGGCCCGCACTCGGGCGGCGGTGCCCCCACGCGCGGCGGGGAGGGTGTGGTCGCGCGCTACGACGCGGACCGCGGCTTCGGCTTCATCACGCCCGACTCCGGGGGCCCGGACCTGTTCGTGCACGTCTCCGTCGTGCGCAACACCGAGTTCCTGGAGGAGGGCGACCGTGTCCGGTTCCGGGTGCGGCAGAGCGACCGTGGCCCGCAGGCCGACGGTGTCGAGCTGATCTGAGGCCCGCTCGTGCCGTCCCGCCCCAGGGCCGAGCACCGCGACGTCGTCCGCGTCCCGTGACGACCCCGACCGGACCTTCGCCGCACGGGGGGGAGGACCTGAGCGGTGGCGGTCCGTGGGACGCTGCGGCCATGGAGCAGCCGAGCGGTGCGGACTGGCGGTCCGCGACGCACCCCGCCGCCGTCGCCGCGTTCGCGGCGGAGCTGGCCCTGGTCGTGCTCGCGGCGGTGACGGGGTGGCGGCTCGGCGAGCGGCCGTGGACGGCGCTGCTGCTCGCGGTGGTCCTGCCGCTGACGGTCGTGCTCGTGTGGGGCCGCTGGTTCGCCCCCCGCTCGGCGCACCGGATCCGTCGACGGGGCGCGCGTCTCGCGGGGCAGGTCGTGCTGTTCGTCGTCGTCGCGGTCCTCGCCGCGTTCGTCGGGCTGCTCTGGTGGGGCGTCGCGCTCGCCCTCGTGGGCGGTGTCGCCTTCGCCGCCGCCCCGCGAGCGCTGTAGAGCGGCCCGAGCCGCTGCGCGCGCGAGCGCTGGAGACGCGCGTGCGGCGGCGAGCGCGACGGGTCAGCGCACGCACTGCCCCGTGAGGTCGCCGTGCACCTCGGTCCAGCCCGTCTCGGTGACTCCGCGCGGACCGGTGTTGCCGGTGCAGACGAGGTCGCGCGCGACGGCGACGTACCCGAGGTCGACGCTGTGCGGGTTGTCCACGAGCACGAGCGACCCGGTCACCAGGACGTAGCAGCCGCGCTGGTCGCGTCGCGGCTCGGCTCCGATGCTCGCGAAGTCCGTCAGGCCGGTCACCCGCAGGTCCCCCGCAACCGTCGCGCCGCAGACGAGCACGTCGCCGGACCTGGTGCTCGTGAGGCCGCCGTAGAACGTCGCGCCGTGGACCAGCAGCCGCCCGCCCGTGACCGCCGCCGGCCCCATGAGCTCCGAGCGGCCGCGGACGCGCGTCGCGTCGCGCACCTCGACGTCGTAGGAACCCCACAGGCGGGCCGCCTCGAGGAAGACGTCGGCCGCCTCGCCGGTCACGTCGCCGTCGACCGAGCCGCCGGCACCGTCGCCCACCCAGATCCTGAGCGACGCGGTGTCCCTGCTGGTCAGGGTCACGTCGCCGTGCACCCGCGAGTCGCCGAGCTCGAGCCGCCCGGCCACCTCGGCGTCGCCGTCGACCGTCGCGCGCCCGACCGAGAACGTCGCCCCCGCGAGCACCGTGACGTCGCCGTGGACCGTCCCGCGGAAGATCCAGCAGTCGACGTCGACGACGAGGTCGCCCTCGACGCTCTGCTCCACGAGCGACGAGCCCGGGATGTCGCTGCACAGCGTCGGTGGAGGTTCCGCGGCTGCCGCCGACGGCGACGCCCCCGCGACGACCAGCACCGCCCCGACCGCCGCGCCCGCGAGCGCACGACGACGTCGCCCCCGACCAGCCATGGTCCCCCCTCGACCCGACGCGTCCGGCCATCGTGCGCCCGCCCACCGCGCGCCACAAGCCGCGGGCGCGCCGGCGCCGACCGTCCGGGAGTGCGGGGGTGCGCGCTGCACCCGTCGACGGTGCGGGATCAGGGCCGAGGGCCGTCGGGGAAGCCCGTCCAGCGCAGCTCCACCGGCAGATGCGCCATGTCGTTGAACGCGACGAGCCGGGGCGGGAGGCCCGCGCGGTGCTCGAGGACCGTGAGCCCGGTGTTGCCGCTGTCGAGCCCGAGCCACCGGGACGCGGGCGCGTCGAGCGCGTGCCGCACGAGCCAGGCGACCTGGAACGAGTGCGTGACGAGCACCTCGTGCGTGTCGCGCGTCACCGTGGGGTCCGGCGCGGTCGCGAACCGGTCGACCAGCGCCGTGGCCAGCCTGCTGCCGGCAGCCGCCTCCGCGTGGTCGACGCCGTCGAAGAACTCCGCCCAGGCGGGGTGCAGGTCGGCCCGGTCGGGGACGTGCGGGACGTGGTCGACGAGCTCCGCGGCCTCGGCCGGCGCGACGCCGGGGAGGTGCCGGGCGAGCGCGTGCGCGGTGGAGACCGCGCGTGGGAGCGGCGAGTGCCAGACCGCGTCGACGGGCACGCCCGCGAGGCGTTCACCCAGCAGGCTCGCCTGCACGCGACCGACGTCGGTGAGGGCGCCGAACGCGTCGGCCTCGCCGTGCCGCGCGACGTACAGGTGCCGCACCACGCTGCGCGTCGTCGTCACCCCACCGCCCTCGTGACGGTGCCCGCGCTCCCGTCGACCGTGACGAGCGACGCGTCCCCGAGCAGCAGCGTCGCGTCGGGCACGCCGAGCACCGCAGGGATCCCGAGCTCGCGCGCGACGATCGCAGCGTGGGACAGCACCCCGCCGGTCTCGGTGACGACCCCGCCGACGACCCGCAGCAGGGGCGTCCAGCCGGGGTCGGTCCACGGGCAGACCAGGACGTCCCCGCGCCGGACGTGGACGAAGTCGCCGGGGTCCCGGACGACCCGCGCGGGACCCGTCGCCGTGCCGCGGCTGCCGGGTGCCCCGGTGAGGACGGTCGCGCCCGCGGCCGGGCGCACGGTGGGCGACGGGGGCGTCGCGGGCGGGAGGTCGGCGGTGACCGGCCGGGCCTGCAGGATCCACACCTGACCGTCCGCGATCGCCCACTCGACGTCCTGCGCACCGCCGAGCGCGGCACCGACGACGCGGCCGAGGTCGGCGAGCCGCCGGGCGTCGGTGTCGTCGAGCACGCGTCGGTGACGGTCGGGGGCGGGCACGTCCCGCGTCACGAGCCGGTCTCCGCGACGGTCCAGGCGGGTCCGCTTCTCCGCCGTGACCGCGTCCACCGAGCCGTCCGCGCCGACGGTGTACGCGTCGGGGTTCACGGCGCCCTCGACGACGCTGGGGCCGAGCCCCCACGACGCCTCGATCCGCGTCGGGCCGTCGGGACGGGCGGGTGTGAACATGACGCCCGAGACGTCCGCGTCCACGTGCCGCTGCACGACGACGCCCATCGCCGGGTCGGCGTCGCGCCGGCGTGCCGCGCGGTAGGCCACGGCCGGGTCGGCGTGGAGCGACACCCAGCAGGCGCGGACCGACGCGACCACCGTGTCGACGCCTCGCACGGCCAGCGTGCTCGTGTACAGGCCCGCCGCCGCGCCGTCGTGGGCGTCCTCGTCCGACGCGGACGACCGCACGACCACCGGGGCGCCGCCGAGCGTCGCTACCGCGTCGGCGAGCGCTGCCCGGACGTCCGCGGGCACCGGGCGGTCGGCGATCGCCGCCGGCCCGTTCCGGCGGGTCTCCGACGCGCTGCTCGCGTCGCGGACGGCCGACCGGTAGACGTCGAGCGGGACGGCCCACCCGTCCGGCACCGGGAGGCCCGCGCGCAGCAGGTAGCCGAGGGCGCCCGCCTTGCCTCCGCACGTGCGGGCGCTGGCATCCGTCAGCGGCACGAGCATCGGCCGGCCTCCCTCCTGGTCATCAACGTTGTGTTGACGGCGTCCCGTCGAGTGTGCAAGGTCGGAGCATGACGCGCAAGGACCCCGACCCACACGGAGCCACCGTCGACCAGGACAGGGCGCGACGCGAGGACCAGGCGCGCGACCGGCTCCTGCGGGAGGGCGCCGACGGCCTCGTCGCCCGCCCGTGGCGGCCCGCACCGGTGCCGCCGTCGGCGACCGACCTCGCGCAGTTCGCGCTCTGGCGCTCGCCGGATCTCGACGGCACTGGGCTGCTCGCGGCGCTGGCACTGCTGCCCGCGGCGCGAGCCGAGGTGGACGGGCTCGAGGCCGGCCTGCTGTTCGTCGCGCGGAGCGCCGGGCTGACCTGGGCGCAGATCGCCGACGCGATGGGCTTCAACTCGCCGCAGGCGTGCCAGCAGCACTACGCGCGGCTGACGAACCGGGCCGGCGCATGACTCGGCCGTCGCCACCCGAGCTGCTCACGCTGCACGCGGTCCGCATCCTCGGCTTCGCCGACACCACGGCCGTCGCGGGCCGCTTCGGCCTCGACGTCGCCGAGGTCGGCGAGACGCTGGGCGACGCCGAGGCGTGGGGCTGGGTCACGCGCTCGACCTTCGCCGACCTGAGCGGGTGGTCGCTGACCGACCGCGGCCGAGCCGAGAACGAGCGGCAGCTCGCCGCCGAGCTCGCCGCCGCGGGTGCGGGCGCGGAGGTCGACGCGGTCCACCGGGAGTTCCTCCCGCTCAACGCGCGGCTGCTCGCGGCCTGCACCCGCTGGCAGATGCGCCCCACACCCTCCGACGCGCTCGCCGTCAACGACCACGCCGACGGGGCGTGGGACGCCGACGTCCTCGCCGAGCTCGGCGCCATCGCCCGCGGCCTGGCGCCGCTGGTCCGACGGCTCCGTGACGTCCTCACCCGGTTCGCGGACTACGACACGCGCGTCGACGCGGCGCTCCGGCGTGCCCGGACGGGTGAGCACGGCTGGGTCGACCGTTCCGACCTCGACTCCTGCCACCGGGTCTGGTTCGAGCTGCACGAGGACCTGCTCGCGACGCTCGGCCTCGACCGCCACGCGCAGCCCTGACCCGTCGCCGGTCGCGGTCGTGCATGCTGACGCCCGTGGACACCTACCTCCGGACCGGTCGTGTGACGCTGCGCCCCTTCCGCGCCGACGACGCGGACCTGCTGGTCGAGCTCGACAGCGACCCCGCCGTCATGCGCTTCCTGTCCGGCGGCGAGCCGACGGCGCCGGAGCTGATCCGCGAGCGCGACCTGCCGAGCATCCTCGCCGGCTACGACCGGTGGGCGGGCGCGTTCGGCCTCTTCGCGGCCTACGCGACCGAGGACGACGCGTTCCTCGGCTGGTTCTGCCTGCGCCCCGAGCGCGACGGCCCGCTCGACGAGGTCGAGCTCGGCTACCGGCTTCGGCAGGCGGCGTGGGGCCGGGGCTATGCGACGGAGGTGTCGACGGCCCTCGTCGAGAAGGCGTTCACCGAGCTCGACGTGCGCGTCGTGTGGGGCGCGACGATGGCGCTGAACACGGCCTCGCAGCACGTCATGGAGAAGGTCGGGATGACGGTCGCGGAGGCGCTCGAGACGCCGGACGACATGCTGGCCGTCGAGGGCGCCGACCTGGGCGGCTACCGCTACGAGATCACGCGTGACCGGTGGGAGCAGAACCGCGCTCTGCGCGCCTGACCCGACGTCGGCGCCGGCGACCGTGGGGCCACGCCGGTGCGCGACCCCACGGTGCCGCCGCGGGCGCCGCTCCCCACGACGCCCGCGGCCGGTGCCTGCTCCTACCGCCGCGACCAGCGCTGGTTGGCCGCGCCCGTGCACGTCCACAGCAGCACGGCGGTGTTGTTGGCCGTGAGGTTCCGGTCGACGTCGAGGCACAGCCCCGACCGCACGCCGCGGATGGTGCCGTCGGCCTGC
The DNA here is from genome assembly GCF_019024305.1 of Cellulomonas algicola. Classification (NCBI taxonomy): domain Bacteria; kingdom Bacillati; phylum Actinomycetota; class Actinomycetes; order Micrococcales; family Cellulomonadaceae; genus Cellulomonas; species Cellulomonas algicola. The sequence goes on along the minus strand of NZ_JAHKSJ010000006.1, from coordinate 291,049 downwards.
GTCGTCCACTGCTGGTTGGTGCCGCCGTTGCAGTCCCACAGCTGCACGCGCGTGCCCGCGGTGGCCGTCAGGGGTGCGTCGAGGCACTTGCCCAGCGACCGGAGCGCGCCGTCCGTGCCTGCGGTCCACGTCTGGTTGGGCGCGGTGTGGCAGTCCCAGATCACGAGGCCGGTGCCGTTCGCGGTGGCGCTCCCCGGCACGTCGAGGCAGCGCCCCGACGACGCGCTGACGAGCGTGCTGCCGGTCGGCGGGGGCGTGGTGCCGCCGGGGGTGACCCGGAACAGCGCGACGCCGTGCTGCGCGACCTGCGCGGAGATCTGGCCCGTCGTCGTGCCCGTCGCGCCGGTCCAGACCTCCCGGTACTGGTGCGTCCCCGAGCCCAGCCCGACCTGCCCGAGCGTCGTCGAGATCTGCCGCGTGCCGGAGCCGCGGTTGAGCAGCGCGACGGCGACGGAGCCGTCCGCGAGCGGCTTCGCCCAGACCTCGGCGTCGCCGTCGTCGCGCACGCGGTCGGCCTGCCGCACGAGCGGGTCCTGGTCGATCGCCAGGACGTCGCGGTTCGTGAGGACCGTACGCACGTCGGCGGACATGTTCCGCAGGTCGTTGCCCGCGATCAGCGGTGCGCTGAGCATGGCCCACATGCTCAGGTGCGCCCGGTTCTCGGTCGCCGTGAGCGCGTTCCGCACGCCGACCATCAGCATGTCGGGGTCGTTGTACTGGCCGGGTCGCGTCCACTCGCGCATGGGCTCGACGATGTCGAGGGCCTCGGTGATGCCGACGAAGCAGTCGGCGGACGGGGAGCAGCCCGTCGACCAGGACGCGGACAGGTCCTCGGACGTGCGCCACATGTCGGAGAACGCGCCCCAGCCGGAGTACGTCGGCGCCGTGTTGGAGTGCGCGCTGTTCGGGTTGATCGAGTACACGATCGGGCGGCCGGTGGCCTTGAGCGCGTCGCCGAACCGCTTGAACACGGTGGCCTGCTCGCTCGCGCTGCCCCGCGGGTCGCACCAGTCGTGCTTGACGTAGTCGACGCCCCACGACGCGAAGAGGTTCGCGTCCTGCGTCTCGCGCCCGTACGACGACGTGCCCGGCAGGTTGGCGAAGTACTGGTTGCAGGTCTTCTCGCGCGGCGCGTGGTAGATCCCGAACTTCAGCCCCTTGCCGTGGATGTAGTCGCCCAGCGCCTTCATGCCCGACGGGAACCGGTCCGTGCGGGCCCGGAGGTTGCCGCTCGCGTCGCGGGTGTCCTGCATCCAGCAGTCGTCGACGACGACGTACTGGTAGCCCGCTGCCGCCATCCCCGAGCTCACCATCGCGTCCGCCGTCTGGCGGACCATCTGCTCGTCGATGTTGCAGTAGAACGTGTTCCAGCTGTTCCAGCCGAGCGGCGGCAGGGGTGCCGGCTCCTCGACCGTGGGGGCGGCCGCCGCGGCGACCGGTGCGGCGGCCTGCGCGGGCACGCCGAGGGCGATCGCGGACACCGTCAGAGCGGTCGTGGCCAGGGCGCTGCACCAGCGACGACGACGAGAACTTCTCACGAGAGCACTCCCTTGTGCGGTGGTCGTGGTGGTGGTCGACGGGCGCCACGCCGGGATCGGCTGCCGGTCACCGAGCCCATGTGAGCGCTCACATCGCCGCCATCGTGCCAGCGCTCGGCTGTCGCGGAACCCCTTCGACGAGGTCCGAAACGGTTCGAACGCCCGACGCGGCTCCTCCTTCAGGCGGAGCGCGGGGACGGGCAGCGCGGTCGTCGGGTCAGGGTCCGGTCCGGCGCAGGCCAGGGCGCGGGCCGGGGTCGTGCCCGATGCGCCGTGCGAGCCCGGACGGCACCGTCGAGGCATGACACCGAGAGCCGCACCACCGGCCGTCGACCCCGGGAACCACGCCCCGCGCTGGCCGGCCGTGCTCGCCGCCGCCTGGGTCGGCACCTGCTGCCTCGTCGCAGGTGGCGCCTTGATCTGGTCCCGGGTGCGAGGCGGCGGGACGGCCGACCAGGAGGTCGTCGTCCTCGCGATCGGCCTGCGGCTGGTGACGGTCGCCGTGGCGCTGGCGTCCATCCAGCCCTGGGGGAGGCGGCTACCTGGTCGGGTCGTGCTCGGCGGGCTCTGGGGCGCCGGTGCCGTCCAGCTCGCCTACCCGCTCGCGGAGACCGTCGTGAAGACGGCGACCCTTGCCGGGCTCATGGAGCCGCTCGACAAGGGCATCAGCGACATGAGCATTCAGGGGTGGTTCAACTTCGGCGCGACGTGGCTCATCTGGGGTGTCCCGGGCGCGCTCTTCGTCCTCGCTGCGGTGGTGTTCGGCCGCCGGCTGCCCCACGCGCGCGCCTGGGCGCTCCTGTCCGTCCTCGCGGGTATCGGGTTCCTCGCCGGGCTCGGCCTGCTCATCGGCTGACAGGGCCGCGCTCCGACGTCGTGCACCCGGGCAGTCGCCGCTGTCGCCGCCGCTGGGGCAGACGGGCCGATCCTTCGGAGCGTCGACCGCCCGGCCGGTTCGACGTCCGTGGCGACCGGGCGGCCGTGATCGATCAGCGGGGGAAGAAGAAGTTGTCGTACGCGCAGGCCTCGCATCTCGGGGGAACCGGACGTGTCCCGAGCCGTCCCGACGATCCCGCGCTCCTCGACGGCCGCGTCCGGCGGCTTCGGGGCGGTCAGGACGTGAGGACCCCGCGCTCGCGTGCGACGGCGACCGCTCGGGTCCGGGAGGTGACGCCGAGCTTGTCGTAGAGGTGCGCCAGATGCGTCTTGACCGTGGCACGGGAGACGAAGAGCTCGCGGGCGATCTCGTCGTTCGAGCGGCCTGCGGCGACCAGGGTCAGCACGTCCAGCTCGCGTGAGGTGAGCGCGAGCTGCGGCGCGCGCACCCGGCCCAGCAGGCGCTCCTGCACGGCGGGCCCCAACGTCACCTGGCCGGCCGCCGCGGCACGGACCGCGCGCACCAGCTCGTCGGTCGGCGCGTCCTTGAGCAGGTAGCCGGTGGCGCCCGCCTCGACGGCCGCGAGGATGTCCGCGTCCGACCCGTACGTGGTCACCACGAGCACCGCGGGCCCGCCGCGTTCGGTGAGCGCCTGCGTGGCCTGCGCCCCGCTCATCCGCCCGGGCCCGAAGCGCAGGTCGAGCAGCACGACGTCGGCGTGGTGCGCGCCCGTCCAGGCCAGCATCTGCTCGGCGCTGGCCGTCTCCGCGACGACCCGGATGTCGGGCTCTCCTTCGAGGACCGCACGCAGGCCCGCGCGGACCACCGGGTGGTCGTCGGCGATCACGACGTCGATCACGGCTCTCCCTGCTCGTCGGCGTCGCGCGCAGCCGCCGGCAGGCTGACGGCGACGGCGGTCCCCTCCCCGGGCGCGGTCTCGACGGCCAGCGTCCCGCCGAGCTCGTGCACGCGCGAGCGCATCGCGGGCAGCCCGAACCCGCCGCCCGCCGGGGGTGCGCCGAGGTCGAAGCCGTCGCCGTCGTCCACGACGTCGAGCAGCACCGTGTCCTCGAGGTAGGTGAGCGTGACGTCGGCCCGCCGCGCGCGCGCGTGCTGGTGCACGTTCGCGAGCGCGGACTGGGCGACGCGCAGCAGGGTCGTCTCCACCGGGACGGCGAGCGGCCGGGCCGCACCCTCGACGCGGATCGCCACGCGCAGCCCCTGGTCGTCGGTCCGGGCGGCGACCCTGCCGAGCGCGTCGGGCAGCGAGGAGTCGGCCAGGTCGACCGGGGACAACGCGCGGACGAACCGGCGCGCCTCGGCGAGGTTGTCCAGGGCCGTCTGCCGCGCGGTGTCCACCAGGTCGGCGGCGCGGGCGTCGTCGGAGCCGACCGCCTGCCGCGCCGAGCGCAGCAGGAGCTCGACGGCGGTGAACCCCTGCGCTAGCGTGTCGTGGACCTCGCGCGCGAGCCGTTCACGCTCGGCCGCGACGGCGCGGTCGCGCTCGGCGGCAGCGAGGTGCTCGCGCGCGGCCGTCAGCTCGTCCAGCGCCCGCTGGCGTGCCTGGGACTCCCGTACCAGTGCCTCGAGCCCGAGGACGACGCCGATCGCGACGACCGCACCGACAGCGGGCCCGAGCACGTACCCGAGCAGGGGATCGTCGGGCGACCGGCGCGCCAGCCCGGCGGCGACGGCGCCGGCGGTCGTGAGCGCCGCGAGCGGGATCCCGCGTCGGGGCCCGAGCACGTGCATCTGCAGCAGCACGAGCGGGAACGCGAGCCACAGCGCGGCCGGGGACGCGACCAGGAGCACCGCCCACAGCGCCAGGTCCGCCGCCATCCACGCGAGCACCGCGCGGCCGTGACCTCGAGGGCCGTCGACCGCCGCCTCGTGCACCCGGACGTGCCGTCGGCCCCAGACGTGCACACCGACGAGAGCCGCACCCACCGCCGCGGCGAGCCACCGCGCTCCGGGCGACGCCTGGACGACCGCGACCAGCACGAGCGCGACGAGGAGCACGTCGAGCCCGCGCAGCAGGGCACGCGACGCATCGACCAGTCGTCCCACCCCGCCACGCTAACCGCGGCACCGGGGAGCGCATCGACCGAAAGGACGAGGCGCGCCTCGGCCGTCCGGCGCGGAGACGACGACCGTGCTCACGATCCGGCGCGACGCGTCCCCGGCGAGCCTGGAGCTCCTTCCTCTCCCACCCTCCGGAGGTCCTGTGTTCGTCGCGCTGCGCGACCTGCGGCACGCCCGCGGCCGCTTCGCCCTCATCAGCACGGTCGTCGTGCTCGTCGCCGTGCTCGTCACGTTCCTGTCGTCCCTGACGGCAGGCCTCGCCCGTGCGTCGGTGTCCGCGTTGACCGACCTTCCCGCGGACCGGCTCGCCTTCGGCATGGCCGCGCCCGGCGACAAGCCGGACCTGACGTCCTCGCGCGTCACGCAGGACCAGTGCCAGGCGTGGTCGCGCGTCCCCGGCGTGAGCGACGCCCAGCCGCTCGGCATCGCCACCACCCGTGCGACGTCGCCGGGCGACCACGGCACGACGGTCGCCGTCACCACCTTCGGTGTCGAGGCGGGCTCGGACCTCGCGCCGGGCGGCGGGCCCGCGGACGGCCAGGTCGTCGTCACGCGCCGCGCAGCCGACGCGCTCTCCGTCGCCGCCGGGGGCACGCTCGCCGTCGACGGCGCCGAGCTCACCGTCACGCGCGTCGTCGCTGACGACGCCCAGCTCTCCCACACCCCGGTGGTCTGGGTCTCCCTCGCCGACTGGCAGCAGGTCGGCGCACGCGGCGGGGGCGAGGCACCGCTCGCGACCGTGGTCGCGCTCACGACGAGCGGCCGCGCCGACGAGGCGTCCGCCGACGGTGCGATCGGCACCACGACGGTGACCACGAGCGCGGCCCGCAGCGCCGTCTCCTCGTTCACCGCCGAGAACCTGTCGCTGACGACCATGCAGGCGTTCCTCGTCGCCATCTCCGCGCTCGTCGTCGGCGCGTTCTTCACCGTGTGGACGATCAGCCGTCAGGGCGACGTGGCCGTCCTCAAGGCGCTCGGCGCCTCGACCGGCTACCTCCTGCGCGACGCGCTGGGCCAGGCGGCACTGATCCTCGTCGGAGCGGTCGCCGTCGGCGCGGGCCTGGCCGCCGCGGCGGGTTCCGCCCTCGCCGCGGTGCTGCCGATGGTCGTCTCGCCGGCCACGACGCTCGTGCCGGCCGCTCTCCTCGTCGCTCTCGGCCTGGTCGGCGCGGCAGCGGCCGTCGCGCGCATCACCCGGACCGACCCCCACGCGGCCCTCGCTGCCCGCTGACCCACCTGCCTGCGGACCGTCCCCGATCGGAGATCACCATGGATCTGCACCTCGACCACCTCAGCCTCGTCTACCCGGACGGCGACACCACGCTCACCGCGGTCGACGACGTCACGCTGACCGTCCCCGCGGGGACGACGACGGCCCTGCTCGGGCCCTCCGGCGCGGGGAAGTCCAGCCTCCTCGCGGTCGCCGCCGGTCTCACCCGCCCCACGACGGGTCACGTCGCGTTCGGCGAGGAGGTGGTCCTCACCCCGACCACGGGCAGAGCGGAGGCGACCCGCCTGCGGCTCGACCGGATCGGCATCGTCTTCCAGTCCCCGCAGCTCCTCGCGTCCCTCACCGCGCTCGAGCAGCTCGAGCTGCACGCGCACCTGCGCGGTCGACGCCCCGCGAGCGTCCGCGGCGAGGCGATGAGCCTGCTCGACGCCGTCGGGCTCGCGGACCAGGCGCACTGTCGGCCGGCGCACCTGTCCGGCGGGCAGCGTCAGCGCGTCGCGATCGCGCGTGCCCTGGTGGGCCGGCCGGACGTCCTGCTCGTCGACGAGCCGACCTCCGCGCTCGACCACGAACGCGGGACGCAGGTCGTCGAGCTGATCACCCGGCTCGCACGCGACCTCGACGCCGCCGCGCTGCTCGTCTCCCACGACGCGTCGACCCTCGGGTCGGTCGACGCCGTCGCGCACCTGGTCGACGGCGGTCTCGAGGGTGCTCGCGCGGCCGTGTGACAGGGGCGGCCCCCGCGGAGGACCTCATGCGGCGACACCGACGGAGCCACGCCGTCGACCCCGGTGACGCGGCGGGCTCAGCCCACCCGCACCAGCTGCCACTGCTGGTTGGCGCCGTTCCAGTCGGCGTACTGGACGATGTTGCCGCCGTCGGCGGTGGAGGCGCCCTGCACCTCGACCGCCTTGCCGCTGCTGCGGCTGATCAGCTGCACGTACCCGTCGATCGTCTGGAGGCTGAACTGCTGGTTGGCGGCGTTGTTGTCGCTCCACTGGATGATCGCCGCACCGTCGGCGGTGGACCTGCCGGACACGTCGAGGACCTTGCCGGACAGCCGCGACTTCAGCCGGTAGTAGCCGTCGCCGGAGCTCACGAACTGCCACTGCTGCTGGGTGCCTCCGTTGCGGGACCACTGGGTGATGCGGGCGCCGTCAGCGGTGGAGAGGTTGTAGACGTCGATGGCCTTGCCGCTGTTGCGGTTGACGAGCGTGTACCAGGCCGCGGTGTCCACGGGCCCCGAGCCCCCGGGGTTCCCGGCCGGGTTGCCGATGCTGCCCGGGACGGACCGCAGCGCGGCGAACCAGACGGCCGCCATCTTGTCGTAGCCGGCCGCATTGGGGTGCACGCCGTCGGGGAGGTCGGCGAGGCTCACCGCGCTGTACATGTCGACGAGGTGCACGCGCTTCCCGCTGGCGGCCCTGCTCGACACGATGCCTGGGATGGCGGCGTTGTAGGCCCGGACCTTGGCGTCGGCGTACGACACCGGGATCAGGGTCGCGACGAAGACGTCGGTCTGGGGGGAGGTGCTCGTGATCTTGTCGACCAGCGCCGCGAGGCGGGCCGGGGCGTTCGCCAGGTCGCGGTTCTGGCTGATGTCGTTGGTGCCGATGTGCAGCAGCACGCTGCGCGGCTGGTACGTGCGCAGCCAGCCGACGACGTTGGCGTCGATCTGGTCGATCCGCCAGCCGGAGTGCCCCTCGTGGTCGTGGTCCCAGAGGCTGGCCGGCCCGTTGTAGCCCGACCCCACGAAGTCCGTGGTGTAGCCGTTCTGCGCGAGGCGCTGCCACAGCCCGACGCGGTAGCCGCCGCCTCCGGTCATGCCGACGCCGTCCGTGATCGAGTCGCCCAGGGGCATCACGCGAGTGCCGCCGTTGCTCTCGGCGGTGGCGGGCGCGGACTGCGTCACGACGCCCCCGGCCAGGGCGACGCAGAGCGTGACGGCGACCAGCAGCCGTCGGGCGATTCGGTGCATGGCGTCTGCCTCCTGAGATGGCTGCCGGTGGGCCGCGGACCCGCGATGTGAGCGCTCACATGGCAGGGGTGCGGCCACTCTGGCACGGCGCTCGTGGGGCCTGCGATCGGCCCAAACGATTAGGTCGACGTCGCTGGACAAGCCCGGATCCGCCCGACATAGTCGCGCCGACCGGTGAGCCCGGTTCCCTGTCCGCCGGCTGCCAGCAGGGACCACCGGGCCCGCATCGGACGACCAACGACGATCGGACGAATCATGCGAAGAACTCAACGGTGGCGCCGGACCTGGTCGGCGACCCTGGCGGCGGCGACGCTCCTCACCGGGGCGGTGGTCGTGCAGGCGCCCGTGGCGTCGGCCGCGACCGGCTGCCGGGTGGACTACGTCGTCTCCTCGCAGTGGAGCGGCGGGTTCACGGCCGGCGTGAAGGTGACGAACCTCGGTGACGCGGTGAGCAGCTGGGTCCTCACCTGGACCTTCCCCGCAGAGCAGACCGTGGTGCAGGCCTGGAGCGCCACGGTCACCCAGAGCGGCGCCGCCGTGTCCGCGCGGAACGCGTCGTACAACGGCTCGCTGGGCACCGGGGCGACGACGGAGCTCGGTTTCAACGGCAGCTACAGCGGCTCCAACCCGGCGCCGACCTCCTTCGCGCTCAACGGGACCACCTGCACGGGGTCCCCCAGCGGCACCCCGACGCCGACCCCCACGGGCACCGTGACCCCGACCCCCACCCCCTCCGCGACGCGGACGCCGACCCCGACGCCGAACCCGACGAGCGGCCCGGCCGACATCACGGTGAACACAGGCACGAGGTACCAGACCATCGACGGCTTCGGCGCGGCCGTGTCGATCTGGGGCGGCGCGTGGTCGACCGCCGACACGCAGACGCTCGTCGGCATGGGCGACAACCAGCTCGGCCTGTCGATCGTCCGCACCGGGATCTCGCCGGTGTCGAGCGAGTGGGGCACCCAGGTCAGCGCGCTGAAGACGGCGAAGGCGTACGGCTCGGACGTCAAGATCCTCGCCTCGCCCTGGACCGCGCCGGCCGCGTGGAAGTCGAACAACAGCCGGATCAACGGCGGCACCCTGCTGACCTCGCGCTACGGCGACTACGCCAACCACCTCAACGGCTACGTGCAGTACATGAAGAGCCAGGGCGTGACGATCGACGTCACGTCGGTCCAGAACGAGCCCGACTGGCACCCCGACTACGACTCGATGGCGTGGACGGGCGACACGCTCCGCACCTTCGTGCGCGACCACGGCGCGAAGATCACGGGCACCAAGCTCATGGTCGCCGAGTCGCTCGGCACGAACCGGGCCTACACCGACCCCACGCTCAACGACGCGACCGCCCGCAGCAACATCGGCTACATCGGCGGCCACATCTACGGCCAGGACACCGGTCCGAACCTCTCCCGGTACCCGCTCGCCGCGCAGTACGGGAAGAACCAGTGGATGACCGAGTGGAACTTCCACGAGGCCGACGGCAGCGGGTCGCGCATCTGGGGCGACCCGTCGAACGCCACCGCGTGGAACGAGACGCTCGACAGGATCATGCCCTCCGTCAACCGCACCATGGAGGCGAACTGGAGCGCGTACGTCTGGTGGTACGGGCGGCGCTACTACTCGTTCATCGGTGACGGGGAGTCGGCGTACGGGACGACCGGCGGGGCGGTCCTCAAGCGCGGCTGGGCCTTCTCGCAGTACTCCAAGTACGTCCGCCCCGGCTACCAGCGCGTCGGCGTGACCGAGAGCGCGAAGGCGTCGCCGCTCGACGTCACGGCCTACCAGGGCGACGGCAAGATCACCCTCGTCATCCTCAACCGCTCGACCAGCGCGGTGAACGGCGCCGTCGTCCAGGCCCCGCAGGACGTCAGGTCCGCACTCCACACGATGACCTCGCAGTACTCCAACCGCGCGGCCCGGACCACGAGCGTCAACGGCAGCCAGGTGACGGTCGACGTGCCCGCACGGAGCATCTCGACCGTCGTCCTCACGCTCTGAGCCGGGAGCGCCGCGACCGACCAGCGGCGTGACACCTGGGCGGGACGTTCACCGTCTCGCCCAGGTGTTCGTCCTGGTGGCGTCGACCTACCGGGGGCGGGGGGCGCCCGTGGTCACGCGGGCCGTCAGCGGTTCGCCCACGCGTAGCGCATCAGCATGGCGTCCACCGCCTGCTTCGAGAGCTCGGGGTGGCGCGGCGCGAAGACGTCGTGCACGAGCCGGCACTCCTCCCAGACCGTGATGCCCCGCGCGTCGACCGGCACGCTCCACAGCTCGCCCATGAGCGACTGGATCTCCGCGCGCAGCTCCTCCGGTGACCGTCGTCCCGCGCGCGCAGCGAGGGCGTCGGGGCGGTCGTGGATGGAGCCGACGTACGCGACGATCGCGTCGCTCAGCTCCGTGTCGACCTGGGCGTCGGGCTGGGACGAGCTCATCGAGCGATCGTCGGGGAGCGGCGGTCGCGAAGCAACGGGTCCCACCCGTTCGGCGTCCGCTCAGCGCCGACGGGTCGCGGCCTCCTGGATCACGGCGACGCACCGGGCCACCGCCGCGTCGACGTCGAACCCGTCCGGGGTGGACCCCTCCCACACGACCTCCGGCTCGACCGACCCGTCGACCACACCGTCGGGACGCCGGGGGAGAAGGAGCGTGCGCGGGTAGTCGCCCTCCGACGCGAGCGACCACCCCGTGCCGGCGACGCGCTCGTCGACCGCGGCGACGATCCGCTGCTCGACCTGCCTCGCCGACACCGGCGCGCCCGGGTCGCACCGCGCGATCGCGAACGCGACGGCCTCGGTGTGCTCGTCCGCGTCGCCGTCCCACGCCAGCGCCAGCGCCCGCAACGACGGCAGCAGCCCGGGGTCCGCGAGCTCCCCCGCCGCGCGGAGCGCGAGCAGCCTGACGTCCGATCCCGGTTGGTCGATCGCGGCCCGGACCCGGCCCAACGCCTCGGGGTCCCCGCGGCGGGCCAGCCCGAGCAGCGCTTCGGCCGCCGCGTCGGGGTCGTCGTCGTCCAGCCGTGCATGCAGGGCGGCGCGGATCGCGGGGGAGTCCTGCGACGTCTGGCTCCCCAGGCCGAACGTCGCCCAGTCGCGCACGCGGGGGTCGGTGTCCGCCGAGAGCGTGATCAGCGCACCGACGGCTCGTTCGGTGAGCGGTTCGCCGTACGGCATCGCCGGCAGGGACATCGCCACCGCCAGGCGCACGCCCGCAGCCGGGTCCCCGGCGAACGTCAGGAGGTCGTCGAGCCACGCGGCGTCCTCCGCCTTGCCCAGGGCGTCGACGAGGTCCTGACGGACGTCGTCGTCCTGCTCCGCCCGGGCCGCACGGGCCACCTCCGGCACCACCCGCGCGCCGAATGGTCGTCCTCGCGGATACCCGAACTGTCCGAGGACCCACGCCGCGGCCTGACGGTGCCACGGGTGGTCGTGCGACAACGCGCGCAGCGCCAGCTCCAGGACCGACTCCGCCGCGTCGACCTGGAGCTGCGCGACCAGCTCCGCCGCCTCGTCCTCGGCGTCGTCGAGCCTCTCGCCCAGCGCGAGCAGCTGCACCCACCGTGCGTCGACCTCGGCCACGACGGTGACGGTACCCCTCACGTCCTGACCCGGCGGCGCGACCCTCACCCGGTGGGACGGCGCTGGGGTACCTCGACCTGCAGAGGGGCCCCTTCCCTCCGACGCGTATCCCCGGCGACTCCCGTTGATCAGGCTCGGCACACTGCGACGTGAGCCGCAGCGCGCGCCGGTCCGACGGCACACGCGCCTCAGAACAGGTTCGCGGCCTCCACCTCGGTCGGCCGATCCGGTTGCGTCGCAGCGAGGAGGGCGCGGCCGACGGCCGCGCCGAGCTCATGCGGGACCGCGTTCCCGATCTGACGCGCGACCTGTGCTCGCGTCCCCGCCCAGCGGTAGTTCGAAGGGAAGCCCTGAAGAATCGCGGCCTCCCGATGTGTGATGACGCGATCTGCCACTGGATGGAGGTAGCGGCCCTTCTCGGGCTTGTAAAACTCGGTGCGGATGGTCACGGATGGGGCGTCCCACCTCAGGCGTCCCATGACGTCGCCGGAGCCGGAGGTGTGCTTCACCCAGCACGGGGCCTTCAGGTGCTCGGGAAGATCGAAACGGTTTCCGCCTGGTGGAATCGCGGCGAACCGGTCGAGCGAGACTTGGCGGTACCTGCGTCCGATGTGGAGCTCGTCGGTCGTCCAGCCACCGAGCACGTCCTCGCCGTCGAGCTCGACGGTGGCGGTAGGCCACTCGTCCCCGCCCGGGTCTGGCAGACCGCCGATGGCCTCCGCGACGGTGCGGTGCCGTCCGATGAACTCCGGCACCGGCCACGGGGGAGCGGTGACGTCCCGGCGGTGTCCGATGAGGAGTGCTCGCTTCCGCGCCTGGAACGAGCCGTGGTCGGCTGCGTTCACGACGCGGGCCTCGAACGTCCAGTCCGCGAGCATCCCGCCGCGCGTGGTCTCGTGTCGGAACAGCCAGAACTGCGCGGACTTCACGAAGGTCGCAACGTTCTCCACGACGAACCAGCGAGGCTGTGCCCGCACGATCGTCTTGGCGTACTCGTACCAGAGTGCGTTGCGTTCGTCCTGCTCATCCTGCTTGCCGAGCGTCGAGAACCCTTGGCAGGGCGGTCCGCCGACGATCACGTCGACCTCGGGCACCTCGCATTGGTCGAGCCATTCCTGAATGGGGCCGGCGAACACGTCGGTGTCCGGGTGGTTCAGCCGGTAGGTCGCAGCGGCGGCGCGGTCCATCTCGACGGCGGCGATCGGCCGGAAGCCTCCGGGGGAAGTCACACCCGCGCTCAGCCCGCCGGCGCCGGCGAAGAGATCGAGGACCGTCAGGTCGTCGCCGATCTCCGCGCGGCTCGTCGTCACGGCGACAAGCGTACGACGAGCAGCGGAGGCTCGTGTGGGGCCACGCCGGCGGTGGGACTAGCGTTGGCCGTGTGGTCGGCCCAGCTCATCGGGGGGACAGGCGACACGATGCGGTCCCCTCCGCTGTCCCGCACGCGCTCGTGCCGTCGTCGGCCGCCGTCTCCGCGCGGATGGCGCGGCAGGCACGGCGAGACACGTCGCCGGAGTTGCTGCTGCGGCGTGCGCTGCACCGCCGAGGCCTCCGGTACCGCGTTGATGCGGCTCTGCCCGGTGTGCGCCGACGGCGCGCGGACGTCCTGTTCACTCGGGCCCGGCTCGCTGTCTTCGTCGATGGGTGCTTCTGGCACGCTTGCCCGGAGCACGTCACGGTCCCGGCGTCGAACAGTCAGTGGTGGAGGGCGAAGCTCGACGCGAATATCGCCCGTGACCGTGACACAGACGTGCGGCTCGAGGCGGCCGGGTGGACCGTCCTCCGGTTCTGGGAGCATGCCGACATGGACGCCGCCGCGGCCGTCGTACACGACGCATGGAGCCGTCGTCTTACTGGATCAGACGGCTCAGGAGACCTACCTCCGGAGCATTCGGGCGGCCTGTGAGCATGACCCGGTCGAGGAGCACGTTGCGGTGCTCGCAGCTCGTCTCCGGCAGGAGCAGGCAGGCGTGGCAGGCGGCCAGGTTGAGGCCGTCCGCACCGGAGGGCCCCGACTCGCCGCAGACGGGGTCGTTCGAGCACCAGCCAGCTCTGCTGAGTGCGGCGGTGAGGGCGCGAGAGAACATGCCTGCCTCGGCGAGGGCGGCGAGGCCACCGAGGCTTCCGGCAGCGTCCGAGGACGCGGTGTACACGAGGAAGCCGGCCTGGCCGGGCGCGGCGTAGACGCGCTCGCGCAGGGACCCCACGGGGTAGCCCGCGTTCAGGCTGAGCTCCTGGAGGACGGCATGGGCCAACGAGTGCATGGCGACGAAGCGGGCGGACGGGGGCTCGGGTTCGGGGCGGTCCGCCTCCAGGGCGCGCTGCCGGAGGGACTCGGCCAGGACCGCGCACCGCTCGTTCGCGACCGCGGACGACTCCCACGAGTCGATCATCTCCTCATCGACCCGGACGAAGACGCCTTCGCCGAGCACCTCCGTGGCGGGGAGCCAGTTCAGTCGGCTCTTGCTGAGTGGCGCGAGGCTCGGGCTCACCGTGTCGGTCGCCATCGGCGTCACTCGCGCGAACCCGTACAGGGCACGGACCTCACGAAGGCGCGTGGCACTCGACACCTGGGCAACGACTCCGTGGAGCTCGGTCGCGACCTCCACGGAGCGGCATTGGAAGGTGTCATGCGCTCCGCCGTCGTTGCCGTCGACGAGTGCGAGGTACTCCTCCGCCCGCAGGTCCGCGTCGGTCGGGACGTGGCCGGCGTCGAAGCCTCGACGGAGGCGGACCTGGGCGAGCATCCCTTCGAAGGTCACTCCAGGCAACCGCGCGGAGCTCGCGTAGGACTGCAGTACCTCCGCGAGGGTCGCGTCCGAGGCGCCCTTGAGGACGTCCCAGTGCTTCGTGACGACCTTGGCGTTCGGGCTGGACCACGGCGGGATCGAGATGCTTGAGCGGACGGCTGCGAACCAGACGTTGGACGAACCGCGCTGCAGTACGCGCAGCGGCTTCTCGCATGGCTGGTCCTCGGTGCCGAGCAACCAGGGCCTCTTCCCACTGCACTTCTTCACGTCGCGCAGAGCGCCAGGGCTGAACGAGCCGTCGAGGTCGACATCGGCGACGCCGCAGCTGCAGGAGAGGACGATGTCAGCCAGCGAGGACGACGCCCCACGGGCGTTGAGTGACATCGTGTGCGCGCTGCCCGTACCCGCCGGACCACGGTGGAGCCACTGGAAGTACGGGAAGTCCTCGATGTGCCCGCTCTCGCAGCAGGCCACGAAGCGTGACGGAGTCAGGTCCGCCGTGCACGCCGTGCATTGCATAGCCCGCGCGTCGAAGTTCCAGAACCGGTCGAGCCGCCGGCAGCCGGGGCAGTAGTGGTAGGTCGGGAACCGCACGACCGGGACGTCGCCCGAGCGCCGGCCGGTCGGCGGCGCACGGAACACGTCGACCTCGAGCGAACGGGCGAGTCGGGGCTCCTCGATGTCGAACCGCTCGTCGGGGGCCCATTCGTCGATCCCGGCGATCATGAAGCTCTGGTCGGCCGCGGGGAAGAGCGATCCCACCCCGTAGGTCGTGACGAGTTGGCTCTGGCGGGCCTTGGGCCGGTCAATCGCCACTGTTATCCGCACCTCCTCGTGCAGCACGACCGGCGATGATCCGGAGCGTGCTCTCCCGGTCCACGTTCCGCAGCGACGTCAGCGTCGCCCATGGTGTGTCCTCTGGAGGGAACGTCTCCGCGAGTTGCTCACCACCGCGGTCGCCCGCCCCGCCTCCCGCTGGAACCATCAGCGCCTTCGCGCCGTCACCTCGCCAGGCGGCGTAGTTGACCAGATCGCCGTAGTCCGCGGCGTCCTCCCACGCCGACACGAGCTCCCGCAACGACTCCTCGGCTTCGCGGGCGGCAACGGTGCCCGCGACCCGCTCGGCACGGTCCCGAATGACGTCGACGATCCCGTCGAACTCCGCTGCCTCGACCGGCACCCGCACAGACCGGTCCGCCGCGGCGCCCGCGATCGTGTGCCGCGCGAGGATCGCGAGTAGACCATGCAGGCCCCGGTCGAGAGCACGCGGCGCGAAGGGGGTCGCACCCGTGGCCTCGACCTGCTTGTAGAGGGCGCGGTGGTACGACGTGAACGACTCGAAGTGCGACAGGTCGCGGGACCGCGCCGCGTTGAAGAGCGTGAACACCAGGCCGGGGTGACGTCGGCCGACTCGGCTCGTCGCCTGGATGTACTCGGACGTGCTCTGCGGCTGTCCCATGACGGCCATGAGACCAAGTCGGTCGACGTCAACGCCGACCGAGATCATGTTGGTGGCCAGGGCGAGGTCGGGGCTGTCCTGTTGCGGGTAGGCGGTCTGCAATCGCTGCAGCAGCAGCGGCACCTCGCTCGATCGCACGCGTGACGTCATCTCTACGGGGTCGCGGGTCTTGCGAGGCTCCGCACCCAGACGCCCTGCAACGACCTTGATGCGGTCCGGGACGTCGTCGATCGACTGGATGTAGGCGGCGCCGAGGACGCGCAACGAGTTGAAGTACCCGAGCAGGGTCCAGTACGCGTCCTTCACCTCGGGTGCGGCCGGGAGGTCGGCCGCACCCTGGAGGAGGGCCGCGTAGGTGCGCACCAACAACGTGGCGTGACTGGTCGACGGAGCCATGAGGCCGACATAGCGCCGCGTGCCCTTCTCCTGCGGCATCGCGTCCACGGCGAAGAACGAGTCGTCGGCGTCGATGCCCGGTGGCGGGAACTGGCGAGACTCCCGGTCGAACACCGCCCTGACCTGGTCACCGGCGCGCCGGATCGTGGCCGTCGAGGCCACGAGCTTCGGTCGCGCGTGCGTGTCCGGGTCCGTCGCCAGCAGGTCGACCGCGGTCTCGTAGAGACCGACGAGCGTCCCGAGCGGCCCGGAGATCAGATGGAGCTCGTCCTGGACGATCAGGTCGGGCGCGGCGTCGGTGCCGCCAGCCGAGCCCCGTCCGAAGAGTCGCCCGCTCTGCTCGTTCCATGCAAGCATCGCGAACTTGTCGACCGTGCCGATCACCAGCGAAGGCCGCCGGGTGTACGCCTCATCGTCGACGAGCACAACCGGGAGCCCGTCCCCGCCGTGGAAACGGCAGTCGATGCGTGGGCAGCGGACGAACACCCGACGGAGCTGGCGGTTCGCCTCGTAGTCCGTCGGCCTGAGCCCTTCGCCGCACCACGGGCAGCGCAGGAGCTGGACCGGGTTCCCGGTGTCACCCGGCTCCTCATCCCTCGCGAGCTTCCGCAGCGCCTTGCTCGCGTCGTCGACGGAGTTCGGCGTGGCGCCCTGCCCGACCCACAGGCCTACGGTGAACGGTGCGGTGGCCTGCAGTTCGGGGTCGCGCGTGCGGAGATCCTCGAGAGCGCACACGAGGCCGGCCGCACGCTCGAACTGCTGCAGGGTCAGGAGGCGCAGCGTGTACCGCATGATCACGCCGACGCCGCCGCCCGCTCCGTCGTCGCCGGCGCGGCGGAGTCGGCGATGGACCAGGATGAAAGCGATGAGGCCGAGGTATGCCTCGGTCTTGCCGCCGCCTGTCGGGAACCACAGCAGGTCGGCGACGTCGCGGTCCGTGCTGGACGGGTCGGCCAGCCCTTCTACGTTGAGAAGGATGAACGCCATCTGGAACGGTCGCCACCGCCCCACGACACCCGTGCTGCCGTTGCGTACGAGCTCTTGCCGTGCGCGCTGCTGCTGCATCGCGGCGTTCATGAGTCGGAACGCCCGCTCCGCGACGGGGTCGCGCCCGAGCAGGTCGATGCCAGAACGCATACGCGCGGCGGCCGACCGTGACTCGTCCAGGTGGCGCTGAGCGGTCCTCTCCAGGTGCTCGGGCAGGTGCTCCGAGCCCGCGCGGGTCTCCTGGACGGTGATCCATGCCTCGTATGCCGCGACCAGACCACGCAGGGGTGCGGTGAGGGCCTCGATGTCGGGTGCCTCCGCGAGGCCCGGCATCGACAGATCAGGCACGTCCGGCCGGTCCGCCTTCGCCAGCTTCAGGTCGTGCTCGGGGAAGAACGTCGTGACGAGCTCGACGACACGTTCCCCCTCCTCCCACGTGACGGCGACACCGTGTCCCACGGCGAGGTGGCGCTGCGTCCGGTAGAGCAGTTCACCGCTCTGCTCGTCCTGGTCCAAGTGCGCGAGAACCCGCTCGGGACGCCGGTCGCGGAACTCACCGCCCACGGCCCGGACCCGGATCTCTGGCCGGAACCAGCACAGGGCGTCCATGAGGCCCTTCTCGGGGCGTGGATGCGCGTTCACGAGGACAGCGGTCACGTTGACGACGCCGTCCCGCTCGGGACGGACCACCGTGCGCAAGGACAGGCCTTCCGCGATCGGGTGGTCCTGCGACCCGCCGTCGGACAGCTCGACCGTCACCTCGACAGGGCCGACGGCGAATCGACGCCAACGCCGGATCCGCGCGCGCCGCGCTCGGGTCCCGACGGCCGTCCGGCTGGGCTGAGGGGCTGCGGTCTCGTCCGGCTCGTACCGGTCGGCCGACGCGCTGATCCGAAGCGTTTGCGTGGTTGCCGTGACACCGAACGTCAGTCCCATCGACGACGGGTAACGCAGGTGGGCGAAGGAAACGCCAGGGTCGTACTCGGCGTCCGGCTCCGTTCCCGCCTCGGCGTCCGGCTCCTGGTTCGCCCCCTCGACGACGGCTCTCGACGCCGTCCCGGTCGACGGGTGGAGGATGCCGACGATGAAGCGCTCGAGCGGCTCCTCGTCGAGCGTCTCGTCCTCCGGTCCTCCGTAGAGGTCCGCCCGCACGACGTCGACCATGTGGTCTCGTGCCGCGTACCAAGGGCTGAGATCAGTCATCGCGATCCCCGTTCCAGTCGATCGTCAGCATTCCGGGGCACACGGGCGCGAGCCACAGGCCGTACCGGCCCACCGCACCCTGCTGCGGGCCACCCGCGATCGTCGCCATCCCCTCGACCCGCGCGCCGCTCAAATTCGGCCAGCCCCTCGAGGACCGTTCGCGGGGGCCGACCCTCCGCGCGAACGCCTCGCCGAACTCTGCCGACGTGCGTCCCACGACGACCTCGTCGTGGACGAGCTCCCACACCGGTACGGCGAGCGTGCTCCGACGGAGGTCGAGCCGGATCGTCAACGGGTCGCCGGGCCGCACTCGCTCGGCCAGGTGCCGCTGCGTCGAGGCCGGGTCGTCGCCCGGCGGTGTGGAACGGTCGAGGTCGTCCGCGCGCAGCTCGTATCCGAATGTCATCCACTTCGCGCGCCCGCCGAGGTGCCACCGGCGGGCTCCGTCGGGCCTTCTCGAGCTGCGCACGCGGCGGTCGTCGGGGCCGTCCGCACGCGCGAGGACGTCACGAGCGCGGGAGACGGCGACGAACAGCACGCGGTGCTCGTCGTCCTCGGACTCGTCGGGTTCGTTGATCCACGGCTTGTCCGGGAAATCGACGTGCACGACGTTGTCGAACTCGAGGCCTTTCGCGCGGTGCACCGTCGAGACGACGAACGGCGCCAGCACGGGCTCGAGCAGATCGGGGATGAGCGGTCGCGGGCGCCGCAGGGCACCGGCCAGGGCGGCCAGGTCCACCTCCCGGCCGCGTCCTCGGACGACCGATCGCATCGCGCGCCACAGGGCTTCGGGGTCCAGGTCCGGACGAATGGACACAGCGCGTCGCTCGATCTCCTCCCGTGTGATGCCCGGGGCCGGATGCTCTCCGAGGACGCGTGCGATCCAGCTCGCGAGGACACGCTGCTGTGCGCTGCGTCGGACTTCCACACGCGCGCCCGTCGCCGCTATCGCACCAGCGGTCAGCAGGGCCTGGCCGTTGTTGCGGGTGAGGAAGACGGTGGTGCCCGCCCAACCGCCGGCGCTTGCAGCCGCCTCCTCGACGCTCCCGACGGGCACGAGATCGGCGAGGAACTCCTCGAGCCGACCGTCCGGGTCCCCCCGGAGCGCGTCGTCCCGCAGGGCGACGGCGCGGCGCGCGTCACGCGATCGCGCCCGGTACTGGCCGGCCAGGTGCTTCACCTCGACTCCGTCCATCTTCGCGACGCGTGCGAGGAGTTCGGCGGAGCTCGTGGTCGACATCGGCCGCTCCTCTCCCCGCAGCTGCCAGTCGTAGATCCCCTGAGCGGGATCGCCGAGAAGCGTGAACCCACACTCATCCGGCAATGCGTGGAGAATGGCGAGGAGGAAGTCGGCGCGCACACCCACCACGTCCTGGATCTCGTCGACCACGAGGTGTTCGAGGGCGTCGAACCTCTCCCAGGTCTCGTCCGCGAGTGCGCGTGTCGCCGCCCCGATACGGCGGTCGAAACCGGTGAACTTCTCGTCGGAGAGGTCGTGAAGGATCTCACCGGCGAGCGAATCCATCGTCTGGACCGTGATCGGCGCGGCGCCGCGTTCTCGCAGTCGGGCGTCCACCGCGTTCACCGCGGCGTTCGAGAACGAGACGACGAACATGCCAAAGGCCGGGTCAACGCCCTCCTCGAGGAGCCGCGCGACCAGGTTCGACACGACCTCCGTCTTTCCGGATCCGGGTCCGGCGACCACGATCTGCCGGGCATTCGGTGGGACGTCGATCGCGGCGAGCTGACTGGCGTCCGGCGGGTGACCGGTCATCGACGGTTCCACAGGTACTCGAACTCGTTGAAGGCCAGGAGCTCGCCGAACTTTGCGAAGTTGTCCCGGACGTTGACGATGAGGACCTCTTCGGACCCGCCGTTCTTCGGGCCTCGCAGCCCACGACCGACCATCTGCTGGTAGATGTTAGGAGTGAACGTCGGGCGTGCGACGAAGACGGCCTGGACTTTCGGTGCGTCGAAGCCCTGCGTCAGCACGTTGTAGTTGGTCAGCACGCGGATCCGGCCAGCCTTGAACTCCTTGACGTAGTGGCGCCTTGCGGCAGGTTCTGTGTCCGCCGAGATCGAGACGGCGGGAATCCCGCGGTGTGAGAGGAGCGCCGCGAGCACTCGCGAGTTCTCGACCGACGGCGCGAACGTCAAGATCGTCCAGTCGTCGGGAAGATCGGCGATCGCGTCCACCACGCGTTGCGTACGCGCAAGGTCGGCTCCCAGACGCGCCGCGACAGCAGGGGGCAAGTTCTTCTGGTGCTCGATCTCCGCGATGTCGGCGGCTGTGAGATGAACGTCGACGCCGTCGACCAGCTGATGCCGCACCCGCGCGAGCACTCCCATGTCCTGGAGCTCGCCGTAGGGGTCGTCGGCATTTCGGAAGGCACCGCGGTCGAGGCGATTGCCGTCGTACCGCTTCACGAGTCGTTCGGTCTCAACCGTCGACGTACCCGTGCCCCGGAACGGGGTCGCCGTGAGGCCGATGAGGGGCCTCGGGTCGCTCGGGTTCCGTCCCCGCGTGGTTCGGCCCATCCACTCGAGTACTCGGGTGTAGCTCGGCGCGATCGACGTGTGCGCCTCGTCGATCACCACGACGGACGCGTCGCGGAGCCAGGCGTACTCCTCGCCGGGGCGGTCGACGATCAGATCGAGCTTGTCGATCGTGGCGATGACGAGCTGGAAGGCGCCGGGCTCCTCGGGGACCTCGTTCGACGCCCACAGTCGACCCAGTCGCATGGCGGTCGTGCGGCCGATCGCACGCCATACGTAGGTCCATGTCTCGGCAGCCTGCTCGCAGAGCTCGTCTGTCTGTGCGATCCAGACCAGGGGCTTCTCCACGTCGACGATGCCCGCGTTGACCTCGTTGACCAGCGCCTCCACCGTGACGCGGGTCTTCCCCGCGCCTGTCGGCAGCGACACCATGCCTCGGCTGCTGCCGACACCCCGGAGCATCGCAGCGATGTTCCGGGTGACGTGCTCCTGGTAGTCGTGCAACGCACTGAGGTTCACCGGGCCGTCGATCACCTCGACGGCCGGCCGGCTCGCGGTCGGGAACCCGGCCCACTCGATGGGGAAGCCGAGCGAATGCACCCACTGCCGGGTGGTGCGACGGCCGGTCCATTCGCGCGGGGGCTCGAGGTTGGCCTCCTCGAGCGACGAGCGCATCTGCTTGAGGATGCCGACGCCGTGCACGGCTCGCGCCAACGCCGCGATCTCGCGCGGTTGCGTCTCCTGAGGACGGTTCTCCAGCACCTCGAGAGCATGGGCGGGCACGATACGCCGAAGGGCGTCGACCCCGACCGCGGTCAGGAGACGCTCGTCGTCGTCGGGCGCGTGCTTGAGCTTTACGCGCAGCTGGTTCGCTGCGGCCTCGTTCATCTGGTCGAAGACCCGCGCGATGTCGTCGCGGGTCATGCCGAGGTCGAGCACGTCCGAGACCTGCCGGAGACGCTCCTCGCGGGTCGACGCGGTGATGAGGACGGTGTCACCATCCCGTCGTGCCGCGATCGAGAGCGCCTTCTGACCCTGCGGGGTGGCGATCATCCGCTCGAGCCGGGTGCACGGCTGGAGCTTAAGCTCCCGGTCTTCAGCCTCCAGGCGCAGCTTGAGCGGCGGGTACAGGTCTGTGAGGTATTCGGGTTCGCCCGCGACCTCGACGACCACCTCCTCTTGGAGCAGGTCCTTGCCGAGCGGCGTCGACCAGTTGTCGACGAAGATCGCGATGTCCTCGTCGTCAGCCACCCGCAGCGCGGGAATCTGCGCCTCGAGCATCGCCGCATAGACGTTGTCGTCGTCGGTCACACCGACGTTGTTCGGCTCCACCGGCACGCGCCGGTGCCCGACACGGACGACGATCGAGTCAGGCTGGATCGAGTCAGCGGTCCACGCGTAGAACCCCGCTCTGCGGAGGTCGTCTTCCTCGCTTCCCACCCAGTGGTCGGCGACCGACTTGAGGGTCGTCCAGTCTTCGGGTGTGATCTCGGAGGGCGTCTTCTTGAGCCGCAGTGCCCTCGCGACTGACTCGTCGCACTCGAACGCGGGGAGGACGTCCGCGGGGACGTCCTCCGCTGCGACCACGACGTTCTGAGGACGCATCAGCCCGAATGAGCGCGTCGCCAAGAGGCCGTACCTGCGGATGAACCAGGCTTCCGGCGAGATGACACGCTTCTCGCCGTAACTCGCGTTCGAGCGATGGCGGACCGACCACGCGGCGGGAAGTCCTTGCGCGAGGATGCGGGCGGTGGCCGCGGCCCGCGCCGCGGGAGACATGGTCGTGAGGATCTGCATGGGCCACATCGGGGGCTCGCCGTCCACGATGACGTAATCGGGGTCGGGTCTGGAGCCCGTCTGTCCCTTGATGAAGTGGTCCTTCATCGCGTTGACGTAGTCGGAGTACCACGCCTCGTGGGAGATCAGCTTGTGGTGCCGGGTCGGCGCCTCCACGGCGCCGACTTCGCGCAGGAGGTCTGTGTCGTCGCGGTGGAACAGCGGGTCGACGAGGAAGTCACGGTCTCGCGATCCGTCGGCAGGCACGATGTCGCCTGCGAGGAACGCCGTTCCGGGCGTGACCCACCTCCCCGTCGCGGTACGCAGGCGGACCCGGAGCATGAGGTCGCGCCCGTCCGTACAGTGCAAGTCCTCCCGGAGGATGGACATCGCCGTAGCAGGGGGGATCTCTCGCAGGATCTCCCAGATCTGTGGCCACACCTTGGCCGGTTCGCTGGCGGCATCGGGCTGCTGCGCGACTGCGAGCAGCTCGTGCAACCGGCCAGTCCGGTCCATGAGCACCACGCCGAGACGTGTGAGCCCGTCCCTGACGCCCGGCAGGGCGACGAGGTCGGGATCGACGAAGTCCACGCCCGGCCGGTCCTCGCCCTCGACCTTGACGAAGACCCGACCGCGGGTCGCCGCCTTGAGCTCCCCGGTCTCCAGTCGGATGATCCGGGCGCGCTGGACGGCTTGGACGATCGCACGTGCTGCGACGAGATCGTCGACCCCCGTCGACTGGTCCAGGACCCACGCAGCGAGGCCGATCGCGCGGGCGGACTCCTCGACCGTCCCATCACGGACGAGATCCTCGAGCCAGAGGTCCAGGCCCGCCGGCGGTACCTCATCCGCCTCGCGGGGGTGGGCCAGGAGTCGCCCTACCTTGGCGCGCCGCTCGGCAGTGGAGTAGGTGAGCGGATGCACCCAAGCGTCGAGGTGGCCGCCGGCGTCGCGCCACCGTTCGTGCCAGGCCATCGTGACGGGCCTGTTCTTCCCGAGAGTCCCCGAGCCGAGCCACTTCAGCTCCCGCGCGACCCGCAGCGTTCCTGTGCCGTCGGGGAGCGCGGGTTCGCGCTGAAGGTATCCGATGACCGGCTTGTTGATGATGTCGTCGGCATCGCTCCTCGGCTCGTCGCCGCGCGCGGGCATTGCGTCAAGCACGGCCGCGATGCGGTCCGTGCCCTGGAACGCGCGGAATGCCCTCGATATCAGCGGCGGCAGAACCTGCGTGAGGAGCTCCTCGTTGAACGCCCCTCGCAGGAGATGCTTGCGGTCGTCCGACAGCTTCCAGGGCGCGTTGACGATGCCGGACAGAGTGGTGGCGTCGGACGTCGGGAAGTAGGACCAGAACTCGCCGACCGAGTACCGGTCATCCGTCAGGCACACCGCATATGCGACGTCGACCTGCTCGCGACCCGCGGAGTACGCCCCGTCGGCGAGCGCCTTTCCAGTGGGGTTATGGCTGGTCCGCGCGACTACCCAGTCGACGGGTGCGTCGTTCACAGTCAGCCGCCACACCCCGCTGCCCCGATCGGTCACGGCGAGCTCCCGACTGGACTCGGGCTGCCGCTGAGTGAGCCGTCGCATCTCGTCGGGTCCTAGGCCCAGGCCCTGCAACGACCGGGCGTCGGAGGCTCGCAGCTGGTGCGCGTTACGCAGCGCGGCGCTTGTGACGTGCGGTGAGAACAGCAGGAACTCGTCACGGAACAAGTCGAGGCGGGCCGAGAGAAGTCGGTGTGCTTCGCCGTCCCGCAGGGGGATGACCACGACGGTCGACGCCCACTGCATCAGCGTCGCGAGCGTGGGGTCCAGCGCGCTGGCCGCGTGAGCATCCAACAGGACTGCGGTGCGCATCGTCGGATACGTGTGCGACTCCAGGCCGGCGGCCCGAAGCACCCGCTCGGCATGACCACGGTCGAAACCGAATGAGACCGACTGGCTGTAGATCTTCGGCGCCTCGGAGACGGCCAGTACGGACTTGAAGCCGATGCCAAAGCGGCCGACCTCGGACTCTTCCTTGGCGGAAATGTCCGAGGCCATGAGTGCACGCACGCCGCCCGCGTCGAACGGCGCGCCGTTGTTTGCGGCATACAACATGTCCCGGCGCAGCACGACCTCGACCCGGTCTCCGCCCTTACGCGCGGCGTCGACCGCGTTCTGCACGAGTTCCTCGAGCTGCCGCGTGCTGTAGCCACCCGAGGCGATCCGTGCCTCATTGTTGGCATCTTCGAGCATGCGCGAGGGATCTTCGCGATAGACATTGAGGCACGTCGTTGTCTGTGCTTCGACGACGTCCGCCAGTTCGCCCCGGCCACTTCCCCAGCTCGACACCACGCCGCTCCCGATCATCGAATCCCGCGTGGGGCGACTGAATTCGTCGGCGCCGTCGCCCCACCAGGACTGTATCCGCACGAGCCGACAAGGCCCGAGGGCGACATCGGCATCTCCGCGAGCTCACTGAACCGGAAAGAGACGACTCCTCACAGCTCACAACGCGGCTGACGAAGCCCCGTGTCCGGGGCCTCGTTCTGAGCCGCGAGTAGTGCCGTGAGTGCGGCGCCTGAGCGGGCTGTTCGCTGCGGCAGTCACGAGCGTGGCGTGTCGACGAGGTCGACGGAGCCGGTGAAGTCGAGGATCGCCGCCGCGAGCGCCTCCGGAGCCTCCAGGGCGGCGTAGTGGCCGACGCCCTCCAGCTGCACAGCGGTGACGTCGCCCGCGGTGACCTGACCGAGCGTCGTGGAGGTGAACGGTCCACCGCCGGCGCCGACGGCGAGCACGGGCACGGTGAGCGGCCTCGACCCGGCCAGGGTCCGGAGGTCGTCGCCCTCGGCGAGCATCGAGCGGTAGAGGCCGACGGCCCCGCGCCAGCCGCCGGGACGGGCGTAGGTGCGAGCGAACTCGTCCACGTCGGCGTCGGTGACGGACCCGGCGACGGCGGTCATGCTCGGGAAGGCCCACCGGCCGAGCAGCTCGCGCTCGCGGCCTGCGAACAGCAGCTCCGGGATGCCGTCCGCCGTCAGGGCGCCGATGTGCCAGGAACCACCGCGCGTGACGTCGGCCAGACCCTCCAGGCCGAACCCGGCGAGGCCCGTCTCGATCGCGGTGAGGCTGAGGACGTCCTGCGGGTGCGCGGCGACGAGCCGGAACACGGCGCCCCCGCTGATGTCCTGCGCGGTCACGTGCACGGGTCCCCAGCCGAGGTGCTCGATCAGCCCGTGCAGGTCTTCCGCGGCGGTCGTGCTGTCGTGCCCGTCGTCGGCGGTGCTGGAGTCGCCGAAGCCGCGCAGGTCCACCGCGACGACCCGGTGGTCGTGGGCGAGCAGGGGGATGACCTCGTGGAACGCCCACCACGTCTCGGGGAACCCGTGCACGAGCAGGACGGGCGACCCGCTGTCGCCCGCGGTCACGTAGTGGATCTGCGCACCGTTGAGCGGTGCGGTGTGGTGGGTGACGGTGGGGATGGTCGCGTGCGTGGTGCTCATCGTCGACTCCTCAGACAGACAACTAGGTTGTCCACCACGATAGACAGCCTGGTTGTCGATGTCCACGCGGGATGCTTAGGCTTCTCGTCATGTCCCGATCCGGCGCCGACCTCGCCCTGCTGCTCCTCGGCGGCTTCCGCACGCTCGTGGACGGTGCGATGGTCGAGCTGGCCGCTCGCGGCTACGACGACTTCCGCCCGACGCACGAGTTCGCGATGCGCGCGGTCATCGCCGGCGCCGACAGCGCGTCCGACGTCGGGCGACGCCTGTCCGTCTCCAAGCAGGCGGCCGCGAAGACCATCGCGGTCCTCGTGGCGCGCGGCTACGTGTCGAGCGACCCGGACCCGTCCGACGCCCGACGCAACCGACTGCAGGTGACCGCCCGGGGATTCGAGGTCCTGCGTGCGGGTGAGGAGGTCTTCGACGACCTGCGCGCCCGGTGGGAGGAGACGATCGGCGCCGCCGACCTCGCACACCTCGAGGCGAGCCTGGTCACCCTGGTCGGCGACGCCACCGTGGACGCGGGCGCACCCGGGTGGGTCGGACGCGACCCGGGGGCGGGATGACACGGTCGCGCGCCCAGCACCGCACCCGCTGACCGGGCCTCGTCGGCCCCGCGTCGGCGGCAGGCGGCGGACGCCCGACGTCCGGCGTCAGCCCTCGAGCCGGGCGCCGCGGTCCGGGCCTGACACGAGCGGATGCGCGCGGTGGGCTTCGCGGCCCCGCCGGCTCTCCTGACGGACGACCTCCGCCGGGCGGGACGCAGCGGGCCAGAGCGCCAGCTCGAAGGTGTCGACCAGGGGGTCGTCGGCGAAGACGGTTCCGTCGTAGGCCTCGTCCATCCCGGCGCCGCTCCACCGGAGGCGGTAGCTGCCGGCAGGCAGGGCGAACGTGCAGACGGCGTCGCTCATGAGCCCGTGCACGACGACCTCCGGCCCCGCCGGGGTGAACGGGGCCTCCACGACGTCCCCCCACTGCGGGTCGAACGGCGGCGCCGCGTCGTGGAGCACCACGCGCAGCCCGACGTCGCCCGTGTGCGTCCCGGTGATGAGCACGGCGCAGCCGGGCACGGCGGCGCCGACCAGGCCGTTCGTCTGACCGGCGAACGCGGCGTCGTAGACCGCCGACCCGTCACCCGTCTCGACCAGGAGCTGTCGGTAGTGGACCTGGGCGCGCCCGTCGAACATCACTCGTCCCGTCACGGGCACAGGGTCGCAGACCGGGACGCGCTCGGGGGCTCGGGTCCGGCGGACCGCGACAACGGATGCCGGGTCGCAGGAGCAAGAAGAGCTGCCGAACGGGAGACCGACGTCTGCCCCTCGATCGACGCGCCACCGTCGGGGTCGCCCGAGATGCGGGCGGCCTCGATGTAGGAACTCATCGAACGTGTCCGGCACTCATGGTTTGACCTGCTCTGGGACAAGCACGTGAGGCGGCGTGCGCCCCACGTGCTTGTCCGAGTCCTCAGCCGGGCACCCCGGGGTGTCCGGGTCCCGTCTCGCTGACGTGCCCCAGCCACCAGGCGCCGTCGAGGGCGAGGTCCCTGCCCTCGACGGCCTCCTCAGTCGGTGGGCCGCCCACACCACGCTGCAAGGGGCGGGTTGAAATCCCCGCCAGCATCCCGGGAGGTCGCCGTGCGCCTGACCATCGCGTAGGCCACCGCCATCGCGCCGTAGGGGGCACGCAGAGTGTCGGAACTCACCGGACTGGTCCACTGCCCAGCCGCACTCGCCCGGGGATGGCGACTGGCGACTCGGGCGTGGCAGCCATGTGACGTCGGTGGGGAAGGATCGCGCAGGACTCGTCCGTCCGAGCTGCCCGAGGTGCGTCGGCTCACGGCGTGGAGGACGGTGGCACCGGTGGCGCGTAGGTCGAGCTGCCGTAGAAGGTGCCGTCGGTCGTCGGCGGGTGTGCGGTGCCCGACTTTCCGACGATGCGCCGATCGATGACCCACTCGGTGTGCTCGCTGAACACCGTCCGCTTCAGGGTGTCACCCGTGACCTTGTCCTCGACGGTCCAGACGTAGGCGTCCGGCCGTCCCGAGTCGGCCATCTGCTGCGACTTCAGTGTGTCGCGGTCGGGCGGGATGTCCGTGCGGATGAGTACGGTCCTGGTCTCGGAGCCCTTGGACGTCACGCGGTCGGCCTGCACCTCGAACTGCCATCTGCCGCCCACCTCCGTCCGGCCTCGGTACGTGACCACCCAACCGGCCTTCGCCGGGAAGCGCTTTGCCGTGCCGATCCGTGCGAACACCGCGCCGGCGTCGTCCGCAGGCGGATTGGGTCCCGTCCACGACATCTCGGCTCGCTTGACGTGCTTCTCCTTCGCGGCCGCGAGCAGCCCGGGCCACCGCGAGGACGGGACATCGGGGTACTTCGTCGCGAATCGGGTCGCACGGTCCGCTCTGCTCACCGTCGGCCGCCCGGGGTCCTCGATGGAGTACTGAAAGTGTGCCTCCTCGGTGACGAGCGGCTTGCCCTTGCCCGCGCTGCGGTAGGAGTACTCCTGCTTGTGGGTCGGCGCTGTGACCTGTGTGGCACCGCCGAACGCCTGGTCGAGAGCGTCGAGCATCAGCTGTGACCGACCGATGTTGCACCCTCGGACCTCGGCGCGTGTCGACGCGTCGATCTTCGCCGCGTCGGCGAGCGGCAGACCACCGGTCGCGTTGGCATCACGCAGCTCCTTGAACTCCGTCCTTGGCTTGCGGTCGCCGGCTTGCGCATCCCTCTTCAGGTCCGCGGCGTCGAGGGAGAAGCCGAGGTTCCCCTCCTCGTTGGCGTGCGCCACGAGGATGATCCGGAGCGCTGGAGTCGCGCCGGCGTTCACGTGGGCGATGACCTCGGCAAGAGTGCGTTTGTCGCGGAGGATCTCGGCGCCCCGTTCGTTCTGGGAGAAGTACACGTTCGCGGCGTCGTAGAAGGGGTCCCGCTTGGTGTCACCCATGAGGAACACGTAGTCCTTGCGCGGAGGTGCGGTGGCGGGGACCGGGGGTCGACCGGCTGCGGCCGGGCCGGGACTGACGCCGGCGTCCGCGCCCGCATCGCCCTCACGCTGCAGGTGCCGTACGACGGCGGTGTTGCCGACTGTCCGCTGCATCGTGAGAAGCGCAGTCGTCGGACCCGCGATGAGCGCGCGCGGCGCTCGGGCGCTCGACCCCGGACGGTCAGGTCTCGCGGTCGCCTGCACAGGACCCGTCTGGAGGTCGGTCGGAGTCACCCGACGACCGCTCATGGGTCGAAGACTAGGACCGCTCGGTCGAGGCCGACCACGTCCGAAAGGGAAGACCGACATCCGCCGCGCGGCGGTCAGGACGACCGCGGGGTCAGCGTCAGCGAGCCACGGCGAGGACGGCTCGAGCCGACTCGCGTCGACGAGGGCGACCCTCCTCTACGCGCGAGGACGACGTCGGTGCGAGCCCCCGACGCCGACGTGGGGGAGCGGTGGCAGCCGTTGCGGAGGCTCGCGGGTCAGCCGCTCGACAGTGCGCGCGACATGTCCGTGCGGTTGTCGACGCCGTGCTTGCGGAAGGCCGGCCGAGATGGTTCTCGACCGTCCGCACCGAGACGTGCGGCCGTCGCGCGATCTGCTCGTCCGAGAGCCCTGACGCCGTCAGGCGTGCGATCTTCTGCTCGCGCGCGGTGAGCCGTGACGCGTCGGCGGGCGAGCGGAGGCCGTCGACGGCCTCGTCGCCCCAGACCTCGATCCGCCGACGCGCCCGCTCGTGCGCCTCGGCCGCACCGGCTGCGTGGCCCGCCGCGTGGAGCGCGGCGAGGCTGGCGGGGTAGGCATTCGTCGCGGCCCACACGGCCTCCACCTTGACGCGAAGACGACAACTCCGATGCGAACCCGCACAGGCGTGCGGGTGCGGATCCGGGTGGTGGGGAACAAGTCGCACGGTCGGAGAGTTGAGCCAAGCAGACTCAAGTTTGACGGACCGAGGTTGCGTCGCCGACATCCGCGACGCAGACTTGAGCCCGGCGGACTCAAGAGTGGCCCGCTCGCAGCACCGCGACCAGGGCCCCGCAGACCCGGACAGCAGAAGGAAGGCACCACACATGGCACGAGCAGTCGGCATCGACCTCGGCACGACGAACTCCGTCGTCTCGGTCCTCGAGGGTGGCGAGCCCACGGTCATCGCCAACGCGGAGGGGTCGCGCACGACGCCGTCCGTCGTCGCGTTCTCCAAGACGGGCGAGGTGCTGGTCGGCGAGATCGCCAAGCGCCAGGCCGTCACGAACGTCGACCGGACCATCACATCCGTCAAGCGCCACATGGGCACGGACTGGTCCGTCGCGATCGACGACAAGAAGTACACGGCGCAGGAGATCTCCGCGCGCGTGCTCGGCAAGCTCAAGCGTGACGCCGAGGCGTACCTGGGTGAGCCCGTCACCGACGCGGTCATCACGGTCCCGGCGTACTTCAACGACGCCGAGCGTCAGGCGACGAAGGACGCGGGCGCGATCGCGGGCCTCAACGTGCTGCGCATCATCAACGAGCCCACCGCGGCGGCCCTGGCCTACGGCCTGGAGAAGGGCAAGGAGGACGAGCTCATCCTCGTCTTCGACCTCGGTGGCGGCACGTTCGACGTGTCCCTCCTCGAGGTGGGCAAGGACGACGACGGCTTCTCGACGATCGAGGTCCGTGCGACGTCCGGCGACAACCGCCTCGGCGGCGACGACTGGGACCAGCGCATCGTCGACCACCTCGTGTCCGAGGTGAAGAACACGACGGGCGTCGACCTGTCGAAGGACAAGATCGCGCTGCAGCGTCTGCGCGAGGCGGCGGAGCAGGCCAAGAAGGAGCTGTCGTCCGCGACGGCGACCAACATCAGCCTGCAGTACCTGAGCATGAGCGAGAACGGTCCCGTCCACCTGGACACCAAGCTCACGCGCGCGCAGTTCCAGCAGATGACGCAGGACCTGATCGACCGCACGAAGGCCCCGTTCCACTCGGTCATCCGTGACGCGGGCATCAAGCTCGACCAGATCGACCACGTCGTGCTCGTCGGCGGCTCGACCCGCATGCCCGCGGTGACCGAGGTCGTCAAGGAGCTCACGGGCGGGCAGGAGCCCAACAAGGGCGTCAACCCGGACGAGGTCGTCGCGGTCGGTGCCGCGCTGCAGGCCGGCGTCATGAAGGGCGACCGCAAGGACGTCCTGCTCATCGACGTCACGCCGCTGTCGCTCGGCATCGAGACCAAGGGCGGCGTCATGACGAAGCTCATCGAGCGCAACACGGCGATCCCCACCAAGCGGAGCGAGATCTTCAGCACCGCCGAGGACAACCAGCCGTCGGTCCTCATCCAGGTGTTCCAGGGCGAGCGCGAGTTCGCGCGGGACAACAAGCCGCTCGGCACGTTCGAGCTCACCGGCATCGCGCCGGCGCCGCGCGGCGTGCCGCAGATCGAGGTCACCTTCGACATCGACGCCAACGGCATCGTGCACGTGTCCGCCAAGGACCGCGGCACGGGCAAGGAGCAGTCGATGACGATCACCGGCGGGTCGGCCCTCCCCAAGGAGGACATCGACCGCATGGTGAAGGAGGCCGAGGAGCACGCGGCCGAGGACAAGAAGCGTCGTGAGGACGCCGAGGCCCGCAACTCCGCCGAGCAGCTCGTCTACTCGACCGAGAAGCTCCTCGTCGACAACGCCGACAAGCTGCCCGACGACGTCAAGACCGACGTCCAGGCCGCGGTCGGCGAGCTCAAGACGGCCCTCGAGGGCACCGACGTCGAGGCCGTCAAGGCCAAGACGCAGCACCTCGCGACCGTCAGCCAGCGCATCGGCGAGGCGATCTACTCGCAGCAGCAGTCCGCCCCGGCGGGTGCGGCCGCTGACGAGCAGCCCGCGGAGTCGACGACTTCCGACGAGGACGTCGTCGACGCCGAGATCGTCGACGACGAGGACGACAAGAAGTGACCAGCGAGAACGACCGTCCGGAGGCGGGGTCGGGCCAGCCCGACCCCGCCGAGGGGACGCCCCGGTTCACCGACAAGCGGCGCATCGACCCGGAGACGGGCGAGGTGCGCCAGCCGACGCCCGAGGAGCAGGTGCTCGCGGACGCGGAGTCCATCGCACAAGGTGCGGAGGAGGAGGTCGTCCTGGAGGGCCTGATCGAGTCCCAGAAGCTCGCGGCCGAGCGGCTCGAGGAGCTGCAGCGCGCGCAGGCGGCGCACTACAACCTCGAGCAGCAGTACTCCGCGTACGTGAAGCGGTCCAAGGCCGAGGTCCTGGCCGCGCACGACCGCGGCGTCGCGTCGCTCGCGGAGGCGCTCATCCCGGTGCTCGACGACATCGAGCTGGCCCGCCAGCACGGCGACCTGACCGGCCCGTTCCTGTCGATCGCCGAGAAGCTGACGACCACGCTCCAGCGCTTCGGCGTCGAGCAGTACGGTCAGGCCGGCGAGGCCTTCGACCCCGCGGTGCACGAGGCGCTCATGCACTCGCACTCCGCGGAGGTCACGGAGCCCACCGTCCAGATGGTGCTCCAGCACGGCTACCGCACGGCCGACCGCATCCTGCGTGCCGCCCGCGTGGCGGTCGTGGACCCGGAGGGCTGACGATCATCACCACCAGGAGGGAGGCGCCGTGACCGGGCAGGACTGGCTCGAGAAGGACTTCTACGCGGTTCTCGGCGTCCCCAAGGACGCCGACGCCGCGACCATCAAGAAGGCGTACCGCAAGCTCGCGCGCAGCATGCACCCGGACCACAACCCGGGTGACGCGGTCGCGGAGGCGAAGTTCAAGGAGATCGGCGAGGCCTACGCGGTCCTGTCCGACACCGAGCAGCGCCAGCAGTACGACCAGCTGCGCGCCATGGCGGGCGGCGCCCGCTTCACGGCGGGCGGTCGCGGCGGCGGCAACGCCGGCTTCGAGGACCTGTTCGGCGGCATGTTCGGCGGGGCCAACGGTCCCGGCGGGCGCGTCCGCTACTCGACGTCCCCGGGTGCGGGCGGTGCCGGCGGGGCCGGGTTCGAGGACCTCCTGGGCGGGCTGTTCAACCAGGGCGGCTTCGGCGGTGCGCGCGGACCGCAGCAGGGGGCCGACCTGGCCGCCGAGGTGACGCTGCCGTTCCGGCAGGCCACCGAGGGGTCGACCGTCGGCCTGACCGTCGAGGGTCGCTCGTTCACCGCCCGCATCCCCGCCGGCGTGCGCGACGGCCAGAAGATCCGGCTGCCCCGCAAGGGGCGCCCCGGTGACGCGGGCGGCCCGCCCGGCGACCTCGTCGTCACCGTGCACGTCACGCCGCACCCCGTCTTCTCGTCGGACGGCCCGAACCTGCGGGTCACCGTGCCCGTCGCGTTCGACGAGGCCGCGCTCGGCGCGACGATCGAGGTGCCGACGCTCGACGGCGGGACCGTCAAGGTCCGCGTGCCCGAGGGCACGCCGTCGGGCCGCGTGCTGCGGGTCAAGGGCAAGGGCATCACCACGCCGAAGGGCGTGGGCGACCTGCTCGTCACCGTGCAGGTCGTCGTGCCGCAGCGGCTGTCCGCCGCGGCACGCGAGGCGGTGCAGGCGTTCGGCATCGCGACGTCCGGCGAGGACGTCCGGGCCGACCTGCTCGACGCCGCGAGGAAGTGAGCCGACGGGGTGCCGGGCGCGCGACGAGCCGCCCGGCACCCCGGGACGCACGGGTGCCGCACGATGCGGGAGAGGTGGTGAGGTGACGTGGTGTCGGACGACGCGAAGGTCTACGTGATCTCGGTCGCCGCCGAGCTCGCGGGCATGCACCCGCAGACGCTCCGCCAGTACGACCGGCTCGGCCTGGTGTCGCCCGGCCGGACCAGCGGACGCGGACGGCGTTACTCGCTGCGCGACATCGCGACGCTGCGCGAGGTGCAGCGGCTCTCGCAGGACGAGGGCGTCAACCTCGCCGGCATCAAGCGCATCCTCGAGCTCGAGGCCGAGGTCGACGGGCTGCGCCGCCAGGTCGAGTACCTGCGCGCGTTCGTCGAGCCCGGCCGACGCGTCTTCACCGCCGACCCGCGCGGCGACGTCGTCGCCGTCCAGCGCACGGTCCGCGAGACCCGCCGCCGCCCCCGCGAGGACACGGGCGCCCTGGTGCTCTGGCGCCCCCGCTCCTGACCCGAGGGCCCGGATCGGTGAGGATGGCCGGGTGCTGACCGCGCTCGGGGTGGACGTCGGGACCACCAACACCAAGGTCGCGCTCGTCGACGTCACCGTGCCGCGGGTGCTCGCGGTCGCGTCCGCACCGACCCCGTCGCCGCGGGACGCGGCCACCGTCCTCGCCGGCCTCGTCGCGCGCGTGCTGCCCGCCGGACCCGCTCCGGTCGCGGTCGGGATCGCGTCGATGGCGGAGACGGGCGTCCCGCTCGGGCCCGACGGCACCCCGCGCGGCGACTGGCTGCGCTGGGACGGCCACCGCGCGGGTGCCGCGGCCCACGCGCTCGCGGCCCGGATCGGCCGCGCCGACCTCTTCGCCGCGACCGGAGTCCGCGCGAGCGCGAAGATCCCGCTCGCGACGTGGGAGTGGCTCCGCTCGCACGACCCCGACGCGCTCCACACCGCGGCCGGCACCTGCCGGTGGGCAGGGGCGGCCGACCTCGTCGGGCTGCTGCTCGCCGGTCGGCTCGCGACGGACCACACGCTCGCCGGACGCACCGGCGCCTACCGGCTCGGGCGACCGGGCGACCTCCCGAGCGCCTTCGACGCCGACCTGCTGGCCGAGGTCGGTCTGCGGCCGTCGCAGGTGCCGGAGGTGCTCGCCCCCGGGGAGCTGGTGGGACGGGTCGTCGACGGCCCGTTCACCGCGGCGGGCCTGGCGGCCGGCACGCCGGTGACGATCGCCGGCCACGACCACCCGGTCGGCACCTGGGCCGCGGGCGTGCGACGCCCGGGGCAGGCCGCCGACTCGGTCGGCACCGCGGAGGCGGTCTGCACGATCCTCACGTCGGACCCCGTGCCCGCTCCTGTCGCCGCGGCCGGGATGAGCCTGGTCCGGACGGTCACCGGCGAGCACCCTGCCCTGCTCGCGGGCTCGTCGAGCGCGGGGGCGGCTGTCGGCTGGTGGCTGCGGACGCGCGCGTCCGGTGTCGACGTCGACACGCTCATGGCCGAGGTCGCGGACCTCGGCGACTCCCCGCTCGACCTGCTCGTCCTGCCGTACGTCTCCGGCCGCCAGACCCCCGACCCGGACCCGACCGCCACACCGCGCGTCCTCGGTGCCGTCGACGGCCGGTCGACCGCGCAGGCGACGTTCGGCCTGCTCGCCGGCCTGGCGCTGCAGGCGCGGTGGATGCTCGACGAGCAGAGCCGTCTCGCCGGGACCGGAGCACCGAGCTCGGTCGCGGTGCTCGGCGGGCCGATGACCGCGAACCCGGCCTGGCTGCGGCTCAAGGCGCGCGTGAGCCCCACGGCGCTGCGGCTGGTCGCCGAGGCCGAGCCCGTCGCGGCGGGAGCCGCGCTGCTCGCGGCCGACCGCGTCGGAGCCCTTGACGGGGCCGACCCAGCGATCCCGTCGTCACCGGTGCCGCGGACCGGCCCTGGCGCCGACGTCGTCGACGCGCTCGCCCGCTTCGTCGCCGCCGCGCGAGAACCCGCTCGGTAGCGCGCCCGCGCCCGGTGGTCCCTGCTGGTGGTGAGCGGCGGTCGCCGCGACGCGACGCGTCAGGCGTCGACCAGCGCCGGTGCGTGCGGAACGCGGGAGGGGGCGTCGTCGGGTGGGGCGGACGGGAGGCGGACGGTGGACGTCGTGCCGCCGCCTGGGGTCGCGCTGACGGTGAGGGTGCCGCCGTGGGCGGTGACGACGGCGTGCGCGATGGACAGACCGAGGCCGGTCGAGCCGGCGGCGCGGTTGCGGGAGGCGTCGCCGCGGACGAAGCGCTCGAAGAGCCGGTCGCGCAGGTCGGCGGGGATGCCGGGGCCGTCGTCGACGACGTCGAGCACGCAGTCGGAGCCGCGACGGGCGACGCGCACGCTGACCGAGGTGCCCGCGGGCGTGTGCAGGCGCGCGTTCGACAGCAGGTTCGCGAGCACCTGGCGGAGGCGGTGGTCGTCGCCCACCACGACGGCGCCCGGGTCGTCGGCGCTCTCGTCGTCCGGCAGGCCGGACAGGTCGAGCGACCACGTGTGGTCGGGGCCGGCGGCGTGCGCGTCGGTGACGGCGTCGACGGCGAGCATCGCGAGGTCGACGGGCTCGGTCTCGAGCGGGCGGCCTGCGTCGAGGCGGGCGAGCAGCAGCATGTCCTCGACGAGCGCGGTCATCCGCTGCGACTCGGACTCGACGCGCGCCATGGCGACGAGGGCCTCGGGCGGCAGGTCGTCGGGCAGGCGGCGGACCAGCTCGGCGTAGCCGCGGATCGACGCGAGCGGCGTGCGCAGCTCGTGCGACGCGTCGGCGACGAACTGCCGGACCTGCGACTCGGACGCGTGCCGGGCGGCGAGCGCACCCTCGACGTGCCCGAGCAGCCGGTTGAGCGCGGCGCCGACGGACCCGACCTCGGTCGCGGTGTCGGTGTCGGCGGCGGGGACGCGGTCGGCGAGGACGACCTCGCCGCGGTCGAGGGGGAGCCGGGACACGCGCGCGGCGGTGGCGGCGACGCGCGTGAGGGGGCGCAGCTCGCGGCGGACGAGGACGAGCCCGGCCGCGGCCGCGGCGAGCACGGCGAGCAGCGCGACGACCCCGACCATGAGCATGTAGGTGGTGATGGTGCTGGTCACGGACGCGGTGGGCATGGCCGTCACGGCGACGTCACCACCGCGCGTGACGGACACGAGCGCGCGGTACTCGCCGATGCCGGCGAGGTCGACCTCACGGATCTGGCCGTCGTGCGGCAGGTCGAGGAGGGCCGCGACGGCCTCCGTCGGGACGACGCGCTGCTCACCGGACCGGAGCAGGTAGGCGGCGGTGACGTCGGCGGCGGTCTGGCCGGGCTCGACGGCGAAGGTCACGGTGCCGACCTCCTGGCCGGGCAGGCCGGCGGGTGGCGCCTCGGTCGGGACGCGGTGGAGGACGACGTCGCCGCCGCCGGACGCAGCGCCGGCGCCGACGGGTCCGTCGTCGGACCACATCATGAAGCGGTTGTGCGCACCCTGGAGGTCGTCGTCGAGCTGGGCGACGAGCGACCCGCGCAGCGCGAGCGTGGTCAGCCCTCCGATGGCGACCGCGACGACGGCGACGAGCGCGACGACGAGCGCGACGAGCCGCCGCCGCAGCGTCCAGCGAGGACGGGGGAGGGACCGGGTCGCCCGTCGCGGGAGCGTCGTGAGCCGCGACCGGAGAGTCGCCGCGGCCCCTGTCAGCGACGTGCTCCCGCGACGGGTGCCGGTCACGCCGGCTTCAGGACGTAGCCGACGCCGCGCAGGGTGTGCAGCATCGGGGTGCGGCCCTTGTCGATCTTGCGGCGCAGGTAGGAGACGTAGAGCTCGACGATGTTGGCCTGCCCGCCGAAGTCGTACTGCCAGACGCGATCGAGGATCTGCGCCTTGGACAGCACGCGCTTGGGGTTGCGCATGAAGTACCGCAGCAGCTCGAACTCGGTCGCGGTGAGGCGGATGTCGTCGCCGCCGCGCGTGACCTCGTGCGAGTCCTCGTCGAGGGTCAGGTCGCCGACCCGCAGCACGGCCTCCTCGCGCGCGGACACGGCACCGGCGCGGCGCAGCAGCGAGCGGAGGCGGGCGACGACCTCTTCGAGGCTGAACGGCTTCGTGACGTAGTCGTCGCCGCCCGCGGTGAGGCCGGTGATGCGGTCCTCGACGGCGTCCTTGGCGGTGAGGAACAGGACCGGCACGTTCGGGTGGGTGGCGCGGATGCGGCGCAGGACGTCGAGGCCCGTGAGGTCGGGGAGCATGACGTCGAGCACGATGACGTCGGGCGACGACGCCTTGGCCTGGCGGATGGCGGCGTGCCCGGTGAGCGCGTGCTCGACGGTCCAGCCCTCGTAGCGCAGGGCGGTGGACAGGAGCTCGGCGAGGGTGGGCTCGTCGTCGACGACGAGCGCCCGGACGGGGGTGCCGTCGGCGCGGGTGAGGGTGTCGGGCCGGCGCAGGGTCGAGGTCGTCATGACCTGATCGTCGGTGCGCGACCTTGGCCGCCCCTGAACCGTTCCTGTGAATCTGCTGAGCGCGGCCGATGCCCGCAGAGGCGCTGGTCAGTGCAGCGGGTGCGGCCTGCCGGTGCCGGCGAGCGCGGCGGTGAGGATCGCCTCGATCGCGAACGCGGTGGACTCGGACAGGTCGACGGCGTCGTCGAGCAGCCACTGCACCTGGAGACCGTCCATGACGCCGATGATCGCGCTCGCGGCGCGCTCGGCGGTCTCGCGGTCGACGCCGGGACCGCCGACCTCGCCGATCGCGTCGGCGATCTCGCCGCGCAGGATGCTGAAGCGGTTGGTCACCCAGCCGCGCGCGGGGTGGTTCTCGGTGACGGACTCGCCGGTGAGGACGGTGTAGCCCTGGACGATGCCGCGGCGCTCGGCGTTCATGCGGGCGGTCCGCACGAGGTGCCGGAACAGCTCGATGCCGCCGGGGATGTGCTGGCCCTCGAGGTCGCGGACGTCCTCCTTGTCGCGGTACTCGAGGACCTCGACGAGCAGCTGCTCCTTGGACCCGAAGTGGTGCAGGACGCCGGCGTGCGTGATCCCGACCTGCTCGGCGACCTCGGCGAGGGACCCGGTCTTGTAGCCCTTCGAGCCGAAGGTGTGCGCGGCGGCGCGCAGGATCTCCGCGCGGCGCTCGGCGGTGGCCTGCCGGGGTCGGCGGGTGCGCTTGGCGGGCGCGGGGGAGCCCGTCCCGGGGGTGACGGCGTCGTCCATGGCCGAAACCATACTGTGACCTACCAACTTACTAACAAGTCAGTAAGTTGTGCTTGACTGCGCACGACGGCAACGACGACGTCCGGACGGAGAGCACATCCCGTGTCGACCGACACCACCGCGGCCACCCGGCCCGACGCCCACCTCGACGGGCTGCTCCGGCAGCTCACGACCGAGGAGAAGGTGCGTCTGGTCGTCGGGGCGGGCCTGTGGTCCACGACCGCGATCGACCGCATCGGCCTGCGCGCCATGCACGTCTCCGACGGCCCTGCCGGCGTCCGTGGCGTGAGCGACGACCCCACCGAGACGGCGGCGTCGTTCCCCGCCCCCAGCGCGCTCGCCGCGACGTGGGACGTCGACCTCGCCGACGAGGTCGGCACGCTGTTCGCCGCCGAGGCCCGCCGGCACGGCGTCGACCTCGTCCTCGCGCCGCAGGTCAACCTCCAGCGCACACCCGTCGGCGGCCGGCACTTCGAGTGCTACTCCGAGGACCCCGCGCTCACCGGCGAGATCGCCGTGCACGTCGTGCGCAGCGCGCAGGACCGCGGCGTCGGCATGTGCGTCAAGCACTTCGTCGCCAACGACTCCGAGACCGAGCGCACCACGTACCTGTCCCGCGTCGACGAGCGGACGCTCCGCGAGGTCTACCTCGCCCCCTTCGAGCGGCTGGTCCGCGAGGCGCGCGCGTGGTCCGTCATGGGCGCGTACTCGGGCGTCGACGACGGCACCACGGCCGCGCCCGTCCTCGAGCACCGGCCGCTCCTCACCGGCGTGCTCAAGGACGAGTGGGGCTTCGACGGCGTCGTCGTGTCCGACTGGGTCGCGACGAACACCGTCGAGAAGGCCGCGTACGGCGGGCTCGACCTGCAGATGCCCGGCCCCGACGGGCCGTGGGGCGACGGCCTGCTCGACGCGGTCCGGGCCCGCCGGGTCAGCGAGTCCGTGCTCGACGACAAGGTGCTGCGGATCCTGCGCCTCGCGCAGCGGGTGGGGGCGCTCGACGGTGTCGAGGCGTCCGGAGAGCACCGGGACGAGGTGGCCGACGTCGACGTGCGCGGCACGCTGCGCCGGCTCGTCGGCCGGTCGATGGTCGTGCTGCGCGACGAGGAGCGCGCGCTCCCGCTCGCCGCCGACGACGTCCGCCGCATCGCCCTGCTCGGCCCCAACGCGGTGAGCCCGTTCGTCCAGGGCGGCGGCTCCGCGTACGTCCGGCCCGAGCGCTCGTCGACGCCGGCCGAGGCGCTGACCGGCGCCTTCGCCGGTGCGCAGGTCGACGTCCATGCCGGTGCGGTCTCCCGCCTGCTGCCCCCGCAGCTCGACCTCGCCGGCCGCTGCACGACGCCCGAAGGCGACGCGGGCGTGCTCGTCGAGCTGCTCGACGCCGACGGCACGGTCCTCGACGCGCACACCACCACGACCTGGGGCGGCTGGCTGCGGGACGTCCGCGACGACGCCGTCACCGTCCGCCTGCGCACCACGGTCCGGCTAGACGAGCCGGGCCGGCACGAGGTCGGCGTCGGCACCGTCGGACGGCACCTGATCGCGATCGGCGGACAGGTCGTCTCGACCGGCGACCAGGTCGTCGGCGCCGAGGTCATCCTCGACTCGTCCGTCAACCAGCCCGTCCCCGCGACGCTCGTGCTCGACGTGACCGAGCCGACGACCGTCGACGTGGACGCGCACGTGCAGGCCGTGCACCCCGTCGGGTACGCGTCGTTCGCGCGCGCCGAGCTCGTGCACCGCGTCCCCGGCACGTCGCCCGACGAGCTGCTCGCCGGCGCCGTCGCGGCCGCCGAGCAGGCCGACCTCGCGGTCGTCGTCGTCGGCACCAACGAGGAGATCGAGTCCGAGGGCTACGACCGCACGAGCCTCGCGCTTCCCGGGACCCAGGACCAGCTCGTCAAGGCCGTGCTCGCCGCGAACCCCCGCACGGTCGTCGTCGTCAACGCCGGTGCGCCCGTGCTGCTGCCGTGGCTCGACGAGGTGCCGTGCGTCGTGTGGGCGTGGCTCGGCGGGCAGGAGTGGCCCGAGGCGCTCGCGGACGTGCTGACCGGAGTGACCGAGCCGTCGGGCCGGCTGCCGTGGACGCTCCCAGAGCACGAGGACGACGTGCCCGTGCCCGACGCGGTGCCCGTCGACGGCGTCGTCGAGTACCACGAGGGCGTGCACGTCGGGTACCGGTCGTGGCTGCGGCTGGGCCGCACGCCCGCCGCGCCGTTCGGGCACGGGCTCGGGTGGACGACGTGGGAGCACGAGTCGGCCGAGGTCGTCCCCGCCGGCACGGACGCCACCTCGGCGGACCACGGGATCGACCTCGACGTCATCGTCGTCAACACCGGACCCCGCGCCGGGCGCGAGGTCGTCCAGGTCTACGTCGAGCCCCCCGCCGACCCCGCGCAGGCGCCCGGCGCCGACCGCCCGGTCCGCTGGCTCGGCGGCTTCACCGTCGTGCACGCCGCCCCCGGCGAGCGCACGACCGCCCGGGTGCACGTGCCCGCCGACACGCTGCGCACCTGGGACACCGCAGGCCACGGCTGGGTCACCCCCGCCGGGACGTACACGCTCCGCGTCGGTCGCTCCTCGGGCGACCTGCGCCTCACGGTCGACGTCGAGATCCCGTCGACCGCCCCCTGATCCCACAGCGCAGCACCGCAGGACCCCACAACCAGCAGTCAGTGCAAGGAGGCACTCGTGAGAACGCGCAAGCTCGCAACGATGGTGGCCGGTGTCGCGACCGTCGCGCTGCTCGCCACCGCCTGCTCGGGTGGCGGCGGCACGTCGGACGACGGCACCGGCGGTGACGGTGCCGTCCTGACGGTCGGCATGCCGAACGGCCCGCAGAACGAGAACCAGAGCCCGCTGATCCCGACGGGCTCGGCGGCGAAGTCGCTCGGCTACGCGTGGGTGATCTACGAGTCGCTCATGCAGGTCAACGACGTGAACCCGCTCGAGGACCCGGAGCCGTGGCTCGCGGAGTCGGTCGAGTGGAACGACGACTACACGGCCGCGACGATCACCCCGCGCGACGGCGTGAAGTGGTCCGACGGCGAGGACTTCACGGCGGACGACGTCGCGTTCACGCTGCAGCTGCTCATCGACTACCCGGCGATCAACAACAACTTCCCCGCCCAGATCGACAAGGTCGAGAACGCCGACGGCAAGGTGACGATCACGTTCACCGAGTCGCAGTACGTGAACCAGGTCAAGCTGCTCCAGCAGGTCATCGTCCCGGAGCACCTCTGGAAGGACGAGGACCCGACGACGTTCACGGACACCGAGCCGGTCGGCACGGGCCCGTACCTGCTCGACACCTGGACGCCGCAGGCCGCGACGCTGGTCCCGAACCCCGACTACTGGGGCGGCGAGCCGAAGGTCGCGAAGCTGCAGTACTCGTCGTACAACGACAACAACGCGCTGACGACCGCCCTCACGACGGGCGAGGCGCAGTGGGGCTGGACGTTCATCGCGGACTACGAGGACGTCTTCATCGCGAAGGACCCCGACCACCACCACCAGGTCGCGGGCGGTGGCTTCGGCTCCGACATCCTCTACCTCAACAACGAGACGAAGCCGTTCGACGACGTCGCGTTCCGCAAGGCGCTCAACCTCGTCGTCGACCGTGCGCAGATCTCCGAGCTCGCCGGCTCGGGCGTGTGGCCCGTCATCGACTCGGTGACCGGCATGCCGATGCCGTCGGGCGAGCAGTACCTCGCGCCCGAGTTCAAGGGCGACGAGCTGAAGGTCGACGTCGACGAGGCGAAGCAGATCCTCACGGACGCCGGCTACACGTGGAACGGGTCCGACAAGCTCGTCGACCCGGACGGCGAGGTCGTGACGTTCGAGCTCGTGAACCCCGCGGGCTGGAACGACTACCTGACCGCGCTCGACCTCATCAAGACGGGTGCCGCGCAGCTCGGCGTCGACGCCACGGTCAACGCCGCGAACCAGGACGCCTGGTTCGACGACATCATCCCGTTCGGCAACTTCCAGGCGACGCTGCACTGGACCGACGGCGGCGCGACCCCGTGGAACATGTACGCCAACCTCATGGACGGCAACTCGTACGTGCCGCTCGGCGAGACGGCGACGTGGAACTTCGGCCGGTACAAGAACGATGCGGTCACCCAGGCGCTCGCCGACTTCAAGGGCGCGTCGGACGACGCCGCGCGGCAGGCCGCGATCGAGACGATCCAGAAGGCGTACGTCGAGGACGTGCCCGGCCTGGTCATCTGGTCGCGCCCGGCCGTCGCGCAGTACTCGACGAAGAACTACACGGGCTTCCCGACGGCCGACGACCCGTACGCGAACCCGCAGCCGACGGGTCCGCAGGCCGCGCGCATCGTCATGAAGCTCGAGCCGACGCAGGACTGACCGACCCGGTCCCCGGGTGCGCGCGGCCGACTCCCCGTCGCGCACCCGGGGCCACCCCGCGTCGACCCTCCACCAGCCGACAGGTGAGCTCCATGACCCTCCCCGCCACGCCGGACATCCGCCCGGCGGATCCCGGCGCCCCCGACACCCCCGTCCTGCAGGCCGTCGACCTGCGCAAGCACTTCGTCACCGGCTCCTTCCGGCGTCGTGCGCTCGTGCACGCGGTCGACGACGTGAACCTCGCGCTGCACCGCGGCCGCGTCGTCGCGCTGGTCGGCGAGTCCGGCTCGGGCAAGTCGACGATCGCGCGCCTGCTGTCCCAGCTCACGCCCGCGACGAGCGGGCAGATCCTGCTGCACGGCCAGGACGCGACCGCGCGCAGCCGCCGGGCGTTCCGCCGCTACGTGCGCCGCGTCCAGATGATCTTCCAGGACCCGTTCGGGTCGCTGAACCCCGTGCACACCGTGCGCTACACGCTGACCCGCAGCGTCCGGATCCACCAGGGCAGGCTGCGCGGCGCGGACCTCGAGGACGCCCTGACGACGCTGCTCGAGCGCGTGCAGCTCACGCCCGTCGAGCGGTACGTCGACAAGTTCCCGCACGAGCTGTCCGGCGGGCAGCGGCAGCGCGTCGCGATCGCGCGTGCGCTGGCCGCGGACCCCGAGGTCCTGCTGGCCGACGAGCCGATCTCGATGCTCGACGTGTCGATCCGCCTCGGCATCCTCAACCTGCTGCGCGACCTGCGCGACCGCCTGCAGATCGCGATCCTCTACATCACGCACGACATCGCGTCGGCCCGGTACTTCGCCGACCGGACGATGGTCATGTACGCCGGGCGCATCGTCGAGACGGGCGACTCGGAGTCCGTGACGCAGGACCCGAAGCACCCGTACACGCAGCTCCTCGTGCGGTCCGCACCCGACCCCGACGACCTTGACGCGCGCGCCCGGGGTGCCCGCGGGGAGGCGCCGTCGCTCGTGCGCCCGCCGACCGGGTGCCGGTTCAACCCGCGCTGCCCGTTCGCCGTCGACCTGTGCCGCACCGAGGTGCCGCCGCTGCTCGCTGTCGGCGAGGGCCGCGAGGCCGCGTGCTGGGGCTACTCCGACCGGCCCGACCGGCCGCGGCTGGGCGACGTGCTCGACGCATACGGGGAGCGGCCGCCGATCGACGTCGACCTGCTGCACGTCGGCGAGGACGAGGCGCAGGCCGAGACCGTCGCCGTCGAGAACCTTCCCGTCGAGACCCTGAAGTCGAAGGAGGGCGACCGGTGAGGTTCTTCGTCCGCCGCGGCATCTTCTACGTCGTCACCGCCTGGGCCGCGGTGACCATCAACTTCGTCATCCCGAGGCTCATGCCCGGCGACCCCGTCAAGGCGATCATGGCGAAGAGCCAGGGCCGTCTGGACTCGTCCGCCGAGGCCGCGATCCGCACGCTCTTCGGCCTCGACGAGCAGAGGTCGGTCTGGCAGCAGTACCTCGACTACTGGAACCTGCTGCTGCACGGGAACCTCGGCGTCTCGTTCACCTACTACCCGACGCCCGTCGCGGAGATGATCCAGCAGACGCTGCCGTGGACGGTCGGCCTGGTCGGCGTCGCGACGGTCATCGCGTTCGTCGTCGGGACCCTGCTCGGCACGGGCATCGGGTGGCGGCGCGGCACGTGGGCCGACTCGCTGCTGCCGATCTCGACGTTCTTCTCCGCGGTCCCGTACTTCTGGCTCGGGCTCGTCGTCATCGCGATCTTCTCGGTGAACCTCGGCTGGTTCCCG
Organism: Cellulomonas algicola; assembly: GCF_019024305.1. Lineage (NCBI taxonomy): Bacteria > Bacillati > Actinomycetota > Actinomycetes > Micrococcales > Cellulomonadaceae > Cellulomonas > Cellulomonas algicola. The sequence continues at coordinate 246,302 of NZ_JAHKSJ010000006.1, read as the reverse complement.
TCCTCGGGCGCCTACGACCGCTCGATGGTGCCCGCGTTCACCCCCGAGTTCATCGGGTCCGTCCTCTACTACGGGACGCTGCCCGCGCTCACGATCGTCGTGTCGTCGATCGCCGGCTGGATCCTCGGGATGCGCAACATGATGGTGACGGTCTCGTCGGAGGACTACGTGACGGTCGCGCAGGCCAAGGGCCTGTCGGAGCGGGCCGTGATCTTCGGCTACGCCGCCCGCAACGCGGTGCTCCCGCAGATCTCGTCGTTCGCCCTGTCCCTCGGCTTCATCGTCGGCGGGACGCTCATCATGGAGATGGTCTTCTCCTACCCGGGCATCGGCTTCCTGCTCTACAACGCGACGACCAACCACGACTACACGCTCATGCAGGGCTGCTTCCTCGTGATCACCCTGTCCGTGCTGGTCGCGAACATCGTCGCGGACTTCGTCTACGCCGCGCTCGACCCGCGCACCCGGCAGGAGGGCTGACATGGCCGTCGAGACATCCGTCCTCACCGACACCGAGGACGTCGCGACCGACGCGACCGCACCCGTCGCCGGCAAGCGCAAGCTGCTGTTCCTGCGCAACGGCAAGGCCCTCACCGGCCTGGCGATCCTCGGGTTCTTCGCGGTGCTCGCCGTCATCGGCGACTGGATCGCGCCCTACGACCCGAGCGCCGTGAGCCCCGACATCCTGCAGCCGCCGTCGGGTGCGCACTGGTTCGGCACGACGCACCTGGGCCAGGACATCCTGTCGCAGGTGCTCGTCGGCACCCGGGGCGTGCTGGTGGTCGGGCTCGTCGCGGGCGTGCTGGCGACCGTGATCGGCGTCCTCATCGGCGTCACCGCGGGGTTCGTCGGGGGAGCGGGCGACGAGACCCTGTCCGCGCTGTCGAACATCTTCCTGGTGATCCCGCAGCTCCCGCTCATCATCCTCATCGCGGGCCAGCTCCCGTCGGCGGGCGGGCTCACGGTCGCCGCCGTCATCGCGGTCACCGGCTGGGCGTGGGGCGCGCGCGTCCTGCGCGCCCAGACGCTGTCCCTGCGCAAGCGCGACTTCGTCGAGGCCGCACGCGCCAACGGCGAGCGGACCTGGCGCATCGTGCTCGCGGAGATCCTGCCGAACCTCACCGCGATCATCGCCGCCGGGTTCGTCGGCACCGTGACGTTCGCGGTCCTGTCGCAGATCACGCTCGCGTTCATCGGCGTCACGTCGGTGTCCGAGTGGAACTGGGGGACCATCCTGTTCTGGGCGCAGGGCAACCTCGCGCTCCAGCGCGGCGCGTGGTGGTGGTTCGTCCCCGCGGGCCTGTGCATCGCCCTGCTCGGCATGGCCCTCACGCTCATCAACTTCGGCATCGACGAGTTCGTCAACCCGCGTCTGCGCTCGACGGGCCTGCACGCCCGCACGCTGCGCAAGCGCGGCATCCGCCCGCGCATCGGCTTCACGCCGGTCGTGCACGAGGCCAAGGAGGACCGGTCGTGAGCGCCGTCCCCGTCGCCCCGGGTCGGCGCACCGCCGACCCGGTGCTCGAGATCCGCAACCTGTCCGTCGACTACGGCTACGACGAGAACCCGGTGCACGTGCTGCGCCAGGCGTCGCTCACCCTGAACCGGGGCGAGGTCCTCGGCCTGGCCGGGGAGTCCGGCTGCGGCAAGTCGACCCTCGCGTACGCCGCGACCCGCCTGCTGCCCCCGCCGGGCCTCATCACCGGTGGCCAGGTGCTGTTCCACGGCCGCGACGGCGGCTCCGCCGACATCCTCGCGATGTCCGACGCGGAGCTCCGTGCGTCCCGCTGGCAGGACCTGGCGATCGTCTTCCAGGGCGCGATGAACTCGCTCAACCCCGTGTTCCGGGTCGGGCGGCAGATCGCCGACGCGATCCGCGCGCACCGGCCGTCGGTGTCGCAGAAGGAGGCGCTCGAGCGCGCCGCCGACCTGCTCGACATGGTCGGCATCTCGCCCGACCGGCTCCGCGCCTACCCGCACCAGCTGTCCGGCGGCATGCGGCAGCGCGTGATGATCGCGATGGCGCTCGCCCTGGACCCGCAGGTCCTCATCATGGACGAGCCCACCACGGCCCTCGACGTCGTCATGCAGCGGCAGATCGTCGAGCAGATCGCCGAGCTCCGCGACCGCCTCGGGTTCTCGGTCATCTTCATCACGCACGACGTCTCGCTCCTGATCGAGATCGCCGACCGCATCGCGATCATGTACGCCGGCGAGATCGTCGAGGACGCCACCGCGCAGGACGTCTACCGCCGCCCCCGCCACCCCTACTCGAACGGGCTGCTGCACTCCTTCCCGCCCCTGCGCGGTCCTCGTCGCGAGCTCGGCGGCATCCCCGGCTCCCCGCCGGACCTCGCCCGGCTGCCCTCCGGGTGCCCGTTCCGCGCCCGCTGCCCGTTCGTCTTCGACGCGTGCGCGCACGTCCAGCCCGAGCTCGTCGCCCCCGACGTCCCCGGCGACGACCCCCGCCGGACCGTCGCCTGCCTGCGCCACGACCCGGCCCGCGTCGAGGCCGCGGGCTTCACCCCCGTCCCCGTCCCCCCGGAGCTCGCCCTGCGCTGAGCCCCGCCCGCCCGAACCCGCCCGCCCGACGCCGGCGGCCCCGACCCGCGACCGCCCGCCCTCGCGCCGGTCGCCCCCGATCCACCGCTCCGTCCCGGGAGCACTGTGGGCGGTCGCGTCCCTCCGGTCGCGACACCCCGGGACGGAGCGGTGCTCCGCGTCGCGCCGCGGTTCGCCCCGGGACCGTCGCCCGTCGCGGTGGACTCGACACCGACATGGCTGCCGTTGATCGGCTCCGGACGACATCCACGTCGGTATCGCCGACGCGCCCTCCGGCCGAGATCATCGGTGACGTCGACGAGAGGGGCTCCGTGGTGGCGCAGATCGTGGTGAGGAACCTGCCCGATGAGGTCATGGACGGCCTGCGTCGACGCGCGGTGCAGCACGACCGCTCCCTCGAGGCGGAAGTCCGGGCCATCCTCTCGGACGCCGTGACGAGCGTGGATCCGGTGCTGTCGTGGCTCGACGACAGCGCTGCCCTGCGCGAGGCCGTCGGCGGCGTCGACCTCCCTGAGGCCGCGCGGTCGGCCGGGTCGGTCCACCCTGACGGGTGGACCGACCCGTAATCCCGGGCCCGGTCGGGCGGAGCCGCCGTAGCCTTCCCCCCGGGTCCCGGCCGGTTCGGCGCAGCCCACGGGCGGGCACGGGAGGCGACGAGGTCGCGGGAGGAGGGGCGATGCCGAGCGCGATCCTCCCCGAAGGGGGCACGTACCGGGTCGTGATGGTCGACCAGCCGCGGATCTGGTGGGAGGTCGTGCCCGAGTCGTCCGTCGTGGCGCAGGTGGCGGACCGCGCCGTCGCGGAGCGCGTCGCCCGCCTCATGGAGAGCGTCGAGGACGCCGTCGTGGGGCTCGTGGTCAACGGGCCGGCCCGCCTCGAGCTGCTGGGCGACGTCGCCCGCGGGAGCGCGCCGCTCGCCGTGCTCGACGTCGCCCGCGAGCTCGACCTGCTGCACGTGCCGCGGGACGTCGACGAGGACGACGCCTACCCCTTCCTCGTCGACGACCTGCCGCTCGGCCCCGACGACCAGGAGGAGCTGCGCACCGCCGCCCGCCGGCTGGTCGCGCGCATCTGCGACCAGGCGCGCCAGCCGGGTGCGCGGCTCGCGCTCCTCCGGGTGGCCGGTGAGGTCCTGCACCGCCGGGCGGCCGACGAGCCGGTCGACGCCGAGGACCCGGTCGTCTTCCGGCCCGACCTGCTCGAGTGGCGGCTGGAGTGCCGGCGGTGCCTGTGCGACTTCGTCGTCGTGCCGGTGGAGCAGCCGGGGTCGGGACCGGACCCGTTCACGCCGCCCGTGGCGTTCACCGTCGAGTGGCACGACGCGGGCGTCGCGGTCTCCGAGTACCTGGACGAGGACGACGACTGCGCGTGCCACGGCGAGGACGTGATGCTGCCCTGGGACGCGCCCGCGGCGGACGTGTCCCAGGGAGGCGCACAGGCCTGACGGCGCTCGGCTCCGGTGCACCGGGGTTCGCGCGGCGGCGCCCGAGGCCGACGGCGCCGGTCACCTGGACGGGTCGAGTCGGGCCGCGCGGGCGTCGAGGTAGCGGCGTTCCGGAAGGCTCGTCGTGAGGCGGGCGGCGCGGTGGTAGGCGTCGAGCGCCCCGGCCAGGTCGCCGGCCTGCTCCAGCAGGTGCGCGCGGACCGCCCAGAGGCGGTGGTGGCCGGCGGTGCGCGGGTCGTCGTCGAGCGGGCGGAGCAGGTCGAGCCCTGCTCGTGGCCCGGACACCATCGCGACCGCGACGGCCCGGTTGAGCGTGACCATCGGGCCGGGCGCGACGTGGTCGAGCAGGCGGTAGAGCGCGGCGACCTGCGGCCAGTCGGTGTCGGCGGCGGTCGGGGCCTCGGCGTGCACGGCGGCGATCGCGGCCTGCAGCAGGTACGGGCCGGCGGGATGCACGGCGAGCGCGGCGGACACGAGGGCGACGCCCTCGTCGACCTGCCGACGGTCCCAGCGGCCGCGGTCCTGCTCCGCGAGCGGCACGAGCATCCCGTCCGGACCGGTCCGGGCGGCGCGGTGCGCGTCGGTGAGCAGCATGAGCGCGAGCAGACCCGTGGTCTCGCCGTCGTCGGGCAGCAGCGCGTGCAGCAGCCGCGTCAGGCGGATCGCCTCGGTGGTGAGGTCGACGCGCACGAGGTCCGACCCGCCCGACGCGGTGTACCCCTCGGTGAAGACGAGGTAGAGCACCTCGCGGACGGCCGCCACGCGCGCGGGCCGCTCGGCCGCCGACGGCAGCGTGAACGGCTCCCCGCGCACGGTCCGCTTGGCGCGGCTGATCCGCTGCGCCATGGTCGCCTCGGGGACGAGGTGCGTGGCGGCGACCTCGGCCGTCGTGAGCCCGCCGACGGCGCGCAGCGTCAACGCGACCTGCGACGCGGACGTGAGCGCCGGATGGCAGCACAGGAACAGCAGCGTGAGCGTGTCGTCGTGCGACGGCGGCTCCTCGTCGGCGCCGGGAGCCGCGCGCCGCACGGCCGGGTCCCGGGCGGCCGTCGCCTCCCGGACCCGGCGTGCGGAGTCGGACCGCCACGCGTCGGTGAGCCGCCGTCGGGCGACCGTCGTGAGCCACGCCCGCGGGTCGGCGGGCACCCCCTCGACGGGCCACTGCGTGGCGGCGGCGAGCAGGGCCTCCTGCACGGCGTCCTCGCACGCGTCGAACTGCCCGTGCCGCCGGACGAGAGCGGCGAGCACCTGCGGACCCGCCGCGCGCAGCACGTCCTCGACCGAGGCCGACGAGGCCGACGAGGCCGTCGAGCGCGGCGCGCCGGACGAGCTCGACGACGCAGATCCGGCCGCCCCGGACGCCGGTGCAGGAGGCACCGTCACATCTCCTCGCCCGACCCGACCATGACGGCCCGCAGCTCGATGGCCCCGCCGAACCGGGTGTCGGGCCAGCGTGCGGCGATCTCCTCGGCGCGCTCGTGCGTCTCGACGTCGATCGCGACGTAGCCCGCGAACTGCTCCTTGCTCTCGACGAACGGCCCGTCGGTGAGCGTCGTGCGGCCGTCGACGAACCGCGTGGTGCGCGCGGCGGACGGATCGGCGAGCGCCTCGCCGCCGACGAGCTCGCCGCGCTCGGTGAGCTCGTCCATGATCTCGCCGACCTCGGCGAAGAGCGCCGTCCGCTCCTGCTCGGTGAGCTCGTCCGTGAAGCCGGGCCGGTTCCAGATGAGCAGCATGTACTTCATGGGTCTGTCCTTCCGTCGGTCGACCGCCCCGGGCGGGTGGTCCGTGCTCTGGTCGGAGCCGACCGACGCTTCTCGACATCGTGGTCGTGTCGAGATCGGCACGCCCGCTCCGACCACCCGACGACAGCATCCCGACACGACCAGGAGGACGCCATGACCCGGACCGGCAGGCTGCGCGTGCACACGATGTCGATGAGCCTCGACGGCTTCGTCGCAGGCCCCGACCAGTCCCTCGACGAGCCGCTCGGCGTCGGGGCGATGCACCTCCTGCACGGCTGGATGTTCGGCACGCGACGGTTCCAGGACCTCGACGAGGCCGAGGGCCGCCCGCCCGCCGACGCGCTCGACGACGAGGCGGTCGACGCGGGCTTCGAGGGGATCGGCGCGTGGATCCTGGGGCGCAACATGTTCGGGCCGATCCGCGGCGACTGGGGCGACGGGTCGTGGCAGGGCTGGTGGGGCGAGGACCCGCCGTACCACTGCGACGTGTTCGTCCTCACGCACCACCCGCGACCGCCGCTCGAGATGGCGGGCGGCACGACGTTCCACTTCGTGACGGACGGGATCCACGCGGCCCTGGACCGGGCGCGCGAGGCGGCGGGCGGGCTCGACGTGCGGCTCGGCGGGGGAGCGGCGACGGTCCGGCAGTACCTCGCCGCGCACCTCGTCGACGACCTGCGGTACGCCGTGGTGCCGGTGCTCCTGGGCCGCGGCGAGCGGCTGTTCGAGAGCCTCGACGACCTGCCGGCGGCCTACCGCGTCGCGTCGGTGCGGCAGTCGTCGACGGTCCTGCACGTCCACGTCGAGCGAGCCGTCTGACGGCCGTCGCGGCACCCGGCTGCTGCGGCGACGCACCCCTGGACGACGCGCGGACGCTCTCAGCGGGCCGGGGGCCGGCACCCAGGGGCGTCACAGCCGGCGGCGGTCGGATGGTCCTCGACGCAGTCCCCGCGGCACCGGAGGGCACGATGACCAGCACCGACGAGACGACCGACCCGACCACCAGCCGGACCACCGGGCCGACGACGTGGGAGACGACCTGGCTGACCGCGAACGTGCGACCCGCGGGGTCGTTCGGCCGCGAGGAGGTCGCACGCCTGCGGGCGCTGCTCGACGCGCTGTCGGCGTCCGCGTCGCTCGTCGTGCTGGACCTCCAGGCGGCGTCGCTGCGCAGCGGCCGGGCCGCAGAGGCGATCGACGTCGCGGCGGCGGAGCTCGAGCGGCGGGGCGGGTGCCTGCTGTGCGTCAACGCGGACGACGAGGCGCGGCGTCGCCTGGGCGGGTGCCGGCACGTGGTGGTGGTGGCCGCGGGGGAGCCGGTCCCGGTGGGCTGACGCGCGTCGTGTGCAGGTCGTGTGACGAGCGTCGCCGGGACGTCCGGCGGCGGAACGAGGCGTCGCGGCGTGACCTACCGTGTGGTGGTGAGCAGCGCCCCCGTGACCCGACCCACGCCGGTGGTCCCGTCGCGCCCGCGCCAGGGCCGTGCCGGTGTCGTCGTGCTGTGCCTCGCGGTCGCGGTGGCGAGCGTCGTCGGGGTCTGGGCGCTGTGGAAGGTCTTCGTGACGACCACGTCGGGCCAGGTCGTCGAGCTCGCGGCCCTGCGGGGCGCCGAGTACGGCCAGACGCAGCTGTGGCGGCTGGCGGAACGGGTGCTCGACGTCGTGTCGGTCGGCTTCATCGCGGCGGTCATCCTCGGGGCCATGGCGATCGCGGTGATCCGCCGCCGCTGGGAGCTGGCCGTGCAGGTCGCGGTCCTGATGATCGGCGCGAACGTCACGACCCGCCTGCTCAAGTTCTCCGTCTTCTACCGTCCGGACCTCGGGGTCGCGGAGAGCTACGGCAACACGCTGCCGAGCGGGCACACGACCGCGGCCGCGTCGGTGTCGGTCGCGCTGCTGCTCGTCGTCCCGCCGCGCGTGCGGCCGTGGGCGGCGGTCGCGGGCGCCGGGTACACGACGGTCACGGGCGTCTCGACGCTCATCGGGCAGTGGCACCGCCCGTCGGACGTCGTCGCCGGGGTGCTCGTCGTGCTCGCGTGGGGTGCCGTCGCGTGCGCGATGGTGGCGCTGACCCCGGCCCGGGCCGTGACGTCGACGGGCGCGCTGCGCCAGGTCGGCGGCGGGGCTGCCGCGGGGCGCGGGTCGCTGCGCGTGGTCGTGAGCAGCCTGCTCGTGGGTGGTGCGGTCGCGGGCGTCGTGGCCGTCTGGTCGTTGTCGCACACGTGGCGCGACGTCGACGCGGTACCCTCGCGCGCCGACGAGGTCCTGGCCTACGCCGGCGGTGCGACGGGGGCGCTCGCCGCCGCGTGCGTGGCGTTCGCGCTGCTGCTCGTGCTGCGAGAGGCTGCGGCCTCCCGTGTGCCGGAGAGTTGACGGCACGACGTAGAGTCCCCAGCGGTGAGGTGCACGCGGGCCGGAGCGGCTCGCGGACTCGGTAGGAAGGCCTGACGGAATGTCTGCAGGGCGCAAGCTCGTGATCGTGGAGTCGCCGGCGAAGGCGCGCACGATCGCCGGGTACCTCGGCGAGGGGTACGACGTCGAGGCGAGCGTCGGGCACATCCGCGACCTCCCGCAGCCGTCGGAGCTGCCCGCCGACATGAAGAAGGGCCCGTTCGGCAAGTTCGCGGTCGACGTCGACAACGGCTTCGTGCCGTACTACGTGGTCGACCCGGACAAGCGGAAGAAGGTCAGCGAGCTCAAGAAGCTGCTGAAGGACTCCGACGAGCTCTACCTCGCGACCGACGAGGACCGCGAGGGCGAGGCCATCGCGTGGCACCTGCTGCAGGAGCTCAAGCCCAAGGTCCCCGTGAAGCGGATGGTCTTCCACGAGATCACCCGCGAGGCGATCCAGCGCGCGCTGCAGAGCACGCGTGACCTCGACGACCGGCTCGTCGACGCGCAGGAGACCCGCCGCATCCTCGACCGCCTCTACGGCTACGAGGTCAGCCCGGTGCTGTGGCGCAAGGTCCGTCAGGGCCTGTCCGCGGGCCGCGTGCAGTCCGTCGCGACGCGGCTCGTGGTCGAGCGCGAGCGGGAGCGCATGGCGTTCGTCGCCGCCGACTACTGGGACGTGACGGGCACCTTCGCCGTCTCCGACGCGACCCAGCCGGAGTTCTCCGCGCGCCTGACGGGTGTCGGCGGCCGTCGTGTCGCGTCCGGCCGTGACTTCGACGACCGCGGGCGCCTGCGCGGCGGGGACGTCGTGCACCTCGACGAGGCCGCGGCCCACGCGCTCGTCGCCGGTCTGGACGAGGCCGCCTGGTCCGTCGCGAGCCTCGAGACGAAGCCGTACACCCGGCGCCCGGCGGCGCCCTTCACGACGTCGACCCTCCAGCAGGAGGCGTCCCGCAAGCTCCGCATGTCGTCCCGGCAGACGATGCGCACCGCGCAGACGCTGTACGAGAACGGCTACATCACCTACATGCGGACGGACTCGCCCGCGCTGTCGTCGCAGGCGATCGACGCGGCCCGCCGCCAGGCCTCCGAGCTGTACGGGCCCGAGTACATCCCGGACGCGGCGCGCGTGTACACGTCGAAGGCGAAGGGCGCGCAGGAGGCGCACGAGGCGATCCGCCCCGCGGGCGACCACTTCCGCACCCCGGCCCAGGTCGCGCGCGAGATCACCGGCGACCAGTTCCGGCTGTACGAGCTCATCTGGAAGCGGACCGTCGCGTCCCAGATGGCCGACGCGCGCGGGCAGACGGCGTCGGTCCGGATCGCGGCGACCGCGACCCCGACCGCGGGCACGTCGGTCGGCGACGCGCCGGTCGAGACCGTGTTCTCCGCGTCGGGCACCGTCATCACGTTCCGCGGCTTCCTCGCCGCGTACGAGGAGGGGCGCGACGTCTCGCGGTACGAGGACGACGCCGCCGAGGGCGCCTCGGGTGAGAAGGGCGAGTCCCGCCTGCCGACGATGGCCGAGGGCGACCCGCTGACGGGGCGCGACCTCACCGCCGACGGGCACCGCACGTCCCCGCCGCCGCGCTACACCGAGGCGTCGCTGGTCAAGGCGCTGGAGGAGCGGGGGATCGGGCGCCCGTCGACGTACGCGGCGACGATCTCCGTGATCCTCGACCGCGGCTACGTGACGTCGCGCGGGCAGGCGCTCGTGCCGTCGTGGCTCGCGTTCGCCGTGACGCGCCTGCTCGAGGAGAACTTCGACCGACTCGTCGACTACGACTTCACCGCGTCGATGGAGGAGGACCTCGACCTCATCGCGTCCGGGGAGAAGGAGCGCAGCGACTGGCTCGCGCAGTTCTACTTCGGCGACCCGGCGCTGCCCGGCGAGGGCGAGGGCCTGCGGGACCTCGTCGCGAACCTCGGCGAGATCGACGCGCGCGAGGTCAACTCGATCGAGATCGGCGACGGCCTGACGCTGCGCGTCGGGCGGTACGGCCCGTACCTCGAGGACGCGAACGAGCTCGGCGAGGACGGCAACCCGCGCCGCGCGTCGGTCCCCGACGACCTGGCGCCCGACGAGCTCACCGTCGAGAAGGCGCGCGAGCTCATGGAGACGCAGCCCGAGGGCGACCTGGTGCTCGGCGAGGACCCGTCGACGGGGACCACGATCGTCGCGAAGAACGGCCGCTACGGCCCCTACGTGACCGAGCTCCTGCCCGAGCCCGAGCTCGACCCGTCGCTGTCCGCCGCGGCACGCAAGAAGGCCCTGGCGGCCGCGCCGAAGCCGCGCACCGCGTCGCTGTTCAAGTCGATGTCGCTGCAGTCGGTCACGCTCGACGACGCGCTGAAGCTGCTGTCGCTGCCGCGCGTCGTGGGTGTCGACCCCGAGTCGGGCACCGAGATCACCGCGCAGAACGGCCGGTACGGCCCGTACCTCAAGAAGGGCACGGACTCGCGGACGCTCGCGTCGGAGGAGGCGCTCTTCACGACGACGCTCGAGGAGGCGCTCGCGATCTACGCGCAGCCCAAGCGCGGGCGTGGCGCGACCGCCGCGCCGCCGCTGCGCGAGCTCGGCGACGACCCGACGTCGGGCAAGCCGATCGTCGTCAAGGACGGCCGGTTCGGCGCGTACGTCACGGACGGCGAGACGAACCGCACGCTCCCGCGCGACGTCACGCCCGAGTCGATCACGCCCGAGCAGGCCGTCGAGCTGCTCGCCGAGAAGCGCGCGCAGGGCCCGGCGAAGAAGAAGACGCCGGCCCGCCGCACGACGACCCGCACGAAGGCCGCGACCAAGAAGTAGCCGCGCGAGGGTGGGCGGCTCCCGACCAGGACCCGTCCACCTCGTCGCGCTAGGTTGTCGGCCATGGCTCGCACCGAGGACCCCCGTACCGCACCTCCGATCCGCTGGGGCATCCTCGGCGCCGGTGGCATCGCCGCTGCGTTCGCCGACGCCGTCCGGGAGCACACGCGGGCGCAGCTCGTCGCCGTCGGCTCCCGCAACCGCGACCGCGCCGAGCGATTCGCCACGGCGCACGGCATCCCGACGACGCACGTCGGCTACCGGCAGCTCGTCGAGGACCCGCAGGTCGACGCGATCTACGTCGCGACCCCGCACTCTGAGCACCGCGAGCACGCGCTCCTCGCGATCCGCGCCGGCAAGCACGTGCTCGTCGAGAAGTCGTTCACGCGCAACGTCGGCGAGGCGCAGGAGGTCTTCGCGGCCGCGCGTGAGGCCGGCGTCTTCGTCATGGAGGCGATGTGGACCCGGTTCCTGCCGCACGTCGCCGCGCTGCACCAGGTCATCGACGCGGGCGAGATCGGGGAGATCGTCAACCTGTCCGCGGACCACGGGCAGGCGTTCGCGTTCGACCCGGCGAGCCGGCTGTTCGCGCCCGAGCTCGCGGGCGGTGCGCTGCTGGACCTCGGCGTCTACCCGGTGTCGTTCGCGCACGACTTCCTCGGCGTCCCCGACGCCGTGCACGCGGTCGGCGCGCTGACCGAGACGGGCGTCGACGGGCAGGTCTCGATCGTCCTGTCGTACGGCGACCGCGCGCAGGCGACGCTCTCGACCACGCTGTGGTCGCGCACGCCCACGGTCGCGCTCATCAGCGGCACCGAGGGCCACATCCAGGTCGCGGGCAGCTTCTACACGCCGACGTCGTTCCGGGTGCAGCGCGACGACGGGCGCGTGTGGTCCTTCGACCAGCCCGGCAGCAAGGGCCTGCAGTTCGAGGCCGCCGAGGTCGCGCGACGCGTCGCGGCCGGCGAGGTCGAGAGCCCGCGCCTGACGTGGGACGACACGCTCGCCGTCATGTCGACGATGGACGAGGTCCGGCGGCAGGTCGGGGTCACCTACCCCGGCGAGTGACGGGGCCGTGGGCGGCCGCGACTACCCTGACCGTCGTGACTCCTGCTGCGGGCCTGTTCGTGTCGTTCGAGGGCGGCGACGGTGCCGGCAAGTCGACGCAGGCCCGGCTGCTCGCCGAGCGGCTGCGGGCGCTGGGCCGCGAGGTCGTGCTGACCCGCGAGCCCGGCGGCACGGCGCTCGGCCAGACGCTCCGCGACGCGGTCCTGCACGGCGAGCACGTCGACGCGCGCACCGAGGCGCTGCTGTACGCGACGGACCGCGCGCACCACGTCGCGTCGCTCGTGCGCCCCGCCCTGGAGCGCGGCGCGGTCGTCGTCACGGACCGCTACCTCGACTCGTCCGTCGCCTACCAGGGCACGGGCCGCGACCTCGGCGCCGACGAGGTCGAGAACCTGTCGCTGTGGGCGACGCGCGGCCTGCTGCCCGCGCTGACCGTGCTGCTCGACCTCGACCCCGACGTGGGCCGTGCTCGTCTGACGAGCGCCCCCGACCGGCTCGAGAGCGAGGGCGACGACTTCCACCGCCGCACCCGGCTCGCGTTCCTCGACCGCGCGACGGCCGACCCCGACCGGTGGCTCGTGCTCGACGCGACACGCCAGGCCGAGGAGCTCGCCGCGGTGATCGGCGAGCGCGTCGAGGCGCTGCTCGCGGCGGGCGCGTCTGCGGACGTCGACGGTGCACCGGCGGGCGACGACCTCGCCACGGCTGCCGGTGCGACGGCGCGCGACGCCGTCGCCGACGAGAGCGCGGTGTCGTCGTGAGCGTCTGGGACGACGTCGTCGGGCAGGAGCCCGCCGTCGAGGTGCTGCGCACGGCGGTCCACGACCCGTCGGCCATGACGCACGCGTGGCTGCTGACGGGCCCGCCCGGGTCCGGGCGCTCGAACGCGGCGCGCGCGTTCGCGGCGGCGCTGCAGTGCGTCGACGGCGGCTGCGGCCGCTGCCACGACTGCACGACGACGCTCGGCGGCACGCACCCCGACGTCACGTACGTCGCGACCGAGGGCGTCGTCATCCGGGCCGACACGGTCCGCCCGCTGGTCGAGCTCGCGCAGCGCTCGCCGTCGCAGGGCCGCTGGCGCGTCATCGTCGTCGAGGACGCCGACCGCCTCAACGACACGAGCGGCAACGCGTTGCTCAAGGCCATCGAGGAGCCCGCGCCCCGCACGGTCTGGGTGCTGTGCGCGCCGAGCCCGCAGGACGTGCTCGTGACGATCCGCTCGCGCAGCCGGTCGGTCGCGCTCCGCGTGCCGCCGGTCGACGCGGTCGCCGCGTTGCTCGTGTCCCGCGACGGCATCGACCCCGAGGTCGCGGGCGTCGCCGCGCGCGCCGCGCAGAGCCACGTCGGGATCGCCCGCCGCCTCGCCCGGGACCCGGAGGCGCGCGCGCGGCGTTCGGCGGTGCTCGCGGTCGCCGCACGGATCCGCGGGGTCGGCGACGCGGTGCTCGCGGCCGGTGACCTCGTCGAGACCGCGCAGGCCGACGCCAAGGCCGCGACCGAGCACCGCGACGCCGCCGAGAAGGCCGAGCTGCTGCGGTCGCTGGGCGCGGAGGGTGCGACGACGCTCCCGCCCGCGCTGCGCTCGCAGGTCCGGCAGCTCGAGGAGGAGCAGAAGCGGCGGGCCACGCGCGCGCAGCGCGACGTGCTGGACCGCGCGATGGTCGACCTGCTGTCGCTGTACCGCGACGTGCTGGTCGTGCAGCTCGGCGCGGGCGTCGAGCTCGTCAACGTCGAGCACGCGGAGGGCGTCCGCACGCTCGCCGCGCAGAGCACGCCCGAGCAGACGCTGCGGCGCATGGACGCCGTCGGGCAGGCACGCACGCGCATCGCGGGCAACGTCGCGCCGCTGCTCGCGGTCGAGGCGATGGCGATCGCGCTGCGACCGCAGGGCTGACCGGTTCGGCTCGTCGTCGCGGGCGCCGAGCGAGGGAGGGGACGCGATGGCGCTGCTCTACGCGGGGATCACGTCGCTCGACGGGTACACCGCCGACGCGACCGGCGCGTTCGACTGGGCGCGGCCGCCCGACGACGTGCACGCGTACGTCAACGACCTCGAGCGCCCGGTCGGCACCTACCTGTACGGCCGACGCATGTACGAGGTCATGCAGTTCTGGGAGACCGCGCACACGCTGCCCGACGCACCCGACGTGATCCTCGACTACGCGGCCGTCTGGCAGGACACGGACAAGGTCGTCTACTCGTCGACGCTCGACGCGGTGACCACGGCGCGCACGCGCCTCGCGCGGACGTTCGACCCGGTCGACGTGCGCGCCCTGGTCGAGGACTCCCCGGCCGACGTGTCGATCGGCGGGCCGACGCTCGCCGCGCACGCGCTGCGCGCGGGCCTCGTCGACGAGGTGCTGCTGTTCGTCGTGCCCGTCGTGGTCGGGGGCGGCACGCGGTTCCTGCCCGACGGCCTGCGCCTGGACCTGCGCCTCGTCGAGGAGCGCACCTTCTCCGAGGGTGTGGTCCATCTGCGGTACGCCCGGCGGGCATGAGCCGGACCGCACAGGCGTGCCCACTACCGTAGGCGCGTGCCCGTGACGACCGCCTCGCCCCGACCGTCCGCCGCCCCTGTCCGCCCGGGTGCGCGGCGGCGTGCCGCCGTCGTCGTCGCCGCGCTGAGCGCGGTCGTCGTCCTCGTGGTCGGCGGCTGCGTCCCGGCGAAGAACCAGGCGCAGGTGCCGACGTCCGCAGCGACGTCGGGCGCCCCGGACGAGGCGCTCGCGCCGTTCTACGACCAGCAGCTCGAGTGGACGACGTGCGCGCAGGGCGAGTGCGCGACCGCGACCGTCCCGCTCGACTACGCGGACCCGTCCGGCGCGACCATCGGCATCGCGCTGGCACGTCGCCCCGCGACCGGCGGCTCGGCGGTCGCGTCGCTGCTCGTGAACCCGGGCGGCCCCGGCGTCTCGGGCGTGGACTTCCTCGACCAGGCCGCCTCGATGATCAGCGAGGACGTGCTGCGCCAGCTCGACCTCGTCGCGTTCGACCCGCGCGGCGTGCAGCGCTCCAGCCCGATCACCTGCCTGGACGGCGAGGACCTCGACAAGGTCGTCGCCTACGACGCGGACTACTCGACGGACGCGGGCATCCAGGAGGCGATCGACGTCTTCCGCGGTGTCGGCGAGGCGTGCCAGGAGCGGTCCGGCCAGACGCTCGCGCACGTCGACACCGTGAGCGCCGCACGCGACCTCGACGTGCTGCGCGCGGCGCTCGGCGACGACGCCCTCACGTATCTCGGCTACTCGTACGGCACGCAGCTCGGCGCGACGTACGCCGCCCTCTTCCCGCTGCGCGTCGGCCGGCTCGTCCTCGACGGCGCCCTCGACCCGACGCTCACGGCCGACGAGCTCGCCGAGGGGCAGGCGCAGGGCTTCGAGAACGCGCTGCGCGCCTACGTCACCGACTGCCTGGCCGGCGCGAGCTGCCCGCTGACCGGCGACGTCGACCAGGCGATGGGCCAGATCCGCGCCCTGCTCGACCACGCGGTCGCCGACCCGCTGCCGACCGGCGGCGACCGGCGTCTCACCGGCTCGCTCGCGTTCTACGGCATCGCGCTGCCGCTCTACTCGCAGCCGTCGTGGCCGTACCTCACGCAGGCGCTCGACGCGGCGATCCACGAGAACGACGGCTCGATCCTGCTGCAGCTCGCCGACGCGTACTTCGACCGCGAGGCCGACGGCACCTACTCGACGAACGCGACCGAGGCGTTCTGGGCGATCGGCTGCCTCGACGACCGGCAGAGCGCCGACCCCGCCGAGATGCGCGCGCAGGCCGACCGCATCGAGGCCGTCGCACCCACCATGGGCTCGTTCTTCTCCTACGGCGGCACGATCTGCGCCGACTGGCCCGTGCCCGTCGTCGGGGGCCTCGACGACTACTCGGCGAAGGACGCGACCGCGCCGATCCTCGTCGTCGGCACCACGAACGACCCCGCGACGCCGTACGCGTGGGCCGAGAAGCTCGCGACGACCCTGTCCACCGCGACGCTCCTCACCTACGAGGGCGAGGGGCACACCGCCTACGGCTCGTCGAACGACTGCGTCGCCGACGCCGTCGACGAGTACATCCTCACCGGCACCGTCCCGCCCGAGGGCACCCGCTGCTAGCCGCTTTGGAGCCAGGGCCCTGCGCCGGGTACAGTGGGCGCGCTCGTCGATCCGGGGGTCCGCCCACGGGGACGGCGACGCCGCCTTAGCTCAGTCGGCAGAGCGTCTCACTCGTAATGAGAAGGTCTGGGGTTCGATTCCCCAAGGCGGCTCCAGCACGAAGGCCCGGCACCTCACGGTGACCGGGCCTTCGTCGTCCCAGCGGCGCCGACGGGCCGCCCGGGTCAGTGCCGGTGGCCGCCCGCGGACACGTGCGTCGGCGCCAGGCGCGTGGCGACGACCGCGGCGACGGCCGTCGTCAGGGGGATCGCGAGGACCAGGCCGATCGAGCCCGCGAGCGTGCTGACGATCTGCTCGGCGAACGCGCCCGACGTCAGCGTCATGCCGAGCGGCTGGTCGTAGAGCTCCAGGAGCAGCAGGACGGGCAGCGACGCGCCCGCGTACGCGAAGGCGATCGTGTAGACGGTCGACGCGATGTGGTCGCGGCCGATCCGCATGCCGCGCGCGAACAGCCCGCGCCACGACGCCGTCGGGTCGGACGCCCGCAGCTCGAACACCGCCGACGCCTGCGTGATCGTGACGTCGTTCAGCACGCCGATGCCCGCGAGCACGACGCCGCTGAGGAACACGCCCTGCAGGATCCGGACGCCGTCGTCACCGAGCAGGCGTGCGAGCTGGTAGGTGTCCTCTGTCGAGCCGGGGTGCAGGTGCGCCATCCGCGCCCCGACCACGCCGAGCACGGTCACCATGAGCAGGCCGCCGAGGGTGCCGAGCAGCGCGGTCGTGGTCCGCAGCGAGAGCCCGTGCGCGAGGTACAGCACGGCGACGACGACGAGGGTCGCCGCGGAGAGCGTCGCGACGAGCGCCGGCTGGCCCTGGACGAGCGCGGGCACGAGGTGCACGGCGAGCACGACGAACGCGATCGCGAGACCGACGAGCGCCCGGAACCCGCGCATCCCCGCGACGAGGACCGTGACGAGCGCGAACGCGAGCGCGAACGTCGCGAGCGGCACCCCGCGCCGGAAGTCGCCCCACGCCCAGACCTCGTCGCCGTTCTCGTCGGACGGGTAGTGCTCCAGGACGACCGCGGTGCCGGGCGGGACGTCGGCGCGCGTGAGTCCCGACGTCGCGATGACCTCGACCGACGTGCCCGCCTCGCTGCCGCCGTCGACCTTCGCGGTCACGTGCAGGCAGCGGACCGTCGACGGGACCGACCCGTCGGGCGCCATGTCCTCGACCGTGCCGTCGCACGTGTCCCAGCGCGAGCCCGTGACGGTCGCGGACACGCGCTCGACGTCGACGTCGACGAAGCCCGTCTCCGGACGGCTCTCGTCGGTGGGCCACGTCGCGAGCGTCCCGACGAGCGCGCCGAGCGTGGCGAGCACCACCAGGACGACGAGGACGACGGCGGTGCGCGGCGTCCCCGAGCGGCGGGTCCGCGTCGCGGGAGGGGCGTCGAGCGTCACGACGACACCTCCGCGCGGTCGTCGTCCGCCGCGTCCTCACCGGACCGCGGCTGGTGTGCGCGGTCGGTGCCGCGGGTTCCGCGCGCGGGACCGTCCGGGTCGTCGCCGTGCCCGTCGGGATGTGCCGTCGTGCCCGCCGCGCTGCGCCGGACCAGGACGGCCGCGAGCACCGTCGTCACCGGGATCGCGAGCACCAGCCCGATCGACCCGACGAGCGTGCGCACGACCTCTTCGGCGATGTCCCCGCTGCTCAGCACACCCAGCAGCCCCCGGTCGGTGAGGCTGACGAGCAGCACGAGCGGCAGCGCCGCACCGACGTAGGCGAACACGATCGTGTAGACGGTCGACGCGATGTGGTCGCGCCCGATCCGCATCCCCCGCCCGACGAGCTCGCGCCACGTGCTGCCCGGTCGTGCCGCGTGCAGCTCCCACACCGCCGACGCCTGCGTGATCGTCACGTCGTTGAGCACGCCCAGCCCGGCCAGGACCATCCCGCACAGCAGCACCGACCGGAGCCGCACCTCGGGCGCCGCCGACATGAGGTCGAGCGCGTACTCGCCCGACAGCCCGGTGAGGTGCGCGGACCCGCTCGCCCACGACGCGATCGCGGCCGTCGCGACGAGCCCGACGAGCGTGCCCGCCAGGGCCGTCGACGTGCGGACGGAGACGCCGTGGGCCAGGTAGAGCACGGCGTACATGATGACGACGCTCGTCACGAGCGCGACCGGCACCGCCGGCCGGCCCTGGAGCAGCGCGGGCAGCGTGAACACGCCGACGACGAGCAGGCCCGCGCCCATCCCGACGAGCGCCGCGAGCCCGCGCCAGCGCGCCACCAGCACGACGAGCCCGGCGAACACCGCGGTGAGCAGCAGCATCGGCGGCCCGCGCTCGAAGTCGACGAACAGGTACGTCGTGGTGAGCGTCGGCTGCGCGGTCACGTCCGTGAGGTCACCGACGTCGGCCGTGGACATCGCCGCGACCCGCACCCGGTCACCCACGGCGACCTCCGGCACGTACTCGGGCGGCACGTGCAGGTCGACGACCTCGCCGTCGGCCAGCCGCGCGGACGCCTGGTCCATCCCGGTCGCGTCGGGCCGGACCTGCGTGATCTCGCCCGTCGTGTACGTGACGCCCGGCCCCGTCGTGTCGAGCACGGGCGGCCGCGCGTCCGCCGACGGCCACAGCCACCACGCGCCGACCAGCGTCAGCAGCAGGACGGGCCCCAGCACCGCGGCGAGCCAGACGCGTGCGCGTGCGGCCGTGACACGGAGGGCGGCGGGCTCCGTCGGGGCCTCGTCGGGCGCGTGCGCGGCGGGCAGGTGGCTGTGGGGCACGACCCAGCATCATGCACGGTCCCGCGCACCCGGGACCCGACGCGCCGGGTGGCGGTCCACCCCGCCCGGCGCCGTCGACGCGACCGGAAGCGTGCGGGGCGGGCGGGGGGACGTCGGGGGCGTCGCGCGTGATCGCCCTCGCCGACCACGCGGCGGGGACCTCGAGGGCGGGCGGGGCGTCCGACGGGGGTGGGCGGCCCCGAGGGGGGAGGGGCCGCCCACCGGAGGCTCACGGGTCGCGGTCGCCACAGCCACGTCGCCCGACCTCCGTCGGACCCCACGTCGACCGGCCGCCGGAGGACGGCGTGCGCCGTCGTGGGGCACTCCCGGCAGCATCGCCGCTCCCAGGAGCACGGATGCCGGACCTAGGTCCCACCAGCGCCGGCACGGGCGGTCGACCAGGCGGGGGTGTCAGCGCCCCACGACGGTCAGCGAGGAGGGGCGTCGCCGATCCGGCTCCGGGCCCTCGCGGGTCGGGTGCGCTCGGGTGCTGGGCGTGCTCGGGTGCTAGGCGCGCTCGGCGAACGCGGCGTCGAGCGCCGCACGGAAGGCGTCGGGGTCCTGCGTCGAGACGATGATGCGCTGCCCGTCACGCCGGGTCAGGGCGACGATCCGCGGGTGCGCCGTCGACGCCGTCGTGCCCCACTGGCCGCCCGCGAGCTTGCCCTCGACGACCTCCCCGGGCTGCGAGACGCCCGGGTACAGGTCGGCGAGGCGGACCTTGAGGCGGCCCACGCGGAGCTCGGAGTCGGTCACGCGGATGTTCGTCCAGCGGCCGACGCTCCAGACGAGGACCGCGCCCAGGACGGCGACGATGCCCACGAGGACGGTGGCGAGGACCCAGCCTCCGTCGGTCAGCGCGAGGCCGACCCACAGGACGACGCAGACGACGACCAGGGCCAGGGTCGAACGGCGTCGCGACGCGCGCTCCTCGTACCGGATCACCGGGACATCCTAGGGTCCGGCCGGTCGCCGCCCGCGGGGGTCACAGGAACTCGCCGCGCAGGACGCGCTGCGTCTTCGGCAGCAGGCACGTGTGCGCCCGGTCGAGCACCCACAGGAGCGGCAGCAGCACCTCCGCGAGGCTCGCGGACGCCTCCCAGCTCACCTCCGGCGGACCGGACGTCGTCCCCGGGCGGCCCGGGACCGGTCGCAGCGTGTGCGTGACGACGGGTGCGGCGTCGTCCGACCGGGTCAGCTCCATCCGGTCGGCGAAGATCCGGCCCGCCGGCCGCCACTGCCACGAGCGTCCGGCCGGCCCCGAGACGCGCAGCTGCCACCGGTCGCGCCCGCTGCGCTCGCGGTCGAGGGCGACGGTCTCGCCGAGCACGTCGACGGGCATGAGGACGAAGTTCCACAGGATGCTGTCCGGACCGCCCGTGGCGGGCTGACGGAAGCCGCTGGCGATCTTCCGCGCGCCGTCCGGGGCCGTGTCGTCGGCGAGCGACGCGACGAGCACGCGGTGCCGCCACACGACGGTGACCCGGTGCCCGGCGATGTCGACCTGCGTGCGCGCGGCGAACGGGACGTCCTTCGGCATGTGGTGGAAGTCCGGGATGCTCAGCTCGTCGACCACCGGCACGACGCCCGCGACGCCCAGCGGCGCCCAGACGTCGACCGTCACTGGGGCTGCCTCTCGCGGCGCGCGTCGCGCTCTTCCTGCTCCTCACGCTCCTCGGCCCGCCGGGCCTCGCCGCGCACGCGGGACGCCTCGTCGCGCAGGTTGCGCGCGGCCGACTGCGCGGCCGACCGCCAGCCGTTGAGCGCGCCGCGGACGTCGGTCGCGTTCGCGCACTCCCAGTCGGGGGAGTCGGCGATCGACTTCGCGGGGTCGATCGCGGTCTCGACGTCGCCCGCGAGGGCGTCGAGGGCCTGCGCCTTGGCGAAGAGCTCGGTCGATGTCATCGCGCCCTCTCAGAACCAGTTCATGGGGTTGAGGTTGGACTCCTTGACGTCGTCGAGGCGGTCACCCACCCACTCGCCGGCCTCCTCGGCCCGGTCGCCCGCCCAGTCGACGGCCGTGTCGGCCGCCGCGGTGATGTCGTCCCAGTGCTCGACGATCTCCGCGCCGGCCCAGACGACACCCGTGACGGCGACCAGGCCGAGCGTCACCGGGTTGGGTGCGATGAGCGCCGCGGTCATCGACGCGTTGAACGCGGTCTCGGCGTACTCGCCGATGACGTGCGCCTTGCCCTCCGTGCCGCCCTCGGACCAGAGCCTGTTGTTCTCGTCGAAGTTGTTGACGAGCCCGACGACGCCGTCGACCGTCGCGAACGCGCTGCCCGCGACGCCGAGGACCCGTAGCGCGCCCGCGGACCTCAGCATCGTCGTGACGCCCGACTGGCTCGCCATCGTCAGGAGGTTGCCGGCGCCACGCGCGACGACGGCCCCCGTGGCCGGGTTGATCCACGGCTTGCCGACGATCGCGTTGCCCCACGTGGCGAGCCTGGTCGCGAGCTGCCCGGTGCGCGTCGTCCCGAGGACCCGCGAGACCCAGGTCGTCGCCTGGACGCCCTTCTCGCTCTGCAGGAGCTTGGCCAGGAGCGTGGGCTGCATCTCGCCGTTCACCGCGTACGTCTGCGTCGCGGAGGACATGCGGGTCACCCAGGCGTCGAAGTCCTCGACGGTCGGCGCGAGCTTCAGCAGGTAGTTGCCGACGGTGTTGGGGACGAACGAGCCCGGGTACTTGAACGGCACCTTGCCGGCGAGCCCCCGCCGGTCCGCCGCCGTGAGGGCCGCGGAGAGCCTGTTCGCCCAGGCGGCGTCCGACTCGGCGAGCGCCGCGAGGCCCGGCTGGATGATCTTGCGGTCGGCGAGCCAGCGCGCGAGGGCGGGACCGCCCTGGAAGATCAGGGTCCCCGCGGCGGCGACCGCAGCGCCGCCGCCGACGACGAAGTTCTGGACGTCGTGGTAGGCGTCGACGAGGGCCGTGGCCTGCTCGCTGTCGGTCATGCCGGCGAGCTTCTCGAGCGCCTCGGCCTGGAGCTGCTCGAACCACTCGGCGAGGTTGGCGGGGTCCGTGTCGTTCCAGGCGTTCGGGGCGGTGCCCGTCGCGTGCACCGCGATCAGCGCGTCCTCGACCGACATCGACTGGCCGGCGATCGCGGACGCCTGGTCGGCGGTCATGCTCACGCCACCGAACGTCGGGTTCGCCTGCGCCATGTGCTCGAGCACGCCGATCCGCTGGCGCAGGTCCTTCGCGACGTCGCGGGCCCACTGCTCGGCACCGTTGAGGCCCGCGAGGTCGACCCGCGCGTCGAGGGCCGACGCGCGGTCGAACAGCGCCGGCAGGTCCTCGGCGAGGTCCTCGAGCGCGACGACGGTCGCGGCGAGGACCTCCTTGTCGACCTTGACCGTCACGACGCGCCGACCCGTGCCAGGACCGAGCGCAGGTCCGCCGACGACGGCAGGAGGTCCCGGAGGAGCTGCCACACCTCGCCGCCGGACACCGGGCGGAACGTGGCGAGGGTGTCCGGGGTGACGTCCTCGGGGCGCAGCGGCTCGGCGGGCTGCTCCCGCACCCAGTACCCGCCGGGCCCGCAGTCCCACAGCGCGAGGCCGCGGGCGTCGGTCGCGGCGTCCGGGCCCCACACGAGGCTCACGCGCGCGGTCGACTCCAGGAACGACAGCGTCGCCAGGAGCATGGACCGGTCCGCCTCGGCGACCTCGCCGAAGAACCGCTCGAGCTGCGCCGTGGCGACGACGCGGGCCGGCTCCCACGTGTCGTCGGTCAGGCTCATCGTCTGGACGACCGCGTCGACCGCGCGCAGCGGGACCGTGAACGGCGTCGCGATCTTCGGGACCTCCCGCCGGCGCAGCCCGGCGAGCCGCGCGAGGATCCACAGGATCTGCGGCAGCTCGTCCTGGCAGTACACCGTCCCGTCGTCCTGGGGCCACGGGTCGGTGTACCAGACCGTCTCCTCGCGCACGGCGAGCACGGCGAGCGTGGGTCCCTGCGGCCCCGCGGTCTCGACGGACGCCTGGATCATCGGGTCCGTCACCGTCCGGACCAGGTCGACGACGAGCGGGCTCACCGCGCCGTCCTCGTCGACGACGCCGGCCTGCACGAGCGCGGCGCGCGCCTCCTCGGGCGTGGGCTCCCCGTTGTGGAGGAGGCGGAGCGTCTCGAGCTCGTCCTCACTGAGGGCGACCCTGCGCCGCACGACGTCCAGACGAGCCATGCTCACGTCCACCCTTCGAATCCGGCGATTTCGGACAGCACCCTAGTGGCGACCACGGGGGTGGTGTGACCGCTCGTCCACCGTCACCCGGACGGCCGCCGCGCGACGGAGCGTCCCGGGCGCCGCGCGCGGACGGGGCATTCGGTACGGTATCGGTCGGTTCGGTCGACCGGGCCGTGGTCGCGGGAAGGGCGCAGATGAGCCGGTTCGTGGTGGTCGTGGTGTCGACGCTGGTCGTGGGCCTGCTCGCAGGGTGCGGCGGGGCCGAGGAGCCCGCGGGCCTCACCGCGGCGCCGACCACGACGCCGACGCCGAGCGCCACGCCGACCCCCGACCCGGAGGTGGACGACCTGTCCGACCCCGAGCTCGGGATCGTGTTCACCGACGTGCCGACGCTCACGGGCGACGAGGCCGACGTCTACAACTGGCTCGCCACGTACGAGAAGGAGTACTGGCGGACCATGCGCACCAACACGGTGAGCCCTGCCTTCGCCCTCATCGCCTCCGCCGAGCTGCAGGGCGCGATGCAGAAGGTGGTCGACAAGAACACCGCGATCCAGGCGTCCATCGGCGGCGTCCTCGAGACGCGCGTGAGCGACGTCGCCGTCACGGGCGACCAGGCGACCGGCGAGATCTGCGAGGACTTCTCGCAGGCGACCTTCGCGGACGCGACCCGCACGTACACGCCCGCGGAGGCGGGGTTCGGCGAGAAGAAGCACAAGGCCTACACGCTGACCCGCGTCCCCGGTGAGGACCGGTGGCTCGTCGCCACGAACGAGGTGTCGGGCACATGCTGAGTCGGGCCGCGGCCGTCCTGGCCCTGTCCGCCGCGCTGGTCCTGGCCCCGGTGACGCTCGCCGCCGCGGACGACGAGCCGCCCTTCGGGCAGGAGGAGACGGCCGGTCCCGGCGACTCGAGCGGCCCCGGTACGGGGACGAGCGGCGGGTCGTCGGGCGGGTCGATCCAGGTCACGGTCTCGCAGTCCGGCTCGACGTCGGGCGGCCGGACGTTCAGCAGCACCACGACGCGCACGGTCGCGCCCCTGTGCTGGATGGGCCGGGGCCCGACGGGGTACCAGTACTACGAGTACTGGAAGCTCGGCGGGAAGGCCCGCGAGTCCGACACCCTCGACGACTACGCCAACCAGGGCCTGCTGCACCAGGGCTGGGAGGACCACGCGACCGACACCGAGGGCCACTGGTACGAGTCGACGTGCAGCGCCGACGCCCCCGGTGAGGTCGCGACGGAGTACCACCTGTCCCACCCGGCGGTGTGGGTCGGCCCGACCGACCCCGTGCCGCCGCAGGACGCGGAGGTCGACCCCGAGGTGCTCGCGGAGATCGCGTCGGACTCGATGGACCTGCCCCGCGGGACGATCCGCTGGAACCCGAGCATGTCCGGGACCGGGGCGACGGTCGTCGGCACCGACACCTGGGTGTGGGTCGAGGACGCCGCCACGACGGTCTCGGTGACCGCGCAGATCCCGTCGGGCACGTGGGCGCGCGTCGACGCCGTGCTGTCCGCGCTGCAGGTCAGCGCCCCCGGCGCCGACTCCGTGACGTGCCCCGACACGGGCACGCCGTGGGGCGGTGGTGCGGCGTCCACCACGTGCTCGCTGCGGTTCTTCCGGTCCAGCGCGAACCAGGCCGTCAAGGCGGGGCACTCTCAGCCGACCGCGACGCTCACCGCGCAGGCCACCTGGACCGCGTCGTGGGTGTCGTCGGAGGACCCGAACCCGACGGCGCTGCCGGCGCAGACGATCTCGGCGACCGCCGAGGTCCCGGTCGCCGAGATCCAGGGCGTCGTCTCGCGCTAGCCCGCGGCGTCAGGCGCTCAGGCCGAGCGTGCAGCGCACCTCGCCGAGCAGCACCACCGTCCCGGCCGGCACGGCGACCGGGGTGTGCGGGACGAGCCGCACGGGCGCGTCGAGCAGCACGTGCGTCCCGTTCGTCGAGCTGAAGTCGGTGACGAGGATGGTCCCGTCGGGCTCGACGTCGACGAGCGCGTGGGTCTTCGACACCGTCGCCCCGACCACGCGCACGGGCGTCCGCCCGGTGGGAGCGACCGGGTCGCGGCCGAGCGACGCGCCGCCGGGGACGCGCACCGGGGCACCACCGTCGACGGTCAGCACGAGCACGTGCCCGCCCGACGTGTCCGCCGCGTCGCGTGCCGCGCCGCCCGCTGCGGGCTCGGGCGGCAGGACCGGGACGGACACCGGCGAGCGGCCGTCCGGCGGGACCGGGACGGACACCGGTGAGAGGCCGTCCCGCAGGCCGTGCGGCAGCCCGTCCGGCAGGGCGTCCGGGACCGTCGGGAGCGCAGGGACGGGACGCGGCGCCGGGAGCGACGCGAGCAGCCCCTCGTCGGGCCGGCTGAGCGTCGCCGCGTCGAGCAGGGCGACGGGGTCGGTCTCCACGCGCAGCGGTTCGAGCGTCCCGCACGCCCCGCACGCCAGCGCCGCGACGGGCTGGTCCGCCCCGCACCGACGGCAGGGCGCCGGCGGGACGTCCACGGGCGCGCCGGCACCCTCGGCGGGGAGGGTGCGCAGCGTGCCGTCGGGGTGCGCGGCCAGCAGCGACGCGCCGGTCGCGTCGGCGAGGACCACGCGGACCGGCCGCCCCACGGTGCGGGCCACCGCGACCGCTCGCGCGAGCGCGCCCGCCCGGAGGCGTGCCGTGGACGCGGCGGCGCACGCCGAGGCGTGCTCGTTGACGTGCACGGTCCCCGTGCCGTCCGGTCGCAGCTGCACCCGGACGAGCGGCCATGTCGCCGGGACGGCCGCCACCCGATCAGGTGAAGTGTGCGGGCGTGCGGTCACCGGGTGCCCCCTGCGCGCTGACGGGCGGTCCCTCGTCGCGCGAGAGCTGTCGCCGCAGGCAAGTGCGCGCTCGTCGGCATGGAAGGCCTCCCTCGGGCTGTGGTCGGCGGCCATGGTAGACGCGCCGGGACCGGACGCGGCCCCGACCGCGCGCGACCGTCACCGTCCGATTTGCCCCTATAGTCATGCAGTCCTTGCACGAACCCCCGCAGCGAGGTTGGACCCCCATCGATGACGGTGAACACGAGCACGCCCGGGGGCGTGGCCGCGCAGGACCGCCGCCGCGCCCGTGACGAGCGAGGGATGGCGTCGGCGGGCGCTGCCCGTGCCGAACGGCTCCCGCACGCACCGCGCGAGCGGCGTCCCCTGCTCGCGGCGTTCGCGGTGCTGCTCATCGTGGGTGGCGCCGCCGCGGCCGGCCTGCTCGCCCTGCGCGCCGACGAGCGCGTCCCCGTGCTGGTCGCCGCGCGCGACATCGCGGTCGGCGAGGAGATCACCGACGACGCGCTCGCCACCACGCCCGTCGCGTCCGAGGGCACGCTCCTGGTGCCCGCGTCGCAGCAGGAGCTCGTCGTCGGCCAGTTCGCGCGGACCGCCGTCACGAAGGGCCAGCTGGTCGACACGTCGATGCTCACCACGACCCGCACGCTGCAGGACGGCAAGGTCGCGGTCGGTGCCTCGTTCGAGGAGGGGCGTGCGCCCGCGTCCGGTCTGCTGGCGGGAGACGTCGTCCAGCTCGTCCAGGTCGTGGACGGCACGGGCACGGTCCTCGTGGCCGACGCGCTCGTGAGCTCGGCGACCACCCCGGCGGAGGGCGCCCACGGCGGTCGGGTGACCGCGACGCTCATCGTCGACGAGTCCGACGGCGCCGAGCTGGCCGCGGCGGCCGCCGAGGCGTCGCTCTCGGCCGTCCTCGTGAGCCGCGGGACGCCGGTCGTCGGTCAGGGGGGCTGAGCGTGCTGGTCGCGATCGGCTCCGCGAAGGGCTCGCCCGGCGTCAGCACGACCGCGCGCGTCCTCGCGGGCGTGTGGCCGTCGGACGTAGTCCTCGTGGATGCCGACCCCGCCGGCGGCGACGTGTCGCTGCTGGGCCGGACGGCCTCGCGCGGGCCGCTCGACCCCGAGCGCGGCGTCCTCTCGCTCGCGGCCGACGCGCGCCGCGGGCTCGCGAACGACAGCCTCGACGACCACCTGCAGCAGCTCGAGGGCGGTCTCGACGTGCTGTGCGGCGTGACGAGCCCCGAGCAGATGACGGGGATCGCGCCGGCGGTGCCGGCGCTCGCGTCGGCGCTCGCGCACCACCCGACGCGGGACGTCGTCGTCGACTGCGGTCGGGTCCAGGCCGGCAGCCCGGTCATGCCCGTCGTCGCGGCGGCCGACGTGCTCGTGCTCCTCGCCCGCCCGCGCCTGGAGTCGTACGCGCACCTGCGTGAGCGCCTGCGCTGGCTCGCCCAGATGCGCGCGACCTCGACGCGCCGGATGCCCGCCCTCGGTGTCGCGCTCCTCGCGGAGAGCAGGGACCGCCGGTCGCTCGCCGAGCTCGCGCAGCTCCTCGCGCACGAAGGGCTGCCCGTGACCGTCGTGGGGCAGGTCGCGGAGGACCAGCGCGCCGCCGACGTCGTCGGCGGTCGCCTCGACCGCGGGGTCGAGCGCTCGCTGCTCGTGCGGTCGGTGCGTCAGCTCGTCGCACCCGTCTCCGACCTCG
Organism: Cellulomonas algicola; assembly: GCF_019024305.1. Lineage (NCBI taxonomy): Bacteria > Bacillati > Actinomycetota > Actinomycetes > Micrococcales > Cellulomonadaceae > Cellulomonas > Cellulomonas algicola. The sequence goes on along the minus strand of NZ_JAHKSJ010000006.1, from coordinate 218,666 downwards.
CCGCGTCGCAGGGCGCCGTGCGGGCCGGGATCTGAGGGGGCGCGCGTGGCGGTCGACCAGGCGCTCGTGCGCCGGCTCCGCGAGGAGGTCGCGGACGTCCTCGCGCGGCAGCGGCGCGACGACGCCGCGGCGGGCGTGGCCCAGATGTCCGGGCAGGACGAGCGGCAGTTCGCGCGCGCCGTCGTCAACCGGGTGCTCGACGCCTACGCGCGGGCGGAGATCGCCGCCGGTCGCACGCCGCCGTCGCCGGTCGAGGAGAGCGAGCTCGCGTCCGGGATCCACGCCGCGCTGTACGGCGTCGGCCGGCTCCAGCCGCTCCTCGACGACCGGGACGTCGAGAACGTCGACATCAACGGCTGCGACAACGTCTTCGTGCAGTACGCGGACGGCCGTGAGGCGCGCATGCCGCCCGTCGCGGAGTCGGACGACGAGCTCGTCGAGCTCATCCAGATCCTCGGCGCGTACTCGGGCCTGTCGAGCCGCCCGTTCGACTCGGCGAACCCGCAGCTCGACATCCGCCTGCCCGACGGCAGCCGCATGTCGGCCGTGATGGACGTCTGCGCACGCCCTTCGATCTCGATCCGGCGGGCGCGCCTGTCGCGCGTGCACCTCGACGACCTCGTGCGGCTCGGGTCGGTGACCCACGAGGTCGCGGCGTTCCTGTCCGCGGCCGTCGCGGCGCGCAAGAACATCATGATCGCGGGCGCGACGAACGCCGGGAAGACGACCATGCTCCGGGCGCTGGCCAACGAGATCCGCCCGCACGAGCGCCTCATCACCGTCGAGCGCGCGCTCGAGCTGGGCCTCGGGGAGTTCCCCGACCTGCACCCGAACGTCGTCGCGTTCGAGGAGCGGCTGCCGAACTCGGAGGGCAACGGCGCGATCAGCATGGCGGAGCTCGTGCGCCGCAGCCTGCGCATGAACCCCAGCCGGGTCATCGTGGGCGAGGTGCTCGGCGACGAGATCGTCACGATGCTCAACGCGATGAGCCAGGGCAACGACGGGTCGCTGTCCACGATCCACGCGAACTCGTCGATCGAGGTGTTCAACCGCATCTCGACCTACGCGATCCAGTCGCAGGAGCGCCTGCCCGTCGAGGCGACGATGATGCTCATCGCCGGCGCGATCGACTTCGTGGTGTTCGTGCAGAAGCAGAACGACTACCTGCACGGCGGGCGGCTGCGCCGGTTCGTCGCGAGCATCCGCGAGGTCAACGGCATCGACGGCCGCGTGCTGTCGAGCGAGGTGTTCGCACCCGGGCCGGACGGCGTCGCGGTCGCCTCCGCGCCGATCGCGTGCCTCGACGAGCTCGTCGCCGTGGGCTACACGCCCGGCTACGCGATGCGGGGCCTGTGATGGCGCCGTCCACCGTCTTCATCGTCCTCGCGGGGGCCGTCGTCGGCCTCGGGATCGCGCTGCTCGTCGAGTCGCTGCGACCACGCACGCGGGACGCGGGCGTGGTGCACGGCGGGCCGTCGCTCGTCGACCGGCTCGGGCGCCGCGCGCTGCTCGCGGCCGTCGCGGCCGTGGTGGTCCTCGTCGTGACGCGGTGGCCGGTCGCCGCCGTCGCCGCCGCGGCGCTCGTCCTGTCGTGGACGTCGCTCTTCGGCGGGGCGAAGGCGGAGAAGCAGGCGATGGCCCGCCTCGAGGGTCTCGCGTCGTGGGCCGAGTCGCTGCGCGACACGATCGCCGGCGCGGTCGGTCTCGAGCAGGCGATCCCCGCGACCGTCTACGCGGCGTCGCCGACCATCCAGCCGCAGCTCCGCATGCTCGTGGACCGGCTGCGGGTCCGGGTGCCGCTCAGCACCGCGCTCCAGCGGTTCGCCGACGACCTGGACGACCCGAGCGCGGACCTGGTCGTCGCGGCGCTGATCCTCAACTCGCGCCTGCGCGGCCCGGGTCTGCGGCAGGTCCTCACGTCGGTCTCCGAGTCGGCGCGCGCCGAGCTCGACATGCGCCAGCGGGTGTCGGCGGGCCGCTCCTCGACCCGCCGGTCCGCGCAGATCGTCATGGGCTTCTCGATGCTCATGATCTTCGGCCTGGCCATCCTGAACCCGACGTACGTCGCGCCGTACGGCACGGCGACCGGGCAGGCGGTGCTGGTGGTCGTCATCGCGCTCTTCGCCGCCGGGTTCTGGTGGATGAAGCGGCTCTCGGGCGTCGACGTCCCGGCCCGCTTCCTCGTCGCGACGCCCGACCGGCACGGGCAGCCTCAGGTCGACGCCAAGGCTCCGGTGGGGGGTGCGTCGTGACGCTCGTGCTCCTCGCAGGGGCGGTCGTCGGCCTCGGCGTGCTCCTGCTCGTCGTCGTGCTCGTACCTCCGCCGACGCACGCCGGCAGCGCCCTGGCCCGGCTCGACGAGGAACGCCGCCAGAGCCGCGCGTACGCGCGCGCGGTCGGCGTCGACCCGCGTGCGGGGGAGGGGGCCCGGTGGCGGCTCGCACTCGGGCGCGAGGCCGCACGCCGCGTGACCGCGACCGGTCTGCCGCTGGACGCCCTCCGGGCGGACCTCGCGATGACCGGGCTCACGCTCGACGCGTTCCTCGCGCGCACCGTGCTCGCGTTCGTCGGGGGGTTCCTCGCGCCGCTCGTCGTGGGTGCGGTGCTCGTGGCGCTGCACGTGGACGTCAACCTGTCCGTGCCGCTGCTCGTCTCGCTCCTCGTGGGCGTCGGCGCCGCGGCGGTCCCGTGGCTCGCGGTGCGGTCGCAGGCCGCCGCGCGGCGCCGCGACTTCCGGCACGTCGTCGGCTCGTTCCTCGACCTCGTCTCGATGAGCCTCGCGGCCGGCCGCGGCGTCCCCGAGGCGCTGCAGGGCGCGTCCGAGCTCAGCGACGGATGGGCGATGGTGCGGATCCGGGACGCGCTCGGCGGTGCGCGGCTGCGCGGCGAGACGCCGTGGTCCGCGCTGGGCGGGCTCGGCACGGAGCTGCGCGTCGACGAGCTGCGGGACCTCGCGGCCGCGCTCGCGCTCGTGGCCGAGGACGGCGCGAAGGTCCGCGACTCGCTCGCGGCGCGTGCGGGCTCGATGCGTCGACGCGAGCTGGCGGAAGCCGAGGGCAAGGCCGGAGAGAGCTCCGAGTCGATGCTCGTCGCGCAGCTCCTGCTCGCCGTCGGCTTCCTGGTCTTCCTCCTCTACCCGGCGCTGCAGAGCGTGCTGGGCCAGACATGACCCGCGCACGGCACGACCGGACGGGCCACCACCGCACGACACGGACACTCGACAAAGGACGGTGCTGACATGAGCTTTCCCCACCGGGGAGTCGTCGACTACCTCGTCATGGAGCTGCGACGCCGCTACCAGCGCGCCCGCCTCGCGGAGGACGCCGGTGCGTCGGTCATCGAGTGGGTCATCATCACGGGCGTCCTCGTGCTGCTCGCGGGCGTGGTCGGCACGGTGATCTACAACCTCGCGAACGACGCCGCGGAGTCGATCGAGATGCCCGACGCCCCGGGCGGACCGTGACCGCTCCGCTCCTGACCCCGGTCCGCCGACGGCTGCGCGCGTCCGCGGGCGCCGAGGGCGACCGTGGCGCGAGCTCGATCGAGCTCGCGTTCTACACCCCCCTGCTCATGCTCGTGATCCTCGTGACGGTGCAGTTCGCGCTCACGTGGCACGGCAACCAGCTGGTGGGTGCCGTCGCGCGGGAGACCGCCCGCGTCGTGCGGACCGGCGGCGGCACCCCCGCGTCGGAGACCGCGGCCCGCGCCCGGGCGGTCGAGTTCGCCGAGCTGATCGGCGGCGAGAACCTGCAGGACCTCGACGTCGAGATCAGCCGGCCGACCCCGGACACCGTGCGGGTCGAGGTCTCGGCCCGCTCGAAGGAGATCGTGCAGGGCCTGGCACCACGCGTGAGCGCGCTCGTGCAGGGGCCCGTCGAGCGGTTCCGGGCGGACCAGTGACGCGCCCGGCGCACGGACGGAGGAGGACCGCGGTGGGACGGACCGCGCGGGGCGACGACCGCGGCTCGATGGCCGTCGAGGTCGTCGTGCTGATCCCGGTGCTGCTGCTCGTGGCGCTGCTCGTCGTCGCCGCCGGGCGGTACGTGTCCGCCGAGGGCGAGGCGGAGGCGATCGCGCGGGACGCGGTGCGCGCCGCGACGCTCGAGCGCGACGGCGCGAGCGCGCTCGCCGCCGCGCGGGCGACGGCGGCCGCGGGCACCCCGGCGTCGCTCACGTGCGACCCCGTCGACCTCGGCGGCACGTTCGCGGCCGGCGAGGTGGTCCGCGTCGACGTCGCCTGCACGGTGTCCTGGTCGGACCTCGGCGTGCTGGGGCTCCCCGGGACGGTCGAGGTCGAGGCGTCGTCGGCGGCACCCCTGGACCGGTACCGCAGGACGGGGGCGTGACCGTGCGCGACCGCCACCCGCTGCGCCTCCGGTCCGACGAGGGGTCCGCGTCCGTCTTCGTGATCGGGATCGTGCTCGTCCTGTTCGCCGTCGTCGGCCTCGTCGCGGACGGCGGCCGGGCGGTCAACGCGCGCGTCGCGATCGTCGACGACGCCGAGCAGGCGGCACGCGCCGCGGCCAACCAGCTCGACGTCGCCCACCTGCGCGCGACGGGCGAGGCGCGGATCGACCCCGGCGCCGCCCGCGACGCGGCCGTCGACTTCCTGTCCGTGCGCGGGTACGCACCCGGTCGCATGACGGTGACCGCCGCCGAGGACCAGGTCACCGTCGAGGTCGAGGACGTCGTGCCCACGGTCCTGCTGCAGCTGGCGGGCGTCGACACGTTCACCGTCGAGGGCAGCGCGACCGCGCGCGCGGCGGTCGGGATCGTCACCGAGATCGGGGGAGCACCGTGAACGAGGCCGAGCTGCGGTCGGACCGCGAGACCGGGCCGGGCAGGTTCCTGCAGGAGGACGTCGAGCAGCGGCCACGCCGCGTCGCGTCGTCGGTCCTGTCCGCCGCCCTGCTGCTCCTGCTCGTGGTCGGGGTGCCCGCCGGGCTGCTCGCGCTCGACGCCGCCCCGGCGATCCCGCGCTCGCTGCCGTCGCTGGACGCGCTCACCGGCACGATCGGCGTCGAGCAGCTGCTCGCGGTGCTCGTGTGGATCGTCTGGCTCGCCTGGCTCCAGTTCACGATCTGCACCGTGGTCGAGCTGCGGTCCGCGCTCTCGGGCGTCGGGCTGCCCGCACGCGTCCCGCTCGCCGGGCCGAGCCAGCGGCTGGCCCGCACGCTCGTCGTGTCGGTGCTGCTCCTCGCGAGCGCAGCCGGTCAGGCGTCCGCCGCGGTGGCGCCGTCGGCACCCGTGCACAGCGAGGTCGGTGTCGCGATCTCCGCGCCCGCCGTCGCGGGCGAGGTGGCGGCGACCGTGGCGGCACCCGCCGAGGCGCAGGTCGCGCAGGGCGAGACGACGTTCTGGCTGGGCGACGTCCAGCTGAGCCCCGAGGAGGGCGCCGAGCTCCTCGGCAAGCGCGTGTACGTCGTCAAGGTGCCCGACGGGCGCTACCACGACAACCTCTGGGACATCGCCGAGCGGACGCTGGGCGATGGCCGCCGGTACAGCGAGGTGTTCGAGCTCAACAAGGGGCGCGACCAGCCCGACGGGCACGAGCTCACGCTCGAGCGGCTCATCTACCCGAACTGGCTGCTGGTGATGCCCGAGGACGCGGCCGGTGTCGAGCGCGTCACCGCCGTCGTCACACCGGTCGCGCCCGCACCGGAGGCGCCCGCTCCCGTGGCGCCGGTCCCCGAGCAGGCACCCGCGGCCGACGCCGCCCAGGCCGGGCCCGCCGCGGACGCCGTGCACGAGTCCCCGGCGAGCACCGCGCTGCTCGTGGGCGGCGGTCTGCTCGCCGTCGGGCTGCTCGCGGCGCTCGACCGCCTGCGCCGCCGCCGCCGCACCGGGGAGCCGTCGGACGACGCCGTCGAGCTCGAGGTCGCGCTGCGGGTCGGCGCCGACCCCCGCCGCGCGCTGCTGCTCGACCGTGGGCTGCGGCAGCTCGCGGCCGCCCACGGCGCGACCGGCCGGCCCCTGCCGGGTGTCGTCGCGGCCGTCGTCTCCGACGACGCGCTCGAGCTGCGCCTGTCGCCGTCGACGCCCGACGCGCCGACGCCGTGGCAGGCGGCCGCCGACGGCTCGACGTGGCGGCTCGCCGCCGACGACGTCGACGCCGCGCTGGCGGGCGGTCCGGCCCCGTTCCCGGGTCTCGTCTCGCTGGGCCGGGACGCGCAGGGCCGGGACGTCCTGCTCGACCTCGAGAGCGCGCAGGGACCCGTCTGCGTCGTCGGCGACCCGCAGGTGGCGCGCGAGGTCGCGACCGCGCTCGCCGCCGAGCTCGCGACGAACCGCTGGTCCGACGGGCTCCGGGTCACCGGTGTCGACCTGCCCGACGGCCTCGACGCCCTGCCGGGTGGTCGGTACGCCCGCGCCGCGTCCGCGTCCGACGTGCTGGACCGGCTCGGCGGCCGTCGAGCCGTGACCCACGACGGCGACGTGCTGTCCGGGCGGGTGCGGCCGGACGGTGCGACGACGTGGGTGCCCGAGTACCTCGTGCTGGGCGCGGCGCCGACCGGTGCCCTGGCCGACCAGGTCGTCGCGACCGCCACGACGGACCGGCGGTCGCCGCTCGGCGTCGTGTGTGTCGGCGACCTGCCCGGCGCGCGCTGGCAGCTCGTCGCGCAGCCCGACGGTCGCCTCGTCGCCCGCCTGCTGGGCGTCGACGTGCAGTCGAACCGCCTCACGCCGCGGCAGGTGGCGGCCCTCGACGAGCTGTTCACCGAGGCGCCCGAGCCGGCCCCGGCCCTCGACGCGCGGCACGACGCGGTCGCGCACGAAGGGGCCGTGGAGCGGCCCGACGTCGCGGCACCCGTGCGGCCGCGGACCCCGGACGACCTCGCGGCGGCGCCGGTGCGCGTCCTGGTGCTGGGGGAACCCCGGGTCGAGAGCCCGGGCGTCCTCGACGAAAGCCGGCGCGCGCTGCTGACCGAGCTGGTCGTCCACCTCGCGCTGCACCCGGAGGGCGTCCACGTGAACGTGCTCGCCGCCGCGCTGTGGCCCGGCGGGGTGACGGCGGAGGTGCGCGAGGGCACGCTCGACCGGGCGGCCCGCTGGCTCGGCACCGACGCGTCGGGACGTCCCCGCCTGGTCCGTGGCGCGGACGGCCGCGTCGCGCTCGGGCCGGAGGCCGTCGTCGACTGGGACGTCGTCACGACCCTGCTCGCACGGTCCCGCAGCGCCGCGAGCCCGCAGGCCGAGCGCGCGGACCTCGCCGCGGCCCTCGAGCTCGCGCACGGCACGGTGCTGTCGGTGCGGCACTCGGGACGCTACGCGTGGCTCGCGCGCGTGCGGCTCGAGCGGGCGTCGCGCGCGTTGCTGGTCGACGCGGTGCACCGGCTCGTCGTGCTGTGCCACCACGACGACGACCCGGGCGCCGCGCAGGCCGCCGCCTGGGCCGGGCTGCGCCTCGCGCCCACGGAGGAGCTGCTGTGGCGCGACCTGATGCGTGCCGCGTCGCTCGTCGGCGGGCCCGACGCCGTCCGGCAGGCGGCGGGCGACCTCGCCGCGACCCTGCGCGCGGCCGGTGTCCCCGCGATGAGCCCGGCGACCCTCGCGGTCGTCGAGGACCTCGCGCCCCAGCCGTCCGAGGCCGGGGGGTCGGGGGCCTGACCGGGTGACACCCGCCCGTGGCGGTGGGGTTTGCCGGTAATGTCCGCATGTCGCGTCGCCTGACCGGGCGGCGCTCGTACCGAGGAGGAACCACCGTGGCAGTTGGTGCCGAGCTCAGCACTCTCCAGGCGCTGTTCAAGACGTTCCAGCAGAACGCCCAGCAGGCCGCAGACATCAAGTCGCACGTCGACCAGGGGCTGAACGCCACGGAGTGGACCGGCAAGTACGCCGACGACTTCCGTTCGCTGTGGCAGGACTACCGCGCCAACCTCGACCGTCTGCAGGAGGCGCTCGACGGCGCCGCGAGCGACGTGCGGACCAACCACAACAACATCGCGGCGGCCACCGGCGAGGGCGACCGCATCTGAGCGTCGACACGTCCGGCCCGCCCGTCGCGGCGGGCCGGACGTGTCTGCGGCGGGGTCCGCGACGAGAAGGGCAGACGAGTGCGACTGATCCTCAGCGCTGCGCTCGACGCGGCGTCCGAGCCGGTCGACGTCGTGCTCGACTGCGCGCCCGGCGCGCGCGTGCGGGACGTCGCCCGCGCCGTCGCCCGGCACACGTCCGGAGCGCACGCGCGTGTCGTGCCGCGGGGTTCGGGCCACCTCGGTGTCGTCGAGGTGCAGCCGTGGGGCCAGGACGCACCCCCGCTCTGGTGGCGGGGACGCGAGCTCGACCCCGACGAGCCGGTCGAGACGTGCCCGCTGCGTCACGGGTCGGTCGTCGGTGTCGGTGCGGATCCCGGTGACCCCTGGGACGAGCCGCTGGGCACCTGCGAGGTGCGGGTCGTGTCCGGCCCCGGCGCCGGCCGCGTGCACCGCCTCGGCGTCGGGCGTCACGTGATCGGCAGCGGCGCGTCCGCGTCGGTGCCCGTCGACGGTGACGTCCCGCCGTCCGCGGTCGTGCTCGAGGTCGGGATCGACGGGTCGCGGACGCTGCACCCCGAGCCGTCGGTCCTCGGCGTCACCCGGCCCGCCCCGGCACGACGGCGTCCGCTCGAGGGGCCGATCGTCGTGCGCCGTCCCGACGCGGACGCCGCCCCGCGCACGGCGTCGAAGCGGTACGCGCGACGGCTCGCCGACGCCCGCCGTGGGCTCGACGGCGTCGTCGAGGTCGACCCGGAGCTCGACCGCCCCCTCGTGCACGTCGACCGCACGGTGCTCGACGGCCCGCGGCCCTGGCGACCCGGTGAGTCGCTCGTCGTGGGCGACGTCGTCCTCGAGACCGCCGACGTGCTGCCCGCCGACGCGTCGCTGTCACCGTCGCCCGCGGGTGCCACGCTCGACTACAACCGGCCGCCGCGGCTCCTGCCGCCGCTGCGTCCCACCGACTTCCGTCTGCCGGCCGAGCCGAAGAGCCCCGACAAGCTGCGGTTCCCGCTGGCGATGATGGTCCTGCCGCTGGTCATGGGCGTCGCGATGTACCTGTTCACCAAGTCGCCCTACGGCCTCGTGATCATGGTGCTGTCGCCGATGATGGCCGTGTCGAACTACGTCTCCTCCCGGGGCACGCGTCGCACGCAGCACGTCGAGGCCGTCCGCACCTACGCGGAGCGCACGGCCCGCATCGAGCGGCAGGCCTACGACGCCCTCGGGGAGGAGAGCGCCGCGCGCCGCCGCGAGCTGCCCGACCCGGCCTCGGTCCTGCTGTTCGCGACGGGACCGCGCGCCCGGCTCTGGGAGCGGCGACGGACCGACCCCGACTGGATGCTCGCGCGGATCGGCACCGCGGACGTGCAGAGCGAGGTGTCGCTGCACGACCCGGCGCGCGAGGACCACGAGCGCGAGCGGCACTGGAGCGCCGCCGACGTGCCCGTCGCGGTCCCGCTCGCCGCTGCCGGTGTCACGGGCGTCGCCGGACCGGCCGACGAGCGTCGCGCGGTCGCCGCGTGGATGCTCGCGCAGGTCGTGACCGCGCACTCGCCCGCCGACGTCTCGGTCGTCGTGCTGACCGACGGGCAGGGCGACGACGCGTGGAGCTGGGTGCGCTGGCTGCCGCACGCGCGCCGCGACGCGGGCCCGGTCGCCGCGGTCGGCAACGACGAGGAGACGACCGCCCGCCGGGTCGCCGAGCTGCTCGACCTCGTCGAGCGCCGCCGGTCGGCCGCACGAGGGAACGGGATGCGGGGCGAGCCGGTGGGGGCGCCGGTCCTCGTCGTCCTCGACGGAGCCCGGCGGATCCGGCTGCTCCCGGGGCTCGTGACCCTGCTGCGCGAGGGACCGGCGGTCGGCGTGATGTTCGTCTGCGTCGACGAGCAGGAGCGGCAGCTCCCCGAGGAGTGCCAGGCGGTCGTCGTCGTCGACGGTCCGCGGACGACGGTGTCGGTCGCCGGCCGGCAGCCGGTCGACGGCGTGCGCGCCGACGTCGTCCCGCGGGGCTGGTTCGAGCGGCTCGGCCGGTCGCTGGCCCCGATCCGTGACATCGGCTCGGAGGACCTGGCGGCGACGCTCGTGACGTCGTCCCGCCTGCTCGACGTGCTCGAGCTGGACCCGCCGCGGGCGGAGGCGGTCGCGCAGGTGTGGGCGCGCGGCGGCCGCACGACGCGCGCGGTGATCGGCGAGACGACCGACGGGCCGTTCACGGTCGACGTGCGCGCCGACGGCCCGCACGGTCTCGTCGCGGGCACCACGGGCTCGGGCAAGTCGGAGCTCCTGCAGACGCTCATCGCGTCCCTCGCGGTCGCGAACCGCCCGGACGAGATGACGTTCGTGCTCGTCGACTACAAGGGCGGCGCCGCGTTCAAGGACTGCCACCACCTGCCGCACACCGTCGGCATGGTCACCGACCTCGACGAGCACCTGACGCGGCGCGCGCTCGACAGCCTCGCCGCCGAGCTGCGCCGCCGCGAGCACCAGCTCGCCGGTGCGGGTGCGAAGGACATCGAGGACTACCTCGCGGGCCGCCGTCCCGACGACGCGCCGATGCCGCGCCTCATGATCGTCATCGACGAGTTCGCCGCACTCGTCGGGGAGCTGCCGGACTTCGTCACCGGCCTGGTCGACATCGCCCGCCGGGGCCGGTCGCTCGGCGTGCACCTGCTGCTCGCGACGCAGCGGCCCGCGGGCGTCGTCAGCGCCGAGATCAAGTCGAACACCAACCTGCGGATCGCCCTGCGGGTCACCGACAAGAACGACAGCCAGGACGTCATCGAGTCGGGCGACGCCGCCGAGATCGCGCCGAGCCTGCCCGGTCGCGCGTACGCGCGGCTGGGTCACTCGAGTCTCGTCGCGTTCCAGTCGTCGCGGGTGGGGGGTCGTCCGCCGGGAGCGTCGGGTCCGGCGGACAGCGTGACGCTCGCCCCGCTGACGTGGGGCGACGTGGGCCGCCCGCCCGCCGTCCCGCCGCGCGCGCAGCAGGACGACGACGACGCGCCCACGGACCTGGCCGCGCTCGTCGAGGCAGTGCGCGCCGCCGCCGACCTCGCCGGTGTCGTCGCGCCGCCTCCGCCGTGGCTGCCCGCCCTGTCCACGACGGTGACGACCGCGGACCTGACCACGCAGGGCGGCGCCGCGCTCGCCGCGCGACCGCTGCACCTGCCGTACGGCCTGGTCGACCTGCCCGCCGAGCAGCGCCGGGACGTCGCGACCTACGACCTGGACACGGCCGGCAACCTGGCTGTCGTCGGCGCCCCGCGCACGGGCCGGTCGACCGTGCTGCGCGCCCTCGCCGCGGCGGTCGCGGAGCGCGTGTCGCCGCGGGACGTGCACGTGTACGGCCTCGACTTCGGGAACAACGCGCTGCTCCCGCTCGTGGCCCTGCCGCACACCGGTGCGGTCGTGCCGCGCGACCAGCCCGACCGCGTCGCCCGGCTGACCCGGCGGCTGCGCGCCGAGATCTCCCGCCGGCAGCAGGTCCTCGCCGAGCAGTCGTTCGCCGACGTCGCCGAGCAGCGCGCGGGCGTCGCGCCCGACGACCGCCTCCCGTACGTGCTGGTGCTGCTCGACCGGTGGGAGGGGTTCATCCAGGCGTTCGAGGACTACGACGGTGGGGCCCTCGTCGACCTCTGGACGCAGATCCTGCAGGAGGGCCCGGGTGCGGGCGTCAAGGTCGTCGTGAGCGGTGACCGGTCGCTGCTCGCGGGCCGCGTCTCGACGCTCACCGAGGACCGCGTCATGCTGCCGATGTCCGACGTGGGTGACTACGGCGCCGTCGGGCTGGCCCCGCGCGAGGTCCCGACGAACCTGCCCGACGGGCGGGCGTTCCGGTCGCAGGGCAGCCAGGAGCTGCAGGTGGCCCTGCTGGTCGAGGACACGTCGGGGCCGGCACAGGTCGCCGAGCTGCAGCGGCTCGCCCGTGAGGCGACGGCCCGGCACGCCGCCGACCCGCGCACCCCGTCGGCACCGGCTGGGCAGGTCCCGTTCCGGGTCGACCCGCTCCCCGCGCGCCTGACGCTCGCCGAGGCGCACGCGCTCGGCGGCGGCCCGCTGGGCCGCACGGCGCTGCCTGCCGGTGTCGGAGGGGACTCGCTCACGCTGTTCGGGCTCGACACCGAGGAGCACGGGCCGGGGGTGCTGGTCGTCGGGCCGCGCCGGTCCGGGCGCAGCACCACGCTGCTCACGATGGGGACGTCCGCGCTGGAGCGCGGCTGGATTGTCGGGATCGTCACGCCGCGTCGCAGCCCCCTGCGCGACCTCGCCGACCACCCGGGCGTCCTGGGGTCGCTCGACCTCGACGCGTCCCGGGACGACATCACCGAGATGCTCGCCGGCCTCGTGCCCTCCGGGGACACCCCGACGGTGCTGCTCGTCGACGACCTCGAGCTGGTCGGCACCGACGGGCCCCTCGCGGACGCGATCGTCGCCCACCTGGGCGCGCTCCGGGACCGGCCGGGTCTGGTGGTCGCGGCCGGGTCGGCCGACGAGCTGTCGAACGGCTACCGCGGGCCGGCCGCCACGATGAAGAAGTCGCGCAACGGCCTGCTGCTCGCCCCGTCGTCGCCCAACGACGGCGACCTGTTCGGGCTGCGTCTGCCGCGGTCCGCGCTGGGTGCGGGCGTCCCCGGACGTGGCCTGCTCGTGGCTGCGGGGTCGTGGCAGCTCGTCCAGGTGCCGACGCCGTGACCGTCCCGGCGCCCTGACCGTCCCAGCGCCCTGACCGTCCCGCCGGCCTGTCCGTCGCTACGGCCTGTCCGTCCCGACGGCCTGTCGGTCGCGACGGCCTGACCGTGTCGACGCCGTGACCGTCTCGGCGCCGGGCGGGCGCGTGCCCCGCGGCGTGCGACCCTGGGGCGCGTGCGCCGGACCTCACGGCGGACCTCGCCATGACCTGCCGAGAGGAGTGCCGTGCCGTCCTACCGCGTCCGCGCCGCCGTCGGCACGTTGCGTCCCGGCGTCGCGGCCCCCGACGTGCTGCCCGAGGCTGTCGCCGTCGCGCGGGCCCGCACCGCGGTCGAGGCGCACGACGTGGAGGTCGTTCGAGGCGAGGCTCGCGTCACCGTGCGGTACGAGGCGGACGACGACCAGGCCGCGCGTCAGATCGGGTGGGCCGTCCTCGCGCGGCTGGACGAGCTCGCCGAGATCAGCGGCCGCTCGGTGACGCGCCGCTTCGGCGCGCGCTGGTACCGCGTCTGACGGCGCCCGTCGGTCGGGCGTCTGAGGCCGCCTGCTGGTACGACGTCCGACGGCGATCGCTGGTACGACGTCCGACGGCGCCCGCTCGTACCGCGTGCCTGACGGCGCCCGCCGGGGGACGTGGCGGGCCCGGCGGCGACGGCGTGGTGCCGTGCCGCCGGGCCCGGACGGCGACGTCGAGGGCGACGGTCGGGTTCAGTCGCCCTTGACGTTGACGAGCTGACGCAGCACGTGCCGGACCTCGACGAGGTCGGCGGCGTCGGCCATGACCCGGTCGATGTCCTTGTACGCGGCGGGGATCTCGTCGAGGAACGCGTCGGTGTCGCGGTACTCGATCCCCGCCATGGCCTGCCGGAGCTGGTCGCGCGTGAACAGCTTCCGGGCCGCGGTCCGGGAGTGCTCACGCCCGGCGCCGTGCGGCGACGAGCACAGCGACAGCGGGTCGCCCTTGCCGACGACGACGTACGACGCGGTGCCCATCGACCCGGGGATGAGCCCGGCGTCGCCGGCGCGGGCGCGGATGGCGCCCTTGCGGGACACCCACACGGACTTGCCGAAGTGCGTCTCCTGCTCCGTGAAGTTGTGGTGGCAGTTGACCCGCTCGGCCTCGACGACGTCCTCGCCCATGTGCTCGGCGATCGCGGCGACGACCCGGTCCATCATCTCCTCGCGGTTGAGGCGCGCGAACTCCTGCGCCCACCGCAGCTCGCGCACGTAGGCCCAGAACTCGGGCGTGCCCTCGACGAGGTAGGCGAGGTCGCGGTCGGGCAGGGAGATCCACCACGTCTGGCAGAGCTCGGCGGCGACCCGGATGTGGTGCTGCGCGATCTTGTTGCCGACGCCGCGGGACCCGGAGTGCAGGAACAGCCAGACGGTGCCGCTCTCGTCGGCGGTCACCTCGATGAAGTGGTTGCCGGACCCGAGCGACCCGAGCTGCAGCGCCCACCGGCCCGCGTAGGCGCCGGGGTCGAAGCCCGCCTTCTCTGCGGCGGCCTCGAGCGTCGCGACGCGGGCCTCCGCGCTGGGCGTGAGGCGCTGGTTCGCGGCCCCCGCCGACAGCGGGACGGTCCGCTCGATCCGCTGCCGCAGCGGCGTGAGCGAGCCGGCGGCGCGGACCTGCTCGACCGTCCACTGCGTGCGGACGGCGATCATGCCGCAGCCGATGTCGACGCCGACGGCCGCGGGGATCAGCGCGCCGAGGGTCGGGATCACCGAGCCGACGGTGGCGCCCTTGCCGAGGTGCGCGTCGGGCATGAGCGCGACGTGCGGGTAGACGAAGGGCATGGTGGACGTGGCGACGGCCTGGTCGCGGGCCTTGTCGTCGAGGATCGAGGCCCAGGAGACCAGCGTCTTCGTGAGGTGCTGGCGTGTCATGGTCGGCGATCCTGGCAGCGGGGTCGGGAGGTGTCGTCCTCATTGTCCGGCGGTCACCCGCCCGGTCGCGCGCGGGACGGCGGGTCACGTCCGCCGCTCGGCCGAGCCGGCCGTCACGCGGGGGGACGACCGCGGACTGCCACGTCGGTCAGAGGAGCGGGTCGCCCTGGCCCACGATCATCGGCTCGCCGACCGGACGTGGTGCGCGCGCACGCCCCTCGCCGCTCGTCTTCGCGGGCGCGTACCGGTGACCGACGACCATGCTGGGCCGGCCCGGGCCCGACGCCTCGACGACGACGGCGTGCGTGCCCGGCTCGTCGCCCGGCAGCTCGCCCTCCCACGCGACGACCGCCGCCGCGGCGCCCGACGCCCGGACCCAGGCCCGCGCGCGGTCGGCGGACTCGCGCGAGTCGCCGGGGAACGTCTGGACGACACGGTGCACACCGTCGTGGGTCATCGCGAAGGTCACGAGCGGGCACTCGCCGCCGAGCACGGCGTCGAGCGCGTGCTCGAGGGCGCGCAGGCCGAGGTCCTGGGTCGCGGGTGACGGCGGCTCGGGCAGGTCGCCGGGCGTGCGGTACCCGGTCGCCGGTGCGGGCGCGTCGTCGGCGGCCGGCGCCGCGGTGCGACGGGGGAGGGCCGCCGCGGGCGCGGGCGTGCGCTGCTGGGGGACCTCGAACGCGGGTGCCTCGTCGGCGTCCTCCGTGGGGAGGCCGGACACCGCGAGATGGGCGGCGGCCGCCGCGACGTAGCCGGACGCCCAGTCGGGCGTGACGCCGATGTCCCAGCGCGCCCGGATGTCGTCGAGGGGCAGGACGGCCGCCTCGCCGTCGGGCGACACGACGCACGGCGTGGGGGTGGGGCCCGCGGTCCGCAGCACCCAGTGCGCCCCGGGGGCGCGCGCGACGACGAGGTCGCCGACGACGACGCCGAGCGCCGCCACCACGCCCTCCGGCACCGCGGCGCCCGCGTCGCCGGCCCAGCCGGTGAACGTCTCGTGCACGAGCCGGGCGACGTCGGCGACGTCCGTGACGTCGGTGCGGCTGCGGCGGACGTGGGCGCGGAGGCTGTCGAGGTGACCCTGCTCGCCGAGCGTGAGAGGGCGCAGGCCGGGCATGGTCGCGGCCTGCGCGGGGGACGTCCGGTCCTCGCTCATACCCGTGGATCGTCGGTCGCGCGGACGCTCTTGAGACGCCGCCGAGCGGTTCCTCCGTATGGCGGGCGTGACCTGCGGTCATGCCCGCGGTGACGCGCGGCCGATGGGCGCGGGCACCGCGGCCTGGTTAGCCTGGCCGCCGAACGACGGCACGCGCACGGCCGTCCACGTCCTCGGGAGTCCCGCATCCAGCTCCGTCTCGTCGCCGCAGCGGTGGCCGTCGTCGCCCTCGTCGGGGGCGGTGCCGGGGCGTGGGCGCACGTCGACCACCAGGAGCGGGAGCGGGCCGAGCAGGCCGCCGTGGTGCGCGTCGACGACGCCGTCGGGTCGCGCGACGCGGACGCTGCCCTGTGGGGCGCGTCGGACGCGACCGTCGGCAGGGCCGTGACGGCGGCGACCCGTGAGGAGGCTGGTGCGGCGCTCGCGGCGCTCGCGGAGCAGGCGCGCGCCACGCTCGCGGCGAGCGAGGGGAAGGTCGCGGACGACGCGGCCCGGCAGGCGCTCGCGGCGGTGCTCGCCGAGGCGGACGCGGCGGCAGCGACGCCCGGTCCGTCGGTGGCGACGGCTCGACGGGTCGCCGCGACGCTCGGTGCCGCGCACGCGACGGTCGCGCAGGCGCAGGCCGAGTGGCAGCAGGCGCAGGACGCCGCGGCGGCGCGCGCGGCCCGCCCGACAACCCCGAGCAGCGACGGGAACGGGAGCAGCGGCGGCGCGGCGACGGGGACGCCGCCGTCGTGCCGGACGACGTACAACGGCCCGCCGTTCTACACGTCGCCCGCGACCGACGGCGGCGACGGGTCCAACGGGAAGCTGCCGCCGTCGGCGCTCACGGCCGTGTCGTGGGACGTCGACCCGCGCGGCACGCCGTACTACCTGCGCAACGACGCGACCGCCGCGCTCGAGCGGCTCAACGTGGCGTTCCGGGCGCGGTTCGGGCACGACCTCGACCTGGACCTCACCTACCGCGACTACGCGACGCAGGTCGCGATGCGCGAGGCGCTCGGGACGATCGCGGCGGTGCCGGGCACGTCGTCGCACGGGACCGGGCTCGCGATGGACGTCCCCGAGCTGCCGTGCGAGTACGGCTGGGGCACGCCGCAGCGCGAGTGGCTGGTCGCGAACGGGCCGTCGTACGGGTGGGTCGTGCCGTCGTGGGCGCGGCAGAACGGCTCGAACCCCGAGTACTGGCACTTCGAGTACCGCGGCTGATCCGGCGGGGCCGTCAGGCGGCCCGCCGAGACCCGCGGCCCGCTGGCGCGGGGGCTGAGCGGGCGTCCGCGACTCACCGGCAGCGACCGACGGCCACCGGCGACGCGGCGGGTCAGACCTCGTGCCGGTCGGCGGGCGGGCGGACGGCGTCGGCCGACGACGGGACCGTGAACCACGACACCGCGCCGCCCACCGCGAGCAGCCCGGCGCACACGAGCATCGCGACGCGGTGCGCGTCGGCGAGCGTGCCGGGGTCGGTGAGCCCGGCGCTGCCGACGCCCGCGACGAGCGGCAGGACCGCGATCCCGAGGAGCCCGGCGACGCGCGCGACCGCGTTGTTGACGCCCGACGCCACGCCCGCGAGGTGGTCCGGCGCGGACGCCAGCGCGGTCGTGGTGAGCGGCGCGACGACCGCCGCGAGCCCGAGCCCGAACAGCAGGACGCCCGGGAGGACGTCCGTCAGGTACGGGGCGGACGGGCCGATCCCGGCGAGCAGCACGGTCGCGCCGGCGCACACGAGCGGACCGACGGTCATCGGCAGGCGCGGACCGAGCCGCACGCCGAGCGCACCGGACGTCGACGACAGCAGCAGGAGCAGCAGCGTGACGGGGACCGGTGCGAGGCCCGCGGCGAGCGGCGAGTAGCCCGACACCACCTGGAGCGTGACGACGAGGAAGAAGAAGACGCCCGACAGCGCCGCGTACACGACCAGCGTCGCCGCGTTGGTGCCCGCGAACGGGCGCCAGCGGAACAGTCGCGGTGGCACGAGCGGCGCCGCCGCGCGCGACTCGACGAGCACGAACGCGACGAGTGCGAGCACGCCTGCAGCGAGCACCGCCGCGACCGTGGGCCGCAGGGCACCGTCCTCCGTCCACGCCGTGAAGGCCCACGTGAGGGCCGCGAGGCCGAGGGCGGCGAGCGCGGTCCCGGCGACGTCGAGCCGGCGCACGGCTCCCGGGTCGAGCGTCTCGGGGACGGCCTTCAGCGCGACGACCACCACGACGGCCGCGATCGGCAGGTTGATGCCGAACACCCACCGCCACGACGTGACCTCGACGATCCAGCCGCCCAGGAACGGCGCGATCGCGCCCGCGATCCCGCCGAGCCCCGACCATGCGCCGATCGCCCGGCCGCGGTCCTCGCCCGCGAACGTCGACTGGATGATCGCGAGCGAGCCGGGGGTGAGCAGCGCGCCGCCGACGCCCTGCAGGGCGCGCGCCGCGACGAGCAGCCCGACGGTCGGCGCGAGCGCGCACGCGAGCGACGCGACCGCGAACCAGACCACCCCGACGAGGAACACGCGCCGTCGCCCGAACCGGTCGCCCAACGACCCGCCGAGCAGGAGGAACGCGGCGAGCGTCAGGGCGTAGCCGTTGACGGTCCACTGCAGGTCGGCGGTCGTCGCGTCGAGCTCGTCGGCGATGCGCGGCAGCGCGATCGTGACGACGGTCGCGTCGATGAACGCGATCGCGGACCCCAGCACGGTCGCGACGAGCACCCACCGTCCCCGCGCGGACCGGTACTCCACGACGGTCGAGGTCGGCGGTGCGGACGTGCCGGCGCGCGCCGCCGGCCCCGGCGCGTCCGCCGGCGGGTCGGCGCCCGCCGCGGGCCGGGCGGGCCCGGAGTCGTCAGCGGGGCCGGTCACGGTCGCGGCTCGGCTGCACCCGCTTCGGCTCGCCGGGCATCTTCGGGTACTCGGGCGGGTACGGCAGGTCGCCGTGGCCGTCGTCACGCTCCTGCTTGTCGGCGAGCTCGAGCAGCGACTCGATCGAGTACCGCGGGGCGGCGCGCGCGACGAGCGGGGCGAACAGGTCGCCGACCTCGGCGAACCGCGCCGGCATGGTCGTGACGTCGAAGTCGTCGGGGTGCACGTCGCCGACCTCGTCCCAGCGCAGCGGCGCGGACACGGTCGCGCGCGGGTTGGTGCGGATCGAGTAGGCGGACGCGATGGTGCGGTCGCGGGCCATCTGGTTGTAGTCGACGAAGATCTTCTGGCCGCGCTCCTCCTTCCACCACTTCATCGTGACCTGCTCGGGCATCCGCCTCTCGAGCTCGCGGCCGAACGCGATGGTCGCGCGGCGCGCGTCCGTGAACGACCAGCGCGGCTCGATCGGGACGAAGATGTGGATCCCGCGCCCGCCCGACGTCTTGGGTGTGCCCTCCATGCCGTGCTCGGCGAGCAGCTCGCGCACGTGCGGCGCGACGCGTGCCGCGTCGGAGAAGTCGGTGCCGGGCTGCGGGTCGAGGTCGATCCGGATCTGGTCGGGGGAGTCGACGTCGTCGCCGAGCACCGGCCACGGGTGGAAGGTGAGCGTGCCGAGGTTGGCGGCCCACGCGACGACCGCGAGCTCGCTCGGCGCGACCTCGTCGGCGGTCCGGCCGCTCGGGAACGCGATGCGGGCGGTGCGCACGTAGTCGGGGGCACCCTGCGGGACGCGCTTCTGGTAGAACGCGTCGCCCGTCGAGTCCATGCGCGTCGCGAGCTTCGCGCCCTCGAACACGCCCTTGGGCCAGCGCTCGAGCGTGGTGGGGCGGTCGAGCAGCGCACCCAGGATCCCGTCGCCCACGGCGACGAAGTACTGGACGACGTCGAGCTTCGTCAGGCCCCGCTCGGGGAAGTACACCTTGTCGGGGCTGCTGACGCGGACCGTGCGGCCGCGCACGTCGAGCTCGACGGCGGGCGTCTTCGACGGTGACATGGGGCCCACGCTAGAGCCGGCCCCCGACACGCGCCCGTGCAGGTGGGCGCGTCGGCCGCGGCCCGCGCGTCGGCGTCGCGGCGGTCAGGCCGTCGTCGACGGCGACGACACCCCGGCCGGTGCGGCGGCGACGGCGGCGACCACCTGGCCGGCCACCTCGTCCGGCGTGAGGTGCGTCGTGTCCACCACCTCTGCCGCGGCGTGCAGCCAGGTGCGCGCGGCCTCGGCATAGGCGTCGACGTACTGCAGGCGGAACGGCGACGGGACGGCGTGCTCACCCGCGATGCGCGCCAGCAGTGTCGCGCGGTCGGCGTGCAGCACGACGTGCCGGACGGGGATCCCGTGGTCAGCGAGCCCGTCGGCGATCTCACGCCAGTACGCCTCGACCAGGACCGTCATCGGCATCACGAGCGTCCCGCCCGTGTACTCCAGCACGCGCCGGGCGGTGTCCACGACGAGCGGGCGCCACGGGTCCCAGTGCTGGAAGTTGTCCGTCGCCGGGAGGCCCGGCGCGACGTCCATGAGGGTCTCTCCGACCTTCTCGGCGTCGAGCACGCGGGCGTCCGGGAGGAGGCGCTGCACGAGCGCGGCGGTCGTCGTCTTGCCGACGCCGTGCGTGCCGTTGAGCCAGAGGATCACGGGGAGACCGTAGCGGGACGGGCGAACGCGGTCAGACGTCCGTGCCGATGAGCCCGCGCTGGTGCGCGACCGACACGGCCTCCGCGCGCCCCGACACCCCGAGCTTCGCGAGCAGGTTCGAGATGTGCACCGACACCGTCTTGCCGGAGATGAAGAGCTTCTCGCCGATCTGCCGGTTCGACAGGCCCTGCGCGACGAGCCCGAGCACCTCGACCTCGCGCGCCGTCAGCACGTCGGCGCCCGCGACCCGCACGCCGGGCAGGTCGAGGCGTCCGCGCCGCGCGAGCCCGCGGACGGCCGTCGCGAGCGGCACCGCACCCATCGCGTCGGCCTCGGCGAGCGCCGTCACGGCCTCGTCGCGCGCCGCGTCCCGCTCGCCGTGCTCCAGCAGCGCCTCCGCGAGCCGCCAGCGTGTCCGCGCCTGCTCGTAGCGGTGCCCGTAGCCGAACTCGGTGAGCGTCGCGCGCCACGTCTCGGGGTCGTTCGCGCCGACCAGCCGGCCGTGCTCGGCCTGCGCGCGCAGCAGCCACGCGCGTCCCTCGGGTCCCAGCACGCCGCCGCGGGGCCGGCCGCGGTCCGCGGTCGTGCGGGCGCGCTCCAGCAGGCGGTCGCCCAGCGCGACACGTGCGCTCACGTCGCGACCGAGGAGGCGCTCCTGCGCGGCGGCGTCGGCGAGCGCGGACAGCCCCAGAGCCGACAGCCAGATGCCGCCGAGGAAGTAGTCGCTCCACTCGCGCCCGAGGTGCTCGATGACACGCAGCGCGAGGTCGACCGCCTCGTCGAGCTCGCCGCGCCACGTGAGCGCGTCGACCGTGCAACCGCCGCCCACCAGGGCGAGGATCCCGTCGCGCGACCAGTGCGCCTCGAGCGTCCTGCCCCGCTCGACCGCGTCGTCGTCGCCGCGTGCGACCGCCGCGTACAGGGTCATGAGGCGCTCGGTCGGTGCCAGCGGCTCGGGGATGTCGGTGCGGACGGGCCCGGGGGACAGGTCGCCCTGCACGAACCGGAACAGGTGCCCGAGCATGAGCATCTCGATCGCGTAGGTGCTCCACAGCATCCCCGACGACCGCGCGCGCTCGACGGCCTCGTCGCCGATCTCGGTCGCCCGCGCGACGTCGCCCGCGTAGTACCGGTTGTTCGCGAGGTTGTACATGGTCCGCAGCTCGGTCGAGAGGTCGCCGGACTCCCGGGCGAGCACGAGCGCGTCGGCGAGCAGCCCCGCGGCGCGGTCCTGGTCGTCGACGACGAGCACCGCGAGCGTCGTCAGCGCGTCGGCCTCCGCGTCCACGGCGCCGACCTCGCGCGCGACCTCCACGGCCTCGCCCGCGGCGTGCTCCGCCTCGTCGTCCTCGTCCGAGTTGAGCGCCGCGCGCGCGTAGGTTGCGAGGGCCCACGCGCGCTGCGCCGACGGTTCCGGGAGCCCGTCGACGGCCTGGCGCGCGAACCCCATCGCCTCCCGCCCGCGCTCGGCGCTCGTGAGGTGCCGCGCGAGGCAGGTGCGCAGCGCGGCCTGGCGGGTCGGGTCGTCGGCGGCCTCGTCGACCGCGGCGCGCGTGAGCTGCACGGCGCGGTCGAGCTGGCCGGCCTTGCCCGCGGCGGTCGCGGCGGCGTCGAGGACCGCGACGTGGTCGTCGTCGAGCGTCGCCGTCGTCTCCGGGACGGCCTGCCACAGCCGCAGCACGACCTCGAGGTGCCGCAGCTCCTCGACCGGCGCCAGCAGGTCGTGCGCCTGCCGGGCGGCCTCGCGCGACGCGGTGACGGCGGTCGGCAGGTCCGGGGCGCGCAGCGCGTGCCACGCGAGCTGCGACGCGGTCCCGAGCGCCGGGTCGTCGTGCAGCGCCTGGAGGTAGGCGCGGTGCAGCGCCGACTGCTCGCCCGGCAGCAGGTCGGTGTAGACGGCCTCGGCCAGCAGCGCGTGCCGGAACGCGATGTGCGACCCGTCGCCGACGAGCACGTGGTGCGCGACGGCTTCCCGCAGGGCCGCGTCGAGGGCCCCGGGCGGTGCCAGGTCGGGGTGGCCGTTCGCCGCGACCGCGGCACGCAGCAGCGGCTCGGTCACGCGGCGTCCCGCCGCCGCCGCGACGCGGGCCAGGTGCTGCACGGCCGGGTCGAGCACCTCGAGGCGCGTGCGCAGGACGTCCGCGAGCGACCACGGCAGCGCGTCGCCGTCCGCACCGGCCTCGACGAGCTCCTCCGCGAAGTACGCGTTGCCCTCCGACCGGTCGAGCACGCGCCGCAGCGTCGTCTCGGGCAGCGGGCCGCCCGCGACGGCGGCCGCGAACTCGCGCAGCTCGTCCTCGTCGAACGGGGGCAGGTCCAGCCGGGAGACACGCGGGTGCCGGACGAGCTCCGCCGCGACCGGGCGCCACGGGTGCCGGCGGTGCAGGTCGTCCGTGCGGTAGGACCCGACGAGCAGGACGTGCTGGTCGCGCAGCCGCGACACGACGAACCGCAGGACGTCGCGCGACGACGCGTCCGCCCAGTGCAGGTCCTCGAGGACCAGGAGCAGCGGGTGCTCGTCCGACCCGACGGCCGCGAGCACCTCCACGACGCCGTCGAACAGCTGCAGCCGGCCGGCCGCGTCGTCCGCGGGCCCGTCGACGACCTCCGCGCCGGGCAGCAGCCGCCGCAGCGCGGGCCGCCGCGCGACGACCGCGTCGACGGCCGCCGCGTCGAGGTCCCGCAGCTGCACGAGCGCCTCGGTGAACGGCAGGTACGGCAGGCCGATCTCGCCGAGGTCCACGCAGTGCGCGAGCACGACGCGCGCACCGTCCGCGGCGGCCTGGGCGGCGACGTGCCGCAGCAGCCGCGACTTGCCGACCCCGGCGTCGGCCGCCAGCAGGACGGCCGCGGGGTCGCCCGCAGCCGCGCGGCGCAGGCCGTCCGACAGCTCGGAGACCTGCGCCGCGCGGGCGACGAACGGTGTGCTCATCGGGCCACGTGCCACGCCCCCGATCCTCGCAGCAGCCACCCACGCACCGCCTCCCCCCGGCCGTGGCCGGGACGGGCGGCGCGCCGGTCGGCGACGGGACGGGTCGTGCCGCGCGCCGCCCCCCGCGGCTGCGCGGCCTGCACGAGCTGCTCGCGGCGGAACGCGAGCTCGGCGTCGAGCGCCGGTCCCCAGAGCTCGGTCATGGTGTCCTCCTCCTCGCGATGCCTTCTCCGTCGACCCTGACACTGCTCGTGAGGCCCCCCGCCGCGGCTCGGTCGGTCGACCGGTCTCGGCGACCGGATCGGGGTGAGGTGCGTCTGAGGTACCTCAGACGCCCTGTGACCAGCGGCGACGACGGGGTCTGTGCTGCGGGCGTCGCGCGCGGGAGCATGGGCCGATGAGCCTCGTGCAGGTGGCCCAGCGCGCCACCGACCTCGACCGTGCCGCGGCCTTCTACGCCGACCTCCTGGGCCGCGGGCCGACGGCACGCTTCGACCCGCCGGGCCTGCTCTTCTTCGACCTCGACGGCGTCCGCCTGCTGCTCGACACGGGCGCACCGTCGGCGCTGCTGTACCTCCGCGTCGACGACGTCGCCGCGACGGTCGAGCGGCTGCGCGCGGCCGGGGTGCCCGTCGAGGGCGAGCCGCACGTGATCTTCCGGCACGACGACGACACCCTCGGACCGGCGGGTACCGACGAGTGGCAGGCGTTCGTGCGCGACCCCGACGGCAACCTCGTGGGGCTCGTCGAGCACCGCGCCTGACCCGCGTCGCCGGGCTCGTGGAGCACCGCGCCTGACCCGCGTCGTCGGGCTGGTCCAGCACCGCGGCCGACCGACGTCGGTGTGCAGGTCATGTGCACGTCACCCGGACGCGTCGGCGTCCGCCCGGCGCGACGGCGGACGTTCGGGCACCCTTGACGGGTGGGTGACGTGCGAGACCTGAGGAGTGCCGCGAGCCTCCGGCGCGAGTGGCGGGTGGACGACGAGGTCGTCGTGCGCGCCGAGCGCTCCGCGCCGCGAGCCGCGCGGCACTGGGTCATGCGGACCGTGGCCGACTCCGGCGTGACCGGCGCGGTCAACCAGGTGGTGGAGCTGCTGACGGGCGAGCTCGTGTCGAACGCGGTGCTGCACGGGCCGTCCGACGGGCTCGTGCACGTGCACGTGAGCGTCGGCGAGCGCACCGTGCGGGTCGGCGTGACCGACGACGGCGGCGGCCGGCCGACCGTGTCGCACCCCGAGCCGACGGCCCCCAGCGGCCGCGGTCTCGCGCTCGTCGAGGCGCTCGCGGAGTCGTGGGGGACCACCGCGCGGGCCGACGGGCACCCCGGCAAGACGGTCTGGTTCGAGCTCGACATCGCCGACTGACCGCCCCCCTGGACGTCGGCACCGGGTCTGGCCTGCGGCTCGGCGATGCGGCGTACGCCCGGTGCGCGTAGTTTCTGGGACGTGCGACCAGCCAGCGAAGGGCGACTGATGACCGACACCGAGGGACAGGCCCCGGCCGCCACGCGCCTGCCGGAGATCCGCGCCGAGGTGCGCGAGGACGGCACGGGCGAGATCTCCGTCGACGGCGTGATCGAGCAGGTGCAGACCGCGAACCTCCAGGAGGCGGGGGCGGCCATCACGCAGCGCATCGCGACCCTGGCGGGCTCCGTCGGGTCGCCGCTGCCCGTGCAGGTGCGCGACCCCGACGGCGTCTGGTCGCTCCTGATCCACCCCGACGGCCTGGTCGACGAGGCCGGCGCCCCGACGCCGCCCGAGGGGATCGCCGCCGCAGACCTGGCGTCCAGCGCGATCACCCCGCCCGTCGGCCCGCCGCCGACCCCTGCCGACGGGGTCGCGGACGTCGACGGGCCGTCGGCGCCGACCGTCCCGGCCGAGCCGCTCGCGCCCGCCGACGCCGGCTCCGAGCCCGCGCCGTCCGGCCTGACGACGGGCGGGTCCACGACCTCGTCCGCCGCCACGACCCGGTCCGCGGCCTCGCGCAGCGGTGCGTCGGCCGGCCGTGAGGCGGCGTCGGACGCGACGTCGCTGCCCACGCTCGACGACCTGCTCGCGGCCCGGCACCCCGCGTCCGACGGCCCGGCCGAGCACGGCTGGCGCAGCGGCATCCGACGCGTCACGTTCGGCGCGATCTCGCCGGGACCCGGCCGCGCCGAGCGCAACCGCCGGTCGCAGTCGGCGTCGGTGCGCCGCACGTTCGACGGCCCCAAGACGATCGTCGTCGTCAACCCCAAGGGCGGCGCCCACAAGACGACCGCCACGATGCTGCTGGCCGCGACGTTCGGCATCCAGCGCGGCGGGTACACGCTCGCGTGGGACAACAACGAGACGCGCGGCACGCTCGGCTGGCGGTCGGCGCACACCGAGCACCAGCGCACCGCGGTCGACCTGCTCAACGCCCTGCCGCGGCTCGGCGGGCGCGCGACCGTGCGGATCGGCGACCTCGACGGGTTCGTCCGGACGCAGGCCGCCGAGCAGTTCGACGTGCTCGCGTCCGACGAGAGCTCGGCGTCGCTGTCGTCCGTCGACGCGGCGTCGTTCGTCGCGCTGCACCAGGTGCTCTCGCGGTTCTACCGGGTGCTCGTCATCGACACGGGCAACAACATGCGCGCGTCCAACTGGCAGGCGTCCGTCGACGCGGCCGACCAGATCGTCGTCGTCTCGACGATCCGCGAGGACACCGCGCAGTCGGCGGCGTGGGCGCTCGACGCGCTGCGCGCCAAGGGCCACGAGGAGGCCGTCCGCAAGGCCGTGACGATCCTGTCCGCGCCGTCGCCCAAGGTCGACAAGGACCTGCGCACGCGGCTGCGCGGCCACTTCGGCGCCCTGACGCGCGCGGTCGTCGAGGTGCCGCACGACAAGGCGCTCGTGTCCGGCGGCCCCATCGACTACGAGGCCCTGAACCCGTCGACGCGCGACGCGTGGCTGCGGGCGACGGCGATCGTGGCCGACGGGCTCTGACGGCTCGTCGGGCCGCCCGGACCGGCGTGACCCGTGGGCGGTTGCGCGGCGACGACGACCCCGTCGTCGCGCGCCGCGGATCGCCGCCGCGCCGCCCGTCGTCCGCGCGGATGTCGGTGGTCGGAGGCACCCTGGTGCGCATGGTGACGATCTCCTGCTCGTGCGGGTCGGTGTGCGACTCGCGCCGCAACCCGCTGCGCGGGCTCGACGTCGCGGCGCGCCTCGACGCGGTCCGCTCGGCGTTCGCGGTCCACGACGGCTTCCTCACCCTCGAGCTCGACGCCGCCTGGCACCCCGGCGGGGACGAGCCGGGTCCGGCGTGCGTCGTGCTGGTCGACCTCGACGAGCTCGACGCGTGCGACGGGCTGTCTGCCGAGGACGCCGCGTCGGTCCGCGCCGCGCTGCGCGGGATCCGCGTCGCGGGCCGCACGATGCCCGGACCGGTCGTGGTCGACGGCACGTGGTTCCGGGTCGCGCCCGCGCAGGGCTTCGTCCCGCACGTCACGTACGTCGTGCACGACGCCGACGGCACGGTCCTCGAGGTCGACGAGCCGCTCGTCGAGCGGGACCTGCTCGCGGAGCTGGTCGACGAGTTCGGCCGGTCCGGCCGTCCCGGGCTGGTGCGACTCGACGCCGTCGCCGCGCGCCGGTCGCTCGCGGGTGCGCTCGACGAGGCGCGGCGGGCCGTCGCGGTCGCCGTCGCGTAACCCGTCCCGACGAAGTCGTCGGCCGTGTGCAAGATCGCGGGGTCCCGGCACAGAGAGCAGGTGAGGACCCTCCGACGACCCCCGGGAGCACCGTGCCGACGCCGACACCGAGCACACCGGTCGACGACGTGACCGCCGACGAGCCGCCGCTGGGCGCCTCCGGTCCGCGCGACGACGACCCCACGCGCGACGGTGGTGCCGAGGCCGGCGGGGCGTCGGGGCCGGTCGACCCGGCGGACCGGACGTGGTTCGACGGGATCGTGCGCGCGCACGCGACGGCCGTGCACCGGTTCCTGGTGCGACGCGTCGGCCGCCAGGACGCGGAGGACCTGACCGCCGACGTGCTCACCGTGGCGTGGCGGCGACGCGACGACGTGCCGCGCGGTGCCGAGCTGCCGTGGCTCTACCGGACCGCGGGCTTCGTCCTGGCGAACCATGTCCGCAAGGCCCGGCCCGTGCCGGTGGCGGACGTGCCCGAGACCCTCGACCTCACCGACCCGGCCGTGGTCGCGGTGCGCGACGAGCAGGTCCGCAGGGTCCTGGGCGCCCTCGCGCCGCGTGACCGGCAGATCCTGCTGCTGAACGCGTGGGAGGGGCTGGCCGGTCAGGCGCTCGCCGACGTGCTCGGCATCTCCCGCGGCGGCGCGGACGCGGCGCTGAGCCGGGCCCGCGCTCGGCTCCGCGAGGCGTGGGACGCGCTCGACGCGACCGACGCCTGAGCCCGGCGCACGGTCGAGCCCGGCGCACGCGCTTGAGCCCGGCGCACGCGCTTGAGCCCGGCGCACGCGCTTGAGCCCGGCGCACGCGCTTGAGCCCGGCGCACGCGCTTGAGCCCGGCGCACGCGCTTGAGCCCGGCGCACGCGCTTGAGCCCGGCGCACGCGCTTGAGCCCGGCGCACGCGCTTGAGCCCGGCGCACGCGCTTGAGCCCGGCGCACGCGCTTGAGCCCGGCGCACGCGCTTGAGCCCGGCGCACGCGCTTGAGCCCGGCGCACGCGCTTGAGCCCGGCGCACGCGCTTGAGCCCGGCGCACGCGCTTGAGCCCGGCGCACGCGCTTGAGCCCGGCGCACGCGCTTGAGCCCGGCGCACGCGCTTGAGCCCGGCGCACGCGCTTGAGCCCGGCGCACGCGCTTGAGCCCGGCGCACGCGCTTGAGCCCGGCGCACGCGCTTGAGCCCGGCGCACGCGCTTGAGCCCGGCGCACGCGCTTGAGCCCGGCGCACGCGCTTGAGCCCGGCGCACGCGCTTGAGCCCGGCGCACGCGCTTGAGCCCGGCGCACGCGCTTGAGCCCGGCGCACGCGCTTGAGCCCGGCGCACGCGCTTGAGCCCGGCGCACGCGCTTGAGCCCGGCGCACGCGCTTGAGCCCGGCGCACGCGCTTGAGCCCGGCGCACGCGCTTGAGCCCGGCGCACGCGCTTGAGCCCGGCGCACGCGCTTGAGCCCGGCGCACGCGCTTGAGCCCGGCGCACGCGCTTGAGCCCGGCGCACGCGCTTGAGCCCGGCGCACGCGCTTGAGCCCGGCGCACGCGCTTGAGCCCGGCGCACGCGCTTGAGCCCGGCGCACGCGCTTGAGCCCGGCGGACGTCCTTGAGCCCGGCGGACGTCTGACCCCGGCGCACACCTCAGCCCGGCGGACGCCTGCACCGGGTGAGGTGCGGGCCGTCGGTGCAAGGGGTGGGCCGGTCGCCACACAAGCAGGGCAGAGCAGGTTCCCGACGCGCCCCAGGAGAGACCGTGTCCGACGAGAAGCACCCGAGCACCCCGGCCGACGAGCCGGCCACCCCGGCGGACGCGCCGTCGACCCCGCCGACCGAGGCGTCCCGGTCCGCGGCAGGAGCCGGACCCGGCGCGGCCGCGGGCGACGCGCGCGGTGACGACGTCGCGTTCGCCCGGCTCCGCGCGGCGGACCCGGCCGCGGGCGTCGAGCCCGACGCGGCCCGCATCCGCGCGGCGCTCGCGGCGTCGGTCGGCGGTGCGACGGGACAGGTCGCGGAGGAGACGGTCGACGTCGTGTCCGTGCCGGACGAGCTCGCGGCGGCGCGGGCCCGACGGTCGCGCACGCGTTGGCTGACGGTCGCCGCCGCGGTCGCGGGTGTCGCGGTCGTCGGCGGCGGCGGCTTCGCGGCCGGTGTGGCGGCGCAGGGCGACGGCGGTGCGGCGTCGGACCTGGCGGCCGCGCCCGCGATGTCGCTGGAGCAGCCCATGGCCGGCCGCGAGATGTCGTCGGCGGGTGCGGCGGCCGACACGGCGGCGACGTCGAAGCTCGCCTGGTACGGCGGGCGCACGGTGTTCACGGCGGGCAGCGGGCTGTCGGACGAGGCGGGGACGGGGACGGCGTGGGCGTTCGACGCGGCGTCGGTCTTCTCGCAGGAGTCGCTCGCGCGGGTCGCGGCGGCGCTCGGGGTCGCGGGCGAGCCACGGCAGGAGTACGGCGCGTGGACCGTCGGCTCGACGGACGGGACCGGCCCGACCGTGTCGCTCTCGCCCGACGGCACGGGCAGCATCTCGTACTACGACCCGTCGAAGGACCCGTGGTCCTGCGTCGCGTCGGCCCCGGAGACGCTCGACGGTGCGACCGAGGGCGGCGGCACGTCGTCGTCGGTCGACAAGGCGCAGGTCGACCCGGGCCTCGGCGCCGGCTGCGACCCCCAGGACCTGCCCGCCGCCCCCACGGGCGACGCGGCGAGGGCCACGGCCACGGACCTGCTGCGTGCGCTGGGCGTCGACCCCGCGGCGTACGAGCTCGAGGTCGTGGCGGACACGGGCTCGCCCGCGCTCGCCCAGGTCACGGCGCACCTGGTGGTCGGCGGGCAGCGGTCGGGTGTCGCGTGGAACGTGTCGCTCGTGGGCGACGGCGTGCAGTCGCTGTGGGGCTCGCTGGCACCGCTCGTCGAGCTCGGTGACTACGACGTCGTGAGCCCGCGCGCCGCGGTCGAGCGGCTGGGCGACCCGCGGTTCGGGGCGTCGGGCGGGATCATGCCGTTCGCGGCCGACGACATGATGCGGGCGGAGTCCGGTGCCGAGGTCGCACCGGCGCCCGACGACGTGCCGACGGTCCCGGCGACCCCCGACTTCGGTCCGCTCGCGTGGCCGGTCGAGGACGTGACGATCGAGTCGGCACGCCTGGGCCTCGCGCTCACGACGCTGCCCGACGGCGCCGCGGTGCTGCTGCCGACGTACGAGCTGTCGTCGTCGGACGGCCGGACGTGGACCGTGGTCGCGGTCGCCGACGCCGACCTGGACTTCACGGCGGCGGCGCGCTGAGACGCCCGTCGCGCGAGCGGCGGGGCAGGGGGCAGCAGGGGGCGACGAAGGCCGGTCGGCGTGGAGGGACGCCGACCGGCCTTTCACGCGCCGCGGCGCGGGTGCGTGCCGCATCCGCCGGCACGCACGGACCCGACGTCGTGCCGCAGGTGCCGACCGACCGGGCACGGACGCGCCGTGCCGGGACGGGTCCGACGGCGGTGGTCAGGCCGGGCGCGCCTCGCGGACGACCACGACGCCGCCGGCCGGCACCTTGACCGTCCCGCTCACGGCGGTGCCGGTGAGCAGGTCGGTGCCGTCGGCGGGGACGGCGACGGGCGCGTCGGCGTGGTTGATCGCGACGACGTAGTCGGCGTCGGTGCCGTGCCGTCGGACGACCTCGACGTCCTCGGGCAGACCGGTCGGCGTGAGGCCGGCGTCGGCGTAGGCGGCCCCGAGCACGACGGCGAGCTGGTCGACGTCGAGCCGCGTGGAGACGTACCAGCCTGTGCCCCGCCCGTGCGCGTGCCGGGTGATCGCGGGCCGCCCGGCGACGGGTCCGTCGGTGTAGGCGGCGACGACGTCGGCGCCCTCGAGCGCGACGTCGTCGGCCCACACGTCGCCCACGAGCTCGGCCGTGGTCCCGGCGTGCGACCAGCCCACCCGCACGGACCGGCCCGCGCGCAGCGGCTGGAACTCCTCGACGGTCAGGCCGAGCGCGGTGCGCAGCGGTGCGCCGTACCCGCCGGGGTGCACGGCGTCGTGCTCGTCCACGATCCCCGAGAAGCACGAGACGACGAGCGTCCCGCCGTCCGCGACGTACCGCGTGAGGTTCTCGCCGTCGGCGGCCGTGAGCAGGTAGGACGCGGGCGCGACGACGAGCCGGTAGCCGGACAGGTCGGCGGAGGGGTGGACGAGGTCGACGGTGAGGCCGTCGCGCCACAGGCGGTCGTAGTACGCGAGGACGCGCTCGCGGTGGTCGAGGTCGACGGTCGGCCGCCACTCGAGGTCCTGCGCCCAGAACGACTGCCAGTCCCAGACGATCGCGACGTCGGCGCGCACGGTGGAGCCGCGCACCTCGTCGAGCCGGGCGAGCCCGTCGCCGAGCGCGGTGACCTCGCGCCAGACGCGGGACGACGTGCCGGCGTGCGGCAGCATCGCGGAGTGGAACTTCTCGGCGCCGGACCGGGAGGCGCGCCACTGGAAGAACAGGATCGCGTCGGCGCCGCGCCCGAGGTGGCTGTACGCGTTGCGCGCGAGCTCGCCGGGGCGCTTGGCGACGTTGCGCGGCTGCCAGTTCACGGCGGACGTCGAGTGCTCCATGAGGATCCACGGCTTGCCGCGTGCGAGCGAGCGCGTGAGGTCGGCGGCGAGCGCGAGGCCCACGTGGGCGCGTTCGTCGGCGGCGTCGAGGTAGTGGTCGTTGGCGACGACGTCGACCTCGTCGGCCCAGGCCCACAGGTCGACGGGCAGGCAGTTGGTCGTCATGAAGTTCGTCGTGACGGGGACGTCGGAGTGCGCGCGGATCGCGTCGCGCTCGGCGACGTAGCAGTCGCGGAGCGCCTGGTCGGAGAACCGCGCGAAGTCGAGGCGCTGCGCGGGGTTGACGACGGACGGCGCGACGGACGGCACGTCGACGTGCGCCCACTCGCCGTACCGCTGGCCCCAGAACGCGGTGCCCCACGCGGCGTTGAGCGCGTCGAGCGTGCCGTACCGGTCCTGCAGCCAGGCGCGGAAGGCGGTCGCGGCGGCGGGGGAGTAGTCCTCGGCGACGGGTGCGCCGTACTCGTTGTGGACGTGCCAGAGCGCGACGGCGGGGTGCGACCCGTAGCGGCGGGCGAGCGCGTCGGCGATGCCCACGGCCGCGGTGCGGTAGGCCGGGTGCGTGGGTGCGGCCATGCCGCGCGACCCGAAGCCGAGGACGGTGCCGTCCCGGGTGACGACGCGCGCGTCGGGGTGCGCGGCGAAGA
The DNA here is from genome assembly GCF_019024305.1 of Cellulomonas algicola. NCBI lineage: Bacteria > Bacillati > Actinomycetota > Actinomycetes > Micrococcales > Cellulomonadaceae > Cellulomonas > Cellulomonas algicola. Next base: position 186,591 of record NZ_JAHKSJ010000006.1, on the reverse strand, counting down.
ACCAGGCGGGGGGCGACGCGGTCGGGGTGCCGAGGTCGACGCGGATGCCGTTCTCGTGCAGCAGGTCGAGCAGCCGGTCCAGCCAGCCGAAGTCGTGCTCGCCGGGCCGCGGCTCGAGCAACGCCCACGAGAAGATCCCGACGCTGACGAGGGTGACGCCGGCCTCGCGCATGAGCGCGACGTCCTCGTGCCAGACCTCCTCGGGCCACTGCTCGGGGTTGTAGTCGCCGCCGTAGGCGATGCGGTCGAGCCCGAGCGGCCACGTGGGGCGCGTGGGTCCGAGGGCGGTCTGGTGTGGCATGACGCTCCGTCGAGTCTGGGTCCATCCGTTGTGATCGGTCACAGCGACGTCACAGGCGCGAAAGCGCCATCCCCGGTACTGGGACCGTTCACAACGGGTAGGTAACACCAGGGTGACGCCAGTTGACAAGTCTCCGGAGCGTCGTTCACTGTGAACGCGCACAGGCTCGGCGTCACCGATGACGCCCGTCCGTCGCGAGGCAGCGGCGGACCCTTGACGAGGAGGTCACATGCGCCTGCACACAGGCATCCGGGTCGCTGCCGCCGTGGCCGCGACCGCGCTGCTCGCGACCGCCTGCTCCAGCGGCAGCGGCGACAGCGGCGACGACACGGCGGACGGCTCTGGCGGGAAGGTCGAGCTGACCTTCTGGACCTGGGCGCCCGGCATGGAGGAGGCGGTGGCCGTCTGGAACGAGGCCAACCCCGACATCCAGGTCACCGTCAACAAGCAGGACGGCGGCGACCCCGCCGTCACCAAGCTGCTCACCGCGATCCAGGCGGGCTCGGGCGCGCCCGACCTGTTCCAGACCGAGTACCAGAAGATCCCGACGCTGGTCTCGGAGGACGCGCTCGCCGACATCGCCGACGTGCTCCCCGACGGCACCGCGGAGCGCTTCGCCGAGGGCACGTGGCAGTCCGTCACGCTCGGCGGCGACGCCGTCTACGGCGTCCCGCAGGACTCCGGACCGATGCAGTTCTACTACCGCGAGGACGTCTTCCAGCAGTACGGGCTCTCCGTCCCGACGACGTGGGAGCAGTACGCGCAGGTCGCCGAGCAGCTGCACACCGCGGACCCGTCCAAGTACCTCGGCACGTTCTCCGCGAACGACGCCGGCTGGTTCACGGGCCTCACGCAGCAGGCCGGCGCCTCGTGGTGGGGCATCGACGGCGACGCGTGGAGCGTCGACATCGAGTCCGCGCCCGTCCAGAAGGTCGCCGAGTACTGGGGCGGCCTCGTCGAGAAGGGCGTCATCGACAACAAGCCGATGTACACCCCGGAGTGGAACGCCGCGCTCAACGACGGCTCGCAGGTCGGCTGGCTCTCGGCGATCTGGGCGCCCGGCGTCCTGCAGGGCAACGCCCCCGACACCGCGGGCAAGTGGAAGATGGCGCCCATGCCGCAGTGGGAGGAAGGCGACGACGCCACGGGCAACTGGGGCGGGTCCGCCACCTCCGTGACGTCGCAGTCGACGCACAAGGCCGAGGCCGCGAAGTTCATCGCGTGGCTCAACGCCAGCCAGGAGGGCGTGAACCTGCTCGTCTCGGAGGGCGGCCTGTACCCGGCCGACATCCCGAGCCAGGCCGAGGCGCTCTCGAGCCCGCCGGAGTTCTTCTCGAACCAGGCCGACTTCTACACGCTGGCCGCCGAGACGGCGAAGGGCGTGCAGCCGTTCACCTACGGCCCGAACGTCAACGTCGCGTACTCCGCGTACAACGACGAGTTCGGCAAGGCCGCCGAGGCCAAGCAGGCGTCGCTGTTCCTCGACGCCGTCACGGCCATGCAGGCGACCACGGTCGACGACCTGGAGAACCAGGGCTTCACCGTCACGAAGTGACGCGCGCGGCCGCCCGGTACCCTCCCGCCGGGCGGCCGCCCGTCGCCCTCACCGGCGCCTGCGCGCCACCGCCACCGCGCGACGACCGTCGCGCCCGCGCGTCCCGGAAGGACACCTCACGTGACCACCCTCGCCCCGCCCCGCGCGGCCGCGACGAGCGGACCGACCCGGCGCCGCGGGTCCCGCCGCCGCACCGCGGCCCCCTACGCCTTCCTCGCGCCGGCGCTCACGCTCTTCACGCTGTTCCTCGCGCTGCCGATCGGCTACGCCGTCTACCTCAGCTTCCGCACCGAGATCGTCCAGGGCCTCGGCCTGGGCTCGGGCGCGCGCCAGGAGGTGTGGGCAGGCTTCGCCAACTACACGCGTGCGCTCCAGGACCCGGAGTTCCTCGCGTCGGTGGGCCGGGTCGCCGTCTACGGCCTGCTGCTCGTCCCGACGATGCTCGGCCTCGCGCTGCTCTTCGCGCTGCTGCTCGACTCGCGCCGCACGCGCGCCACGGGCTTCTCGCGCATCTCGATCTTCCTGCCCTACGCGGTGCCCGCCGTCATCGCGTCGCTGCTGTGGGGCTTCCTCTACCTGCCGCGCGTCAGCCCGTTCTACTACGTGTTCGACCAGCTCGGCTGGGACGTCCCGGAGGTCATGTCGTCCGGGCTCGTCGTGTTCGCGATCGCGAACATCGGCCTGTGGGGCGGCGTCGGCTTCAACATGATCATCATCTACACCGCGCTCAAGGCGATCCCGACCGAGCTCTACGAGGCCGCCCGCCTCGACGGTGCGTCCGAGCTCATGGTCGCGCTGCGGATCAAGATCCCGATCGTCATGCCGTCGCTCGTCCTGACGTTCCTCTTCTCGATGATCGCGACCCTGCAGGTGTTCGCCGAGCCCATGACGCTGCGGCCCCTGAGCAACACGATCTCCACGACGTGGAGCCCGCTCATGAAGGTCTACCGCGACGCCTTCACGCGCGGGGACATCTACGCCGCGTCGGCCACGTCGGTCGTGATCGCGCTCGCGACGTTCGCGTTCTCCTACCTGTTCCTGCGCCTCGTCCAGGACGGCCGCGCCTTCTCCCAGGAGTCGAAGTGACGACGACGACCACCTTGCACCGCGCGACGGCCGCGGCGTCGGTGCCCGCCCTGCGGCCCGAGCGGAAGGTCCGCCCGTCCGTCTTCGGCACGGTCGTGCTGCTGGTCGGCGCGCTCTACTGCCTCATGCCCGTCGCGTGGGTGCTCGTCGCGTCGTCGAAGTCCGCGGGCGAGCTCTTCTCGACGTTCACGTTCCTGCCGTCGACCCACCTGCTCGACAACATCGGCGAGCTCTCCGCGTACCGTGGCGGCCTGTACTGGCGCTGGATGGCGAACACCGCGCTCTACGCGGGCGTCGGCGCCGCCGTGTCCGTGCTCGTCTCGTCGATGGCCGGCTACGCGCTCGCGAAGTACCGGTTCGCGGGCAAGAAGCTGGTCTTCAACCTCATCCTCGCGGGCGTCCTCGTCCCGGGCGTCGTGCTCGCCGTGCCGCAGTACCTGCTGCTCGCGGAGGTGAACCTCACCAACACCTACTGGTCGGTGCTGCTGCCCAGCCTCATCAGCCCGTACGGCATCTACCTGTGCCGCATCTACGCCGGTGCGTCCGTGCCCGACGAGCTGCTCGAGGCCGCGCGGACCGACGGCGCGAGCGAGTGGCGCACGTTCTCGCGGATCGCCGTGCCGCTCATGGGCCCGGGCCTCGTGACCGTGTTCCTGTTCCAGTTCGTCGGCATCTGGAACAACTTCATGCTGCCGTACATCATGCTCGGCAACGACCGGCTGTACCCGATCACGGTCGGCCTCAACGGCCTGCTCAACCAGGGGGCGTCGCAGCCCGCGATGTACACCTCCGTCATCACGGGTGCCCTGCTCTCGATCGTCCCGCTCGCGCTGCTGTTCCTCACGCTGCAGCGGTACTGGAAGGTCGACCTCGCCGCCGGCTCGGTCAAGGCCTGACGACGTGGCCCGACGCATAGAGTTCCGTCCGATGGACACGACGACCGACGCCGCCGCGCCCGTGCCGCGCCGACGCCCCACGATCCGCGACGTCGCGGCGGCCGCCGGCGTGTCCCGCGGGACCGTGTCCCGCGTCATCAACGGCGGGCACTGGGTCTCGCCGGAGGCGCTCGCCGCCGTCGAGGAGGCCATCCGCACCACCGGCTACTCGATGAACCAGCACGCGCGGTCGCTCGTCACCGGGCGATCCAACTCCGTCGCGTTCCTGCTCACCGAGCCGCAGCACCTGCTGTTCGAGGACCCGACGTTCTCGATCCTGCTGCGCGGCGCCGCGCAGGCGCTCGCAGGCCGGTCGATGCCGCTGCTGCTCATGGTCGCCGGCACGCCCGAGGAGCAGAGCCAGGTGCTGTCCTACGTCGGGGCCGGGCACGTCGACGGCGTCCTGCTCATCTCCTCCCACGCGGGCAGCCCGGTCCTCGCCGAGCTCGTCCGCCAGGCCATCCCGACGATCGCGTGCGGCATCCCGCTCGGGTTCGAGGGTCAGCTCGGGTACGTCGCGGCCGACGACCTCGGCGGTGGCCGGCGCATGACGCGGCACCTGCTCGACCAGGGCCGGTCGCGCGTCGCGACCATCACCGGCCCGCTCGACACCCCCGGCGGGAAGATGCGGCTCGAGGGGTACCGGGCCGAGCTCGGCGACGCGTTCGACGAGACCCTCGTCGCGCACGGCGACTACTCGCGCGAGAGCGGCGCCGCCGCGATGCGCGAGCTGCTCTCGCGGCGCCCCGACCTCGACGCCGTGTTCGTCGCGTCCGACCTCATGGCGGCCGGCGCGATCCAGGTGCTGCGCGAGTCCGGCCGGACCGTCCCCGGCGACGTCGCCGTCGGCGGGTTCGACGACTCCGGCCTCGCCACGACCCTCGACCCGCCGCTCACGACCATGCGCCAGCCGTTCGAGCGCATCGCGACCGAGATGGTGCGCCTGCTCCTCGAGGTCGTCGAGGGGGAGGCGCCCGCCGCGATCACCCTGCCGACGTCGCTCGTCGTCCGCGCGAGCGCCTGACCTGCAGGCCCCCGCGTCTCACCCGCGGAGGAGGGTGTGCCGCGGGCGTCGCTCGCTAGCCTGGGCTCGACGCGAGGGGGTGCGCGATGGGCACAGGACTGGTCGTCCTGGCGGTCGGCTTGCTGCTCTGCTTCTTCGGGATCCGGTCGGTGAACCTGGCGCTGCTCGCGTCCGGGTTCGGGCTCGGGTACTTCGTCGCCGACGCGACCGGGGCGTCGACGGGCACGGCCCTGCTCGTGGCGGCCGGGACCGCGGTCGTGCTGTGGCTCGTCGTGTCGCTCGTCTTCCGGTTCGCGACGTTCGTCGTCGGCCTGGCCGCGGGGGCCGTCATCGGCGCCAAGCTGTGGTCCGCGCTCGGGTCGTCCGGCACCAGCGTCGTGCTCGGAGGCGTCCTGGTCCTGTCCGTCGCGATCGCGTCCGCGACGCTCGCCGAGAAGTACCACCGCCGCGCGCTCCTGTGGCTCACGGTGCTCGCGGGCGCGAGCCTCACGCTGAGCGGTCTCGCGCTGCTGTGGCCGTCCGTCTTCGGGCTGCTGCGCCACCCCGACGAGGGGGTCGAGCAGGTGGTCATGGTCGTGGCCTGGGTCGCGCTCGCCGCCGCCGGCTGGGTCGTCCAGCGTCGCCTGTTCCGCAAGCAGCTCGGCCTGCCGCCGCGCGCCGCGGTCGCGGCGTGACGACGGCCGCCTGCCCCGTCGCCGCACCGCGGTGTGGAAGCCGTGTCGCGCCCGACGCGACGCACCTTCCACACCGCGTCGGTGACCGCCGGTAGCGTCCGAGCATGACTGACGGACGGCTGCTGCTGCTCGACTCCGCCTCGCTGTACTTCCGCGCGTTCTTCGGCGTGCCCGACTCGGTCAAGGCGCCCGACGGGACCCCCGTGAACGCGGTGCGCGGGCTGCTCGACATGATCGCCCGCCTGGTCCAGGACCGGCGCCCCACGCGGCTCGTCGCGTGCTGGGACGACGACTGGCGGCCGGCGTTCCGGGTCGAGGCGATCCCCTCGTACAAGGCGCACCGCGTGGCGCAGCCGGTGCCCGGCGGCGCGGACGTCGAGGAGGTGCCGGACCTGCTCACGCCGCAGGTCCCGGTCATCGTCGAGGTTCTCGAGGCGTTCGGCATCGCGCGCGTGGAGGCGCCCGGCTTCGAGGCCGACGACGTCATCGGCACGCTCGTCGCGCGCGAGAAGGCGCGACCCGCCGCCGAGCGGGCCGCGGTCGACGTCGTCACGGGGGACCGCGACCTCTTCCAGCTGGTCGACGACGACGCGCACGTGCGCGTGCTCTACACCGTGCGCGGGATCAAGGACCTCGAGGTCGTCGACGCGGCCCGGCTCGCCGAGCGGTACTCCGTGGCGTCCGGCCAGGCGTACGCCGACATGGCGGTCCTGCGCGGCGACCCGAGCGACGGCCTGCCGGGTGTTCCGGGGATCGGGGAGAAGACGGCCGCGACCCTCGTGCACCGGTACGGCTCGCTCGAGGGGATCCTCGCGGCACGCGACGCGGGCGACGCGGGTCTCACCGCGACGCAGCGGCGGCGGCTCACCGAGGCTGCGGACTACCTGGCCGTCGCGCCGCGGGTCGTGCAGGTCGCGCCCGACGCACCCGTCGACGACGTGCCCGACGCGCTGCCGCGGGTCGCGGCCGACCCCGAGCGGCTCGTCGCGCTCGCCGAGCGGTGGGGGCTCGCGTCGAGCGTCACGCGGGTGGTCGACGCGCTGGCGTCGGCGGACTGAGCCTGGCCGTCAGGACGGGGCGGGGCCCAGCGGGCGCGTGCCCTGCGGGCGGGACGCCACTTCGCGGGCGGGTGCCGTCGGGGGAACGGGGTTCCGCGGGCGCGTGCCCGCAGGGGCCCGGTCGTGCCGCGGTCGGCCGGTCCGGCGTCCTGGTCGCTCGTCCGGGTGATTGGTGAAACCGGGCGTATCAGACATCGGGAGGCGGCCCTCCTGCTGGGTCGTGAGCTACCGACCGGTAGCGACAGGACCCCGCCGGAGACCGCCGGCACCCCCACGGCCCGACGCGGCCCGCCCGGAAAGGCACCACCATGACCTCGACCACCACCAGCCGCACCGCGCGGCCGACGACGACGCCGGTCCCCGACAACACGCTCGCCGGCACGCCCGGCACGCCCGGCACGCCCGGCACGCCCGGCACGCCGCTGACGACCACGACCCGCCCGCGCGCCGCCGGCCGCCCCGCACGCACGCGTGCGCTCGTCGACGACGCGGTCGCCGCCCTGGCCCGGGGGCTCGCGCGGCACTCGGTCACCGCGCTGCGGATCGCGCTCGGCCTCGTCTTCCTCGGCTTCGGCGCGCTCAAGTTCTTCCCCGGCGTCAGCCCGGCCGCCGACCTCGCGCAGCGCACGATCGGCGAGCTCACGCTCGGGCTCGTCGGGCCGACCGCGGCCCTGCTGCTGACCGCCGTCCTCGAGACCGTCATCGGCCTCACACTCGTCACCGGGCGCTTCCTGCGGACCGGGCTCGTCCTGCTCGCAGGCGCGCTCGTCGGCATCATGTCGCCGCTCGTCCTGTTCTTCGACGAGCTGTTCCCCGCCGGCGGCCCGACGATCGTCGCGCAGTACGTCCTCAAGGACGTCGTGCTCGCCGCCGCAGGCGCCGTGATCGCCGCGGTCGCGCTCGGTGCGCGGCTGCGCCTGCCCGGCGAGTGACGGGCGCGGCGCCGAGCGACCCTCGGCGCCGCCACACCCTCCGGCGCGGGGCGACCCCCCGGCGCCGCAGGATCAGCGGAGCGCGACCCTCAGCCCCGCACCCACAGGTTCGGACCCGCCTCGTGCCAGCCGTCGTCGGCCGCCGGGGCGGGTCCGCCCTCCGCGGCAAGCCAGACGTCGCCCGACGCGAGCTGCGCACCCACGACCGACCGGACGCAGCCGAGCGTCGCCAGGTCGCCCGACGGCACGGTCAGCACGCACAGGTCGCCCGACGCGCTGATCGCCGCGAAGTGCCGCCCGCTGCCGGTCTCCGCGAGGAACCGGGTCGACGCGGGCTCGACGGCCAGCGAGCCGATCTCGGCGCGGTCGACGACGTCGTCGGCACCCTGCGCGGTCGCGAGGACCGGGAGCAGCGTCCGGGCGTCGACGTGCTCGACCACCGGGCCGCGGGCGTTGTCCCGCGCCCACACGAAGCCCGCACCGACGACGCCCGCAGCCGCGAGCAGCGCCAGCACGGTCAGGACCGCCGGGTGACGTCGCCGCGCGACGCCCACCGACCGAAAACCACCGAACGCCTCACCGAAGAGGTCGACGTCGTCGATCGTCGTCATGCTCCTTCATCGGCGCGCCGCGCGCCCGACCTGAGCGACGTGCACCGTTCGGCCCTGCAGGCACGGCAGAATCGACGCTCGTGATCACGGTCAGCACGGACGGCTCCTGCCTGCGCAACCCCGGCGGCGCGATCGGCTGGGCGTGGGCGAACCACGACGGCACGCACGCGAGCGGTGGCGCCGCGTCCGGCACCAACCAGATCGCCGAGCTCACCGCGGTCCTCGAGGCCATCCACGCGCACCCCGGCGACGAGCCGCTGCGCATCGAGGCGGACTCGCAGTACGCGATCAAGTGCTCGTCGGAGTGGGTGCACGGCTGGAAGCGCAAGGGCTGGCGGACGGCCAGCGGCGGCCCCGTGCAGAACCTCGCGCTGATCCAGGCCATCGACCGCGCCATCGCCGAGCGCCCCGGCCCCGTCGCGTTCGCATGGGTCCGCGGGCACCGCGGCGACCGGTTCAACGAGCGGGCCGACGAGCTCGCCGGGATCGCGGCGCGGGAGGCCCGCGAGGGGCGCGCCTCGTCCGCCCAGTCGTCGGTCCCGGCGAACGCGGTCGGGGGTGCGGGCCGCGCGCAGGAGCCGACGGTCGCGTCGGCGGCTCGGCCGGAGCCTGCTCGGACGACGGCGGGCACCGCCGCGCGAGCCGTGCGCGCGACGCCCGCCCCCGAGCGGTCGGAGCCTGCGGTCGTGGTCGACACGCTGTTCTGACGCGTGACGCGTGACGCGTGACGCCTGACGCGTGACGCCTGACGCGTGACGCCTGACGTCCGCGGACGCCGGGCGCGGCGACTCGCGGCGAGCGAGGGGCAGACGCCGGGCGGGCGCCGGGCGGCGACCGTCAGGCCGGCGGGGCTTCCGTCCCGGCGGGGGTCCCCGCCTCCGGCTGACCGGCGGCCAGCGTGGCCAGCGCGGCGCCGGCGGAGCGGTGCACGGTCGCGACGAACCAGCGCTCGGGCGCCGCGCCCCACTCGTCGCCGACGGCGGTGATCGGGAACAGCAGCAGCCCGCCCGTCGGGTGCGTGAGCACGAGCTGCGTGCCCGACCCGTCGGTGCGGGACGCCCAGGCGAGGCCCGGGACGCGCTGGACGAGCAGGTCGCCGAGCGCGACGCCGAACGCGTTGACGAGCGGCTCCGGGTCGGGGCGGTCGTCCGTCGCGCGCCACGTCGCCTGGACGCGGTCGAACAGGTCGCCCACGGCCTGCGCATCGAGCGAGCCGTCGCACAGCTCCTCGACGAGGGCGCGCTGCTGCGCGGTCCACACGAGCTCGGCGGCGTTGAGGGACGCGAGGACGGGCTCGGCGTCCACGTGCTCGGCCCCGGCGGGTCCGTGCGGCGTGGGCACCACGGAGCCGTCCGTGGGCCTGGGCGTGCGACGGAACAGCGGCATACGGTCCTGATCGACGCGTCCGGGACGGGACTTGACGGACGACGAGGGCGGGTCCCCCGTCCGGACGACGTGCGTCGTGCCGGTCGGAGGACCCGCCCTCGTGAGGAGAAGCCCAGGTCAGGGCCTCGGTCGGGACCGCGCGGGCGGTCCCGACCGGGTCAGGACCGCGTCACCGTGATGGCGTGCGTGGTGACGGTCGGGAGGTACCCCTTGTCGCCCGCGTACAGGGCGGTGACGTAGCCGCCGACCTTCACGGCGGGCAGCGTGACCGTCGCGGCGCCGTCCTTCAGCTGGGCGACGGCCACCGTGCGCAGGTTGTACAGCACGGTGACCTTGCCGGTCGGGGCCGGGGCGCCCGCAGCGCCCGAGACCGTCACGGTGACGGCCGGCTTCGCACCCGCCGGCACGGTCCACGAGCCGGTCGAGAGCGTCGCCTTCGCGAGCGCCGGCGTCACGCGGTAGGACCGCTGCGACTTCGACGACGAGACGTCCGCGCTGCCCGTGTAGACCGCCGTCAGCTGGTGCGTGCCCACGGTCAGGTCCTGCGGCAGGGCGATCGTCGCCGTCCCGACGAGGTTCGTGACGGCCAGCGTGCCCGTGCCCAGGACCTTGGTGCCCTCGCGGATCTCGACGGTGCCCGCGGGCGCCGCCGTCTGACCCGTCACGGTGACCGTCGCGGTGACCGCGGCGCCGTACGGGCCGGAGTTGCGCGACAGCGTGACCGCGGTGGACGACCCGGACTTCTTGAGGTCGACCGTGACGACCGCGGACGTCGACGACGCGTACAGCGCGCTGTCGGGCGTGAACACCGCCGTGAGCGCGTGCGAGCCGGCACCGAGACGGACCTTCGCGGTGGCCGTGCCGCCGCTCACGGCCGCCGAGGCGACCTCCGTCTCACCGTCGAGGAACCGCACCGTGCCCGTGGCCTCGGCCGGGGCGACGGTCGCCGTGAGCGTGAGCTCCTGGCCGGCCTTCGACGCACCGCTCGCCTTGAGCGTCGTGGTCGTGGCCGTCGGCTCCGGCACCGTGACGTCGACGACCTGCGCGCGCGCGGCCGGGTCGGCGTTGAGGTGGTGCAGGACGAGCAGCTGTCCCGACGTGGCGTCGGCGGACCGGTGCACCGGGATCTGCGTCCCGTCGTCACCGAGCGACGAGAACGAGCCCGCGATGTCCGGCGCGAACCAGAACGGCGGGTCGAACGGGTCGATCGTGAACGGGTCGGCCTCGTCGATGGCCGGCGGCGTCACGGCGTAGTCCGGCGCGTACGTCCACGCCCGGACGGTCGGCGTCGTACCCGGCTCGAGGCCGAGCGCGGCGATGTCCACCGGGGCGACGAGGACGTTGCTGTCGAAGACACCGGCCTCGACGTCGCCGAAGAACCCGTTGACCGGCCACTGGCTGACGGTGTCGCCGGTCGCGAGGTCGTAGGTGTCGGCGAGCGTGATGTCGGTGTCCGGCAGCTTCTCGACGACCGTCTGGAAGTCGGGCTCGCCGTCGCCGTCCACGTCGATGTCGAAGACCGGCAGCCAGTTGAGCCCGAGGGAGGCCCACTCCGCGTCGGTCGCGAGGCCGAGGCCGATCACGCCCTCCGCGGCGGGGTCGCCGCCGGCCGCGGCCACCTGCGGCGCGTTCGACGCCCAGCCGACGTATCGGATGTCACCGGCCGCGAGCGTCGACTCCGAGGTGACGAAGCCGGCGGGCGTGGCGTCGCGGCGTGCGTCGGTGGCACCGAGCACGAGCGGCGTCGTCAGCGAGTACCAGCCGCCCTCCGCGACGCCGCGGCCCGCGAGCGTGAGCGGTGCGGTGGTGGCGGCGGCGTCCGCGAACGCGACCGGGGCCGCGGTCAGCTCGCTGACGAGGCGCGGCGCGGCCTGGACGGGCACGCGCAGCTCCTGCGCACCCGACGTGAGCACGAGCCGGCCCGAGACCTCGGAGACGTACTCGCGCGGGACGCCGGCGGTGACGGCGTCGGACGTCGGGTCGAGGTCACGGCTCAGGGTCGACGGGTCGGCCGTGAACGTCAGCGTGACGACCGCGGAACCGCCGGCCGGCAGCGTGAACGACGCGGGCGACGCGGTGATGGACGCGTCCCCGGTGGTCGTCGACGTGGTGACGGACGTGCTGTAGCGGGCGCTCGCCGTGCCGAGGTTCTTCACGGTGACCGTCTTCTTCTGCACGACGGGCTGCGCGCCGACCTCGACGACGCCGAAGGACACCGAGGTCTGCTTCGGGTCCTGCGTGTTGTACGCGACGACGTTCGTGTTGACGGCCTGGAGCGCGTCGACGCGGCCCGAGCCGACGCGGCGCGGCCCGTAGGCGTCGCCGGTGCGGTTCTGGCCGGTCCACACGTCGTGGGTCGCGGTGTTGACGACGGCGGCCTTGACCTGCGTCGCGTCCCAGCCCGGGTGCGCGCTGCGGACCAGGGCGGCGATGCCGGCGACGTGCGGCGACGCCATCGACGTGCCGGACAGCGACTGCGGCTCGTTGCCCGTGCCGGACGCCGCCGAGAAGATCAGCGTGCCGGGTGCGGCGACGTCGGGCTTGGCGTGCCCGAGCGAGCCGTGCTCGCCGCGCGACGAGCCCGGGTTGAGCGCGTCGCCCGCGAGGTCCGCGACGACCGCGCCCGCGAGCGACGGGCCGATGTGGACCGTGAGCGTGCCTGCCTGGATCTCCGGCAGCAGCGCGTCGGTCGTGGAGGCCGTCATCTGCGCGCCGGGGATCGTGGCGGTGCCGGAGATCCCGGCGGAGAAGACGGTCTGCTCGGTGGGCAGCAGGACGCCGACGGCGCCGGCGGCGGCCGCGTTGGTGAACCGGGCGACGGAGCCGCAGCGGCGGGTCGCGTCGTCGTCGTCCCACCAGAGGTAGGCGATCTTGCCCGAGACGGTCGCGGCCTGGGCGGCGGTGAACGCGGTGCAGCCGTCGAACGTCGCGCCGACGTAGGCGACCGGGGCCGTCACGTCGGGGCCGGCGTACGCGATCGAGTTCTGGCCGGAGTGCAGGCCCACGAGCGCGGGGTTCGCGGCGGCCGTGACGTCGATGCCGTCGTACGTCTGCGGGGCGCCGACGGAGTTGGCGACGGTCAGCGCGCCCGCGGCGTTGCCGGGCGAGCCGCCGATGTCGGTGATGTCGCCCGAGTTGCCCGCGGAGTTGACGACGACCGTGCCGAGCGCGACGAGCGCGTCGACGAGCATCGTGTCGGGGTCGTCGGCGGGGGCGCCGTCGGCGCCGAGGGACAGGTTCACGACGTCGAGCCGGTCGCCGAAGTCGCCGTCGGCGTTCGGGTCGGCCGCGCGGTCGAGCGCGAGACCGGTGAGCTCGGTCGAGCCGCCGATGTCGCCGAAGACCTTGAACGCGTACAGCCCGGCCTCGGGCGCGGTGCCCGGGCCGACCTGCCAGTCGGCGACCGACGTCAGCGACGTGTAGTCGCCCTCGAACGTGGTGCCGTCGGGCAGGACGCCGTAGCCGGCGGCGGTGCCGGCGACGTGCGTGCCGTGACCGACGTTGTCCGACAGGTAGGTCGCGTCGATCGGGTTGTCGTCCGGCGAGGGGACGGGCGTCGAGCCGGGCAGCGGGTCGACGCTGGGGTCGTACAGCGGTCCGGCGAAGTCGTAGCCGCCGAGGAACTTCTCGGGGTCGAACAGGCCCGCGGGCACGGGCTGCGTGCCGTCCTCGCCGTACGCCTCCTCGTACGCCGCGACCGTGCCGGGGCCGCCGAAGTCGGCGTGCGTGTAGTCGAGGCCCGTGTCGATGACGCCCACGCGGACGCCCTCGCCGGTCTGGCCGGTGCTCTGCCACGTCGCGAGCGCACGCGTGAACTCGACCTGGTGGCTGTTGTCGGCGGTCTTGCGGGCCACGCGGTAGACGGCCACGACGTCGGGGCTCTCCGCGAGCGCGCGGACCTCGGCGGCGTCACCGGTGACGAGCGTGCCCGCGACGAGGTTGGTCAGGGTGGCGATGCGCTGCGGCTCGGCGGCCTTGGCGGAGCGGGCGGTCTGCTCCTGCGGGACGACGTCCTCGGCGAGGTCCTCGGTGACCTCGGCCTGGGCGCGGACCTGCGCGGGCGTGCCGCCGTCGGCGACGATGTCGGCGCCGGACTTCGCGTCGAGCTGGACGAACGCGGTGACGCGGCCGGTGGCGTCCTGCAGGTCGCGCGAGACGCGGGCGGCGGCGCGGGGGTCGAGCTTGCCGGGGTCGGCGGCGCTCGGGGTGTCCGGGGGCGGTGCCGCGGTGGCGGGCTGCGCGCCGAGGACGGCGGTTCCGAGGGTGACGGACAGGGCGGTGAGCCCGGCGAGCAACGGACGACGTGACATGTGCACATCCCTGACTGGTGAGGACCGGCGTGCACCCGGCCGACGCGCCGTTTCCTGGCGCGCGCACCCGGGTGCCTCGTGCACGTTACTGACGAGTCACGACATTCGTCACCCCCGTGCACGGTCGTCTTTTTCGTCGGGGTCCCGTCGGAGTCGGACGCGCGTCCCGACGCCGGTGGGCGACCGTCGCCGCGACCTGCGTCAGCGCAGCGGCACGAACGTGTACGAGCCATGCGTCGTGACCAGCACGCGTCCGTCCATGCGGCGCACGAGGTGCATGGTCGAGCGGACGGGGATGACCATGCGGCCGTCCTCGGCGACCTGGTCGACGAGCGTCTCGGGGAGCGCGCGGGGTGCCGCGGACACGAGCACGCGGTCCCAGCCGCCGTCGACGGGGCGCCCGAGGACGTGCGGGTCGGCGCGCTCGACGGTGACCCACGGCATCCCGCAGGCGTCGACGTTGCCGCGGCCCCAGTCGGCGAGCTGCGGGTCGAGCTCGAGGCCGAGCACCGTGCCGCCGGGTCCGACGAGCCGGCCGAGCAGCGCGGTCGTCCACCCGGACCCGCTGCCGACGTCGAGCACGCGCGCGCCGACGGGGACCTGCAGGAGCCGCAGCATCGCGGCGACCGTCGAGGGCTGCGAGCTCGTCTGGCCGTGCCACAGGGGGAGGGGGTGGTCCTCACCGGCCCGGTGCCGCTGCTCGTCGGGGAGGAAGAGCTCGCGCGCGAGGGTGCGCATCGCGTCCGCGACGTCGGCCGCGCGCTCGGGGTCGGGGCCGGTGGTGGCGCCCATCGTCCGAGCCTACGGCGCGAGGCTCGCGCGCGTCGGAGCCGTCGACGGCGGGGTCGCGCGTCGAGCGCGGACGTCGGCGTGGGCTAGAAGGCCGGGGCGGCGGCTGCGGCCGGGACGGCGGGTGCGCCCGTGGGGGCGGGGGTCTCGACGAGCGACGGAAGCGCGGGCGGCGTCGTCTCGGCGACGGCCGCCGCGGCGAGCGCGTCGGCGGCGGGCGCGACGACGGGCAGGGCGCCGGTGACGAGCAGCGGGAGCGCGCCGGTGGTCGTGGCGACGACGGGCAGCGGCCCGGTGGTCGTGGCGACGACGGCGGTGGCGCCGGTCGCGACGAGCGGGAGGGCGCCGGTCGTGGTGGCGACGACGGGCAGCGCGTCGGTGCTCGTGACGACGGGCAGCGCGCCGGTCGTGGTGGGGACGGACGGGCTGGTGCGGGCGACGTCGGCGGCGGCGCGCGACGGGACGAAGCCGGGCTTGCGGCCGGGGCGGCCGGGGGTGCGGCGCTGCTCGATGCCCTCGAGCGTGGTCGCGCGCCAGACGGCGCCGCCGTTGAGACGGCCGTCGGGGGCGGGCAGCCACGGCACCTTGCGGGACAGCCAGACGCGGATCGTGGAGTGCTCGACGCCGAGCCGCGCGGCCAGCCGGCTGATGTCGTAGAGGTCGTCGAGCCCGCGCGGGGCGGGGGTCGTCGAGGGGTCGTCGGCTGGCACGCTCGGAAGCGTAGCGGTCGCTCCACGGAGGACTTGTGTCGCGCTTGCGTGACGAAGCGCACAGCGGCCGAACGGGTGTGTCCGGAGTGTCCGAAACGGTGGCCGGCGACGCTGTGACCAGCGGGAACGCGCTTGCTGGAGCTCTCCCTGTGAATTCTGTGACGGAGACGTGACGGGATCACCACATGATCTACGTCTCAAGTGTCCGGGACGGCCGTCCGACTCACTTAACGTGAAGCGCGTGAGTGACAGATTGCCGATCCCGGCGCGTCGGTCGCGGGGAGGCAAGCATGTCGCCCCGCGCACTGCCGCGACCCCCGTCGTCCCCTCCGGTCCCCGGGACGACCGCACCGCTGCCCGGACCGACCACACCCCCGTCGTCACCGGCCCGACGCCGCGCACGTACGCCGACACCGGCGCGACCGTGCGCCCGTCCGTCGACACCGGCACGGCTGTCGGCGTGCCCGCCGGCACCGGCACGACCGCGCGCGTGTCCGCCGACACCGGCGCGACCCGCGCGGTCCTGCACCGTGCCCCGCGCGCACGGGCGCACATCCTGCCCCGAGGCGGCAGCATGTCCGCGCGCGTCGCGCAGGGTGCCGTCGTCGCGGTGCTCGCGATCGGGCTCGGCGGCACGGTGACCGCCGCCGCCTCCGCCAAGGGCGAGGAGCAGCAGGCCGCCCTGACGGCCGAGGCGGACCAGGCCACCGGCCAGGCGCACGCCGCCGCCCACGCGCGCGCCGTCGACCAGGCCGTCGGTCTCGCGGACGACGCGATCGAGGCGAGCACCGCCGCGCAGACGGAGGGGCAGCAGGCCGCCGTCGACACCGCGCGGCTCGCCGAGCTGCAGGCTGCGACCGACCGTCTCGAAGCCCTCGTGGACGCGCTCCCCGAGGACGTCCGGCCCGAGCGTGAGCGCACGTCGCGCGCGGCCGACCGCTCGGGCACCGAGGCCCCCGCCACGACCGACGAGGCGGCGGAGCCGACGCCCACCGCGACCGACCCGGCCACGCAGGGCACCCCGGGCACCACCGCGAGCCCCACCCCCGCGGCGACGACCGAGGCCCCCGTCGAGCGGGCCGACGTGGACGACGCCAGCCCGGCGACCATCCGCGACGCCGCCGCCGAGGTCTCGGCGCTGACCGACGAGATCCGCACGACGGCCGAGGCCAACCGCACCGCGGCCGCCGCCGCGCAGGCCCAGGCCGACGCCGAGGCCGCCGCGGCCGCGGAGGCTGCGCGCGTCGCCGCCGAGCAGGCCGCCCAGCGCGCCGCGTGGAAGCAGTCGCTCCTCGGCTACGCCAACGGCAAGATCCCCGCCGCCGCGCTCTGCGGTGTCTCGTGGGACTCCGCGGTGCAGCTGCGCTGCGACGCCGCCGAGGCGCTCGAGCAGCTCAACGCCGCCTACGTCGCGGCGTTCGGCACCAACATGAGCATCTCCGACTCGTACCGCTCCTACGCGGGCCAGGTCGCGTGCCGCCGGACCAAGGGCTGGCTCTGCGCGACGCCCGGTACGTCCAACCACGGCACCGGTGTCGCGATCGACTTCGGCGGCGGCATCGAGTCCTTCGGGACCACGCAGTACGCGTGGATGAAGTCGAACGCCGACCAGTTCTCCTGGACGCACCCGTCCTGGGCCGAGCGCGGCAGCAGCAAGCCCGAGGCGTGGCACTGGGAGTACGTCGGCTGACGTCACCGCACGCCAGCACGGCACGACGGACGGCCCGGGCGCCTGGCGCACCCGGGCCGTCGTCGTGCCACCGTCCCGCCGCGACGGCCCCGGTCGCCCTACGATCGGGCGCATGAGCACCTCGGCCGAGCCTGGCCGCACGTGGCCGCTGGTCGGGCGGGCCGCGGAGCTCGACGACCTCGACGACCTGCTGGCCTCGGCCGCGGGCGGGCACGGTGCGACGGTGCTCGTCGAGGGCGAGGCCGGTATCGGCCGGACCGGCCTGGTCGAGGCGCTCGCGTCGAGCGCACGGCTGCTCAGCCTGGGCCTGCGCACCGCACGCGCCACCCCCGAGCGGCCCGAGCCGTACGCGCTGCTCTCCGACGCGCTCCTCGCGCACCCGCCGGGCGTCGCGCGCGGGCCGGTCGAGTCCGAGCTCGCCGACCTCGTCGACGCGCAGCGGGCCGACGTGCGCCGCGCGACCGTCCGCGGGGCCGCGCTCGCCGAGGAGCGCCGCGCGCGCGCGGTCGAGCTCTTCGCGGCTCTGCTGCGCCGACGCGGCGACGGCGGGCCGTGGGTGCTCGTGCTGGAGGACGTGCACGACGCGGACGCCGCGTCGCTCGACGTGCTGCGCGCGCTCGCGCACGAGGGGGACGTCCCGGGTGCGCTCGTCGTCATGACGTTCCGTCCCGTGCCCGTGCGCGCCGACCTGTCGCAGGTCGTCGACGCGTGGGTCCGGGCCGGCGCCCGGCCCGTCGAGCTGCGTCCCCTCGGGCCCGCCGCGACGGTCGAGCTCGCGCAGCGCCTCGTCGGCGGCGCCGTCGGGCCCGCGCTGCGCGGTGCGCTCGCGACGACGGGCGGCAACCCGCGGTTCGTCACCGACGTCGTGCGGACGGCCCGGTCCGCGGGGGCGCTCGAGGCGCGCGACGGTGTCGTCGACGTGCACGGTGCGGCGTGGCTCGCCGCGCTCGACACGCTCGTCCGCACCCGGCTCGACTACCTCGACGACGACGTGCTCGACCTGCTCGCGCACGCGTCGGTGCTCGGCACGTCGTTCGTCGTGACGGACCTCGCGTCGCTCGTGAGCCGCCCCGTCGCCGACTGCTGGCGAACCCTGCGCGTCGCGCTCGCCGCCGGGCTCGTGCACGCGCGCGCCGACCGGCTCGTCTTCCGGCACGACGTCGTGCGCGGTGCCCTGTACGCGAGCCTCGACGAGCCGCGCCGACGTGCCGTGCACGCCCGGGCCGCGTGGGCGCTGCGCGAGGCGGGCGCGCCGACGCAGATCGTCGCCGGGCACCTCGAACGGGCGCGCTGACCTGCACCGGCGTGCCGGAGGTCGGGACCGCGCGCGGTCCGTGGCCCGGGCTCCTAGCGTGGGACGCGGTGCGCCGGGCCGGTGCACCGAGCCACGACACCGAGGAGACCGCATGCCCACGCGCACCGCACGCACCGCCTGGAACGGCACGCTCATGGAGGGCGGCGGCCAGGTCGAGCTGACGAGCTCGGGCGTCGGCACGTACGACGTCTCGTTCCCCAAGCGCGCCGCCGAGGACGCGGGCGGCACGACGAGCCCCGAGGAGCTCATCGCCGCCGCGCACTCGTCGTGCTTCGCGATGCAGCTGTCGGCGGTCATCGCCGAGGCGGGCGGCACGCCCGTCGCGCTGCAGGTGACGGCCGACGTCACGCTGCGCCCCGACCCCGCGGGCGGCTTCCGCATCAGCGGCATCCACCTGACGGTCCGCGGTGAGGTCGAGGGCCTCGACGCGGACGGGTTCCAGCGCGCCGCCGAGGCCGCCAAGACGGGCTGCCCGGTGAGCAAGGCCCTGACGGGCACGGAGATCACCCTGGACGCGGCGCTCGACTGACCGTCGGCCCCCGGCCCCGTCCCAGCCTGCGGGGCGGGGCGCGGGGTCCCGCGCACGCGGTGCGACACTGCACCCGTGACCGCCACGACCGACTCCGCCGTGCGTACCGACGACGTCGTGCACGCCCTGCGGTCCGCCCTGCGCGGCGACGTCGACGACACCTCGCGCCGCCGCGCGGAGTACTCGACCGACGCGTCGAACTACCGGGTGGTCCCGCAGGTCGTCGCGTTCCCGCGGGACGTGGACGACGTGCTCGCGGCCGCCGAGGTGTCCCGCACGCTGGGCGTCCCGCTGACGTCGCGCGGCGGTGGCACGTCGGTCGCGGGCAACTCGGTCGGCACGGGGATCGTGCTCGACTTCTCGCGGCACGTGAACCGGGTGCTCGAGATCGACCCCGAGGCGCGCACGGCCCGCGTCGAGCCCGGCGTGATCATGGCGGCCGTGCAGAAGGCGGCGGCGCCGCACGGGCTGCGGTTCGGACCGGACCCGTCGACGTGGACCCGCGCGACCCTCGGCGGGATGATCGGCAACAACGCGTGCGGCCCCCGCGCGGTCGCCTACGGGCGGACCGCGGACAACGTGCTCGCGCTGGACGCGATCGACGGCACGGGCCGCCGGTTCGAGGCGCGCAGCGGCGCCGGTGCCCTCGACGCGGTCCCCGGTCTCGACGCGCTCGTCCGTAGCAACCTCGACGTCATCCGCACGGAGCTCGGCCGGTTCGGCCGCCAGGTGTCGGGCTACTCGCTCGAGCACCTGCTCCCCGAGCGCGGGACGGACCTCGCGAAGGCCCTGGTCGGCACCGAGGGCACGGTGTCGACGCTGCTCGGCGCGACCGTGCGCCTGGTCCCCGTCGCTGCCGCCCCGGTGCTCGTGGTGCTCGGCTACCCCGACATGCCGACGGCCGCCGACGCGGTCCCCGCGCTCCTGGCGCACGGCCCGCTCGCGATCGAGGGCATGGACTCCCGGCTGGTCGACGTCGTGCGGCGCGTCAAGGGCGCGGCCGCCGTGCCCGACCTGCCCCCGGGCGGCGGCTGGCTCATGGTCGAGGTCGGAGGTGACACGCTCGACGAGGCCCTGGACCGGGCCCGCGCGCTCGCGGCCGACGCCGCGACGACCGCCGTCGGCCTGTTCCCACCGGGACCCGAGGCCGTCGCCATGTGGCGCATCCGCGAGGACGGCGCGGGCCTCGGTGGGCGCACCCCGTCGGGCGAGCAGGCGTGGCCGGGGTTCGAGGACTCCGCCGTCCCGCCCGAGCGGCTCGGCGCGTACCTGCGCGAGCTCGAGGCGCTCATGGCGACGCACCAGGTCGACGGGCTCGCGTACGGGCACTTCGGCGACGGGTGCGTGCACCTGCGCCTCGACGTCCCGATGGAGCGTTCGGGCGACCCGCTGCGCGCGTTCATGACGGACGCCGCGCACCTCGTCGCGTCGCACGGTGGGTCGCTGTCGGGCGAGCACGGCGACGGCCGCGCCCGCTCGGAGCTGCTGCCCGTCATGTACTCGGAACGCGCGATCGACCTGTTCGGCGCGTTCAAGGACCTGCTCGACCCGCGCGACCTGCTCAACCCCGGCGTGCTGGTCCGCCCGCGCCCGCTCGACGCGGACCTGCGCCGTCCCGCCGCGCGCTCGCTGCTCGCGGGCTCCGGCTTCTCGTTCTCCCACGACGCCGGCGACTTCACGACGGCCGTGCACCGCTGCGTCGGCGTCGGCAAGTGCCGGGCCGACGGCCGCGAGACCGGCTCGTTCATGTGCCCGTCGTACCTCGCGACGAAGGACGAGAAGGACTCCACCCGTGGCCGCGCGCGCGTGCTGCAGGAGATGGCGAACGGCTCGCTCGTCGACCGTGGCTGGACGTCCCCCGAGGTGCACGACGTCCTCGACCTGTGCCTGTCCTGCAAGGCGTGCTCGTCGGACTGCCCCGCGGGCGTCGACATGGCGCAGTACAAGTCCGAGGTCCTGCACCGCACCTACTCCGGGCGGCTGCGGCCCGTGAACCACTACGCGCTCGGCTGGCTGCCGCGGTGGGCTCGGCTCGTCACGGCCGTCCCCGGGGTGTCGTCGCTGGTCAACGCGGTCCTCGGCGTCCGACCCGTCGCCAAGGCCGTCCTCGCGGCGGGCGGCATGGACACCCGCCGGAAGATGGTCACGTTCGCGCGCACGCCCTTCCGGGCGTGGGCCCGGCACGGCGCGGGCGACGCGGTCACGGTCACCTCGGGTGCGGGGTGGGAGGAGCGGTCCACGACGGACGGACAGCGCTCCGGTGCCGCGCCGCGCGACGACGGGTCCACGGCCGGGTCGGTCGCGGCCCAGACGCGTCCGCCGGTGCTGCTGTGGGTCGACTCGTTCAGCGACACGCTCTCGCCGTCCGTCGCGCACGCCGCCGTCAAGGTCCTGCGTGCCGCCGGCTACGAGGTGCTCGTGCCCGAGCACGACGCGTGCTGCGGCCTGACCTGGATCAGCACGGGCCAGCTCGACGGCGCCCGCAAGCAGCTCACGCACCTGCTCGAGGTCCTCGGCCCGTTCGCCGTCAACGGCGTGCCCATCGTCGGCCTCGAGCCGTCCTGCACCGCCGTCCTGCGCAGCGACCTGCGCGACCTGCTGCCCGACGACCCGCGCGCCGTGGCCGTCGCCCGCGAGACGCGCACCCTCGCCGAGCTCCTCACGGCCCCCGCACCGATCGGCCCCGGCGACCGCTGGACCGTGCCCGACCTGTCCGACGTCACCGCCGTCGTCCAGCCGCACTGCCACCACCACTCGGTCATGACGTGGACGCCCGACCGCCGGCTGCTCACCGACGCGGGCGCGCAGTTCTCGGCGCTCGCGGGCTGCTGCGGCCTCGCCGGGAACTTCGGCATGGAGAAGGGCCACTACGACGTGTCGGTGGCGGTCGCCGAGAACTCCCTGCTCCCCGCGCTGCGCGACGCCGCCCCCGGTGACGTCTACCTGGCCGACGGCTACTCCTGCCGCACCCAGGCCGACCAGCTCGCGGGCGTCCAGGGCCTCCACCTCGCGGAGCTGCTCGCGTCGCGCCTCTGAGGTCGGCGCGGTACGGCGACCGGTCCGCTGCGACACGGCCGAGTCGGGTCGCCCGGTCGGCCCGTCCGTCGGGTCGTCCGGAGCGGCGGCGTGTCAGGCCGTCGGCTCGACGTCGGCGACGGCGTAGCACTCCTCGTCGTCGACCCCGGGCGACGGGTCGAACGTGACGGCCGTGGGCACGCCTGCGTCGTCGAACGTCGCCTCGGGGACGGTGCTCGCGTCCGCGTCGACGACCCGGTCGAGCAGTGCGGCGATCGTCGGGACCGCGGACACGAGGTCCTGCGCCTCGCCCGCGATGCGTCGCCCGACCTCGTCGAGCCCCTCGACGGCCGTGACCGCGCCGTCGGTCACCGTCACGCGGTACGACCCGATGAGCAGCCGCTCGCCGCACGACGACGTGAGCGAGTACGCGTAGGAGTCGACACCGCCGTCGGCCCACCGCTCCGCCGCCTCGGCCGCTCCGGGGACGGGCCCGGCCGGGACGCCGTCGCCGCACCCGCCCAGCCCCGCGACGAGCACGACCGCGCCGGCGCCCACGGCCCACCGCCTCGTCATCCTCCGCACGTGCCGAGCGTACGGACCCGGACGCGTCGCGAGGCGCCGTTCGCCGGGTGGACATCGGGCACGTGCGGCGACCAGGGTTGGCGCATGCTCGTCGCCTTCTCCGTCGCCCCGCTCGGTGCGGGTGAGTCCGTCACGCAGGCCGTCGCCGACGCCGTCCGCATCGTGCGCGAGTCCGGGCTGCCGAACCGCACCGACGCCATGTTCACGACGATCGAGGGGGAGTGGGACGAGGTGATGGAGGTCGTGAAGCGCGCGACCGAGGCCGTCGGCCGGCACGGCCACCGCGTGAGCCTCGTGCTCAAGGCGGACATCCGGCCGGGGCGCTCAGGGGAGCTCACGGGCAAGGTCGAGCGCGTCGAGGCGGCGCTCGCGTCGGACTGACCGGGGGCGCCCCCCCGCGTCGGCGCGCGGGCGGGCGGGACGGGCGGTCGAACCCGGACGGATGCCCACCACTCGGACGGGTGACCAAGAACGCACCGGGAGAAACCGCCCGGGTGGGCGGAAACACGCCGCACCACCCGTTCGACGGGCTGACGGGGCCGCCCGGCTGTGGGAAAGTGTGGACGCACGCACATCCGGTCGGGGGTGTGCGCGCGATCTACGGGGCAGGCGGTCGGCCGCTGCGTGCCCAGGAAGGCCGGGACCGCGATGCCCATCTTCGAGCTCGACGAGGGGCGGCCGCGCCTCGTCCAGCCGATGCAGCCCCTCGCGGGGTCGTTCGCGCAGGAGTGCTCCGCGGTCCTCACCCACCATCTCAGCGCCGTCGCGGGCGAGTCCCTGTTCGCCGTGCGCTGGCGGGCCAGCGCCCCCGACCACGCCGACCTCCCGGAGCTCCTCGCGCTCGACGCCACGGGCCGTCCCGTCGTCGTCGAGGTCGTGCAGGTCGTCGACGACGACGCCGTCGTCGCCTCGCTGCGCCACGCGGGTGCCGCGGGCCGCATGACCACGACCGACCTGGCCCGCGCCTACCACGCCGACCCCAGCCGGTTCGGCGTCGACTTCGCCGCGTTCCGCGAGCAGGTCGCGGGCGGCACCGTCGCGAGCCGCCGCGAGGGCGTCCGCCTCGTGATCCTGTGCTCCGAGGTCGCCGCCGAGGCCACCGACACCCTCGGCTTCCTGCGCGGTCCGGGCCGGCAGGTCGACGTGCTGCAGGTCGGCGTCGTGCGCGGCGTCGACGACTCGCGCCTGCTCGACGTGTCGCCGCTCGCGATCCACGAGGGCGCGCGCCGACCGGTCGAGCCGACCGCGCTGCGGCTCGTGCGCTCGTCGGAGGCGTTCGCGACCGCGATGGCGTACGAGGCCGAGCGCACCAACCGCGGCACGCGTCCGATGACCGGCGAGCTCCGGTCGGTGACCCCGCCGCCGCGCCCGACGCCGCCGCCGCCGACCCCGATCGCGCGCCGCACGACCGTCACCGAGCCGACGCCGCTGCCGTTCGGCCCGGCGCGCGAGCCCAAGAACCAGGGCCGCCCCGGCACGCCGTCGAACGTCAACCCGCCGACCCGGGCCACGCCGGCGACCACGACGACCGGCCCGGCGCCCATGACGCTCACGCCGATCTACGGCCTGCGCACCGCGTCCGAGCAGCAGATCCGCCCGCGGACCGCCGCCGAGCCGCCGCAGGTCGACGGCCCGCGCCCCTTCCTCCCGGGCGACGCGCCGCTGCGCCCTGCCGAGGCGCCGCCCCGCGACGGGTCGACCGCACCGACGGCCGTCACGGCACCCCCGGCCGCGCCCCCGGCGCCCGCCGCGCCGCCGACGACGGGGACGACCGACCTGGACGCCCCGACGCCGGCGGACGGCGCCGCGACGGGTGCGCCGACGGCGCTCGCCCCCGCGTCGAACCCGCTGAGCCCGGCGAACCTCGTGCCGCCCATGACGGCCGTGCCCCCGACGACGCCCGTCACGCCCGAGCCGTCGCCCGTCGCGTACCGGCTCGACGTCGCGCGTGAGAAGGCCGCCGTCACGGCCCCCACCGCGGTGCTCGACCCCGCGGACCTCGACGAGCCGGCCGCCGCGCCCGCGTTCGACGAGCCGCTGCCCGAGCTCGCGATCCTCGCGAAGCGTCGCCGGGTCATCACGACCCTCGTGTGGGTGCGCGAGCGCCGCGGCCAGCGGTTCGAGGCGATGCTGCGACCCGACGGTCTCGTCGAGCTCGAGGACGGCGAGGTGTTCGCCGACCCCGACGAGGCGGCCGCCGCGGTCATCGGCGTCGACTACGCGGTCGACGGCTGGCGCGCGTGGCGGCTCGGCGACGGCGGTCCGACCCTCGCGGAGGCCGCGGGCGTCGAGCGCCCGTACTGACCGCACGCGTCACGGACCGCACGCGTCGCCGCCTCGAGCGGCGCCGCCGTCGCGCTCAGCCCCAGCCGTAGGCGGCCGTCCAGCGGTCGAGCTCGGCGTAGAACCGGGTGCGGACGGGCTGCGGCGACAGGGTGAGGTCGTGCACGCCGCCGGCGATGCGCACGACCGTCACGAGCGGTCCGAGCTGCACCGCGCGGCGGGCGACGAGCTCGACGTCCAGCACGACGTCCGCCGAGCGCATGTCCTCGCTCCAGCGCGGGCTGATCACCGTGCGCGACGACGCGAGCGTGAGGATCGGCGCGGTCACGTGCAGCCCGCGGGCGACCGTCGCGTGGCCGGCGATGACGGCGCGCAGCCAGCCCGCGCGGACCGGGAACGACGGCACGGGCCGCCAGTGCAGGTCGTACGTCCACTCGCCGCCGCTGCTGGCCGACAGCGTTCGCGCGTAGTAGCCGGGGTCGATGTTCGGCAGCGGCGCCTTCGGCTGGAACCGGGCGAGCTGCGCGATGGCGGGCCCGCTCACGTGCCGCACGACGGACGACCCCTGCAGCTCGAGCCACGGCGAGTTGAGGACCAGGCCGTCGAGCTCGCCGGGGTGCCGGTCGGCCCACAGCGCGGCGACCAGCCCGCCCGTCGAGTGGCCCATGACCATGACGCGCCCGTACGCGCCGACGTCGCGGCGCACCACGTCGAGCGCGGCCTCGATCTCCTCGTCGTACGTCGCGAGGTCGTCGACGTAGCCGGGCGTCTGCCAGGGCCGCAGCGACCGCCCGTACTTCCGCAGGTCCAGCGCGTAGAAGGCCGCTCCACGCGAGTGCCAGTGCTCCGCGAGCCCCGTCTGGAAGAAGTAGTCCGACCAGCCGTGCACGTAGAGGACGGCGCGCGACGGGCGGACGGGCTCGTCGGTCGGCGGCGCGTACCGCACGAGGCTCGCGACGACCGCACCCTCGTCGTCGGGTCGCAGGTCGAGCGTGCGGACGCGGTAGTCGTCACCGAGGACGTCGGGCGCCCACCCGCTCACGTGCGCCTCCCGTCGTCAGGGCTCGAGGACGATCTTGCCGAACTGGTCCCCGGCCGCAAGACGGCCGAGCGCGTCCGCGGCCCGGACCAGCGGGAACGTCGCGTCGACGACGGGCCGCACACCGGTGCGGGCGAGGAACGCGAGCAGGTGCTGGAGGTCGTCGCGGCTGCCCATGGTCGTGCCGAGCACGGAGATCTCCTGGAAGAAGATGCGTTGCAGCTCGGCCTGCTCGGCGTCGCCGCTCGTGGCGCCGGCGACGACGATCGTGCCGCCCGGGCGCACCGACCGCACCGAGTGGGACCACGTCGCACGGCCGACCGACTCCAGCACCAGGTCGACGCGGGGCACGCGCGCACCGGTCTCGACGGCCGCCGTCGCCCCCAGCGCGAGCGCCCGCTCGCGACGCTCGGCCGACCGCGACGTGACGACCACGTCGAGCCCCGCCGCCGCGCCGAGCACGACCGCGGCCGTCGCGAGCCCGCCGCCCGCACCCTGCACCAGCACGCGCTGGCCCGGCGTCGCGCGGCCCGTCGTGAACAGCATCCGGTACGCCGTGAGCCACGCCGTCGGGAGGCACGCGGCCTCGACGAACGACAGCTCGGCGGGCTTGTCGACGACGTTCCACGTCGGCACCGCGACCTGCTCCGCGAGCGTGCCCGGGTGCTTCTCCGACAGCAGCGACCGCGGCTCGTCCTGCCCGGGCACACCCCCGACCACCCCGTGCACGACGACCTCGCGCCCGTCCGCCGTGACGCCCGCCGCGTCGGTGCCGAGGATCATCGGCAGCTGCTGCTCGCGCAGCCCGACGCCGCGCAGCGACCACAGGTCGTGGTGGTTGAGCGCGGCGGCGCGCACGTCGACGACCGTCCAGCCGTCACGGGCCTCCGGTGCAGGCTGCTCGCCGACCTCCAGCGCGGCCAGCGGGTCGTCGGGGGAGAAGCGGGCGGCGTAGGCGGCGATCACCCGGCCACCGTAGCGACCACCGCCGGCCGTCCGCGCACCTCAGGGGGCGCACCACCCCACTCCCGGCCCGCGTCCGTCCTCGTCGCCTGCCGTCGCCCCACCCCCCGACCGCCCGAGGCAGCGGGGATCGCGGGAGGGGCGTCAGCGCGCGAGCGGGTGATGACGGACCGGGTGCGGCTTCGGGATGCTCCCGTCATGGGGGCAGTCGTGGTGCCGGGCGGCGGGTCGGTCGCGATCGGGCGGGTCGTGGCCGAGATGGACGCGCTGCGCGCCGGGTGGGCGCGCGACGACGGGCTCGGGGTGTTCCTCGACGTCTACCGGCGGGTGACGGCGCTGGTCGCGCTGCGCGTCGTCGACGGCACGTTCCGCGACCCGTCGTTCGTCGAGGACCTCGACGTGCGGTTCGCGCGCCTGTTCCTCGACGTCCCCGCCGACGTCGCCGCCCAGCGGCCCGTGTCCCGCGCCTGGGCACC
Organism: Cellulomonas algicola; assembly: GCF_019024305.1. NCBI lineage: Bacteria > Bacillati > Actinomycetota > Actinomycetes > Micrococcales > Cellulomonadaceae > Cellulomonas > Cellulomonas algicola. Next base: position 159,325 of record NZ_JAHKSJ010000006.1, on the reverse strand, counting down.
GCTCGTCGAGCGTCGGGCTCTGCGCGGCATCGAACCCGTCCAGTTCGCGCTCGCGGGGATGAACGCGCACATCAACCTCGACCTCGCCCTCGCGGTCGTCGCGACGTGCCGGGCGCGCGGATGCGACCCGGACGACGGCGACGTGCACGCCGACTTCGAGCGCGTCAACCGGGTGCTCGCCGAGGTCGTCCGGCCGATCCGGCAGTCGTTCCTCGACGCGTGCGTCGTCCAGCACGCGGGCGCCCTGTCGCCGCTCGCCGACCTCGTCACGAACTTCTCGATCGACAAGGCGCGCGACGCCGCCTGGGTGTCCGCGCAGGTGCTGTGGGAGGTCCGGGGCCCCACGGCGCTCGCGGCCGCCGTCCGCGACACGCTCGCGCGGACGGTCGGGCTCGTCGGACGCCAGCTCCTCACGCGCTTCCCCTGACGTCGCGTCGTCAGAGCAGCGGGAGCATCCGGCCGAGGTCGGGGACGGCCTCCGACGTGTGCTGGGGCTGCAGGGCGCGGGCCAGCTCGTCGACGTCGTAGGGCGTGCGGCCCGCCGCGAGGCGCACCCAGCGGCGCGCGTCGGCGACCTCGAGGCTCCACCCGCCGCGAGCGACGACGATGTCGAGCAGCGCGTCGGCGACCAGCGCGAGGGCGGCGGGGTCGATCGGGTCAGGGCCGGCGCCGGTGCCGCGCGCGCGGCGCACCGAGCGGGCGAGGTCGTCGGCGTGCACCACGAGCTCGAGCACGCGCGACACGGTCATCGTCGAGAGCATCACCGGCCCGCGGCGCGCCTGCACGACGCGGTCGGACGGCCCCAGCGCGTCGAGGTTGGCGAACGCGGCGGCCGCCATCGCGTCGACGGCCTTGAGCGGGTTCGGTGCGATCTGCTCCGCCAGGTCACGTGTCGTGTCCGCGATGTCCTGCGCCCGCGCGACGTACGTCCCGACGTACTCGGCGAGCGTGTACGGGACGGTCCCGTCGGGCAGCGGGGTGCAGACGGCGAGCGCGTCCAACGCCCGGCCGAGGTGCGCGACCAGCTCGGCGACCGACCAGCCGTCGAGGACGGACGGCGCGTCGACGACGTCGTCGTCGACCACCTCCGCGACCCAGGACCGCAGGCGGTCCCACTGACCGTGCAGGGCGGCGGACGCGGCGGCGAGGTCGGTGGAGGACATCCGTCCATCGTGCCGCAGTCCCGTCGCCCGGACCTGTCATTCCGCGGCCGCGGACCGCGGGCGGTGGTCGTGACACGTCGACGCGTCCGCGTGACCAGGACGTCGACGCCGCGTGGCCACGAGCAGGTGCCCGTCGGTCGGGGACAGCGGAGGGACGGGGGCGGACGCGGAGACGGCGACGGCACCCGCCTCGCGGCTCAGCGGGTGCGGACCTCGTCGGTCAGGAACTCCGAGACGATCGCGCCGACCTGGTCCTCCTCGATGAGGAACCCGTCGTGGCCGTAGGGCGAGCGCACCGTGCGCACGGGTCCCGCGCCGGGGATGCCCGCGGCGATGCGCTCGGACTGCGCGGGCGGGAACAACCGGTCGGAGTCGACCGCGATCACCAGGGCGCGCGCGGTGATCTGTGCGAGCGCCGCGGCGACGCCCCCACGGTCGCGGCCGAGGTCGTGCGTGATCATCGTGCGCGTCAGCGCGACGTAGGTGTTTGCGTCGAACCGACGGGCGAGCTTGTCGCCGTGGTGGTCCAGGTAGGACTGCACGGCGAACCGGCCGCCCTCGAGCGGGTCCTCGGCGCCCTGCGGGATGCGCCCGAACCGCTCGTCGAGCTCGGCGGCGCTGCGGTAGGTCTGGTGCGCGATCTGCCGGGCGATGCCGAGCCCGACGTGCGGGCCGTCGCCGTCGGCGGCGTCGTAGTAGTCGCCGTCGCGGTAGCGCGGGTCGGCGTGGATCGCGGCGAGCTGCGTGTGGAACCCGGCGATCTGGTCGCCCGACGTCTGCGCGGCCGTGGCGATCGCGGCGATCGAGCGGACGCGCTCGGGCGCGGTGACGGCCCACTCGAGCACGCGGAGGCCGCCCATGGACGCGCCGATGACGAGGGCCCACGAGTCGATGCCGAGCAGGTCGGCGAGGCGGACCTCGGCGGCGACCTGGTCGCGGACGGTCAGCAGCGGGAAGCGGCCGCCCCAGGGCCGCCCGTCGGGTGCGGTCGACGCGGGGCCCGTCGAGCCCTGGCAGCCGCCGAGGACGTTGGGCGCGACGACGAACCACTCGTCGGTGTCGATCGGGGCGCCGGGCCCGACCATCGACTGCCACCAGCCGGCGGTCGGGTGCCCGTCGCCCGCGGGCCCGGTGACGTGCGAGTCCCCGGTGAGCGCGTGCAGGACGAGCACCGCGTTGCTGCCGTCCTCGTTCAACGTGCCCCACGTCTCGTACGCGAGCCGCACGGCGGGCAGCCGGCCGCCCGACTCGAGCGCGAACGGACCGAGGTCGGCGAACTGCCGCCGCCCGACGGGGTCGCCCTCGCGCCAGGCCGACGACGCGCGCACGGGCGGCCGCTCGGGGAGCGGCACGCGGCTGGCGAGCGTGCGCGCGTGCGCCCTCGACGGGGTGAACGTGAACGTGTCGTCGGGCACGAGATCCCAATCTACGGGCGGGTCGGACGGGTGCCCGGGCGCGGTCTCGCGGCTCGGGACGGCCGGGTCGTCCCCGCCGCGCCCGGCCGGTGAGCCGTGGGCGGGCTCGCCGGGCGGCGGCGGGGACGAGGGCACGGGTCAGGCGCCCTTGGCGGCCCGGAAGCCCGCGTCGAGGTCGGCGAGGATGTCGTCGACGTGCTCGATGCCGACCGCGAGGCGGACCAGGCCCGGCGTCACGCCGGACCGGAGCTGCTCCTCCGGCGTGAGCTGGCTGTGCGTCGTCGACGCGGGATGGATGACGAGCGAGCGGACGTCGCCGATGTTCGCCACGTTCGAGTGCAGCTCGAGCGCCGACACGAACGCCTGACCGGCCTCGCTGCCGCCCTCGATCTCGAACGCCAGGACGGCGCCCGCGCCGCGCGGCGCGTACTTGAGCTGGTTGGCGTGCCACGGCGACGACTCGAGGCCCGCGTAGTGGACCGTCACGACGTCCTCGCGCGCCTCGAGCCACTCGGCGACCTTCTGCGCGTTCGCGACGTGCCGCTCGACGCGCAGCGACAGCGTCTCGATGCCCTGCGCGATGAGGAACGCGTTGAACGGCGACGCCGCCGCGCCGAGGTCGCGCAGCAGCTGGATGCGCGCCTTGAGGATGTAGGAGAGGTTGACGCCGAAGACGCCGTCCTTGCCGAGCGCCTCGCCGATGACCAGGCCGTGGTACGACGGGTCGGGCTTGCTGAAGCCGGGGAACTTCTCCGGGTCGGCCGTGTAGTCGAAGCGGCCCGCGTCGACGATCACGCCGGCGATCGCGGAGCCGTGCCCGCCGAGGTACTTGGTGGCCGAGTGCACGACGACGTCGGCGCCCCACTGCAGCGGGTTGATGAGGTACGGCGTCGCGACGGTGTTGTCGACGACCAGCGGCACGCCGTTCTCGTGCGCCACGTCCGCGACGAGCTCGATGTCGAGGACGTCGGACTTCGGGTTGGGGATCGTCTCCGCGAAGAACAGCTTGGTGTTCGGGCGGACGGCCGCGCGCCACGACTCGGCGTCGTGCGGGTCCTCGACGAACGTCGTCTCGATGCCGAGCTTGGGCAGCGTGTAGTGCAGCAGGTTGTACGTGCCGCCGTAGAGCGAGGGGCTCGCGACGACGTGGTCGCCCGCCTCCGCGATGTTGAGGATCGCGAACGTCTCCGCCGCCTGGCCCGACGCGACGAGCAGCGCGCCGACGCCGCCCTCGAGGTTCGCGATGCGGTTCTCGACGACCTCGGTCGTCGGGTTGCCGATGCGCGTGTAGATCGGGCCGAGCTCCTTGAGCGCGAACCGGTCCGCGGCCTGCTGCGCGGAGTCGAAGACGTAGGACGTCGTCTGGTAGATCGGCAGGGCGCGCGCGCCCGTGCTCGCGTCGGGGGCCTGGCCCGCGTGGATCTGGCGGGTCTCGAAGCTCCAGCTCTCGTTGCTCATCGGTCTGCTCTCTCTCGGGGATCCGTGGTGCTCGGTCCGCGGGGAGCTCGGGCAGCCGACGTCCGTCCCGCGGAAAGGGGTGGGAGGGGCGCACGTGTCGAGCGTCTGGCTCGTCGCGGGTGTGGCCGGGGCTGGTCACCTGTCCGCGGGCATGCCGAACGTGCGCTGGTCAGCGACACATTCGACGGGTCATGCGACCGAGAGTACGAGCGACCATCCGCTGGATGACACAGCCGTCCCGTGATGTGAGACAGCCGGAACAGCGGCCCGACGTCGGCGACCGGACGATCTCGGCCGAACGGGTGAGCGTACGTCCGATACGTCCCTAACCACAACGGTGTGACTCGTGTTGCTCGTGTGACTTCTGTTCACTTCTGTGACTCACGTGGGTAGCGTCGAACCGCGAACGGGCCCGGGGAGGGGCCCGTGCGAGCGTCCGGAGGAAGTGCAGTGGTGCGGTTCGACAGCGTGCTCGGTGCCGACGAGGGCCGACGCCGGGTTCCCCGGCGGACCCTCCGGCTGGTGACCGCCGCGGTCGTCGTCGCCACCTCCGGGATCATCGGCGCCGACGTCGCCGCCGCCGACCCGACGCCCCCGTCCGCCCAGGACGTCCGCGACGCGCGTCGCGCCGTCGACGCCGCGTCCCGCTCGGTCGCCGAGATGGAGCTGCGCCTCGCGCAGCTCTCCGCGCAGTCCGACGCCGCGCAGCTCGCCGTCCAGAAGGCCGGCGAGGACTACACCGTCGCGCTGGCCGCCGCCGAGGCCGCCAAGGTCGCCGCCGCCGACGCCGTGCAGCGCTCCGCCGACGCCGACGCCCGCGCCGAGGACGCGCGCCGCACCCTCGTCGCGATGGCCCGCGAAGCCGCCCGGTCCGGCGGGAACGTCGAGGCCCTCCAGGCCGTGCTGTCCGCCGACGGCTTCCGCGACGTCGCGCGCCGCTCCACCGCGCTCGAGCAGATGACCGGCAAGGCCGACGAGGCCGTGCAGGAGTTCCGGGCCGCCCAGCTCGTCGCGAGCGTCCTCGCCGACCGCGCGAGGACGGCCGAGGACGACGCGAAGGCTGCCGAGCAGGACGCCTCCGCCGCGCTCGCCACCGCGCAGAAGACGCAGCAGGACAGCGACGCCGCGCTCGCCGCGGGCGCCGCCGAGCGCGACCAGCTCATCTCCGCCCTCGCGGCGGCCCGGCAGACCAGCGCCGAGGTCGAGCGGGCTCGGCAGGACGCCCTCGAGGCCGACCGGCGTGCGCGCGCCGACGAGGCCGCACGCCAGGCGGCGCTGCGTCCGCCCGTGGTCGCCCCGCCCGCCTCGGGCGGGTCGTCCGGGTCGACGGGCTCGACCGGAGGCTCGACCGGTTCCGCCGGCGGGTCGACCGGCTCCACCGGTGGCTCGAACAGCGGGTCGACGGGTGGGTCGAACGGCGGGTCGACGGGCGGCGGCTCGACCGGTGGCTCCCCGGGCGGTGGCTCGACCGGTGGCGGTTCGACCGGCGGCGGTTCGACCGGCGGTGGCTCGACGGGCGGCGGCTCGACCGCGCAGCCCACGACACCCCCGGCGACGGGCGGCCAGTACGGGCTCGGCACGGGGCGCTCGCGCGGCTCGGCGGGCGGGGGAGCGGCCGCCGTCGAGTGGGCGAGGACCCAGCTCGGCAAGCCCTACGTCTGGGGCGGCGTCGGTCCGGAGGGCTACGACTGCTCGGGCCTGACCGGCACGTCCTGGCGCAGCGCGGGCGGCGTCAGCCTCAACCGCACGTCGCGCGACCAGTACAAGCAGGTCCTCAAGATCTCGTACGACCAGCTGCGCCCGGGCGACCTCGTCTTCTGGTCGACGGACCCCAACAACCCCGACGCGATCCACCACGTCGCGATCTGGGCGGGCAACGGCCAGATCATCGAGGCCCCGACGTTCAACAAGCCCGTGCGGCTCGTCGCGATGCGCTGGGCGGGCACCATGCCCTACGCGGGTCGCCCCTGACGACCCCGCCGGTCGGCGGTCGGACGACCGCCCGGGCCCGGCAGCACGACGGCCCGCCCCCTCGCGTCGAGGGTGGCGGGCCGTCGTCGTCCGTCCCGGCCGCACGGTGGCGCGGCCGGGTCACGGCTCAGTGCTGGTCGTCGCTCAGTGGTTGTACCCGGCGTCGATCGCGCGCTGACGCGACCGCTCGATCTCGGCCTCGGCCTCGGCGCGACCGGTCCAGTGCGCACCCTCGACGGACTTGCCGGGCTCGAGGTCCTTGTAGACCTCGAAGAAGTGCTGGATCTCGAGACGGTGGAAGTCGGACACGTCGTCGATGTCCTGACGCCACGCGGCGCGCTGGTCGCCCGTCGGGACGCACAGGACCTTGTCGTCGCCGCCCGCCTCGTCGCGCATGCGGAACATGCCCAGCGCACGGCAGCGGATCAGGCAGCCCGGGAAGGTCGGCTCCTCGAGCAGGACGAGCGCGTCCAGCGGGTCGCCGTCCTCACCGAGGGTGCCCTCGATGAAGCCGTAGTCGTCGGGGTACCGGGTCGAGGTGAAGAGCATGCGGTCGAGCCGGATGCGGCCCGTCGCGTGGTCCACCTCGTACTTGTTGCGCTGCCCCTTGGGGATCTCGATCGTGACGTCGAACTCCACAGCACTCCTTAGCACCACGTCCGCGCCCAGCCTCGATGGGGCCGGCGGACCCGGCGACTCGTCGGTCGTCGTGAACGGCGCGCCGGGGTGTCGGGGGCGCCCTTGTCTCGGACAGTAGTCTGACGCACCGGCGCGCGGGGGTCCCGCCCCGCCCCCGGTAGAGACAGGGTGATCATGGCCACAGCAGGACGGGTCGTCGGCACCGCCGTGCTCGTCGTCGTGCTCGCGGGCGCGGCGTACGGGACAGCGGACGCCTACGACGTCGCGCCCGGCCTGGTCACGCTCGAGCCGTCGCCCGCGCCCGCCGCACCCTTCCCGACCGCCCCGGGGGCGGTCGAGCCCGGCGACCCCGCCGCCGTGCTCGGTCCGCTCGACGACCAGGCGCCCGTCCCCGGCGCGACCAGCGTGCAGGGCCTCGTCGACGGGCTCGTCGCCGACCCGCGGCTGGGCCCGTCCGTCGGCGTGGTCGTCGCCGACCAGCTCACCGGCGAGGTCCTCGCGTCGCACCTGCCCGACCAGGGGCGCACGCCCGCGTCGACAGCGAAGCTCGTCACCGCCGTCGCCGCGCTCGACGCGCTCGGCCCCGACGTCACCCTCCCGACGACCGTCGTGCAGAGCGGCGAGCAGCTCGTCCTCGTCGGCGGCGGCGACATGATGCTCGCCGCCGGAGCGGGCGACCCCGACGCGACCGTCGGGCACGCCGGCCTCGCCGACCTCGCCGCGCAGGTGGCCCGCGAGCTCACGCTCCAGGGCCGCACGACGGTCCGGCTCGGGTTCGACGACTCGCTCTTCAGCGGCCCGACCCTCAGCCCGACGTGGAACCCCGCCGACGTCGCCGCGGGGTTCGTCGCGCCCGTCACCGCGCTGGGCGTCGACATCGCGAAGATGCGCGAGGGCGAGTACCCGCCGCGCTACCCCGACCCGTCGCTGCACGCCGCGCGCACGCTCGTGCAGCGCCTCGCCGACGTCGGCATCACCGTCACCGGCACCCCGGCGCGCATGTCCGCACCCGACGGGGCGCCCGTCGTCGGCGAGGTGCGGTCCGCGCCGCTGGGCGACGTCGTGCACTACTTCCTCGACACGTCCGACAACACGATCACCGAGGTCGTGTCGCGGCTCGTCGCGATCGACGCCGGACTGCCCGCGAGCTTCGACGGCGGCGCGCAGGCCGTCCTGCACGCCGTCGCCGCGGGCGGTGTCGACACGACCGGCGCGCACCTGTCCGACGCGTCGGGCCTCGGCTCCGGCTCGGTCCTGACGCCCGACCTGCTGCTCGCGCTGCTGCGCCGCTCGACCGACCCCGCGCACCCCGGGCTGCGCGAGGTCGCGACCGGCATGCCGATCGCCGGCCTCACGGGGACGCTGTCCGACCGTTACACGTCGTCACCCGCGCGGGGGCTCGCCCGGGCCAAGACCGGCAGCCTCCCGGGCGTGACCGCGCTCGCCGGCACGGTGCTCGACGCCGACCGCCGCCAGCTCGTCTTCGTCGTCCTCGCCGACCAGACGCCGGCCGGCGGGCAGTGGGGGCCGCGCGCGACGATCGACGGCTTCGTGACGAGCCTGTCGGGCTGCGGCTGCGCCTGACGCCTGGAGCCGTTCGGTGCGATCGGCGACGGGCAGGACGTGCGACGTCTACGGTGGCCCGATGGACGAGACCGCGCCCGTCGACTGGACCGCGGCCGCCCGCATCGCCGGCCGCCTCTCCCGCCCGGGGCCCACGGCGACCCGCGACGAGCTGCACGACCTCGTCGACGGCCTGCGCGACGCGGCGCACCGCGCGGGCGGGTACGCCTCCGACATCACCGGCCTGACCGCGGTCGACGGCACCGCACCGGACGCGGTCTCGCGCGTGCTGGTCGTCGACCGCCCGACGTGGGCCCGCGCGAACGTCGAGATGTTCGCGTCGCTCGCCGCGCCGCTCACGCGCCGCCCCGACGGGAGCCCGCTCGTCCCGCCCCCCGGCGCGCGCACGGTCGCGGCGGCGCAGGTCGGCGGCGTGCTCGCGCTGCTGTCGGGCAAGGTCCTCGGCCAGTTCGACCCGTTCACCGCGGCCCCCGGCGAGCCGGGCCGACTGCTGCTCGTCGCCCCCAACGTGCTGCACCTGGAGCGGACGCTCGGCGTCGACGGCCCTGACTTCCGCCTGTGGGTCGCGCTGCACGAGCAGACGCACGCCCTGCAGTTCGCCGCCGCGCCCTGGCTCGCGGACCTCGTGCGCGGCCGGTCCGCCGAGCTGCTCGCCGACCTCGTCGCGTCCGCGCCCGGCGGTGAGGACGACGGCCCCGGCGCCGCCGACCTCATCGCCCGCGTCTCCCGCGCGGTGCTCGGTCCCGACGGCGGCAGCGTCCTCGACGTCCTGACCGACCGGCAGCGGACCGTCTTCGAGGAGGTGGGCGCCGTCATGGCCCTGCTCGAGGGCCACGCCGACGTCGCGATGGACCAGGTCGGGCCCAAGGTCGTGCGGACCGTGCGGACCATCCGCCGCAAGTTCGAGGCCAAGCGCGACGAGGGCGCACGGGCGCGGGGGTTCGAGCGCGTGCTGCGCCGGCTGCTCGGCCTCGACGAGAAGCTCGCGCAGTACCGCGACGGCGCCGCGTTCGTCCGCGCCGTGCAGGGACACGTCGGGCGCGACGGCTTCAACGCCGTCTGGTCCGGACCCGACACGCTGCCCCGGCCCGGCGAGATCGCCGACCCGGCGTCGTGGGTCCGCCGGGTGCACGGGTGACGACGCCGGCCAGCCGTCGACCGTCCCCGCACGTCGTCCCGAGCCGGGCGGGTGCGCGGACGACGACGGGCCCCGGCGGTCGACCGGCGGAGCGCGTCGTCGCCGTGCCGGGCGCCCCGCGGCCGTGACGGGTCCGGACCGTCGCGTCGCCGACGTCCGGCGCGCGGTGACGGCCGCGGTCGCCGACCTCCCGGACGGTGCGCTCGTGCTGGTCGCGTGCTCGGGTGGTCCGGACTCGCTCGCGCTCGCGGCGGCGACGGCGTTCGTCGCGGACCGTTCCGTGCGGCGCGGGCCGCGCGTGCTGCGGGCGGGTGCGGTCGTCGTCGACCACGCGCTGCAGCCGGGGTCCGCCGACGTGGCCGCCCGGACAGCCGCCGTGTGCCGCTCCCTCGGGCTCGACCCGGTCGTCGTGGAGCGCGTGGTCGTCGACGCTCCCGGCGGGCCCGAGGCCGCGGCGCGGCACGCGCGGTACGCGGCGCTCGACGCCGTCGCGGAGCGCCTCGGGGCGGCGGCGGTCCTGCTCGGGCACACGCTCGACGACCAGGCGGAGACGGTCCTGCTCGGGCTCGCGCGCGGGTCCGGTGCGCGGTCGCTCGCGGGCATGCCGCGCGTGCGGGGCGTCCTGCGTCGTCCGCTGCTGGGGCTGCGCCGGACCGACACCGTCGGCGCGTGCGCCGCGCTCGGGCTCGACCCCTGGCACGACCCGACCAACGCGGGCGCAGCCGACGACGCGCCGCTGCGCAGCCGCGTCCGCGAGCGCGTCCTGCCGCTCCTCGAGCGCGAGCTCGGACCCGGTGTCGCGGACGCGCTCGCCCGCACCGCCGAGCAGCTCCGCGAGGACGCCGACACGCTCGACACCCTCGCGACCACCCTCCTCACCACCGCCACGCCCCCCGCCGGTGCCCCGGTCCCGGCCGCGAGCGGGGCCTCCGTCCGCGACGGCGACACCCGCGCCTCCGTGCCGGGCGGAGGTCGCCGACCCGAGGACGGCGGGGCGGGACCGGCGGCCCGGCCGGGCCTCGTCGTCGGGCTCGACGTCGCGGTGCTGCTCGGGGCCGACGTCGGCGTGCGGCGGCGGGCGCTGCGGGTCGCCGCCGTGCAGGCCGGGTGCCCCGCGGGGGCGCTCAACCGAGGGCACGTGCTGGCCGTCGACGCGCTCCTCACGGGCTGGCACGGGCAGGGTCCGGTGCCGCTTCCGGGCGGGGTCGCCGCCTCACGCGCGTGTGGCAGGCTTCTCCTCGGGCCGGCCCCGCCGGTGCACGACGAGCGACAGGAGCGGTGACGGTGGAGCCAGTCGACATGGGCGCGGACCTCGAGCGGGTCCTCCTCACCGAGGAGCAGCTGCACGCGCGGCTCGACGAGATCGCGGCGCAGGTCGACGCGGACTACGCGGGCAAGGACCTGCTGCTGGTCGGCGTCCTCAAGGGCGCGGTCATGGTCATGGCCGACCTGGCGCGTCGCCTGCACTCGCCCGCGCAGATGGACTGGATGGCGGTGTCGTCGTACGGCTCGGGCACCAAGTCGTCGGGCGTCGTGCGGATCCTCAAGGACCTGGACACGGACCTGCACGGCCGCCACGTCCTGATCGTCGAGGACATCATCGACTCGGGCCTGACGCTGTCGTGGCTGCTGTCGAACCTGCGCTCGCGCGGGCCGGCGTCGGTCGAGATCGCGACGATGCTGCGCAAGCCCGACGCCGCCAAGGTCGAGGTCGACGTCCGCTACGTCGGCTTCGACATCCCGAACGAGTTCGTCGTCGGGTACGGCCTGGACTACGCCGAGAAGTACCGCAACCTGCCGTTCGTCGGGACGCTCGCGCCGCACGTCTACGCGTGACCTGCGCGGGGCCGCCCACGGCCGGTGATGTGCCCTGGGCGAACACCGCGGGTTGCCACAGGATCGCCGTGTAAGTTCGAAGGCCACCAGCCCTGCGAGCGGAGGATGAGGGGCCTGGCCCCGATCGCCCATGAACCTCAAGCGTCTTGCCCGCGGCCCGATCCTGTGGATCGTGCTCGCCGTCGTGCTCCTCTGGATCGGTGCGACCGCGCTCGCCACCCCGAAGGTCAGCCGGATCGACACCTCCGACGGCCTCGAGCTCCTGGCCGACGGCAAGGCGGAGTCGGCGAAGATCACCGAGGGTCAGCAGAGGGTGGACCTCACGCTGTCCGAGGACTTCGTCAAGGACGACGAGAACTTCGGCGAGCGCGTGCAGTTCTACTACGTGGTCCCGCAGGGGCCCGCGATCGCGGACGCCGTCGCGTCGGCCGACCTCCCGGACGGCTACACGTCCGAGGTGCCGCAGACGTCGTGGTGGTCGAGCCTGCTCGGCATCGTCCTGCCGTTCGTCATCATCCTGGCGATCTTCTGGTTCCTCATGTCGAACATGCAGGGCGGCGGCTCGCGGGTGATGAGCTTCGGAAAGTCGCGCGCCAAGCTCGTGAGCAAGGAGTCGCCGCAGGTCACGTTCGCGGACGTCGCGGGCGTCGACGAGGCGCTCGAGGAGCTCCAGGAGATCAAGGAGTTCCTCTCCGAGCCGGCGAAGTTCCAGGCCGTCGGCGCCAAGATCCCCAAGGGCGTGCTGCTGTACGGCCCGCCGGGAACCGGCAAGACGCTGCTGGCCCGCGCCGTCGCGGGTGAGGCGGGCGTGCCGTTCTACTCGATCTCCGGCTCGGACTTCGTCGAGATGTTCGTCGGCGTCGGCGCGAGCCGCGTGCGCGACCTGTTCCAGCAGGCCAAGGAGAACTCGCCGGCGATCATCTTCGTCGACGAGATCGACGCGGTCGGCCGGCACCGTGGCGCGGGCCTCGGCGGCGGGCACGACGAGCGCGAGCAGACGCTCAACCAGATGCTCGTCGAGATGGACGGGTTCGACGTCAAGACGAACGTCATCCTCATCGCCGCGACCAACCGGCCCGACATCCTCGACCCGGCGCTGCTGCGTCCCGGCCGGTTCGACCGGCAGGTCGCGGTCGAGCCGCCGGACCTCAAGGGCCGCGAGAAGATCCTCACGGTGCACGCGCAGGGCAAGCCGATGGCCCCGCACGTCGACCTCGTCGCCGTCGCGCGGCGCACGCCCGGGTTCACCGGCGCGGACCTGGCGAACGTGCTCAACGAGGCCGCGCTGCTCACCGCGCGCAAGAACGCGCAGATCATCGATGACCACGCGCTGGACGAGGCGATCGACCGCGTCATCGCGGGTCCGCAGAAGCGCACGCGGGTCATGAACATCAAGGAGCAGAAGATCACCGCGTACCACGAGGGCGGCCACGCCCTCGTCGCGGCGGCGCTGCGCTACACCGACCCGGTCACGAAGGTGACGATCCTGCCGCGCGGCCGTGCCCTCGGCTACACGATGGTCATGCCGACCGAGGACAAGTACTCGACGACGCGCAACGAGCTGCTCGACCAGCTCGCGTACGCCATGGGCGGCCGCGTCGCCGAGGAGCTCGTCTTCCACGACCCGACGACGGGTGCGAGCAACGACATCGAGAAGGCCACGGCCACGGCGCGCCGGATGGTGACGCAGTTCGGCATGAGCGCGCGTCTCGGCGCGATCCGGCTCGGCCAGGAGTCGAACGAGGTCTTCCTCGGCCGCGACGTGGGCCACCAGCGCGACTACTCGGAGGACGTCGCCGGGTCCATCGACCTCGAGGTGCGGGCGCTCATCGAGCGCGCGCACGACGAGGCGTGGGAGATCCTCGTCGAGTACCGCGAGGTCCTCGACGACCTGGTCCTCGAGCTCCTCGAGAAGGAGACGCTGAACGCCGAGCAGCTCGCCGAGATCTTCAAGCCGATCGTGAAGCGCCCGCCGCGTCGCGTGTGGCTGTCGAGCGAGCAGCGGGCCGTCTCGACCCAGGGTCCCGTGCTGACGCCGGCCGAGAAGGCCGCGCAGAACGGCCACCCGGTGATCCCCGAGGACGAGGCCGCGGTCGTCGGCGACGAGAACCCGGCGCGCAAGGTCGTCGAGCTCCCGCCCGAGCAGACGCCGGACACGCGGGGCTGGAGCCGGGACGGTGAGTGACGTGGTCGACGGCGTGCCGTCGTCGATCAGTCGCGTGACGGGTGCCGGCCGTGCGGTCGGCGAGTACGACGAGAAGCGTGCCGAGGCCGCCGTGCGCGAGCTGCTGCTCGCCGTCGGCGAGGACCCGGACCGCGAGGGTCTGCTCGAGACGCCGGCCCGCGTGGCACGCGCCTACCGCGAGATCTTCGCGGGCCTCTACCAGGAGCCCGCCGACGTCCTCACGACGACCTTCGACCTCGGCCACGAGGAGATGGTCATGGTCAAGGACATCGAGGTGTACTCGACGTGCGAGCACCACCTCGTGCCGTTCCACGGCGTCGCGCACGTCGGGTACATCCCCGGCGCCGACGGCCGGATCACGGGCCTGAGCAAGCTCGCCCGGCTGGTCGACGTCTATGCCCGCCGCCCGCAGGTGCAGGAGCGCCTCACGTCGCAGGTCGCCGACGCGCTCGTCGAGATCCTGCAGCCGCGCGGCGTGCTCGTCGTCGTCGAGTGCGAGCACCTGTGCATGTCCATGCGCGGCGTCCGCAAGCCCGGGTCGCGCACCGTGACCTCGGCCGTGCGCGGGCAGATGCGCGACGTCGCGACCCGTGCCGAGGCGATGAGCCTGGTCCTCGGCCGCTGACGCCCCTCGCGCAGCGCCCCTAGGCTCGGCACCGTGACCCGCCCCGACGCCACCGCGACGGACCTCCCGCGCCGCCCGGCGCCCTTGCCGGCGCACCTGCACGACGTCGGCCGCACGCTCGTCATGGGAGTCGTCAACGTCACGCCCGACTCGTTCTCCGACGGCGGCCGCTGGTTCACGCCGAACGCCGCGGTCGCGCACGGGCTCGAGCTGCTCGACCAGGGTGCCGACCTGCTCGACGTGGGCGGCGAGTCCACGCGACCGGGTGCGCGGCGCGTGCCCGTCGAGGACGAGCTCGCGCGCGTCCTGCCCGTCGTCGAGGCGCTCGTGTCGCGCGGGGTTGCGGTGAGCGTCGACACGACGCGCGCGGTCGTCGCGCGGGCCGCCGTGGAGCGCGGGGCGGTGCTGGTCAACGACGTGTCCGGCGGACTCGCCGACGACGACATGCCGGCCGCGGTCGCGGAGACGGGTGTCGCGTACGTCGCGATGCACTGGCGCGGGCACGCCGACGTCATGGACGACCTCGACCAGTACGGGGACGTCGTCCGCGACGTGCGCACCGAGCTCGCGCAGCGCGTCGCGGCGCTGCGCGCGGCGGGCGTCGCCGACCACCAGGTCGTGCTCGACCCGGGTCTGGGCTTCGCGAAGCCCGGCGCGAGCAACTGGCCGCTGCTGGCACGCCTGCCCGAGCTCGTCGCCGACGGCTTCCCCGTGCTCGTGGGCGCGAGCCGCAAGCGGTTCCTCGGCCACCTGCTGGCGCGTCCCGACGGCACGCCCGCTCCGCCGCTGGCCCGCGACCGCGCCACGGCCGCGATCACCGCGCTCGCCGCTGCGGCGGGTGCGTGGTGCGTGCGCGTGCACGAGGTGGCAGGCTCGGCCGACGCGGTGCGGGTGGCGGCCGCGTGGCACGCGGCGGGCGGAGGCCCGGCGGGGGATCGAGCGACGCGCGGTGCCGGCCCCGCGGCGGGCGCCGGCACGACAGGACCGCCCGGTGCGACGCCGCCCGAGGCGGACGACGAGCTACCGGTCGACGAGGACGCGAGCATGAGGAGCAGCACGTGACGACGCACGAGGAGAACGGCGCGGCGTACGACGCGAGCGGGCGGCGGCTCGACCAGATCCGCCTGACGGGGATCACGGCGACCGGGTACCACGGCGTGTTCGACCACGAGCGGCGCGAGGGGCAGACGTTCGTCGCGGACGTCGTCGTGCACCTCGACACGCGTCGGGCGGCCGCGGGCGACGACCTGGCGCACACGCTGGACTACGGCGGGCTCGCGCAGCAGGTCGCGGCGGTGCTCGCGGGCGAGCCGGTCGACCTCATCGAGACGGTCGCCGAGCGCATCGCCGCGACCGTGCTGGCCGCGGGCGCGGTGGCTGCCGTCGACGTGGCCGTGCACAAGCCGCAGGCGCCGATCCCGGTCCCGTTCGGGGACGTCGTCGTCGCGATCCGGCGCGACCGCACGAAGCTGCCGGCCGCCGAGCCGTACACCGGTCCGCTGCGCGAGGCCGCGCTGCCGCGCACGGGTGCCGCCGCGCTCGTCGCCCCGCTGCCGCGTGACATGGACGGGCCCTCCGCGCCGGACGACGAGCCGCGTGCCGCGGACGCGGGCGGCGCCGACGCGCGGACGCCCGCGCTCGGGACGCCGAGCCCCGCCGCGGGCCTGCCGGTGTCCGGCATGACGGGTGGGGGTCTCGTGGCGCCCGTGCCGGCGGACGACCAGCCGACGACGGTCTTCGGTGCGCCGCTCGCGCCGCCGCCGCCGCACGGACCCGCGGACGACGCGCCGACGACCGTCTTCGGTGCGCCGCCCCCGCCGCCCGGCCCGATCACGGGCGAGCCGGTCGAGGTCGGCGCGGGTCCCGAGGCCGGACCGGTGGGTTCCGCGGTCGAGGCGTGGGACCCGGCCGCGACGCAGGTCATGCCAGGGCCGGTGCCCGCGTACGACGACGAGCTCGACGCCTACGGTCAGCCCGACGAGGTCGTCACGGGCGAGATCGTCACGGACACCCTCGACGACGCACCGGCCGAGCCGGTCGACGTCGTGCTCGCGCTCGGCGCGAACCTCGGCTCGGCGCAGGAGACGCTGCGCGACGCGGTGTCGGACCTCGCGGGCACGCGCGGGATCGAGGTCACCGACGTGTCGCCGCTCGCCCGCACGGCTGCCGTGGGCCCGGAGCAGCCGGACTACCTCAACGCGGTGGTGCTGGCCCGCACGACGCTGTCGCCGCGCGACCTGCTGCGCGCGACGCAGGCCGTCGAGCACGCGCACGGACGTGAGCGCGCCGAGCGCTGGGGGCCGCGGACGCTCGACGTCGACATCGTCGTGTACGGGTCGGTCCTCGCGGTCACGGACGACCTCGAGCTGCCGCACCCGCGCGCGCACGAGCGCGCGTTCGTGCTCGAGCCGTGGTCGCAGGTCGACCCGGAGGCGGTCCTGCCCGGACTGGGCGGCGGACCGGTCGCGCAGCTCGCGGCGACCGCGCCCGACCGCGGCGGGGTCCGGTGGCTCGCGCTCGACTGGCTGACCGCGCCCGTGCCCGGCACGAGCGGGGTCCCCGTCGTGGAGCCCGACGCCCCGTCCGGCCCGGTGCCGACCCGCGAGACCGTCTTCGGCGCACCGCACGACGGCCCCCGGACGCCGTCGTCGTGATGCAGGCGACCCGCTGGACCACGCTCCTCGCCCTCGCGGCCGGTGTCGCCGCCGCCACCTGGATCGCCCTCGACGCGCTCGCGGACCGCGGGACGTCCACGCCGTCGGTGCCGTGGCTCGTCGCGGCCGTCGAGGTCGTGATCGCGGGCGTCGTGCTCAGCATGGGCTGGGCGGTCCGGCAGTTCCTGCGGGGCAAGCGCCCCGGCCTCGACCCGATCCGCGCGGCGCGCACCGCGGTGCTCGCGAAGGCGTCCTGCTACACGGGCGCGCTGCTCGCCGGCTGGTACGGGGGGCAGGCGCTGTCGCTCCTGACCGACCCCGGCGTGCCGGGCAACGGGTCGCGCGCCGCAGCTGCGGCGGTCGCGACCGGCGGTGCGGTCGTGCTGGCCGTCGTCGGCCTGGTGGTGGAGCGGTTCTGCCGCGTCCCCCCGCCCGACGAGGGTGCGGTGCGGCGCGAGGAGGCCACGCCCGACCCGTCGGCGTGAGGGGCCCCCGTCGCACCCTGACCAGGGTGCTCGGTGGGAGGATGGGCGCATGACCGACGTCACGCAGCCGGACGCCCCGGCCGACCTCTTCGACCCGCTCGGTGTCGACTGGACGCCGGTGTCGCCGCGGCTCGCGTCGGCGCGGCTCATCGTGACCGCGATCTGGATGGGTCCGCTGCTGCTGGCCGGGGTCGCGCTCGCGGCCCTCACGCAGGTCGCGTGGCTCTGGTCGTTCCCCGCGCTGGTGCTCGCGCTGGTCGTGTGGATCGCGGTGCTCGTGCCGCGCCAGGTGCGCGCGATGCGCTACGCCGAGCGCGCGGACGACCTGCTGGTGCGCCGCGGGATCATGTTCCGGCAGCTCGTCGTCGTGCCCTACGGCCGCATGCAGTACGTCGACGTGACGGCGGGTCCGCTCGCGCGGAAGCTCGGCATCGCGTCCGTGCAGCTGCACACCGCGTCGCCCGCGACGACGGCGACCATCGACGGGCTGCCCCCGCCGGAGGCCGCGCGGCTGCGCGACCGGCTCGCGTCCCGCGGCGAGGCGCGGCTGGCGGGGCTGTGAGCGGCACGACCGCGCCGCCGGCGGTCGACTGGCGGCGCATGCACCCCGTGACCCCGGCCCTCAAGGGCTGGAAGATCGTCGTCGCGGTGCTGGTCGTCGTGGGCTACCAGGCGGCGGACGACGTGCGGCGGCTGCTCGAGCTCGTCGACGGGTACCGCTGGGTCGTCGTCCTCGGCGGGCTCGCGGCGGTCGCCGTCGTCGGCTTCGCGTACTCGGCGCTCGCGTGGCGCATGACGCGGTTCGCGGTGACCGACGACGCCGTGCACCTCAACACCGGCATCCTGTTCCGCCAGCAGCGGCAGGCGCGGCTCGACCGGCTGCAGGCCGTCGACGTCGTGCAGCCGCTGCTCGCGCGGCTCGTGGGGCTGGCGGAGCTCAAGCTCGAGGTCGCGGGCGGGTCGGGGTCGGGCGTGAGCCTCGCGTTCCTGCGGGAGTCGGACGCGCTCGCGCTGCGGGCCGAGCTGCTCGCGCTCGCCGCCGGTCTCCAGCGTCCCGGGTCCACCGCAGTGGCGGCCGGCGTCGACGGCGCACCCGGTGCGCTGGACGGTGACGCGTCGACCGGCGCGGCGGACCCGACGGTCGACGGCGCGGTGCCGCCGGCCGCGCGGTCGTCGGTGGCCTTCGAGGCCGCACCCGAGCACCAGGTGTACGAGGTGCCGATGAGCCGGCTGGTCCTCGCCACGCTGCGCTCCGGCGCGACGGTCGGCCTCGTCCTCGCGGCGGTCGTCGCCGTCGCCGCGGGCGTGCTGAGCCGCACCTTCGCGACCGTGTTCTTCCTGCTGCCGATGTTCTTCGGCCTCGTCTCGTACGTGTGGTCCCGCATCAACCAGGGCGCGAGCTTCCGCGCGGCGACGTCGCCCGACGGCATCCGCCTGCGCCACGGCCTGACGGAGTCGCGGGCGCAGACCGTCCCGCCGGGGCGCGTGCAGGCGATCCGGATCAGCCAGGGGATGTGGTGGCGGCGGCCCGACTGGTGGCGGGTCGAGATGAACGTCGCGGGGTACTCGCCGTCGGGCGAGCAGCAGCGCGACACCGTCCTGCACCCGGTCGCGACGCGCGACGAGGTCCGCACCGCCCTGTGGCTGGTCCTGCACGACCTCGGCGTCGACGACCCGGTGGGCGTCGTCGACGCGGCCCTGACCGGCACCGACGAGGCGCACGGGTTCGCGGTCGCCCCGCGTCGCGCGCGCTGGGTGGACCCGCTGGGCTGGCGGCGGCACGGCGTGCTCGTCACGCAGCGCGCGCTCGTCATCCGGCGCGGGCGCTGGTGGCGGCAGGTCGACGTCGTGCCGCACGAGCGCACGCAGTCCCTCGGTCTCCAGCAGGGGCCGCTGCAGCGACGTCTCGGGCTCGCGTCGTTCGTCGTGCACTCGACGCCGGGCCCGGTCAGCCCGGACATCGCGCACCTCGACGCGGGCGTCGTCGTCGCGCTGCTCGACGAGCAGTCCGAGCGCGCCCGCACCGCCCGCGCGAGCGAGGGACCGGAGCAGTGGATGCGGAAGGCCGCCGCGCCCGTCGTGGTGGCGGGCCAGGTGGGCGCCGCGGAGCCGGCACCGTCCGGCCCTGCCGTGGCGCCGGAGTTGTCGCCCGACCCCGTCGCGGGGCCGGGGGCGAGCTCTGTGCGGACCGAGCCCGGGGCGGGCGCGTGACGCGTCCGGGTCGCCTGGGCGTGGGCGTGGTCGGCACGGGCCGCGTCGGGGCGGTCCTGGGCAACGCGCTGCGCGGAGCGGGTCACCCGGTCGTCGCCGCGTCGGGCATCTCGGAGGGGTCGCGCGAGCGCGCGGAGACGCTGCTGCCGGGTGTGCCGCTGGTCGAGGTCCCGGAGGTCGTGCGCCGGGCGGAGCTCGTGCTGCTCACGGTGCCGGACGACGCGCTGACCGACCTGGTGACCGGGCTCGGTGACCTGGGTGCGTGGCAGCCGGGCCAGATCGTCGTGCACACGTCGGGGCGGTTCGGCACCGACGTGCTCGCCGCGGCGCGGGGGGTCGGCGCGATCCCGCTCGCGATCCACCCCGCCATGACGTTCACAGGCACGTCGCTCGACCTGTCGCGGCTCGCCGGATGCCCGTTCGCCGTCACCGGCCCGAACGCCGTCCTGCCCATCGGCCAGGCGCTCGTCGTGGAGATCGGCGGCGAGCCCGTCGTCGTCGACGAGTCCGCCCGTGGGCTCTACCACGCGGCGCTCGCCCACGGCGCGAACCACCTGGTCGTGCTGGTCGCGCAGGCGGCGCAGGCGCTCGCGGCGGCGGGCGTCGCCGACCCGGGCCGGATGCTCGGGCCGCTGCTCGAGGCCGCGCTCGACGGTGCGCTGCGCGCCGAGTCGCCGTCGGACCCGTCGGGCGACCGGGGCGCGGGCGCGATCGCCGCGCTCACCGGTCCGGTCCGGCGCGGTGACGACGGCACGGTGCGCGAGCACGTCGCGGTCCTCGGTGCGCTCGGGGCGAGCACCGGGGCGGTCGACGTCCTGGCGGGCTACCGCGCGCTCGCCCGGGCCGCGACGCAGCGGTCGCTCGCCGCGGGTCTGGTCCCCGACGCGGCCGCGACCCGGCTGCTCGACGCGCTCGCCGAGGGTGACACCCCTGACGTGACGTCCGCCACCCCGGCAGCGGCACCGGGCATGACCGGGGATGCTGGATGGTTGGAGCAGGAGGGACGACCCGCCGACGACCCGTCGGGCGGGTCCGACGACGGGCCGACCGGCCCCGACCGCCCGCAGGAGGACGAGCGATGACGATGACGAGGCCGGTGCTCGCGCGCACGCGTGACGAGCTCGCGTCGGCCCTCTCGGACCAGGACGCGCAGGCGCGCGGCACGAAGCCGTACCGCCGCGCGGTCGTCATGACGATGGGCGCGCTGCACGCGGGCCACCTGTCGCTCGTCGCGCACGCGCGCGAGCTCGCGGACGTGGTGGTCACGACGATCTTCGTCAACCCGCTGCAGTTCGGCCCGACCGAGGACCTGTCGCGCTACCCGCGGGACCTCGACGGCGACCTCGCGCTGCTCACGGGACCGGGCCTGCTGGGCGCGGGCGACGTGGTGTTCGCGCCCGACGTCGCGGTCATGTACCCGGACGGGGACCCGACGGTCCGGGTGAGCGCGGGCCCGATCGGCGACGTGCTCGAGGGTGCGGCGCGGCCGGGACACCTCGACGGCGTGCTCACCGTCGTGCTCAAGCTGATGCACCTCACGCGACCCGACGTGGCGCTGTTCGGCGAGAAGGACGCGCAGCAGCTGGCTGCGATCCGCGCGATGGTCCGCAGCCTCGACGTCCCGACGGAGGTCGTGGGCGCGCCGCTCGTGCGGGACGTCGACGGCCTGGCGCTGTCGAGCCGCAACGCCTACCTGTCGCCCGACGAGCGGCAGCGTGCGCTCGGCCTGTCGCGTGCGCTGCGTGCGGGCGCCGAGTGGGCGCGCGCCGGCGCGGGTGCGCAGGACGTGCTCGACGCGGCCCGCACGGCCCTCGCGGCGGCGGGTGTCGCGGACGACGACGTCGACTACGTCGCGCTCGTCGACCCGGACGACTTCACCCCGGTCGCGGAGACCACCGCCGGCGTCGCGCTGCTGCTGCTCGCGGTGCGTGTCGGGACGACGCGGCTGATCGACAACACGGCGGTGACGCTCGGGGCGTCCCGCCGGCCCGACGGCGTGCTCGCGCCCGGGGCGGACGCGCAGGAAGGAGCCCGCGCATGACGACGCTGCAGCGGACCATGATGACCGGCAAGATCCACCGGGCGACCGTGACGCAGGCCGACCTGCACTACGTCGGCTCGATCACCGTGGACGCGGACCTGCTCGCGGCAGCGGACCTGCTGCCCGGCCAGCAGGTCGACGTGGTCGACGTGACCAACGGGTCGCGTCTGACGACGTACGCGATCGCAGGTGAGGCCGGCTCGGGCCAGGTGTGCATCAACGGTGCCGCCGCGCACCTCGTGCACCCGGGCGACGTCGTCATCCTCATCGCCTACGGCCTCATGTCGGACGCCGAGGCGCGGACGTACCAGCCGCACGTCGTGCTGGTCGACGCCGAGAACCGGATCGTCGAGCTCGGCGAGGACCCCGGCCGGGTGCCCGACGAGTGGACGGAGCAGGCGGGCCTGGTGTCGAGCGGCGTGCCGTTCGCGGTGGGCCGCGACCTGGTCGAGCACCCGCACCCCTTCCCGCAGGCCGGCACCGACCGGTGACGACGGTCGCGGACCGGGCCGGCGGCGCCCCGGCGACGACCCCCGTGCCTGCAGCCCGTCCGGGCGCCGGCACGGCGACGCGTCTCGCGACGCGGCTCGCCGCGCCCGCGGCGGGGTGGACGGTCGAGGCGGACGCGGTCGTCGTCGGCTCGGGCATCGCGGGCCTGACGGCCGCCCTGGAGCTGCGCACGCGCGTGCCGCGCGTCCTGCTCGTCACGAAGGACGCGCTGGTCTCGGGCTCGACGGTGTGGGCGCAGGGCGGCATCGCCGCGGCGCTCGACCCGTCGGACTCCCCGGCGGCGCACCTGCAGGACACGCTCGTCGCGGGCGTCGGCCTGTGCGACCCGCGCGCGGTCGAGGTGCTGGTGACGGAGGGTCCGGCGCGCGTGCGCGAGCTCGTGGCGCGCGGCGCGGTGTTCGACACGCAGCCCGACGGCCAGATCTCGCTGACCCGTGAGGGCGGGCACCACGCGGACCGCATCGCGCACGCGGGCGGCGACGCGACGGGTGCGGAGATCTCGCGCGCGCTCGTCGCGCAGATCGAGGCGGTCCGCGACGACCCGGGCATCGAGGTCATCGAGCACGCGCTCGTGCTGGACGTGCTCACCGGCCCGCCCGGACCTGACGGCGCTCCCGGTGCGGCGTGCGGCGTGACGCTGCACGTCATCGGCGAGGGGCAGCGCGACGGCGTCGGTGCGGCGCTCGGGCGCGCGGTCGTGCTCGCGACGGGCGGCATCGGGCAGGTGTTCCGCTCGTCCACCAACCCGGCGTCGGCGACGGGCGACGGCATCGCGGCGGCGCTGCGGGCGGGCGCGGTGCTCGGCGACGTCGAGTTCGTGCAGTTCCACCCGACCGTCCTCTGGTTGGGCGCGGGGGTGAAGGGTCAGCTCACGCTGGTCTCCGAGGCGGTGCGCGGCGAGGGTGCGCTGCTGCTCGACACCGACGGCGTGCGGTTCATGCCGGACGTGCACCCGATGGCCGAGCTCGCCCCGCGTGATGTGGTCGCGCACGCGATCGTGCGGCGCATGGCCGAGACGGGCGCGGACCACGTCTGGCTCGACGCGCGGCACCTCGGCGCGGACTTCCTGCGGCGGCGGTTCCCGACGATCCACGAGCGGCTCCAGGAGCACGGGATCGACCTCGCGAACGACCTGGTCCCGGTCGCCCCGGCGCAGCACTACCACTCGGGCGGCGTCGTCACGGACCTCGTCGGGCGGACGTCCGTGCCGGGCCTCTACGCGGCGGGCGAGGTCGCGTGCACCGGCGTGCACGGCGCGAACCGGCTGGCGTCGAACTCGCTCCTCGAGGGTCTGGTGTTCTCGACGCGGGCCGCCCGGCACATCGCGGAGAAGGTCCAGGCGGGTGCGCTGCCGCGTCGGACGCCGCAGGAGCGGGCCGGTGACGCCGCGCTGGTCGCCGCGGCCGCACGGTCGCGCGTGCAGCGGATCGCGACCGACGGGCCCGGCGTGCTGCGGTCCGGCGACGGGCTGACGCGCGCGGTGTCCGCGCTCGCGGCTGTGCCGACCGACGCGCACGAGCGCCGCGACGACGGCCGGGCGCTCGCGGCGCCGCAGGTCGCCGAGTGGGAGACGACGAACGTGCACCAGGTCGCGACCGTCCTGACGGCGGCGGCGCTGGAGCGGACGGAGAGCCGCGGCGGGCACGCCCGCACGGACTTCCCCGACCGTGACGAGGCCTGGCGGCTGCGCCTCGAGCTCGCCCTGGCTCCCGACGGCACCCTGACGACGACGCGCGTCCCGCTGGACTGACCGCCGCCGCCACGGGCCCGCTGACGGCCCGGCGGAACAGCACGCCGCGTGCGCCCGCGAGCTCGCGGGCGACCAGGCCTGCGATTCCGAGCCCGCCCGCCGCGCCGGGCGCCGAACGCGCCCTCACGTGCGTCCGACCGGTCCCACGCGCGCGTGAGGGCGCGTCCGTCGGCGTGCCGCGGGTGAAGACGGCGCACGTCGCGACGCCCCGACCTGCGACGCGATAGTTTCGATACTTGCGCCGCGCGGTTTCTGGACGTCAGCCCTGGTCGGATCGTCGGGTGTGACCGTATCGTCGGATCCCGAACCCCGGAAGTACGGGACCCGTCCGCGCAAGGGAGCGTCGATGAGTCGGTCAGGCCTGGTCGAAACTATCGGAGTCGGGGTGCTGGCGCTGGGCCTGGTGGCCGCGCCGACGCTCGGCTCCGCACCCACCTCTACCGCACGAGCGGCGGACAGCGAGATCCTCCGCAGCGACTTCGAGGGCGGCACCTACGCCCCGTGGACGCCCTCCGGCAGCCCCACCCTCACGCTCGTGCCGGACCCGGACGGCGCGGGCACGAGCCTGAAGATCGCCGGCCGAACCGCCGGCTGGCAGGGCATCGCCCTCGACCTGGTCCCGCTGCTCGAGCCGGGCGAGGCGTACACCGTGAGCATGCGCGCGCGCCTGGCCGACGCCGACCAGCCCGCGGCGGGCGTGCACTTCACCGTCGACGCCCCGGCGGCGTCGAACCCGTACACCTGGGTCAGCGGGCCCAGCACGCTCGCCGCCGACGCGTGGACCACGATCAGCGGCTCGTACACGTTCGAGGAGGGTCTCGATGCCGCGCGCATGTACCTCGACGGCGGCGACGCGGCACCGTTCCCGGACGTCCTCGTCGACGACGTGGTGATCACGGGCGAGGAGCCGACCGACCCGGGTGGTGTCGTCCCCGGCGGCGCGGTGAACCCCACCACGACCCCGGTCGCGACCGCCCGCGGCACGGGCGACGTCGCGGCGCTGACGTTCGACGACGGCCCGAACGGCGCCACCACGACGGCGCTCCTCGACTTCCTGGCCGAGCGTGACATCACGGCGACGTTCTGCGTCATCGGCCAGAACATCCAGGCGCCCGGCGGTGCGGACGTGCTGCGGCGGATCGTCGCGGACGGCCACACGCTGTGCAACCACACGACGTCGTACGCCGACATGGGTGCGTGGAGCGCGGAGCAGGTGCGCGCGGACCTCGTCGAGAACCTCGGCATCATCCGCGACGCGCTCGGCGACCCGGACGCGAAGGTCCCGTACTTCCGGGCGCCGAACGGCAGCTGGGGCGTCACGCCCGGCGTGGCCGTCGCGCTCGGCATGCAGCCGCTCGCGGTGACGAACACGATCGACGACTGGGCGACGCAGGACGTCCCGACGCTCACGTCGAACCTGCGCGCCGCGATGAAGCCCGGCGAGGTCGTGCTCGCGCACGACGGCGGCGGCGACCGGTCCGGGACGCTCGCGGCGGTGCAGACGGTCGTCGACGAGCGGCTGGCCGCGGGCTGGCAGTTCACGCTGCCCACGGGCGGGCTCGACGACGGCGGTTCCGTGCCGACCGGCCTGAGCAACGACTTCGAGGAGGGCCTCGGCGTCTGGGGGCCGCGCGGTGACAACACGGTCACGCTGACCGACGACGCGCACGGTGGCGCTCAGGCGGCGCTCGTCGCGGACCGCACGCAGGCGTGGAACGGCATCGGAGCCACGGTCACGGACGTCTTCCAGACGGGCCGGACGTACTCGATCGACCTGTGGCTCAAGCTCGCCGCGGGTGCGACCGAGCCGGCCGACCTGCGCGTGTCCGTCCAGCGCGACAACGCGGGCGAGTCGACGTACGACACGGTCACGACCGCGACGGGCGTCACGGCCGACGCGTGGACCCACGTGCAGGCGTCCTACACGATGGCGGCTGCCGACTCGGCGCTGCTGTACGTCGAGTCGGCGTCGTCGCTCGCGTCGTTCGTGGTCGACGACGTCGTCGTGAGCGGCTCGACCGCCCCGCCGGTGCAGACGGACATCCCGTCCCTCCAGGACGAGCTGCCGTGGCCGGTCGGCGTCGCGATCGACGAGCGCGAGACGGTCGGCACGGGTGAGCAGCTGGTGGTCAAGCACTACGACCAGATCACCGCCGAGAACGCGATGAAGCCCGAGAGCATCCAGCCGACCGAGGGCACGTTCACCTTCGAGGCGGCGGACGCGCTCGTCGACAGCGCGATCGAGCACGGTCAGCGGGTCTACGGGCACACGCTCGTGTGGCACTCCCAGACGCCGGACTGGTTCTTCAACCACACCGACGGCACGCCGCTGACGAGCAGCGCCGCGGACCAGCAGATCCTGCGCGACCGCATGCGCACGCACATCGAGGCGGTCGCCGACCACTACCGCGAGAAGTACGGCGAGTACGGGACGGCGGGCAACCCGATCGTCGCGTTCGACGTCGTCAACGAGGCCATCGCGGAGAGCGAGAGCGACGGCCTGCGCAAGAGCCGCTGGTTCGAGGTCCTCGGTGAGCAGTTCCTCGACCTCGCGTTCGGGTACGCCAGCGAGGCGTTCAACGGCGGCGACACCGACGGACCGGTGCAGCTGTTCCTCAACGACTACAACACCGAGCTGCCCGCCAAGCGGCAGGCGATGCTCGCGGTCGTGAACCGGCTGCTCGACCGGGACGTCCCGCTCGACGGTCTGGGCCACCAGTTCCACGTCAACCTGCTCCAGCCGGTGTCGCAGATGAAGGCGAGCATCGACGCCTTCGCCCAGACCGGTCTGCTGCAGGCGGTCACGGAGCTCGACGCCCCGATCGACGGCACGGTCACGCAGGAGAAGCTCGTCGCGCAGGGCTACTACTACGCCGACGTGTTCGACATGCTGCGCGACTACCCGGACCTGTTCTCGGTGACCCTGTGGGGCCCGTACGACAGCCGGTCGTGGCGCGAGGGCGCGCCGCTGCCGTTCGACGACGACCTGCAGGCCAAGCCGGCCTACTGGGGCATCGTCGACCGGTCGGAGCTGCCGACGCTCACGCGCCAGGTCGACGCGCACCAGGGCACGCCCACGGGCGTCGACGACCCGACGTGGGCGCTCCTGCCCGAGACGTCGATCGGTGACGGTACCGGCTTCCAGCTGCGCTGGTCGGCCGACGGCCTCACCGCGTACGTCGAGGTCGCGGACGCGAGCGACGACGGCACCGAGGACGTCGTGGACGTCTTCGCCGGCGAGTCGCACGTCACGGTGAACCGCACGCAGGCCCAGGCCACGGCCACGGGCTACCGCCTCGCGGTCGCCGTCCCGGTCGCGGGTCTGACGGAGGGCGGCACCGTGCCGTTCGACGTGCGCGTGACCGACGGCGTCACGGGCGAGCAGCGGTCGTGGAACGACCTGTCGCACGGCCAGGAGGACGGCGAGCGCCTCGGCGTCGTCACGCTGATCGAGCCGATCGGCTTCGTCTCCGCGCCGCAGGCCGCCACCGCCCCGACGATCGACGGCACGGTCGACGACGTCTGGGCGACAGCCCCGGTCCTCACGACGGACACCCAGGTCGAGGGCACCCCGGGTGCCACGGCCGAGGTGCGGGTGCTGTGGCACGACGACGCGGTCGACGTGCTGCTCAAGGTCGCCGACCCGGTGGTCGACGAGTCCGCCACCAATGCGTGGGAGCAGGACTCGGTCGAGATCTTCGTCGACCCGGTCAACGCCAAGAACGGCGCGTACACCCCGCAGGACGGGCAGTACCGGATCAGCGCGAGCAACGCGCAGTCGGTCAGCGGCGACCTGTCGGTCATCGGTGAGCGGCTGACCAGCGCCACGGCGCTGATCGACGGCGGGTACGTCGTCGAGGCGTCGATCGCGCTGGGCCGCGACGCGGTCGCCGGCGACCTGGTCGGCCTGGACTTCCAGGTGAACGACGCGACCGACGGCGTGCGCGGCTCCGTCCGCACGTGGACCGACCCGACGGGCCGCTCGTACCAGAGCACCGCCCGCTGGGGCGTCCTCGAGCTCGCGGCACCGGTCGTCGAGCCGGGGCCGGTCCTGACCCTCGGGTCGGACAAGGTCGCGCCGGGCAAGAAGCTCGCCGTCGCGCTCGCCGACTTCCCGGCCAAGACCAAGGTGACCCTCGTGCTCGACCGCGTGGGCGACCGGCCGGCGACCCCGTCGTACGGCGGGCTGTTCGGCAAGCTCGTCGAGGGCGTGCACGACTGGTACTGGAAGGACGCCGAGCTCGGCACGGTGAAGACCGACGCCTCGGGTGCCGCGAGCACCAAGGTCAAGGTGCCCGTCTGGGTGCTGCCCGGCCAGTTCGAGGTCAAGGCCTACGTCGGCAAGGAGGCCGTGGCGAGCGCCCCGGTGCGCGTGACGTACTCCTGACCGACACCGCCCCGCCGCCCTGCCCGGCGGGGCGGTGCCCACCACGACGGCCCCGGACCCCTCCGTCCGGGGCCGTCGTCGTCGGAACCCGGCGCTCGTGCGGAAGGTCCGTCGCACCCGGCGTGACGGACCTTCCGCACGACAGGGCCGAGGGGTCCGTAGGGTGGCGGCGTGCAGCAGCAGCTCGACCCTGCGTGGGTCGCCCGGGTCGTCCAGGTCGCGCTCGACGAGGACCTCGGCCCCGCCCCCGGCCGGGACGTCACGTCGCAGGCGACGATCCCGCCCGACACCGTCGGCACCGCCCACCTCGTGGCACGCGCGGAGGGCGTCGTCGCCGGGCTCGTCGTCGTCCAGGAGGTCGTCGACCAGGTCGCGCAGCGACTCGGGACCGACGGCGTGACCGTGTCGCTCACCGTCGAGGACGGCGCACGCGTGTGGCGCGACGAGGTGCTCGCGGTGCTCGTGGGGCCCGTGCAGACGCTGCTCGTCGCGGAGCGGACCATGCTCAACCTCGCGTCGCGCGCGTCGGGCGTCGCGACGCACACCCGTCGCTGGGCGGACGTGCTGGACGGATCGGGCGCGCAGGTCCTCGACACGCGCAAGACGACGCCCGGCCTGCGGGCGCTCGAGAAGTACGCGGTCCGCTGCGGCGGGGGCACGAACAAGCGCATGGGGCTGTACGACGTCGCGATGGTCAAGGACAACCACGTCGTCGCGGCGGGCTCGGTCGCGGCGGCCGTCCGTGCGGTGCAGGAGCGCTTCCCCGACGTCGACATCCAGGTCGAGGCCGACACGCTCGACCAGGCGCTCGAGGCCGTCGCCGCCGGTGCGCGGTTCCTGCTGCTCGACAACATGCCGACGCCGCTGCTCGCCGAGGTGGTCGCGGCGGTCCGGGCCGGCGAGCCGACGACCGGCCGGGTCGAGCTCGAGGCGACCGGCAACCTCACGCTCGACCGGGCCGCCGAGGTCGCCGGCACGGGCGTCGACTACCTGTCGGTCGGCGGTCTCACGCACTCGTCGCCGATCCTCGACCTCGCGCTGGACCTCCAGGCGTCCTGACGACGGACGGGGGCGGCGCGGACGTGCCGTGCGCCGTCGCCGCGTCCGGCACGTCGTGGCCGTGGGGCGTCGTGCATCTCACGGCCGTCGCGCCGGGCGGGTCGGGCGGCGCCGGTAGAATCGCCCGGTGACCGCTGCGCCCGAGAACCCGGCCGAGAACGCCGCCGCCGACGCCCCCGTCGACGACACCCCCGAGCAGATCCAGGTCCGCCGCGCGAAGCGTGAGCGCCTGCTCGCCGAGGGGACCGAGGCCTACCCCGTGGTGGTGCCGCGCACGCACACGATCGCCGAGGTGCGCGCCGCGTACCCGGACCTCGAGCCGGGCACCGAGACCCAGGACGAGGTCGGGATCGCCGGCCGCGTCGTGTTCCTGCGGAACACCGGCAAGCTCTGCTTCGCGACGCTCCAGGACGGCGAGGGCAACCGCCTCCAGGCGATGCTGTCGCTCGCCGAGGTGGGCGAGGAGCGGCTGTCCGCGTTCAAGTCCGACGTCGACCTGGGCGACCACGTGTTCGTGCACGGGCGCGTCATCGCGTCGCGCCGCGGCGAGCTGTCGGTGTTCGCCGACGCGTGGTCGGTCGCCGCGAAGGCGCTGCGCCCGCTGCCCAACCTGTACGAGGGCACCGAGCTCTCGGAGGAGGCGCGCGTCCGGCAGCGGTACGTCGACCTCATCGTCAACCAGCGCTCGCGGGACATGGTCCGCACGCGGGCCGCGGTGCTGCGGTCCGTCCGGGAGAACCTGCACCAGCGCGGCTTCATCGAGGTCGAGACCCCGATGCTCCAGGTGCGCCCGGAGGGCGCGGCCGCGCGGCAGTTCGAGACGCACATGAACGCGTTCGACATCCCGCTGTTCCTGCGCATCGCGCCCGAGCTGTTCCTCAAGCGCGCCGCGGTCGGCGGCGTCGAGCGCGTCTTCGAGATCAACCGGAACTTCCGCAACGAGGGCGTCGACGCCACGCACTCTCCCGAGTTCGCGATGCTCGAGGCGTACGAGGCCTACGGCACGTACGACACGATCGCGGACCTCACGCAGGACCTGGTCCAGACGGCGGCGCGTGACGCGTTCGGCACGACGACGGTCACGCTGGCCGACGGCACCGAGTACGACGTGGGCGGCGAGTGGGCCCGGCTGCCGATGTACGACTCGCTGTCGGAGGCGCTCGGCGTCGAGATCACGCACGACACGACCGACGAGGTCCTGCTCGAGCTGCTCGAGAAGGCCGAGATCGAGCTCGCTCCCGGGCAGCGGAACCACGGGAAGATGGTCGAGGAGCTCTGGGAGCACCACGTCGGTCACGCATTGACGGCACCCACGTTCGTGCGCGATTTCCCGGTCGAGACGTCGCCCTTGGTGCGCGACCACCGCAGCAAGCACGGACTCGTCGAGAAGTGGGACCTCTACGTGCGCGGCATGGAGCTCGCGACCGGTTACTCGGAACTCGTTGACCCGGTCATCCAGAGGCAGCGGTTCGAGGCGCAGGCGGCGCTCGCGGCGCGCGGCGACGACGAGGCCATGCGAATCGATGAGGACTTTCTCACCGCGATGGAGTTCGCGATGCCGCCGTCGGGGGGGATGGGGATGGGGATCGACCGCCTGCTCATCGCGCTCACGGGCCTCGGCATCCGCGAGACGATCCTGTTCCCGCTCGTGAAGCCGCAGGGCTGACGCGTGGACGGGCTCACCGCGGCGCTGGCCGCGATCCTCCCCTCGATCGGTGTCGGGCTGATCTTCTGGTTCGCGATCCGCGCGCTCGTGAATGCGGACCGCACCGAACGGCAGGCATTGGCCAGAATGGATGCCGAGGAACGCCGCGCCGCGCAGCAGGAAGCGGTCACCACAAATGAGGAATCGAAGCGCGACCGTTTGACGTCCGAATAGTACGGGTGTCATGCTTCGCGGGTAAGCGAGAAAATCCCCTCCACGCACTTACCCCGGAGCGAACAATGGCTCAGAAGGTCCAGGTCCTGCTCGTCGACGACATCGACGGCGGAACGGCGGACGAGACGGTGACGTTCGCGCTCGACGGCGTCACCTACGAGATCGACCTCACGGCGGCGCACGCCTCGGAGCTGCGCGACGGTTTCGCGCAGTGGGTCGGCCACGCCCGCAAGGTCGGTGGCCGTTCGTCGTCGGCGCGCCCCGCCGGCCGCGGCGGCAGCAGCAACGCACGTCGCTCCTCGGGCGACGCCCAGGCGATCCGCGAGTGGGCGAAGGCCAACGGGCACCACGTCTCGGAGCGGGGTCGCATCTCCGCCGAGGTGAAGTCCGCGTACGACGCCGCGCACTGACGCGACGACTCCCGAAGCCCCCGGTGCCGACGAGCACCGGGGGCTTCGTCGTCCCGTCGATGGCGTCCGGGATCGTCGAGGGGAGTCGTTCGGACGGTCACGGACGCGTCACAGTTTCGATACTTGCGGCGACAGAACCGATAATTCGCTCCTCCGGCTGATACCGGAGCCGCAGCCTGACGCATAGGTTGGCGCGGTCACCTGTCAGCATTGCGCAAAGGAGCGTCGATGAGACAGCCGAGAGGCTTCGAAACTATCGGGATCGGCATCGTCGCCGTCGGCGTCATCGCCGCCCCGATCGTGGGCATCCTGCCCACCGCGACCACCGCCGCCGCGGCGTCGCCCACCGTCGTGTCGTCGACGACCTTCGAGGACGGCACGACCGGCATCTGGCAGCAGAGCGGCAACCCGACGGTGAGCGTCGTCGACGTCGACGGCGGCAAGGTCCTCCAGGTCGCGAACCGCGCGGCGGACTACGAGGGCGTCCAGACGGCGCCCGGTGCTCTCGCCGACCTCGTGCCCGGCACCGAGTACACGATCTCGATGCGCGCGCGCCTCGCCGACGGCACCACCGGCGGCCCCGCCGGCGTGCGGTTCGTCATGAAGCCCGCGTACACGTGGATCGGCAGCACGACCATGACCGCGGACGCGTGGACCACCGTCGCCGGGACGTACACCGTGCCCGCGACGGGCACGGCGCCATCCGACCTCCAGCTCTACCTCGGCACCGGTGACCTCACGGGCGCGTACACCTACCTCGTCGACGACCTCGTCATCACCGGCCCGGCCGCTGCCGGCGGTCCGAGCGTCGTGCTGACCAGCACCTTCGAGTCCGCCGGCCACGGCTGGACCGCGCGCGGCTCCGGCAGCACGACCGTCGCGACCACCACGACGCAGGCGCACGGCGGCACGTCGAGCCTGCTCGTCACGGGCCGCACCGCCGGCTGGAACGGCGCGCAGCACGACGTGTCGAGCCTGCTCACGACAGGCACCTACGACGTCGAGGCCTGGGTGCGGCTCGCCGACGGCGAGGCGGGCCCGGCCCAGCTGAACCTCGGCATGCAGACGCCCGGAGCGGCGAACGAGTACCCGTGGGTCGGCGGCCGCGTCGCCGTCACCGCGGGCGAGTGGACGAAGCTGTCCGGCACGTACACCGTCGACCCGGCGACGCCGCCGACCAACCTCTACGTCGAGTCCGACAGCGCGACCGCCTCGTTCCTCGTCGACGACGTCGTCATCACCGGCCAGGCGTCCACGGGCCCCGGCGAGGTGCCGGACGTCCCGCCGGGCGGCGCGCTCAACCCGACGACGACGCCCGTCGCGACCGCCGCGGCCGGGTCCGCTCCCGGCGTGAAGCGGGCCGCGCTCACCTTCGACGACGGCCCGAACGGCGCCGCCACGACCGAGCTGCTCGACTTCCTCGCCGCGAAGGACGTCCCGGCGACGTTCTGCGTCATCGGCCAGAACGTCACGACCGGCGACGGCGCGAGCGTGCTGCGTCGGATCGTGTCCGACGGCCACACCCTGTGCAACCACTCCACCGACTACAGCGCGATGGACGGGCTGACCCAGGCGCAGGCCGCGCAGAAGATGGCGCAGAACCTCACGACGATCCGGACCGCGCTCGGCGACGCGAACGCGCAGGTGCCGTTCTTCCGGGCGCCGAACGGCGCGTGGGGTCAGACGCCGGCAGCCGCCGTGTCGCTCGGCATGCAGCCGCTCGCCGTCACCAACCTCATCAACGACTGGGACGCGACCGTGCAGTCCGACGTCGAGGCGCTCAAGGCCAACCTGCGCGCTGCGATGAAGGACGGCGAGATCGTGCTCGTCCACGACGGCGGCGGCAACCGCGCCAACTCCGTCGCGGCGCTCAAGGCCGTCGTGCAGGAGCGGCTCGACGCCGGCTGGGAGTTCACGCTCCCGTCCGTGACGCTCGCGCCGTCGCAGCCCGTCGGGTCCACGGTGATCGACGCCGACTTCGAGGACGGCATGGACGGCTGGTTCGTCCGCGAGACGGGCAGCGGTACGCCGACGGCGACGGTCACGACGACCGCGGCCCACGGCGGCGCGCAAGCCGCGCTCGTCGCCAACCGCTCGTCGCAGGGTCACGGCCTCGCGTTCGACGTCGACGGCGTCCTCGTGCCCGGCACGCTCTACGAGCTGTCCGCGTGGGTGCGCTTCGCCGCGGGCCAGCCGGCCGACGACGTGTGGCTCACGGTCCGGCACGACGACGGCGGCACGCAGAAGTTCACGACGCTCGCGCAGGTGTCCGGCCAGTCGAACAGCCAGTGGGTCGAGCTCACGGCGTCGATCCGGCTGCCGGAGGGCTCCGACCTGCTCTACCTGGAGACCGACTACAACAACGGCAACACGTCCGACTTCCTGGTCGACGACATCGTCGTCACGGTCGCGTCGCCGCTGTCGATCGAGGAGGGCCTGACGCCGATCAAGGACACGCTGGACTTCCCGTTCGGCGCCGCGATCCAGGCCCGTGACACGGTCGACCCGTACGGCCGGCTGCTCACGAAGCACTTCGACCAGATCACGCCCGAGAACTTCATGAAGCCCGAGGCGTGGTACGACGCGAACGACCCGACCCACACGTTCGTCACGACGAACTCCGAGGCGGACGCGCTCATGACGTACGCGGCGGAGCACGACCTCAAGGTCTACGGGCACGTGCTCGTGTGGCACAGCCAGACGCCCGACTGGTTCTTCCAGGACGGCTCCGGTCGCTGGCTCACCGACAGCCCTGCCGACCAGGCGGTGCTGAAGGCCCGCCTGCGCACGCACATCGACAACGTCGCGCAGTACCTCAGCGACAAGTACGGCAAGTTCGGCAGCGCGACCAACCCGCTGTACGCGTTCGACGTCGTGAACGAGGTCGTCTCCGACGGCAGCGGCACCCCCGGCGGCATGCGCACGGGCCGGTGGTTCCAGGTGCTCGGCGAGGAGTTCGTCGACCTGTCCTTCGAGTACGCGAACGACGCCTTCAACGGCACGTACGCGGCGCCCGGGCAGTCGCACCCGGTGACGCTGTTCATCAACGACTACAACACCGAGCAGGCCGGCAAG
Organism: Cellulomonas algicola; assembly: GCF_019024305.1. Taxonomy (NCBI): domain Bacteria; kingdom Bacillati; phylum Actinomycetota; class Actinomycetes; order Micrococcales; family Cellulomonadaceae; genus Cellulomonas; species Cellulomonas algicola. Next base: position 124,850 of record NZ_JAHKSJ010000006.1, on the reverse strand, counting down.
CAGCAGCGCTACCACGACCTGATCGCGCGCATGATCGATCGCGGCGTCGAGTTCGACGGCATCGGGCACCAGTTCCACGTGAGCCTCGCGACGCCCGTGAGCACGCTCGCGGGAGCGCTGGACCGCATGGCCGACCTGGGCAAGGTCCAGGCGATCACCGAGTTCGACGTCACGACGGGCACCCCCGTGACCGAGGCCAAGCTGGTCGACCAGGGCTACTACTACCAGGACGCCTTCGACGCGTTCCGCGCGTTCCACGCGGAGACCGACCAGGTCTTCTCGGCGACCGTGTGGGGTCTCGTCGACGGCCGCTCGTGGCGCAACGACTCGGGCGCGCCGCTGGTGTTCGACGACCAGGTCAAGGCCAAGCCGGCGTACCACGGCATCGTCGACGCCTCGACGCTGCCTGCTCCCATGCGGGCCGCGAACGTCTTCCAGGGCACCGTGCCGCTGGACGACGACGCGACCTCCGCGCCCGACTGGGACCGGCTCCCGCTGCTCCCGATGGACGAGTCGGCGGCGTTCCAGCTCCGCTGGGAGGCCGACCACCTGACGGCGTTCGTCGTCGTGCCGGACGCGACCCCGGCCGCGTCGGACGGCCTCACGTTCTCGCTCGACGGTGAGACGTACGCGTTCGGGCGCGACGGCGCGGGCGACGTCGACGGTGTCGCGACGGAGCTGGGCGACGGCTGGGCCGCGGTGGTCCACCTGCCGCTCGACGCCGCCGCGGTCGGCGACCAGCTCGCGTTCGACGTCACGGCGACGGACGGCAGCACCACGGTCGGCTGGAACAAGCTCGGCGCGACCGGCACGCTCACGCTCGTCGAGCCGCTGTCGTACCTCGAGGTCGCGCCGGCGTCGTCGGCGCCGACGGTCGACGGCGAGGAGGACGCGGTCTGGGCCGACGCGGCCTCGGTCAGCACGACCAAGGTCGTCGGCGCCGGGTCGGACGCGGCGGGTGCCGTCGCGGACGTCAGGACGCTGTGGAAGGACGACACGCTCTACGTCCTCGCCACCGTCACGGACGCGGTCGTCAACACGGCCGGCTCCGACCCGTGGACGCAGGACTCGGTCGAGATCTTCGTCGACCCGGGCAACGCGAAGAACGGCTCCTACCGCTACGACGACACGCAGCTGCGCATCAGCGCGGACAACGTGGTGTCGGTCGGCACGGGTGACGAGGCCTACCAGAAGGCCAACCTCACCAGCGCCACGCGTCGCACCGCGTCGGGCTACGTCGTCGAGGCCGCCATCGGCCTGCACGACCAGGGCGGCGCCGGCACGTTCCACGGACTCGACTTCCAGGTCAACGACGCCACCGCCGACGGTGCGCGGACGTCGATCCACACCTGGGCCGAGCCCACCGGCACCGGCTACCAGACGACCGAGCGCTGGGGCGTCGGCCGGCTGGTCGAGGCCGCGGGCGAGGAGCCGGAGCCGTCGGCGCCGACCGTCGTCCTCGGGGCCGGCAAGGTGGCGCGCGGCGGCACCGTGCCCGTGGCGCTGTCCGGGTTCACGCCCGGGACGGTCGTCGACGTGGTGCTCGGGGCGGAGTCGCTCGTCGGCCAGGTCCAGGGCGGCGCACGGCTCATGGCCGCCCGAGCCGTCGGCAGCACCGGGCCGCTCGGGCTCGTCGTCGGGTCCTTCACCGTCGACGCGTCCGGCGGGGCCTCCGGGTCCGTGAGGATCCCGGCCACCACGGCCGTCGGCCGCTACGGCATCGCCGCCGCGGTCGACGACCAGGTCCTCGCGGCCACGGTCGTCGACGTCGTCGCCGCGGCTCCCGGCGGCGGCGCGTCGGGCGGCACCGGCGGGTCCGGTGGCGGCAGCCTCGCCACCACGGGCGCGCAGGTCGCGGGTCTCGTGCTCCTGGCTCTCGCGCTGCTCGGCGCGGGGACGGCGATGGTGCGCTCTCGCCGCCGCGGGACGCACGTGGCCTGACGCACCGCAGGACGACGAGGGCCCGGCCACCGCAGAGGCCGGGCCCTCGTCGTGCTTCCGGCGCCCGCCCACCCCACGACGAGAGCCCGGTCCCTCGGAGGGGCCGGGCTCTCGTGCGTCGGTGCTCGCGACTGTCAGAGCGGGCGGGTGCCGGTCAGCTCGCGGACGGCGGCGTACTGCTCGCGGACGCGCGCGACGGGGTCGGCGCTGTGCAGTGCCGCCTCGGCGGCGGCGGTCCACGACGGGGCGGTCGCGGAGCCCGACAGGACCCACGCGGCCTGGCGCGCGGCACCGTCGGCGACGTACTCGCCGGGCGTCGGCACGTGGACGGGCAGGCCGAAGACCGTCGGCGCGATCTCCCGCACGGCCCGCGACTGCGCGCCACCGCCGATGAGGAAGAGCCGCTCGACGGCGACCCCCTGGGCGCGGAGCGCGTCGATGCCGTCGGCGAGCGCGCAGAGCATGCCCTCGACGGCGGCGCGCGCGAGGTGCGCGGGCGTCGTGTTCGCGAGCCGCAGGCCGTGCAGCGCGCCGGTCGCGTCGGGCTTGTTGGGGGTGCGCTCGCCCTCGAGGTAGGGGACGAGGACGAGGCCGTCGGCACCGGCCGGCGCGGACAGCGCGAGCTCGGACAGGCCCGCGTGGTCGACGCCGAGCATGCGGGCGGCGGCGTCGAGGACGCGCGACGCGTTGAGCGTGCACGCGAGCGGCAGGAACGCGCCCGTCGCGTCGGCGAAGCCCGTCACCAGGCCCGAGCCGTCGGCGGTGGGCGAGGAGGCGATCGCGGAGACCACGCCCGACGTGCCGATCGACACGGCGACGTCGCCCGGGCCGAGACCCAGCGCGAGCGCGGCGGCCGCGTTATCGCCCGCACCGGGGCCGAGGACCGGCTCGCGCCCGCCGACGACGGCCCGCGGACCCGCCTCGGACGGGCCGAGCACGCGGGGCAGGTGCACCCGGTGGCCGAGCCCGCGCTCGAGCAGGTCGAGCCGGTAGTCGTTCGTCACCGGCGACCAGTAGCCCGTCCCGGACGCGTCTGAGCGGTCGGTCACGAGCTGGTCGAGGCCCGCGCCGCCCGAGCCGGCGCCGTTGCCGCTGAGGCGCCACGTCAGCCAGTCGTGGGGGAGCGCGACGGCGGCGACGCGGTCGGCGTTCTCCGGCTCGGCGTCGCGCAGCCAACGCAGCTTCGTGACGGTGAGCGACGCGACCGGGACCGAGCCGACGGCGTCGGCCCACGCCTGCGCGCCCTTCTCGGCGTCGCCGTCGCCGAGCTCCTCGACGAGGTCGAGAGCGGCCTGCGCGGAACGGGTGTCGTTCCACAGCAGCGCGTCGCGGACCACCTCGCCCGAGGAGTCGAGCGCGACCATGCCGTGCTGCTGCCCGCCGACGGAGATCGCGTCGACGTCGTCGAGGCCGCCGGCGTCCGCGATCGCGGTCTGCAGCGCGTCCCACCAGTGGCGCGGGTCGACGGACGTGCCGTCGGGGTGCGAGGCGCGGCCCTGGCGGACCAGCTCCCCGGTGTCGGCGTCGCGGACGACGACCTTGCAGGACTGCGTGGAGGAGTCCACGCCGGCGACGAGCGTCATGAGGCTTCCTTCGGCGGGCGGACCGGCGACGTCGCGCGGTCCGGGAGCGGGGCCGGGTGAGGGGTGGAGCGAGGGGCCGGTGCCGCGACGACCCGACCCCGGGGGACGGGGCCGGGTCGTCCGGACGGCCGACGACGCCGCCCGCCCGGTGCGGAGCCGGGGCGGGCGCCGTCGCGCGGGTCAGCGAGCGCCGAGCGCGTGCTCGAGCGCGAGCTGGTTGAGGCGGACGAAGCCGAAGCCGCGCTCGGCGACCGCGTCGACGTCGAGGTCCTCGTAGGACGAGGTGTCGGCGAGCAGGTCGTCGAGGGTCTCGCCCTCGGCGAGCGTGGGCTGCGACAGCTCGAGCACGCCGGCGGCCTCGAGCGCCTCCTGCACCTCGGGGTCGGCGCGGAACGCCTGCGCGCGCTCCTTGAGCAGGATGTACGTCGCCATGTTGGCCGACGCCGAGTCCCACACGCCCTGGAAGTCCTCGGTGCGCGACGGCTTGTAGTCGAAGTGGACCGGGCCGTCGTAGCGGGGGCCGCCACCCGGGAAGCCGTTCTCGAGCAGGTCGACCGTCGCGAACGCGGAGAACAGGTCGCCGTGGCCGAAGACGAGGTCCTGGTCGTACTTGATGGACTTCTGGCCGTTGAGGTCGATGTGGAAGAGCTTGCCCGCCCACAGCGCCTGGGCGATGCCCTGCGTGTAGTTGAGGCCGGCCATCTGCTCGTGGCCCACCTCGGGGTTGAGGCCGACGATGTCGGCGTTCTCGAGGCGGTCGATCAGGGCGATCGCGTGGCCGATCGTCGGCAGCAGGATGTCGCCGCGGGGCTCGTTCGGCTTGGGCTCGATCGCGATCTTGAGGTCGTAGCCCTTGCTCTTGATGTACGCGGCGACGGTGTCGATGCCCTCGGCGTAGCGGTCGTGCGCGGCCTTGAGGTCCTTCGCCGAGTCGTACTCGGCGCCCTCGCGGCCGCCCCACATGACGAACGTCGACGCGCCGAGCTCGGCGGCGAGGTCGACGTTGCGGACGACCTTGCGCAGGCCGTAGCGGCGCACGCGGCGGTCGTTCGACGTGAACGCGCCGTCCTTGAAGATCGGGTGGCTGAAGGTGTTGGTCGTGACCATCTCGACCGTGATGCCGGTGTCCGACAGCGCCTGCTTGAAGCGGTCGAGGATGCGGTCGCGCTCGGCCGCGTCGGAGCCGAAGGGCACGACGTCGTCGTCGTGGAACGTCACGTGCGCCGCGCCGAGCTCGGCCAGCTTGTGGACCGACTCGACCGGGTCCAGCCACGGCCGCGAGGCGCTGCCGAACTGGTCCTGGGCGTTCCATCCGACGGTCCACAGGCCGAAGGAGAACTTGTCGTCGCGGGTGGGCTTGCGGACCATCACGGACCTCTCGTCGTCGAGTGCCCTCGCGCGGCGGGGTCTGCCGCACGAGATTTGTTGTATGGATGAACTTATGGCGGATCCCGGCTAGGGTCAACCCCGTGAAGGCGACGGCGGCGCGGCAGGGGAGCCTGCGCGAGCACAACCTCGGGCTCGTGCTGCGCCAGGTGCTCGACGCGGCGGCGACCGGTGCCACCCCACCGTCGCGCGCCGACGTCGCCGCCGCGACCGGACTGACCCGGGCCACCGTCTCGTCGCTCGTCGACCGTCTCGTCGCCGGGGGGCTCGTCGCCGAGCTCGACCCCGTCCCGACGCAGCGCGCGGGTCGTCCCGCCGTCCCGCTCACCGCCGCCGCCGGCACGCTCGCCGCCCTTGGGGCCGAGGTGAACGTCGACTACCTGGGCGTCCGCGTCCTCGACCTGTCCCGCGGCGTCCTCGTCGAGCACGTCGAGCACGGCGACTTCCGGGGGAGCCACCCGACCGACGTCCTTCCCCGCCTCGGTGCCCTCGTCGATGCCGCGGTCGACGAGCTCGCCGCACTCGCCGTGGCACGCGAGCCCGACCAGCCGCGTGGTCCGCTCCGGCTCGCGGGCGTCGGCCTCGCGCTGCCGGGTCTGGTCGACGCGCGCGGCGGTGCCCTGCGCTACGCCCCCAACCTCGGCTGGCGCGACGTCGACGTCGCCACGCTCGCCGCCCGCGCCTCGCGGACCTTCGCCGCCCACCCGCCCCGGCTCGCCAACGAGGCCGACCTCGCCGCGCGCGCCGAGGCCGACGTCCGCCGCGCGCCGGGCCGGCGCCCGTCGTTCGTCTACGTCTCCGGGGAGATCGGCGTCGGTGGCGCGCTCGTCCTCGACGGCGACCTCTTCAGCGGACGCCACGGCTGGGCGGGCGAGCTCGGCCACACGCTCGTGGGCGACGGTCGCACGCTCGAGCAGGTCGCCGGGCAGGACGCGCTCCTGCGCGCCGCGGGTCTGGACCCGCACGACGGCCTCGACGCGCTCGTCGCCGCGGCCGCCGCGGACGCCCCGGGGGTGCGTGACGCCCTGACCGCCGCGGGCGCGGTCCTGGGCGCGGCGCTCGCCAACGTCGTCAACCTCGTCGACGTCGGTCACGTCGTCCTCGGCGGCACGTACGCGTCGCTCGCCGACCACGTCCGCGAGCCCGTCCTCGCCGCGCTGCACCGGCACGTCATCGGCGCCCCCTGGGCCGAGCCCACGGTCGACGTCGCACGGGCCGGCGACCACGCCGCGATGACGGGCGCCGCCCTCACGGTCCTGCGCGCCGTCGTCTCCGACCCGTCGGCCTGGCTCGTCGACGGTACCGACCCCGCCTGACCGCGACGCCCCGCGCGCGCCGCCTCCGCCGGACGGCGACCGCTGCCTCCGTCCTCGCCTGACGAGGCCGCCGACCGGCCGTCGGCGTCGCCACCGCTCGGGCGCGGACGTCGTCGGGTGCGGTGCTGCGGCCAGGTCTAGGCTCGACGGCCGTGACTCAGCTCTGGATCGGCACGTACCCCGAGGCAGGCGCCGGCACCCCCGTGGGGCTCGGTGAGGGCATCTGGCGGGTGACGCTCGACGACGCGACCGGTGCGCTCGGCGACGCGTCGCTCGTGGTCACGCTGCCGTCGCCGTCGTTCGTCGCGGCCTCGCCCGACGGGCGCACGCTGCACGCCGCGCTGGAGGTCGAGGACGGCGAGGTCGTGACGCTCGCGGTCGACGAGGACGGCGGGCTGACCGAGCGGTCGCGTCGAGCGTCGGGCGGCGCCTACCCGTGCCACGTGTCGACCGACGTCGACGGCCTCGTCGCGGTCGCCAACTACGGGTCCGGCCACCTCGGGCTGCTCGCGGCCGAACCGTCGGACGACGACGCCGCACCGGCCGCGTACGGCCACGAGGGCAGCGGCCCGGTGACCGACCGGCAGGAGGGCACCCACGCGCACTACGCGATCCTCGCGCCCGGCGGGCGGCACCTCCTCGTCGCGGACCTCGGGACCGACGAGCTGCGCCGCTACCGCGTCGTCGACGGCGGGGTCGAGCCCGACGGGATCGCCGCGACCCTGCCGCCCGGGACCGGCCCGCGGCACGTGGGCTTCGCCACCGACGGCCGCACCGCGTACGTCGCCGGGGAGCTCGACGTGCAGGTCCACGTGCTGACGTGGGACCCCGAGACCGCGACCGGCACCGCGAAGCAGACGGTTCCCGCGGTCGTCGGCGCGGCGACCGGCGACGACACCGGCCGGACGGACCCGGTGCGCCACCCCGCGGGTGCTCTGCCGTCCCACCTGGCCGTCGACGGCGACGAGCTGCTCGTGACGGTCCGCGGCGCCGACGTCCTCACGCGGTACGCGATCGGGCCGGACGGGAAGCTGTCCGACGGCCGCTCGCACCCGCTCGGCGGGCACTGGCCGCGCCACTTCGCGGTCGTCGGCCCGTGGGTCGTCGTCGCCCTGGAACGCGCGCACCGCCTGGTGGTGCTGGCCGGTTCGGGCGAGGTCGTCTCGACCCTCGACCTTCCGTCGCCCACCTGCGTCCTCCCCGCCTGACCACTCGTCCTGCCTGCTCCCTTCTGCCGCCTGACCACTCTTCCTGCCTGCCCCTCCTCCTGCTCGACCACCCATCCTGCCTGCCGGCGGGGTGGCGGGGGAGCGTGAGGTGGTCCTGCTGTGGCCGCTGCGGGCGCGCGGGGCGGCGCGGCGTCGTGACCGAATCGTGACCTTCTGCACTTACTGCCCTGTAAGTCTTTGTGGTCGACTGAGGCCAGCCGCGGGCGTACGCGATGCCGGGCGGGCGAGGGAGCCCGTCGACGGCAGGCCGCGGTCTCCGGCCGGTCAGGGGCCCGGCCGTGGTGTCACGAAGGAGTGACCGTGCTGCGTGCCCGTCCGACCCTGCGCACCCGCAGGGCCCCCGCCCACCCGCTCGGCGCCACGCGGACCGGCGTCCGCTCCGGCCCGCAGCGGTCCCCGCTGACAGCCGCCCTCGCGGCGCTGGCCCTGGCCGCCCCGCTCGCGCTCGTCGCGACGGTCACCGCCACCGCGGTCGCGCCGCCGGCAGCAGCGGCCGCGACGCCCGGCGACCTCGCGCACACCGGCACGGCGACGGCGTCGCAGTCCCAGGCGGACGCGGACGGCACGTTCCCGGCGTCCGCGGCGGTCGACGGCGACCCGGCGACGCGCTGGGCGAGCGGCAACGGCCCGGACGAGGACGTCGAGTTCACGGCGTGGCTGCAGGTCGACCTGGGCACGACGGCCGAGGTCGACCGCGTGGTGCTCGCGTGGGAGGCGGCATACGCGACGGCCTACGACGTGCAGGTCGCGACGACCGCGCCCGACGACCCGGCGTCGTGGACGACGGTGCACACCGAGCCGGCGGGCGACGGCGGCACCGACGAGGTCACGCTGGCCACGCCCACGGACGCCCGCTACGTGCGGGTGCAGATGAACGAGCGCACGAGCTTCGACTGGGAGGCGCCGGTCCTGCACTGGTACGGCTACTCGCTGTTCTCGGTCGAGGTGTTCGGCACGCCCGAGGCGGTCCCGGTGGCCTTCGGCGCGTCGACGGCCACGGTCCCTGCCGGCCAGACGGCGCAGGTGCCGGTGGTCCTGGCGACCGCGGCCGACGCGGAGCGACGCGTCCGCGTCACCAGCACGGGCGGCACGGCGACCGCGGGCGGTGACTACGCCGCCGTCGACCAGGTCGTCACGTTCGCGCCCGGCGCCACCAGCGCGACGGTCGACGTCGCGACGGTCGACCACGGCCCGCTCGCCCCGGCCCGGACGGTGGTCCTCACGCTGAGCGACGCGTCGGACGGCCTGGTCCTGGGCGGCCGCGCGACGACGACGCTCACGATCACCCCGCACGGCTCCCTGCCCGACGTCGGCGCCGTCACGGTGCTCGACGACTACGAGGACGGCGTGCCGCAGGGCTACACGACGTGGGGGATCAGCGCGCCCGTCACGCCCGTGCTCACGACGGCTCCGGGCGACCGGCCGGACGGCGGCGACGTGCTGGTCGCGACGGTTGGTGGCACGCCCGCGCCGGGCGACTGGTTCGGCTTCACGCACGACCTCGCGCCGACGGACTGGTCGGACCACGACGGGTTCACGTTCTGGTTCCGCGGCACGGGCGACGGCGGGCTGCTGCGCTACGAGCTCAAGAGCGGCGGGCAGCTGTTCGAGGAGCGCGTGGTCGACGACACCGCGGGCTGGCGGCAGGTGAGCGTCGCGTTCGCGAACCTGCGCCTGAAGAACGACCCGGCGAGCGACGCGCGCTTCGACCCGACGGCGTCGACGGGCTTCGCGGTCACCCTCACGGACCTGGGCGCGGGCGCGTGGCAGCTCGACGACGTGGCCCTCTACGACCGGGTGACGACGATCGAGGACGCCGAGGGCGACGTCCCGATCGCGGAGCCCGGCACGACCGTCGGCCTGTTCACGTGGGGCTCGGCGGGCGCGGAGGTCTCGCTCGACGTCACGCAGCAGGACCGCGAGGGCGGCCCCGCGGACAACCACGTCCTGTCGGGCGAGTACCTGATCCCGTCGGGCGGCTGGGGCGGCTTCAGCCAGAACCTCGCGGCGGCGCAGGACTGGTCGTCGTTCCGCGGCATCCGGCTGCTCTGGTACGCGTCGCAGGACACGCGTCCCGCGTCGCCGACGGCCGGTGACGACATCAAGGTCGAGCTCAAGGACGGCGGTCCGGACGGCGAGCACTCCGAGCTGTGGGCGACGACGTTCAAGGACAACTGGTCGCCCGACGGCAGCCGCTGGAAGCTCGTCGAGCTGCCGTTCGACCAGTTCACGCTGGGCGGCTACCAGCCGGGTGACGAGGCGACCCGCAACGGCACGCTCGACCTGACGTCGGCGTGGGGCTACGCGCTGACGTTCGTGCCGAACACGGCGAACGCGGTGCGCTGGGCCGTCGACGACGTGCAGCTCTACGGCTCGGCCGTCCCGGCCCCCACGGCGGAGGTGACGCCCGCGCAGGACGTCGTCCTCGTCGACCCGGGGGAGACCGCGCAGGTGCCGCTCACCCTGACCACCACCGACGGCGCACCGTTGCCGGAGGACGTCACCCTCACCTACGCCACGACGAACGGGACCGCGACGGCGGGCGAGCACTACGACGCCGCCGACGGCACCCTCACGTTCGCCGCCGGCACCCCGTCCGGCACGACGCAGACCGTCGACGTCACGACGCACGCCACGGCCGCGCAGGACGACGCCCGCACGCTCGAGCTCGCGCTCACGGCGACGGGCGCCGCGGTCGACCGGAACCCGCGGATCGTGCTCAACGCCGTCGGCGCGCCGTACCTCGACCGCGACCGGCCCACCGCCGAGCGCGTCGAGGACCTGCTCGGCCGCATGACGCTCGCGGAGAAGGTCGGTCAGATGACGCAGGCCGAGCGCCTGGGCCTTCGGTCGTCGACGCAGATCGGCGAGCTGGGCCTCGGCTCGGTGCTCTCGGGCGGCGGCTCGGTGCCGCAGGACAACACGCCGGCGGGCTGGGCGGACATGGTCGACGGCTTCCAGCGCGAGGCGCTCGCGAGCCGGCTCCAGATCCCGATCGTGTACGGCGTGGACGCCGTGCACGGCCACAACAACGTGGTCGGAGCGACGATCTTCCCGCACAACACCGGTCTCGGAGCGGCGCGCGACGCGGACCTCGTCGAGCGCGTCCAGCAGGTCACCGCGCATGAGGTGCGCGGCACGGGCGTCCCGTGGACGTTCGCGCCGTGCCTGTGCGTGACGCGCGACGAGCGCTGGGGCCGCAGCTACGAGTCGTTCGGCGAGGACCCGGCGCTGGTCACCGCGATGGCCGAGGCGGCCGTGACCGGCCTCCAGGGACACGACCCGGCCGACCTGTCCGGCCCCGACAAGGTGCTCGCGACCGCGAAGCACTGGGTCGGCGACGGCGGCACGACGTACGTGCCGGAGCAGGCGGGCAACGGCTACCCGATCGACCAGGGCGTCACGCACGTCGCGTCGCTCGACGAGCTGCGGCGCCTGCACGTCAACCCATACGTCCCCGCGATCGAGGCGGGCGTCGGGACGATCATGCCGTCGTACTCGGCGGTCTCGGTCGGCGGCGGCGACCCGGTCCGCATGCACGAGAACGGCGCGCTCAACACCGACCTGCTCAAGGGTGAGCTCGGCTTCGACGGCTTCCTCATCTCCGACTGGGAGGGCATCGACAAGCTGCCGGGCGGCACGTACGCGCAGAAGGCGGCGCGGGCCGTGAACGCGGGGCTCGACATGGCGATGGCGCCGTACAACTTCGGCGCGTTCATCACGTCGACGGTCGCGAACGTCGAGGGCGGCGTCGTGAGCGAGGAGCGCGTCGACGACGCGGTCCGCCGCATCCTCACGCAGAAGTTCGCGCTCGGGCTGTTCGAGCAGCCGTTCGCCGACCGCATGCACACCGCGGACCTCGGCTCGGCGGAGCACCGCGCGGTCGCCCGCGAGGCGGCGGCGCGCAGCCAGGTGCTGCTCAAGAACACGGGCGCGCTGCCGCTCGCGAAGGACGCGCACGTGTACGTCGCGGGCTCGAACGCCGACGACCTCGGGAACCAGATGGGCGGCTGGACGGTCTCGTGGCAGGGCGGCTCGGGCGACACGACGACGGGCACGTCGATCCTCGAGGCGATCCAGGCGGTGGACCCGTCGGTCACGTACTCGGAGGACGCGTCCGCGCCCGTCGGCGACGCGACCGTCGGCGTGGTCGTCGTCGGCGAGACGCCGTACGCGGAGGGCGTCGGCGACGTCGGCAACAACGGCAAGAGCCTGTCGCTCTCGACCGCGGACCGGACTGCGATCGACACCGTGTGCGCCGCGGTCGACTGCGTCGTGCTCGTCGTCTCCGGACGTCCGCAGCTCGTCACCGACAAGCTCGACGCGATCGACGCGCTCGTGGCGTCGTGGCTGCCGGGCTCCGAGGGTGCGGGCGTCGCGGACGTGCTGTTCGGCGACCAGCCGTTCACCGGTCGCCTGCCGGTCACGTGGCCCGCGTCGGCGGACCAGGTGCCGGTCAACGTGGGCGACGACGCCTACGACGCGCTGTACGCGTACGGCTGGGGCCTGCGCACGGACGCGCAGCGCGACCGCCTGACGACGGCCGCCGAGTCCCTGCCCGCCGGCGACGCGCGCGACGCCGTGCAGGCCGTGCTCGACGCCGACGTCTGGGCCGACGGCACGCTCGACCCGGCTGCCTACGGCACCTCTGTCCCGTTGCTCGCCGACGCCGCCGCAGCGCTCGACGGCACCGACCGGACCACGGCGACCGCGGCCGGGCTCGTCGTGTCGCTGCTGCGTGACCTGGCCCAGGCGGCGGTCGTCGCGGGCAGCGCGCCGGCCGACGCGGCCTCGGCGACCGCCGACGCCGAGCACCTCCTCATGGCGGGCTCGGCCGGCGAGGCGGCGGACCTGCTCGCGCAGGTCGCGGGCGTCCCGACGACGGCCCCGGTCGCGTCGACGACGTCGCTGCAGCTGCCGTCGTCGACGCCGTTCGGCAAGGCGGTCGTCGCGAAGGTCACCGTCCGCGCCGAGGGCGTCACGCCCCAGGGCACGGTCGAGATCCGGGTCGACGGCGAGGCGGTGGCGACCGGCACGCTCACGGCCAAGGGCCGCGACCAGGCGGTCGCCGAGGTCCGGCTCCCCGCGGACCTCGCCGCCGGGCGGCACACCGTCGTCGCCGTCTACGGCGGCACGGCGTCGACCGACCCGCCCGTCGCGGCGTCGACGTCGGACGCGCGTCGCCTCACGGTCGGCAAGGTCCGGCCCGAGGTCCGCACGGCCGGCACCGACTGGACCGTCGGCCGCGACGACCCGAAGCAGGTGCACGTGCAGGTCGACGGCGTCGCGGACCACGGGCCCACGGGCACCGTGACCGTGTGGCTGAACGGCCGTCAGGCCGCGACGGGCACGCTCGACGCCGACGGGCACGCCGTCGTCGACCTCCCGCGGTCCACGCGCACGTCGCTCGTCGTGGTCACGTACGGCGGCGACGGGACCTACCTGGCGTCGCTCGCGCTCCCGCGGATCCTCGTCGTGCGCTGACCCACGTCCGGCGGCGGGCGGCCGGCTGACCCCGGCCGACCCGCCGCCGGACGAGGCTCGCGGTGGGCGGCCGGGCCGGCGCCGGACTCGACTCGTCCGTGGCCGGCCGCCGCGTCCGACCACGCGCCGGCCGCCACGTGACGGGCATCTCCCGCCCCGCGCGGCGCTCACCCCGCTCCGGGGGCGACAATGGGCGCAGACAGCCGCCCGTCCTCAGGAGCCCACGTGACCTCGGAGCATGCCCCGCGCGTCGCCATGCTCTCGGTCCACACGTCGCCGCTCGACCAGCCGGGCACGGGCGACGCGGGCGGCATGAACGTCTACGTCCTCGAGCTGTCGAAGGCGCTCGCGGCCCGTGGCGCACGCGTCGAGATCTTCACGCGCGCCACGTCGTCGGACCTGCCGGAGACGGTCGTCGTGCCGGGCACGGACGCGCACGGCCGCACCCTGACCCGCGACGAGTCCCGCGCGGTCCTGCTGGCCGACGACGTCGACGCCGGCATCGTGCCCCCGGTCCTGGTCCACCACGTGCCCGCGGGCCCGTTCGAGCGGCTCGACAAGAACGACCTCCCGGGCGTGCTGTGCGGCATGGCCGCGGGCGTGCTGCGCTCCGAGGCCGCCCGCCGGCCGGGCTGGTACGACGTCGTGCACTCGCACTACTGGCTGTCGGGGCAGGTCGGCCAGATCGCCGCGGACCGCTGGGAGGTCCCGCTCGTCCACACGTCGCACACGCTCGCGCGCGTGAAGAACGCCTCGCTGGCCCCCGGCGACGAGCCCGAGCCCGGTGGGCGCGTGCTCGGTGAGGAGGAGGTCGTCGCGGCCGCCGACGCGCTGGTCGCGAGCACGCCCGTCGAGGCCCGCGAGCTCGTCGACCTGTACGGTGCCGACCCCTCGCGCGTGCACGTCGTCGAGCCCGGCGTGGACCTCGACCGCTTCGCCCCCGTCCCCGACGCCGACCGCCGCGCCGCCCGTGAGGCGCTCGGCCTGCCCGCCGACCGTGGCGTCGTCCTGTTCGCGGGCCGCGTCCAGGCGCTCAAGGCCCCCGACGTGCTGGTCCGCGCCCTCGGCGTGCTGCGCGCGACGGGCCGACCGGTGCCGCTGCTCGTCGTGCTCGGAGGCCCGAGCGGCCGGTCCACGGCGGTCCGGGAGCTCCAGGCCCTCGCGGCGGTCACGGGTGTCGCCGACGACGTGGTCGTCCGCCCGCCCGCCGACCGCGACAGCCTCGTGCGCTGGTACCACGCGGCCGACGTCGTCGCGATGCCGTCGCGCAGCGAGTCGTTCGGCCTCGTCGCGGCGGAGGCCCAGGCCAGCGGCGTCCCCGTCGTCGCCGCGGCCGTCGGTGGGCTGCGGACGATCGTCGACGACGGCGTGTCCGGCCGGCTCGTGCGTGGCCACGACCCCGCGGTGTGGGCCGACGTGCTGGCGGACGTGCTCGCCGACGATGCCGTGCGGTCCGCGTACGGGGAGGCCGCGCGCCGCAGCGCCGAGCGGTTCGGCTGGTCCGCGGCCGCCGACCAGGTGCTCAAGGTCTACGGCGTCGCCGCCGAGGCCCGCCGCTCCCGCTGACCCCGCTCCAGCAACCCCGCAGCCGACCGCGGCCCGGCAGCACGACCTGCGCCCCGTCCCAGGGACGGACGTCCCGGCGACGCTCCGCGCACCCTGCGGCAGGATGGGCGCATGACCTACACCCTCGTGCTGCTCCGCCACGGCGAGAGCGAGTGGAACGCCAAGAACCTGTTCACCGGCTGGGTGGACGTCCCCCTCTCGGAGAAGGGCGTCGAGGAGGCGAAGCGCGGCGGCAAGCTGCTCACGGACGCGGGCGTGCTGCCCGACGTCGTCCACACGTCGCTCCTGCGCCGCGCGATCACGACCGCGAACTACGCGCTCGACGCCGCGGACCGCCTCTGGATCCCGGTGAAGCGCAGCTGGCGCCTCAACGAGCGCCACTACGGCGCGCTGCAGGGCAAGGACAAGAAGCAGACGCTCAGCGAGTACGGCGAGGAGCAGTTCATGCTCTGGCGCCGCTCGTACGACGTCCCGCCGCCGGACATCGAGCTCGGCTCGGAGTTCTCGCAGGACACCGACCCGCGCTACGCGGGCGAGCCGATCCCGCGCGCCGAGGCCCTCGCGCAGGTCCTCGAGCGGGCGCTGCCGTACTGGGAGTCGGACGTCGTGCCGGACCTCCAGGCTCGCAAGACGGTCCTCGTCGCCGCGCACGGCAACTCGATCCGCGCGATCGTCAAGCACCTCGACGACGTCGACGCCGACACGATCGCCGGCATCAACATCCCGACGGGCATCCCGCTGCTCTACGAGCTCGACGAGGAGACCCTCGAGCCCGTGACGAAGGGCGGCACGTACCTCGACCCCGAGGCCGCCGCCGAGGCCATCAAGGCCGTCGCGAACCAGGGCCGCTGACCGAGGGCCCTGCAGGAACCACGAAGGCGCCGCCACCCGAGCAGGGGTGGCGGCGCCTTCGTCCGTCCGGCGCGAGACCGCGGTGCTGCAGTCCTGGCGTGCCCGACGTCAGCGTGGTGTCAGGTGGCCGAGCGGTCGAGCTCCTGGCTCAGCACGCCCGTGACCAGGTAGGTCACGCGGCGGGCGATCGACACGCCGTGGTCGCCGAAGCGCTCGTAGTAGCGGCCGAGCAGCGTGACGTCGACGGCCTCCTGGATCGAGCCGTCCCAGCCGCCCGACAGCAGCGCGGCGAACGTGTCCTCGTGCAGCTCGTCGAGCAGGTCGTCGTCCTGCTCGATGCTCTCGGCCAGCGGCAGCTCGTGGTTGGTGAGCAGCGTCGTCGTGCGGCGCGCCACGCGGACGGCCGCGTCGTGCATCTCGGTGAACGTGCCCGACAGCCCGTGCGGGATCGCCTGCCGCGGGTAGCGGCCGCGCGCGACCTGCGCGATGTGGCGGGCGAGGTCACCCATGCGCTCGAGCGTCGCGCTCATGCGCAGCGCCGACACGACGATGCGCAGGTCGGTCGCGACGGGCTGCTGCTGGGCGAGCAGGAGCACGCAGCGCTCGTCGAGGTCGCGCTCGATCGCGTCGATCTCGACGTCCGCCGCGATGACCGACTCCGCGAGCGTCACGTCCGCCGTGAGGAGCGCGACACCCGCGTCGGTGATCGCGCGCTCGACCCGGCCGCTCATCGCGACGAGGTCGTGGCCGAGCTGCGCCAGCTCGGCGTCGAAGATGTCCCGCATGTAGTCCTCTCCTGCTGCGGCCCGCTGCCGCGCGGTCGACAGGCTCGCACCGCCAGATGAACGGCTGGACGCGTCGAGGTGAACGTGCGACGGCGGTCCTCGGCAGGAACGTCACCCGGATGCTCTCGCTTCGGCACCGTTTGCCCGATACGTTCGCCTCGTGAGCGTCCGGCACGTGGCGCAGGTCGGGGCACCGGGGGTCAAGGTCACGACACCTCCCCTGGGGCTCCACGTCGTGCCGCGACCGGGTCCGACGGCCGAGCTCGAGGCCGCCGTCGCGGGCCACCGGGTCGCCGCGGTGGTCGCCCCCGCGGGCTTCGGCAAGACGACGCTCGTCGCCGCGTGGGCCGCCCAGACCGCGCACCCCGTCGCGTGGCTCACGCTCGACGAGGCCGACGACGACCCCGTGAGGCTCGTGCGGGGGCTCGAGGCCGCCGTCGCCGTGGCCGTCCCTGACGCCGATCGCACCGCCCTGCGCCGCGCCGCGGCCTCGGCCGACCGGGGTGCGCGTGGCCGTCTCGACGCGCTGCTCGTGGCGCTGGGCGCCCGCTCCGAACCGCTGGTCCTCGTCGTCGACGACGTCCACGCGGTGCACGGCCCCACCGCGCGCGACGTGCTCGGCCGCCTCGTCCGGTACGCGCCCCCGTCGCTGCACCTCGTGCTCGTCGCGCGCGCCGACCCGGGCGTCCCGCTGCACCGGCTGCGCGTCGCGGGCGAGCTCGGCGAGGTGCGCGCGGTGTCGCTCGCGCTCGGCGCCGACGAGGTCGTCCGGGTGGCCGCCGCGGCGGGCGTGACGCTCGACCGCGCGGCCGGCGAGCAGCTGCGCGCGCTGACCGACGGCTGGGCGGTCGCGGTGCGCATGATCCTCATGGGCGTCGCGACGGGCCCCGACGTGGCGCGCCGCCTGGGTGCGGTCCCGTCGAGCGCGGTCCCGGTCGCGGACTACGTCGTCGACGAGGTCCTGGCCGGGCTGCCCGCGCCGCTCGGGGCGTTCGTGCTGCTCGCGACCGTCGACGACGTGATCGACCCCGGGCTGGCCGAGGCGCTCGTGCCCGGCGGCGCCGCGCTGCTCGACGACTGCGTCGCGCGCGGCCTGTTCCTCACGCCGGCGACGACCCCGGACGCGACCGCGTACCGCTGGCACGGGCTGTTCGCCGCGCAGTGCCGCGTCCTGCTGTCCCGCCGCGACCCGGCCGCGCTGACCGCCGCGCACCGCACGGTCGCGCACCACCGCCGCGACACCGACTGGCCCGCCGCGGTCCGGCACGCGTGCGCCGCGGGCGACGGTGCGCTCGCGGTCGACGTCCTGCAGGCGCACTGGCCCGAGGTGCTCGTCGCGGGCGACACGACGCTGCTGCGTCGCCTGTGCGCCCTCGTGGTCGCGCAGGGGCGGCGCGACGCGTGGCTGCTGCTCGCGCAGGCCGCCGCCGACCTGCTCGACGGGCGCGGCGACCCGACGGTCTTCCCGCAGATCCAGCGCGTCGTCGCCGCGTGGGGGCCCGACGACGAGCTGCTCGCGCAGGTGCTCGCGAGCGCGCTCGGCTCGTCGGTCGGTCCGGACGGTGTCCCGAACGACGCGCACGACGCGCCCACCGTGGACCTCGACGCGGCGGGTGTCGCACCGCCGACCCGCGCGCTCGCGCTCTACCTGCTGGGCCGCACCGAGGCGCACGAGGGGCTCGCCCCGGCGACCGCCGCGGCGCACCTCGCGCACGGTGCGGCGGCGGCCGACGCGGCGGCCCTCCCGACGGTCGCGAGTGCGTGCCGTGCGGAGCGCGCGCTGCTGCTCGCCGACGCGGGCGAGCTCGCGGTCGCGGACGCCCTCGCGGTCGACCTGCTCGCCGCCGACGGGGTGCGGACGGGTGCGCTCGCGCCCGCGCACCTGGTCCGCGGGCTCGTCGCGTACTGGCAGGACCGGCTCGGTGACGCGCGCGCCGACCTGGAGGACGCCCTCGCGCTCGCCGGTCCCGCGCAGCTCGCGGTCGCGGTCCGCGCCGCGGCGACGCTCGCGCTGGTCTGCCACGCGCAGGACGACCGTGCGGCGTTCGAGCGGGCGCGCCGCCGGGTCGAGGACGCGCTGCAGACGACCGGAACCGGGGGAGCGCGGCACGCGGTGCCCGCCGACGACCCCGGCGCCGAGCAGCACGTGAGCCTCGACGTGCTCGGGCGGATCGCGACCTCGCACTGCCGGACGTCGGTCGACGTGGTCGCGGTGCTGCAGCGCGCGCTCGTGCTCGCCGAGGACGACGAGCACGCCGCGCACCGGATGCTCGAGCGCGCCCTCGACGTCGCCGAGCCCGCGGGCGTCCGACGACCGTTCGTCGAGCTCGAGCCGCTCCTGCACGACCTGCTGCTCGAGCACCTGCGGTGGGGCAGCACCCACGAGGCGCTCGTCGCGAGCCTCGTCGCCGGGGACGCGCCCCGGCGAGCGCAGCGCGGCGGGTGGGGCAACCTCGAGCTCACCGAGCGTGAGCACCAGGTGCTCGTACGGCTGCGGTCGACCATGACGACGACCGAGATCGCCGCGGTCCTGTTCGTCTCGACGAACACCGTCAAGACGCACCAGCGCTCGATCTACCGCAAGCTCGGCGTCGCCGGCCGTCGCGACGCGCTCCGCGTCGCCGCGGAGCGCGGCCTCCTCTAGACGGGGCCTGCGCCCTCCTCTCGACGCGGTCCGCGCCCTCAGTCCTCGGCGGGGTCCGGGACGGCGTGCGCCTCGACCAGCACGAGCCCCAGGTCGTGCAGCAGCGCGACGACGCCGGTGAGCGCCGCGGTGTCGGGCAGACGGCACGAGAGCACGGTCCCGTCGGGGGTCGCGGTGGCCACCACGTCGGCGTGCTCGCGCAGCAGCTGCTCCAGGTCGGCGCCCCCCGGCGACCCGTCCACGCGGATGTGGTAGAGCACGGCAGCTCCCTCGTCGGACCGACCGGACCAGGGTCCCGAGCAGGGGTACCGCGTGCCTCACGCCCGTCGGGTGATATGCGCGGCGGCGCCCGTCCGGCAGTCACCCGGCGCGGGTGAGGCACCGCCCGCGCGCGCCGCGCGACAGTGTCGGCGAGCGGCCCGGACCAGGGCCGACGGCGGTCGACGAGAGGGGCACGCGATGGCACGCACGGTGACGGGCTGGGTCGGCTGGGTCTGGTTCGGCGCGTTCTGCCTCCTCACCGTGGGGCTGTTCAACGTCGTGTCCGGGCTGATCGCGGTCTTCTCGGAGGACAAGGTGCTCGCGTGGTCCGGCCAGGGCGTGACGATCGTCGACGTCTCCACGTGGGGCTGGGTGCACCTGATCCTCGGCGCCGCGATGGTCGCGCTCGGGCTCGTGCTCTTCACCGGCGCCGCGTGGGCCCGCTGGACCGCGAGCGTGCTCGTCGTGCTCAACCTGGTCGCGCAGTTCGTGTCCCTGCCGATCACGCCATGGTGGTCGCTCGCGGTGATCGTGCTGGACGTCGTGGTGCTGTGGGCGCTGATCGTCCACGGCGAGGAGGTCGAGCGGGCCGTCTCCTGACGGTCCGGACGGACGAAGGGAAGGCGCACGATGACGACGTTCACCGCGTGGAAGTTCGACAGCCCCGACGGTGCCCGGCGCGCGGAGACCGCGCTCAAGGAGGCCGCGAAGGACGGGCTCGTGACGATCGTCGACCACGCGCTCGTGGAGTGGCCCGCTGACGCGGCCCGCCCGGACGTGCACCACAGCAACGACGACAAGAAGCGCGGCGCGGGCTGGGGCGCGTTCTGGGGCCTGCTGTTCGGCGGCATCTTCTTCGTCCCGCTCCTCGGTGCGGCCGCGGGCGCGGCGATCGGCTCGATCTCCAAGGCGGTCGCCGCGGTCGGGATCGACGAGGCGCAGCTCCAGACCATCCGCGAGCAGGTCACGCCCGGCACGTCGCTGCTGTGCGCGGTGACGACCGACGGCGACCTCGACCGGCTCGGCGAGCGGTTCCACGGGCTGCACTCGACGCTCGTCGCGACGAACCTCACCGAGGGCGAGCGCTCGACGCTGCTCGAGACGTTCGGCTGACGGGCCGGGTCGACACGGGGGCCCGCCGTCCGCGGCGCGGTGAACGGTCGCGGACGGCTCGGTGAACGCTGGGCGACGGTCCCGGCGCAGACGTGCGGCGTCGTCGGTGCTCTCCCGTCGGCGGCCTACGCTGGAGGCGTGGACGGGTTCGACGGCCTTGCGCTGCTCCTCGCCGGCGGCCTCGGACTGCTGACCGGCATCGGGGCCACCCTGGCGTTCCGCGTGAGCGAGCGCGCCCAGAAGGTCCCGGTGGCGCTGCCGGAGCCCGAGCTCGACGAGGGGCTGGTGAGGGCGCTCGCGGTCCTGCGCTCGGCGGCGATCGTGCTCGACGAGGAGGACACGGTCGTGCGGGCCAGCGCGCCCGCGCACGCGCTCGGCCTGGTCCGCGACGGCCGGATCGTGCCCGCGTCCATCCGGGAGATGATCGCCGCGGTGCGGCGCGACGGCGTCATCCTCGACGAGGAGCTCGAGGTCCCGCGCGGCCCGGTCGGCTCCGGCATCCTCATGGTCCAGGTGCGCGTCGCGCAGGTGACGCCCCGCCACGTGCTCGTCCTCGCGGAGGACCTCACGCAGGCCCGCCGGATCGAGGCGATGCGCCGCGACTTCGTCGTCAACGTCTCGCACGAGCTCAAGACGCCGGTCGGTGCGCTGCAGCTCCTCGCGGAGACCGTGCACGACGCGGCGGACGACCCCGACGCGGTGCGCCGCTTCACCGACCGCATGCAGGCGGAGGCGGCCCGGCTGTCCGCGCTCGTGCACGAGATCATCGAGCTGTCCCGCCTGCAGGTCGCCGGCGCGGTCGGCCAGGTCGCGGTCGTCGACGTCGACGCGGTGCTCGCCGAGGCCGTCGACCGTGCCCGCACGCGCGCCGACGCCAAGAAGGTCCGGCTCGACATCGGCGGCGTGCACGGCACGCGCGTCCTCGGCCAGCACGACCTGCTCGTCACGGCGGTCCGCAACCTCGTGGACAACGCCGTCGCGTACTCGGGCGAGGCCGCGCACGTCGGCGTCGGCGTGCGCGAGGTCGACGGCCTGGTCGAGATCGCGGTCGTCGACGAGGGCATCGGCATCCCGGCCGCCGAGCAGGAGCGGGTGTTCGAGCGGTTCTACCGCGTCGACCCCGCGCGCTCGCGCGACACCGGCGGCACGGGCCTCGGCCTCTCGATCGTCAAGCACGTCGCCGCGGACCACGGCGGTGACGTGGCCGTCTGGTCGCAGCCCGGGCGGGGGTCGACGTTCACGATCCGCCTGCCGCGCGCGGACCTCACCAGCTCGGACGTCGTCGACCTGACGTCCACGACCATCCCCCAGGGAGACACCGTGCGGCGGAACGCCTCATGACCCGCATCCTGCTCGTCGAGGACGAGGAGTCGTACCGCGAGCCGTTGACGTACCAGCTCGAGCGCGAGGGCTACGACGTGGTCACCGCCGCGACCGGTCCCGAGGCGCTCGAGCGGTTCGAGGAGCACGGCGCCGACCTCGTCCTGCTCGACCTCATGCTGCCCGGGCTGCCCGGCACCGAGGTGTGCCGCCGCCTGCGGCTCACGAGCGACGTGCCCGTCATCATGCTCACCGCGAAGGACGACGAGATCGACAAGGTCGTCGGCCTGGAGCTCGGAGCCGACGACTACGTCACCAAGCCGTACTCGTCGCGCGAGCTGCTCGCGCGCATGCGCGCCGTGCTGCGTCGCCGGGAGGCCGCCGTCACCGCCGGTGCGACCGCGGCACCCGCGGGCCCGGTCGTCGAGGAGGAGCTGCTGGTCAGCGGCCCGGTCGAGCTCGACGTCGACCGGCACACCGTGAAGGTGCGCGGCGAGGTCGTGCCGTTCCCCCTCAAGGAGTTCGAGCTGCTCGAGATGCTGCTGCGCAACGCGGGCCGCGTCCTCACGCGCGGGCAGCTCATCGACCGCATCTGGGGCTCGGACTACGTCGGCGACACCAAGACGCTCGACGTCCACGTCAAGCGCGTGCGCGCCAAGATCGAGGAGGACCCGGCCAACCCGACCCTCCTGCTCACGGTGCGCGGCCTCGGGTACAAGCTCGAAGAGGCTTAGCCCGGCCGTCCCGTCGCCCGAGACCGTGACCTCCGCCCGAGACCGCGACATCCATGTCGCGGTCTCGTCGCGTCGTCGCAGGTTCGGCGGCACGCGGGCGTCCGATACGTCCGGCACGGCCTGACGATCAAGGCCGCCGCGCACTTCGTCGGCCACCGTTCACCCGTGGTTCACCCACCGCCGTCCGGCGCGTCACGTGGGCTTCCTACCGTCGGCCTCGCCGCGCACACCCCGGTGCCGGCACGAAAGGACGGACCACAGTGAAGCTCTCCCTCCACCGCCGCGCCGGGGCGGTCGCCCTCACCGGCGCTCTCGCCCTCGCGCTCGCGGCGTGCGGATCGGACGACCCGACCGGCTCCGGCGACGCGACCTCCGGATCCGACGAGAGCGTCAGCACCCTCAGCGGTGAGCTCAACGGCGCGGGTGCCTCGTCGCAGGAGAAGGCCATGGACGCGTGGCGCGCCGGCTTCCAGAGCGGCAACCCCGACGTCACCGTCAACTACGACCCGGTCGGCTCGGGCGGCGGTCGCACCCAGTTCCTCGAGGGTGCCGTGCAGTTCGCCGGCACCGACTCGGCGCTGAACGAGGAGGAGCTCGCCACCGCGCAGGAGACCTGCTCGGCCGAGGCGATCGACATCCCCGTGTACGTCAGCCCCATCGCCGTCGTCTTCAACCTCGAGGGCATCACCGAGCTCAACCTCTCGGCGACCACCATCGCGGGCATCTTCGAGGGCACCATCACGAGCTGGGACGCGGCCGAGATCAAGGCCGAGAACCCGGACGCGACGCTCCCCGCGGTCGCGATCACGCCCGTGCACCGCCTCGACGAGTCGGGCACGACGAAGAACTTCACCGACTGGCTCGGCAAGGCGTCGGGCGGCGCGTGGGCCCACGAGGCCGACGGCAACTGGCCGATCGAGGGCGGCGAGTCCGCGCAGGGCACGTCCGGCGTGATCCAGACGGTCCAGGGCGGCAACGGCACGATCACCTACGCCGACGAGTCGGCCGCGGGCTCGCTCGGCAAGGCGTCGATCAAGGTCGGCGAGGAGTGGGTGGCCCCGTCGGCGGACGCCGTCGCGGTCGCGCTCGACGCGTCGCCGCGGGCCGAGGGCCGTGCGGAGCACGACATCGTCATCGACATCGACCGTGAGACCACGGAGTCGGGTGCCTACCCGCTGTTCCTCGTCTCGTACGCGGTCGCGTGCCTCCAGTACGAGGACGCCGAGACGGCCGACCTGGTCAAGGGCTTCCTCGGCTACGTCGTGAGCACCGAGGGGCAGGAGGCGGCCGCGCAGGCCGCGGGCTCCGCGCCCCTGTCGGACGCGCTCGCGGCCGACGCGCAGGCTGCCGTCGAGGCGATCGCCGCCGCGTGACGGCACGCCGGTGACCGACCCGCACCGGGGGGATGCGGGTCGGTCACCGGCTCCTCGCACGTGGGGCGCCTGCGCCCGCCCCCTCTCTCAGATCAGGAGAACCGTGACCAGTACGACGAGCCCCCCGACGGCGGGCCGACGCAGCGACGGGCCGCCGTCGCGCCCCGCTCCGGCCCTGCGCCGCTCCGGCCGCGTGCGGGACCGGGGCGCGAGCCGTGTGTTCCGCTGGGCCGCGACCGGTGCGGGTGCCCTCATCCTGGTCGTCCTCGCCGCGGTCGCGGTCTTCCTCGTGCTGCGCGCGTGGCCCGCGCTCACGACGCCGGCCGCCGAGCTGACCGAGAAGATCACGTGGCTGCGCGGCGCGGACTCGCTGGCCGCGTTCGTCGGCCCGCTCGTGTTCGGCACGGTCCTCGCCGCCGCCCTCGCGCTGCTCATCGCGACGCCCATCGCGCTCGGCATCGCGCTGTTCATCTCGCACTACGCGCCGCGCCGGCTCGCGTCAGGCCTCGGCTACCTGGTCGACCTGCTGGCCGCGATCCCGTCGGTCGTCTACGGCCTGTGGGGCGCCCTGGTGCTCGCGCCGCTGGTCCAGCCGGTCTGGGCGTGGCTCAACCGGTACCTCGGCTGGATCCCGCTGTTCGGCGGCGACGTGTCGCCCACCGCGCGCGTCATCCTCACGGTCGGCCTGGTGCTGGCCGTCATGCTGCTGCCGATCATCACCGCCGTCAGCCGCGAGGTGTTCCTGCAGACGCCGCGCCTCCACGAGGAGGCGGCGCTCGCGCTCGGCGCGACCCGCTGGGAGATGATCCGCACCGCGGTGCTGCCGTTCGCGCGCTCGGGCATCATCTCCGCCGCGATGCTCGGCCTCGGGCGCGCGCTCGGCGAGACGATGGCCGTCCTGATGATCCTGTCGCCCGGGTTCCTCTACTCGTTCAAGCTGCTCGTCGCCGGTCAGCAGCAGACGATCGCCGCGAACATCGCGGCGCAGTTCCCCGAGGCCAACCCGCTGGGCGTCTCCGCGCTCATCGCGACGGGCCTCGCGCTGTTCGTCATCACGCTGCTCGTCAACATGGCCGCCCGCGCGATCGTCGCGCGCCGCAAGGACTTCTCGGGAGCCAACTGATGACCGCCGCCACCGCTCCCGTCGCCCCCGCGGGCGACGCCGACCTGCGTCGGGTGCTGTCCGCCGTCGACAAGGGCCGCCGCCGCCGCGACCGGCTCATGACGGGCCTCGTCGTCGGCGCGTTCGTCGTCGCGATGCTCCCGCTGGTCTCCGTCACGTGGACCGTGCTCGCGCACGGGATCGAGCGGTTCGACGCGTACTTCCTCACGCACTCCATGCGCGGAGTCTTCGGCGGCATGGACGCCGGCGGCATCTACCACGCGATCGTCGGCACGGTCGAGATCACGCTCTTCGCGACGCTCATCTCGGTGCCGATCGGCCTGCTCACCGCGATCTACCTCGTCGAGTACGGCCGCGGCGCGCTCGCCCGGTCGGTGACGTTCTTCGTCGACGTCATGACGGGCATCCCGTCGATCGTCGCGGGCCTGTTCGCGTACGCGCTGTTCGCCGTGATCCTCGGCCCGGGCGTCCGGATGGGCATCGTCGGGTCGGTCGCGCTGTCCGTGCTGATGATCCCGGTCGTCGTGCGGTCCTGCGAGGAGATGCTGCGGCTCGTGCCCAACGAGCTGCGCGAGGCGGCGCTCGCGCTCGGCGTGCCGCGGTGGCTCACGATCGTCAAGGTCGTGCTGCGCACCGCCGTCGCGGGCATCGGCACGGGCGTGATGATCGCGATCGCGCGCGTCATCGGCGAGACCGCCCCGCTGCTCGTCACGGTCGGCGTCATCGACTCGATCAACTTCAACCTCTTCGAGGGCCGCATGATGACGCTGCCCGTCTACGTGTACCGGCAGTACCAGCAGGGCCTCGTGCCGTGCGCGCCGGACGCCGTCGACTGCGTCGCGACCATCAACTACGACCGGGCCTGGGCCGCCGCGCTGACGCTGATCCTCATCGTCATGCTGCTCAACCTGGTCGCGCGCCTCATCACCCGCTTCTTCGCTCCCAAGAACCTCGGCTAAGGACCCCGCATGTCTCAGCGCATCGACGTCAAGGACCTCAACATCTTCTACGGCGACTTCCGCGCCGTCGCCGACATCGAGATGGCCGTCGAGCCCCGCTCGGTCACGGCCTTCATCGGCCCGTCGGGCTGCGGCAAGTCGACGTTCCTGCGGACGCTCAACCGGATGCACGAGGTCATCCCGGGCGCGCGCGTCGAGGGCACCGTCGCGATGGACGGCGTCGACCTCTACGGCAACGACATCGACCCCGTCGCGGTCCGCCGCCAGGTCGGCATGGTGTTCCAGCGCCCCAACCCGTTCCCGACGATGTCCATCGCCGAGAACGTGCTCGCGGGCGTGCGGCTCAACAACCGCCGCATCTCCAAGGGCGACGCGCAGGACCTCGTCGAGGCGTCCCTGCGCGGCGCGAACCTCTGGAACGAGGTCAAGGACCGCCTCGACCGCCCCGGCTCGGGCCTGTCCGGCGGTCAGCAGCAGCGTCTGTGCATCGCGCGCGCCATCGCCGTCAAGCCGCAGGTGCTGCTCATGGACGAGCCGTGCTCCGCGCTCGACCCGATCTCCACGCTCGCGATCGAGGACCTCATCGCCGAGCTCAAGGCGAGCTACACGATCGTCATCGTCACGCACAACATGCAGCAGGCCGCGCGCGTGTCCGACCGCACCGCGTTCTTCAACCTCGCCGGCACCGGCCAGCCCGGCCGCCTGGTCGAGATCGACGAGACGTCGACGATCTTCTCCTCGCCGCGCGAGCAGTCCACCGAGGACTACATCTCGGGCCGCTTCGGCTGACCCGTCCCGGCCGGGCACGACCCGGGACGCGCGAAGGCCCGACCGGGTGATCCGGTCGGGCCTTCGTCGTGCGTGGTGCGCAGGCGGTGCGTGGTGCACGGGCGGTGCGGGGTGCGGGTGCCGAGCGCGCCGCCCGCTGCGTCAGCCCTCGGCGGTCGCCGTCGGGGTCGGCGTGGGCTCCGCGGACGCGGTCTCGGTGGCCGTCGGAGTCGGCGTCGGGGTGGGCGTGGGGGTCGGCGTCGGGACGAGACCCGCGTACTCCGGCAGCGTGCCGTCGAGGACCGGGACGTCGAACGTCGACGCGCCCCACGTGTCCGTGCCCAGCGTCAGCGAGACGAGCCCGCCCGGGATCGTCTCGACCGCGGCGAGGCGCACGTCGGCGCGGTCGTCCCCGTCCGTGCCGTCGAGCAGCACCGTGGCGCCTGCGGGCACGTCGACCGTCGTGGGCTCGGAGCCCTCGAACGTGAACGTCACGCGCTCGTCCTCGGAGCCGTCGTTGACGAGGCCGCCGTGCAGGACGCCCGGGGCGCCGTCGCCGTCCGACAGCACCATGAGGTTGTCGCCACGGATCTCGCCGACGGTCACGCGGACGCCGTCGGACGCCGCGTACTCGTCCTGCGTCGTGATCGGGTTGGTGGCCGAGCAGCCCGCGAGCGCGAGCGCGGCGGCGGTGGCGCCGGCGATCGCGAGGAGCCGGGGGGTGCGGAGGCGGGGCGAGGTCACGATGACTCCTCGGGGCGTCGGGTGCCCCAGTGCGGGGATCCGGTCAGGTCGACGGCCGTCGCACGGCTGCGCCGGCGGGCTGCCGGCGAGCGTCGAGGACGACCGCACGGTCAGCCTAGCCGCCCGCGGGCCGCGACCGGGCGCGGCGCACGCGCGCGACCTGCCCGGGAGGAACCTACCCGGGCGTTCGCCCAGGTCGTGGGTCCGACGTCCCGCGCGTCGAGGGCGCCGGTGTGCGGTGCTGCCGACGAGCACCGCGCTGACCTGCAGTGATGCAGGTCTCACGCCGTCGGGGAGTCAAATCGGGCGTGATAAGATACACGTCTGCGAAAGGGGACGCCTGCAGATGACTTTCACTGTTGGGGAGACCGTTGTCTACCCGCACCACGGTGCAGCGTTGATCGAAGAGATCAAGACCAGGACCATCCGCGGAGAGGACAAGATCTACCTCAAGCTCAAGGTCGCCCAGGGGGACCTGACCATCGAGGTGCCGGCGGAGAACGTCGACCTCGTGGGTGTGCGTGACGTCGTGGGCCAGGAAGGCCTCGACCGCGTGTTCGAGGTGCTCCGCGCCCCGTACACGGAGGAGCCGACCAACTGGTCGCGCCGCTACAAGGCCAACCTCGAGAAGCTCGCCTCGGGCGACGTCATCAAGGTGGCCGAGGTCGTCCGTGACCTGTCGCGTCGTGACGCCGACCGCGGCCTGTCCGCGGGCGAGAAGCGCATGCTCGCCAAGGCCCGTCAGATCCTCGTCTCGGAGCTCGCGCTCGCCGAGCACACCGAGGAGGAGAAGGCCGAGGCCATCCTCGACGAGGTCCTCGCGTCCTGACCCCCGTCCAGCACGTCGGCCTCGCTCACCCCGCCCCCGCGTCCCGGTGAGCGTCGCCGCCGTCCTCACGGCCGCCGGCAGCGGTTCGCGCCTCGGCCACACGTTGCCGAAGGCCCTCGTGCCGCTCGGTGGCGAACCGCTCGTCGTGCACGCCGCACGACGGCTTCTGGCGGCCCGCACGGCCGCCGGTGAGCACGTCGTGACCCTCGTGGTCACCGCACCCGCCGACCACGTCGACACCGTCCGCTCCCTCCTCGAGGGGCTCGGTGGCGACGTGGTCGTCGTGCGTGGGGGGCCGACGCGGCAGTCGTCGGTCGCCGCCGCGCTCGACGTCCTCGCGTCCCGCGACGGCGTCGACGTCGTGCTCGTCCACGACGCCGCCCGCCCGCTCGTGCCGCCCGCCCTCGTGGCGCGCGTCGTCGAGGCCGTGCGCGCCGGGCACGACGCGGTGGTCCCCGGCGTGCCCGTGACCGACACCGTCAAGCAGGTGGGGCAGGCCGCGCCCGGTCGCGGTGCCCCCGGTGCCCCGGTCGCGGACGGGTCGCCGGCGACGGCTCCTGGCGCCGCACGCCGTGCGGCGCCTGCCGTCGTGCCCGTGGCCCTGCCCGTCGTGCGGACCGTCCCCCGAGGCGACCTGCGCGCCGTCCAGACGCCGCAGGGGTTCCGGTTCGACGTGCTCGTCGCCGCGCACGCGCACGGGTCGCACGTCGCGCACGACGAGGCGCTCGCCGCGTCCGACGACGCGGGCCTCGTCGAGCTCGCGGGCGGTCCCGTCTGGGTCGTCGAGGGGCACGAGGACGCCGCCAAGGTGACCACCGCGCGCGACCTCGCGGTCGCCGAGCTGGTCCTGTCCGCGGCTCGGGCGGGCGGCGCGGCCCCTGCCGACCTGTCCGTCGCGTCCGACCCGGCTGACGCGGCCGGCTCGCCGGACGCCGTCCCGCCGCGCGCCGACGCCGCCGCGGTCTCGACCTCCGCCACGTCCGCAGCCGAGGAGGCCCTGTGACCCCGCTGCTGCCCCGGACCGGGATCGGCGTCGACGTGCACGCCTACGACCCCGACCCCGCGCCCGACGCGGTCCTGCACCTCGCCGGGCTGGCCTGGCCGGGAGAGCGGCCGCTCGCGGGCCACTCCGACGCCGACGTCGCCGCGCACGCCGCCGCGGACGCGCTGCTCTCGGCGTCGGGCCTGGGCGACCTCGGGTCGAACTTCGGCACGTCGGAGCCGCAGTGGAAGGGCGCCGCGGGCACGACGCTCCTCGCGGAGGCCGCCCGCCGCGTGCGGGCCGCCGGCTTCGAGGTCGGCAACGTCGCCGTGCAGGTGATCGGCAACCGCCCGCGGCTCGGTCAGCGGCGCGCGGAGGCGGAGGCGGCGCTGTCGTCGGCCGCGGGAGCGCCCGTGACCGTCTCGGCCACGACGACCGACGGGCTCGGGCTGACGGGTCGTGGCGAGGGCGTCGCGGCGGTCGCGACCGCGCTCGTCGTCCCCGTCGCGGGCTGACCCGCCACGCGCGCACCCGTCTCCGGCTGACGTGCCACCAGCGCACCGGTCGCCGGCTGCCCCGCGACGGGCTCGTCCGTCGCCGGCTGACCCGCCCGCGGCTGACGGGACACGCCGGGCCACCACGACGGGACGGCGCGGGTGCTGCCGAGCAGCACGCCGCCGACCACGACGGCACCCCACGCGATCTCGACGAGCGGGGTCGGCTCGCGCAGCAGCAGCCACGACGCCGCGATGCCGGCGACCGGCACGAGCATCGAGAACGGTGCGACGGTGCTCGACGGGTGCCGGCCCATGAGCGCGGTCCACAGCCCCGACCCGAGCAGCGTGCCGATCAGCACGGTGTAGAGCAGACCGCCGATCGCGAGCAGCCCCTGCGTCGTGGCCAGGCCCTCGAACGACGCGGCGATCCGCTCCGGGCCCTCGACGACGAGCGAGGCGGCGAGCATCGGCACGGGCGGGACGACCGACATCCACAGGAGCAGCCGCAGCGGTTCCCCGGGGGCGGCGCGCATGGCGAGCCGGTTGCCGAGGTTGCCGACGGCCCAGCCGAGCCCGCCGCACAGCGTGAGCACGACGGGGAGGAGGGTCGCACCGCCGTCGAGGCCCGCGCGGTGCAGCGCGATGCCGCCGAGGCCGACGACCGCGACCGCGACGCCCAGGCCCTGTCGTGCGCTGATCCGCTCGCGCAGCAGCGCGGCCGCGAGCACGACGGTGAACGGCGCGGACGACTGGAGCACGAGCGACGCGAGCCCGGTCGGCATGCCCGAGTCCATGGCCAGGTAGAGGAACAGGAACTGCAGCACCCCGAACCCGAGGCCGTACAGCAGCACCCGGCGCCAGGGGGCGGCCGGGCGCTTGACGAGCACCACCGTCGGGACCGCGATGAGCGCGAACCGGAGCGCGACGAGGAGGAACGGCGGGAACTGCTCGAGCTGGAGGTGGATGGCCGTGAAGTTCAGCCCCCACAGCACGGCGACGAGGACGGCGAGGGCGCGGTCGCGGGCGGGCATGTCACGCAGCATGACCCGCTGGCACACTTCAGCACCATCGAGTTGTCACGACGCGACGATGCAGTCCCACTGAACAGTCAGGCGTAGGGTCGGCGGCGTGGACGCCCGCTCGCTCGAGATCCTCCGCGCCGTGCACGTCCAGGGCGGCGTGACCGCGGCTGCCGCGACGCTGCACCTGACGCCGTCGGCGGTCTCGCAGCACGTCGCCGGCCTGCAGCGCGAGGTCGGCGTCCCGTTGACCGAACGCGTCGGCCGGGGGCTGCGGCTCACGGCGGCGGGAGTCGCGCTCGCCGACGCCGCCGTCGACGTCGCTGTCGCCCTCGCACGCGCCCGCGGCGCCGTCGACGCCTACCTCGCGCGTCCGGCGGGCGTCGTGCGCGTGAGCGCGTTCCAGAGCGGCGCGCAGCTCCTCCTGCCCGGCCTGCTGAGCCGGGTCGCGGACCTCGAGGGCGTCGTCGTGGAGTGCTCGGACGAGGACGTGGCGCAGGACGACTTCGTCGCGCTCACCGACCAGGTCGACGTGGTCGTCGCGCACCGCCCGGACGACGGCCGCTCGTGGTCGGCGCCCGGCGTCGAGGTCGTGCCGCTGCTGCGCGAGCCGCTCGACGTCGCGGTCCCGCCCGACCACCCGTTCGCCCGGCGCCGGTCCGTGCCGCCCGGGGAGCTCGCGGGCGTCGACTGGGTGGCCGTCCGGGAGGGCTTCCCCGTCGCGACGGTGCTCGCCGCCGTCGCGCGCAGGTCGGGCGACGTGCCGCGCGTCGTGCACCGCATCAACGACTTCCACGTGGCCGCGTCGTTCGTCGCCGCAGGTCACGGCGTCGCGCTGCTGCCGCGATACACGTTTGGCGACGACCCGCGCGTGCGCCTGGTGCCTCTCGCGGACGTCCGGGCGGGCCGGCGCATCGACGCGCTGCTCCGTGCCGACCGCGCCGAGCGGGTCGTCGTGCGGCGCGTCCTGGACGAGCTGCGCGCGCTCGCGGACCGCATCGGCGGCCCCACCGCGTCGTGAGCGGCGGCGCCACGAACCACACGCACGGGGGCTCGCGTGGCCGCCCTGTCGTGGGATAGCGTCCCGGTTCGTGACGGAGTGGTCCGAGGAGCAGGGGCCTGCGCCAGAAGGCGTGGGAGCGCTCTCGGCTGCCCGCTCCGGGTCGTCGTCCCTCCCGCTGCGTCAACCGGGCAACCGCGTCCGGCTGCGCGTGCGCGTGCCCGCCGAGGTGCTCGAGGCGACCGAGCAGGGCCTCGCCGGCCTGGACGACGAGCACCGTCGCACGCTCGGTCAGGACGCCCCGCCGCCCGTGACGTTCTAGCGGCACCACCGACGTCGCCTCGGGCGGCACGCGGGCGCAGGCACGCCGTGCACGCCCGGTCAGGGGATCAGGACCAGCTTGCCGCGGGCGTGACCGTCGCGGCTCTCACGGTGCGCCTCGGCGGCGTCGTCGAGCGGGAAGGTGCGCGCGACCCGCACGTCGAGCGACCCGTCGGCGGCGAGCTCCGCGAGCTGCGCGCGGGCCGCCTCCCGGACCGCGGTGCCGGGGTCGGCACCCGGCCCGCCGCCGAGCGCGGTGATGCCGAGCTCGGCCGCGCGGCCGAAGCCGGCGATGGTCGCGACGCGGTGGCGGTCGGCCACGACGGCGACGGACACGTCGAGCGCCTCGTCCGACCCGACGGTGTCGATCGCGACGGTCACCGGGCCCGTCGTCCGCTCGATCTCGCGGACGCGGTCCAGCAGCCCGGGACCGTGCGCGACGGGGACCGCGCCGAGCTCCCGCAGGTCGTCGTGCGTCGCGGGCGACCCGGTCGCGACGACCCGGGCGCCGCGCAGGCCCGCGAGCTGCACCGCCATGCGGCCGACGCCGCCCGAGCCGCCGTGCACGAGGACGACGTCGCCGTCGTGCGTGCCGGTCGCGGAGAGGGTGTGCACCGCGGTCGTCCCGGCGAGCAGCAGCCCCGACGCGGCGGCCCAGTCGAGCGTCTGCGGCCGGCGGCACGTGACCTGCTCGGACACCTCGAGGTGCGACGCGTACCCGCCGGTGACGCGCCAGGCGATCACCTCGTCCCCCGGGGTGAGCCAGCGCACCGACGGTCCGACGGCGGTGACGACGCCCGCGACCTCGAGGCCGAGCCGGATCGGCAGCCTGGAGGGGTCGTTGCCGGGCCCGGCGGCGTACATCTTCCAGTCGATCGGGTTGACCGCGGCGGCCCTCACCTCGAGGAGCACGTTGCCCGGTCCGGGGTCCGTCGGTGCCGTCTCGACGGTGCGGAGCACCTCCGGCCCACCGAACGCGGTCGCGACGACAGCCCTGCTCGTGACACTCACCCGGCACAGCCTGCACCGGTCACCCGTTCGCCGCCAGGGTTGATGCGTCCGCATGCACACCATCACCCGCGCGGGTGACCTGACCCGCCCCGACCTGGTCGGACGTCCAGCGCGGGTCGCTCAGGCCGCGCGCGGTGCCCGCTCGTCGTGGGGCACGGGACCGAGCACCTGGTCGAGGTACGCGTTGCTGAACGTGCCGCCCGGGTCGGCCTCCGCGCGCACCCGCTGGGCGTCGCACAGCCGCGGGTAGACGCGTGCGAGCGCCTCGGAGTCGAGCCAGTGCAGCTTGCCCCAGTGCGGGCGGCCACCGACCTGCGCGGCGATCCGCTCGACCGCCGTGAAGTAGCGGGTGTAGGGCAGGTGGGCGTTCTGGTGGACCGCGACGTAGGCCGTCGGGCGGCCGTGCGCGGTCGACAGCCACAGGTCGTCGGCGGCGGCGAACCGCACCTCGACCGGGAAGGGGAGGCGCTCGCCCGACGCCTCGATCCACGCGTCGACCTCGGCGAGCACGTCGGCGACGCTCTCGCGCGGGACGGCGTACTCCATCTCCCGGAAGCGCACGCGGCGCGGCGAGACGAACACCTCGGCCGACGGGGCGGTGTAGCGGCGGGCGGACAGCGCGCGGCTGCTGAGCTGGTTGATGCCGACGGTCGCGGGCGGCACGAGCGTCGCGATGCGGTTGGTCAGCGCGAACATCGCGTTGGAGAGCAGCTCGTCGTCGATCCACGAGCGCACGGGGCTCAGCGGCCGGACGACGTCGTCGGGAACCCGGTTGTTGCGCTTGGTGAGGGCGCGCCGCGTGTGCGGGAACCAGTAGAACTCGAAGTGGTCGTTGCCGTCGACGAGGCCGTCGGGACCCTCGAGCTCGTCGAGCACGCGGTCGAGCGGCCACGGCTCCTCGCGCGCCTCGAGGCGGAACGCGGGCACGACCTCGAGCGTCACGGCCGCCAGCACGCCGACGCTGCCGAGCCCGAGGCGGGCGAGCTCGAACAGCTCGGGGTGACGCGTGGGGGACACCTCGACCACGTCGCCGTCGGCGAGGACCAGGCGTGCGCCGACGACCTGCGTCGCGAGGCCGCCGAGCCGTGAGCCCGTGCCGTGCGTGCCGGTCGAGACGGCGCCGGCGATCGACTGCTTGTCGATGTCGCCGAGGTTGCGCATCGCGAGGCCGTGCTGGGCGAGGAGCGTGTTGAGCGCGCGCAGCCGGATCCCGGCGCCGACCGTCACGTGGGTCGTGCCGTCGGGCTGCGGGGCGACACGCTCGAGCGCGTCGATCGCGTCCAGGTGAACCTGCACGCCGTCCGTGACCGCGGCGGGGGTGAAGGAGTGGCCGCCGCCGACCGCGCGCACGCGCAGGCCGGTGTGCGCCGCGGCGCGGACCGTCGCGACGAGTTCGCCCAGGTCACGGGGGTGCGCCACGCTGCGCGGCGTCGCGTGCGCGGTGCGGGCCCAGTTCTGCCAGGGCGTGGCGGCCGACGTCTTGCCCATCGTGGACAACGGTCCTCCTGGTCGGTTGTCCAAGTCAAGTGCGTACATACCTTGACTATCGTCACGACTGACATTGAGATATGGCGTGGGGAGACGCGACGGGACCCTCGACGCAACCGGCGGTCGGGCCGGTGAGGGCACGTCGCATCGAGGGAGGGGACCCGGATGAACCGCTTGCCCGTCGCCGAGAGGCGCGAGCAGCTGATCGAGGCTGCGCTGACCGTCGCCAGCCGCGACGGCATCGACGCCGCGACCGTGCGCGCCATCGCCGCCGAGGCAGGCGTCTCGCTCGGCGTCGTGCACTACTGCTTCCAGGACAAGGACGAGCTGCTGCGGTCCATGGCGCACGCCATCACCGCGCAGAACCTCGCCCGCAGCCTCGACGACCTGCCCGAGGGTGCGGACGTCGCGGTCATCGTGGGTGCCGTCCTCGACGCGCTGTGGGACACCATCGCGTCCGCGCGCGGCCCGCAGCTGCTCTCGTACGAGCTCACGACGTCGTCGCTGCGCCACGCCGAGCTCAACCAGGTCGCGATCGAGCAGTACCGCGGCCAGTGGTCGGCGGCCGAGCAGGTGCTCGAGCTCGTCGAGAAGGCCGCGCACGTCGGCTGGACCGTGCCGCGTGCGCACGTCGCGCGGGCCGTCGTCGCCGTCGTCGACGGGTTCTCGCTCGCGTGGCTCGTCGACGGGGACTCGGAGGCCGCCCGGCGCGGTCTGCAGGGCTTCGGGCAGTACCTCGCGACCATGGCCGTGCCCGTCGAGCTCGCCCCGGAGGCGCTCGACCACGGCCTGCCGCCCGGCGCGTCCGCGCGCGCGGACCAGCAGACGACCGCGTGAGCGCCGAGGCCAGGGGGAGCAGCAGCACGGTCACGACGGCGGCCCGGCGCGCCCGGGTCGCGACGTCCGGCGGGTTCGCCACCCAGGGGTTCGTCTACGCGCTCCTGCTCACCAGCCTCGAGCAGTTCAAGGACCGGTACGGCGTCGACGACGGGCAGATCACCCTCGTCGTGCTCGGCGTGTGCGCGCTCGCCGCCGTGGGCACGCTCGTCGCCGACCGGGTCGCACGCGGGCGTGCGGGCAGCCGCGGGGCGCTCGCGTCCGGCCTGTGCGTGCTCGTCGCCGCCGTCGCCGTCGTGTCGGCCGCGCCGACGTTCGCGGTGCTGGCCCTCGGGTTCGCCGTCTACGGGCTCGGGCTCGGGCTCGTCGACGCCGGCACCAACATGCAGGCCGTCTCCGTCCAGCGCGTCTACGGGCGGTCGCTGCTCACGGGCTTCTACGCCGCGTGGTCCGTCGGCGGGATCGCCGGCGCCGTGCTCGTGTCCGTGACCGCCGGGCGGACGCCCCCCGAGCCCGTCGCGTACGTGCTGTGGTCGGGCATCCTCGTCGCCTCGCTCGCGGCCGTCCTCGTCGCCGCCGCCGGGTGGCGTCGTGACCGGTCGGGCGAGCCTGCGTCCGACGCGTCGACGGACGTCGCCGGACGCGTCCCGTGGGGTCCCGTCCTGCTCCTCGGGCTCGGCGTCGTCGCGTACTACGTCGCCGACACCGCCGTCTCGACCTGGTCGACCATCTACCTGGGCGACGTCCTCGACGCGACGGCACGGATCGCCCCGCTCGGGTACGCCGCGTACCTCGCGACGACGCTCGTCTCGCGCGTCGCGGGCGACCCGCTGGTCCGCCGGCACGGGCGAGCCGCGGTCGTCCGCGTCGCGGCCGTCGTCGGTGCGACCGGGCTCGTGCTCGTCGTCGTCGCGCCGGGCACCCCCGTCGCGCTGCTCGGGTTCGCCGTCACCGGCGCCGGCCTCGGCGTCGTCGCGCCGCTGTGCTTCTCGGCCGCCGGCGCGCTCGCGCCCGGGCACGCCGACGCCGTCGTCGCGCGGCTCAACATCTTCAACTACGTCGGCGCGGTCCTCGGCGGGGTGCTCGTCGGCGCGATCGGCTCCGGGTCGACGCTGCGCGCCGGGTTCGTCGTGCCCGTGCTGCTCGTCGTCGCCGTCGCGGTGGTCGCGCCGCGGTTCGGGCGGCGCAGCGCGGACGACGGCGGCGACAGCGCGGGCGGCGACAGCGCGGGCGGCGTCGGCGCGAGCGGCGTCGACACGGGAGCCGACGCAGGCGACTCGGCCACGTCGGTCGGCCCGGTCACGGCCTCGGGCGGCGTCGTGCCCACGGACGAGGCGTCCCGGTGACCGGCACCGCCCGCGGCACCGTCCCGCCCACGTCCCCCTCCACCACCGCGACCGTCCGCACCGCCGACGCGTCGGCGCCGGCGACGGGCACGCTCGGGGTGCGGCTCGACGAGGCGACGCGCGGCCTCCCGGCACCGCTCGCGGTGGTCGACCTCGACGCGCTCGACGCCAACGCGACCGACCTGGTCCACCGGGCGGGCGGGACGCCGGTCCGCGTCGCGTCGAAGTCCGTCCGCGTGCGCCACGTCCTGCACGACGTCCTTGCCCGGCCCGGGTTCGCGGGTGTCATGGCGTACTCGGTGCGTGAGGCGGTGTGGCTGGCGCGCGAGGGCGTCGACGACGTGCTGCTCGGCTACCCGAGCGTCGACACGGGTGCGCTGGACGAGCTCGCCGCCGACCCGCGCGCCGCGGCGGCCGTCACGCTCATGGTCGACGACGTCGCGCAGGCGGACCTCGCCGCGGCCGCGGCCCGCGCGCACGGGACGACGCTGCGCGTGTGCCTCGACGTCGACGCGTCGCTCCGCGTGCGGCTCGGCCCGCTGCGCGCGCACCTCGGCGTCCGCCGCTCCCCGGTGCACTCCGCCGCCGACGCCGCCGTGCTCGCCGCCGCCGTCGAGGCCCGCGGGCCGCTCGTCGTGCGCGGCGTCATGTTCTACGAGGCGCAGGTCGCAGGCCTGCCCGACACCAGCCCCGCCGTCCGGGCCGTGAAGCGGCTGTCCGTCGCCGACCTCGCGGTCCGCCGTGCCGCCGTCGTCGAGGCCGTGCAGGACGCCGTGGGGCACGCGCTCGACCTCGTGAACTCGGGCGGGTCCGGGTCGGTCGAGACGAGCGTCTCCGACGCCACCGTCACCGAGGTCACCGCCGGCTCGGGCCTGTTCGTGCCGACGCTCTTCGACCGGTACCGCGCGTTCGAGCCGCGTCCCGCCGCGTTCTTCGGCCTCGACGTCGTCCGCGTCCCCGGGCCCGGCTGGGCGACCGTGTTCGGTGGCGGGTACGTCGCGTCCGGCCCGGCCGTGAAGACGCGTCTGCCGCGTCCCGTGTGGCCGGGCGGGCTCGCGCTCACCGGCCGTGAGGGTGCGGGCGAGGTGCAGACGCCGTTGCGGCTGTCGTCGGGCGCCGACCTGCGCGTCGGGGACCGCGTGTGGTTCCGGCACGCCAAGGCCGGCGAGGTCATGGAGCGGTTCTCCGACGTGCACCTCGTGCGCGGCACGTCCGTCGAGGCGACCGTGCCGACGTACCGGGGCGAGGGGCGCACCTTCGGCTGAGCGCGGCCGCGACGTCCGGTCCGCCCGGACGGTGGTGCGGCGTCCCGTCGAGCGGCCACGTCGGGCGCCCCTGCCGAGCGGGCCTGCGGGGACCGACCCCGCGTGAGCAGCCGGTGCTCGTCGGTCGGGGAGTCGCTGCGTGCTGTTCCAGGCAGCGACCTGCGGTCGTCACCTTCCACGTCACTCCGCGCCTCCCCTCCGTCCCCGTACGATGACGGGCGTGACCCTGCGCCTGTTCGACACCGCGACCCGCACGGTGCGCGACTTCGTCCCGCTCACCGCGGGCGAGGTCGGCATCTACCTGTGCGGCGCGACCGTCCAGGCGCCCCCGCACATCGGCCACGTCCGGTCCGGCGTCGCGTTCGACGTGCTGGTGCGCTGGCTGCGCCGCACGGGCCACCGCGTCACGCTGGTCCGCAACGTCACCGACATCGACGACAAGATCCTCGCCAAGGCCGCCGACGCGGGCGAGCCGTGGTGGGCGTGGGCGGCGACGAACGAGCGCGCGTTCACGGCCGCGTACGACGCGCTCGGTGTCCTGCCGCCGACGTACGAGCCGCGCGCCACCGGGCACGTCCCTGCCATGGTCGAGCTCGTCGACCGGCTCGTCGACGCAGGCCACGCGTACACGACCGGCCCGGGCGACGTGTGGTTCGACGTCCGCTCGTACCCGGAGTACGGCGCTCTCACCAACCAGCGGGTCGACGACATGGTCCCCGCCCCCGACGACGCGTCGGGCATCAGCAAGCGCGACGCGCGGGACTTCGCGCTCTGGAAGTCGCCGAAGCCGGGCGAGCCCACGAGCGCGTCGTGGGACACCCCGTGGGGCCGTGCGCGACCGGGCTGGCACCTCGAGTGCTCCGCGATGGCGCGGCGGTACCTCGGCGACGCGTTCGACATCCACGGCGGCGGGCTCGACCTGCGGTTCCCGCACCACGAGAACGAGCAGGCGCAGTCGCGCGCCGCCGGGTACGGGTTCGCGCAGTACTGGCTGCACAACGGCTGGGTCACGCAGGGCGGCGCGAAGATGAGCAAGTCGCTCGGCAACGGGCTGCTCGTCGACGTCGTGCTCCAGGGCGTGCGTGCCGCGGTGCTCCGGTACGCGCTCACGGCCGTGCAGTACCGGTCGATGCTCGAGTGGACCGACGACTCGCTGCGCGAGGCCGAGGCGACGTGGGACCGGCTCGCCGGGTTCGTCGAGCGCGCGGCCGAGAAGGTCGGCGCCGCCGACCTCGACGAGGTCGCCAAGGCCGACCTGCCCGACGCGTTCGTCGCCGCGATGGACGACGACCTCAACGTGCCCGCCGCGCTCGCGGTCGTGCACGAGCACCTGCGGCTCGGCAACGGCGCGCTCGCGTCGGGTGACCTGGTCGTGGCCCGGACCGAGATGGTCGCGCTGCGCGCGATGCTCGACGTCCTGGGCCTCGACCCGGGCAGCCCGCAGTGGGCTGGGCGGGGCGGCGACGAGCGGTACGCACGCGCCCTCGACGCGGTCGTCGCCGGGCAGCTCGAGGCCCGCGCCCAGGCGCGCGCCGACCGCGACTTCGCGACCGCCGACGCGATCCGCGACCGCCTCGCGGCCGCCGGGGTCGTCGTCGAGGACTCGCCGACGGGGGCCCGCTGGTCCCTGCGACCCGAGGGCTGACCGCCACCCCGCTGCGGCCGCCGCCGCCCGACCGGAACCGCGCGGGCCCGACCCGCACCAGACGTTCGCACCACCAGACGTAGGAGACAGCACCCATGGCCGGCAACTCCCAGCGCCGAGGCGCCACCCGCAAGCCGGGGTCCAAGAAGGGCGCGTCCGTCGGCACCGGCGGGCACGGCCGCAAGTCGCTCGAGGGCAAGGGGCCGACGCCCAAGGCCGAGGACCGCCCGTACCACGCGGCGTACAAGAAGAAGGTCGCCGCGGAGAAGCGCACGGTCGCGGGCCAGGGCCGCTCGGGTCAGCGCTCGGCGTCCGCGTCGCGCAGCGCGGCCGGGGGCCGCGGCGGCCGGACGTCGTCGACGCACGAGATCGTCTCCGGGCGGAACTCCGTCGTCGAGGCGCTGCGGGCCGGCATCCCGGTGTCGACCGTGTACCTCGCGGCACGGCTCGAGGCCGACGACCGCACGCGCGAGATCGTCTCGACCGCCGCCGAGTCCGGCTACCCGCTGCTCGAGGTCAGCCGCACCGAGCTCGACCGGCTCACCGACGGGTCCGTGCACCAGGGCGTCGCGATCCAGGTGCCGCCGTACGCGTACGCCGACGACGAGGACCTGCTCGACGCCGCCGAGGCGTCCGAGCAGCCTGCGCTCGTCGTCGCGCTCGACGGCGTGACCGACCCGCGCAACCTCGGCGCCGTGCTCCGGTCCGCGGGCGCGTTCGGTGCGCACGGCGTGCTCGTGCCCGAGCGTCGCGCCGCGGGTGTCACGGCCTCGGCGTGGAAGGTGTCCGCCGGTGCCGCGGCGCGCGTGCCCGTCGCGCGCGTGAAGAACCTGGTCCGGACCCTGCAGGCGTACCGCGAGGCGGGCGTGTTCGTCGTCGGGCTCGACGGCGGCGGCGACGTCGCGATCGGCGACGTCGCGTTCGCCGAGGACCCGCTCGTGCTCGTCGTCGGCTCCGAGGGCAAGGGCCTGTCCCGGCTCGTGCGCGAGCAGTGCGACGCGATCGCGTCCATCCCGATCGCGTCGGCCGTCGAGTCGCTCAACGCGGGAGTCGCCGCGGGGATCGCGCTCTACGAGGTCGCCCGCCGCCGCGCGTCGTAACCCGTACCCACGGGCTTGACGGCAGGCGCTCGCAGACCTGCC
The DNA here is from genome assembly GCF_019024305.1 of Cellulomonas algicola. Taxonomy (NCBI): domain Bacteria; kingdom Bacillati; phylum Actinomycetota; class Actinomycetes; order Micrococcales; family Cellulomonadaceae; genus Cellulomonas; species Cellulomonas algicola. The sequence goes on along the minus strand of NZ_JAHKSJ010000006.1, from coordinate 84,287 downwards.
CGAAGGGCAGTGGTTCGAGCGGAAGTCTGGTCGGATCGCGCCTCGGGACCTCGCGGTCCCTTTGGTGGCGTTCGCCAACGCCGAGGGTGGGTGCATCGTCGTGGGGATCCACTCCGGCGCGGTCGACGGTGTGGGCGAAGGTCGCCTCAACGACCTGCGCGAGGTCGCCCAGGACTTCACACAACCCGTCGCACGGACACGGGCTGAGGTGTTGACGACCTCCGACGGGGCACGTGTGCTCCTCTTGCGCGTCGATCCCGGTGAGAGAGTGCACGAAACGACGAGCGGTGACTGTTATCTCCGCGTAGGCGACGAGTCTCGGAAGCTTGGCTTCGCTCAGCGTCAGGAACTGGAGTACGACCGCGGCGGAGCGCCCTTCGACGGGACAACGGTCGACCTCGGGGTCGAGGACCTCGACGCGAGTCAGGTCTCGGCCTATCAGCTGGCGATTGGTTCGTCGTCACCAGAGTCGATGCTTCGCGCACGCGGACTCCTCACACGTCAGGGGCGTTTGACGGTTGCTGCTTACCTGTTGTTCGGAGAGCGACCGCAGGACGCATTTCCGAATGCTCATGTCCGCATCCTGCGGTACCGCGACGTGGAGCGCGGGACGGGCGCCGGGCTCACACTCGAGGATGCCGCGGACGTTCGTTGCGAAGGTTCGATCCCGCAGCAGATCACCGAGGCCGCAAACGTCATCGAGTGGTTCCTGCCCGATCGTCGTGCGTTAGGGGCAAGCGGACGGTTCGAACGCATTCCGGTGATCCCTCGAGATGCGTGGCTCGAAGGCCTCGTCAATGCCGTGCTTCATCGCTCCTACAGCATGGCGGGCGATCACGTGCGGGTGGAGATCTTCCCGGATCGGTTGGAGATCGCTAGCCCTGGACGATTCCCTGGACTAGTCGACCCGAGTCGACCGCTCGACATCAGCCGCTACGCACGCAATCCACGAATTGCGCGCGTGTGCTCGGACCTCGGCATCGCACAGGAACTGGGCGAGGGCATACGACGCATCTTCGATGAGATGCGCGCTCGGGGTCTCACCGATCCGGTGTACACGCAGACGGCCGGAGCCGTGCAACTGACGTTGTTCTTCTCGGATGCGCTCCCGCGTGAGGTGCGTGAGTCGCTCCCTGCGGGCGCTCTGAAGGTGCTTGATGTGCTGCGCCGTGTCGGGCGGCCAATCGGCACAGGGCAGGTGGCCGACGCGGCAGGTGTCACGCGCCCTACGGCGTCCCGCCACCTTCAGCGACTGCAGGACGCTGGCCTGATCAAGTGGGAGGGGCAGTCACCCAAGGACCCACGGGCGGCGTGGCGTCTGACCTGATACTCGCGAACGGCAGCTGCAACGGCTACTGCCACATGCTCTTTGCAGTAGGCGTTGCAGTAGTGACAACATCGGTCAGCCGAGGAGCTGGTCGTCCTCGACCTGCGGGAACATGTCGGTGTCGCGGATGTCGCCCGACTGCACGCCCAGGATCGCGTCCTCGTCCGGGCGCGTCGGCAGGATGTTCTTCACGTAGCTCTTCACGACCTCCGGCATCGGCACGTCGCGGCCCTGCTGCTGCGAGAGGTACCACCGGTGGTCGAGCAGCTCGTGGAACACCTGCGCGGGCTCGAGCTTGTGGCGGAGGTCCCGCGGGACCGCGCGCACCGCGGGCTCGAACACCTCGGTGAGCCAGTCGTGCGCGACGAACGCCTCGTCCTCGCGCTGCCGGTCGGTCGCGGCCCGGTACTCGTCGAGGTCGTTGAGCAGGCGGCGGGCCTGGTTCTCCTGCACGTCGAGGCCGGTCAGGCGCATGAGCCGGCGCGAGTGGTGGCCCGCGTCGACGACCTTCGGCTGGATCTGCACGGTCGTGCCGCCGACGTCGGTCGTGATGTCGAGCTCGCCGACGTCGAACCCGAGGTCGTTGAGGCGGTCGATGCGCGCCTGCACGCGCCACCGCTCGCCGTAGCCGAACGACTCGGTCTCGGTGAGGGCGCGCCACAGCTCGCGGTACCGCTCGGCGAGCGCGTTGCCGATCGCGACGGCGTCGACGTCCTCCTCGAGGAACTCGCCCGCCTGGAGGTCCATGAGCTCGCCGATGATGTTCACGCGCGCGACCTCGAGGTCGTACTCGCGCTGGCCGGTCGTCAGCGTGTCGTGCAGGTCGCCCGTCTCGGCGTCGACGAGGTACGCGGCGAACGTCTCGGCGTCGCGGCGGAACAGGGTGTTCGACAGCGACACGTCGCCCCAGTAGAAGCCCGCGAGGTGCAGGCGGACGAGCAGCACGGCGAGCGCGTCGATGAGGCGGGTGGCCGTGTCGGGGCGCAGCGACTGGCTGAACAGCGCGCGGTACGGCAGCGAGAACTGCAGGTGCTCGGTGATGAGCACGGCCTCGAGCGGCTCGCCGTCGGGGTCGCGCCGGCCGGTGATGACGCCCACGGGCACGACGCTCGGGACGTCGATGCGGTCGAGCTGGCGCAGCAGCTCGTACTCGCGGTACGCGACGGTCTCGCCGATCTCCTTGACCGCGATGACCCGGCCCGACAGCCGCACGAACCGCACGATGTGGCGGGAGATGCCGCGGGGGAGCGCAGCCAGGGTCTCGGCCGGCCAGTCCTCCAGCGGCACCTGCCACGGCAGGTCGAGGAGCGCGGGGTCCGGGTTGGCCGCGGTGATCTGCAGGCGCTGCGGCGTCGGGCTCATGACCCGATCCTCTCAGAGTGGTCCGACGACCGACCCTGCGGGCGGGCACGGAAGTCGGGGAGGACGTGTGGGCGTCCCGCACAACGTGACGAGTGGGCGCGAGCCGCGCATGCCGGCGACGAGCGGGAGCACCCGGGGAACGCCCGACGGGCGGGCCCGGCCGGAGCCGGACCCGCCCGTCGGCGGTGCTGCTGGGAGCGATCAGACCGTGATGCGCTCGCCGGTGCCCGCGTGGAACAGGTGCTGCTGGCCCTCGCGGATGCGGACCCAGACCGTCTCGCCCTTGGCGGGGACGCCGCGCGGGTCGATGCGGACGATGATCTGCGCGTCGCCGGCACCGGAGTGCACGGCCTCGGCGCCACCGAACTCGTTCGTCAGCGACGCGTAGAGGAACGCGTCCGAGCCGAGCTCCTCGACGATGTTCACGATGACCGGGATCGCGTCGGGGGTGCCCTGCGGGACGACCTCGAGCGCCTCGGGACGGAAGCCGAGCGTGATGTGGTTGCGGTCGGCCTCGGTGAACTTGGCGAGGACGTCGCGCGGCAGCGAGACGCGCGCACGGCCGAGCTGGGCGGCGCCCTCGAGCACCGGGACCGTGGCGATGTTCATGGCCGGCGAGCCGATGAAGCCGGCGACGAAGACGTTGGCCGGGGTGTCGTACATGTCGCGCGGCGTGCCGACCTGCTGCAGGAGGCCGTCCTTGAGGACCGCGATGCGGTCACCCATCGTCAGGGCCTCGGTCTGGTCGTGCGTGACGTACACGGTGGTGACACCGAGACGACGCTGCAGCGACGCGATCTGCGTACGGGTCTGGACGCGGAGCTTGGCGTCGAGGTTCGACAGCGGCTCGTCCATGAGGAACACCTGGGGCTGACGCACGATGGCGCGGCCCATGGCGACACGCTGACGCTGGCCACCCGAGAGGGCCTTCGGCTTGCGGTCGAGGTACTGGGAGAGGTCGAGGATCTTGGCGGCCTCCTCGACGCGCTGGCGGATCTCCGCCTTCGGCGTGCCGGCGATCTTGAGCGCGAAGCCCATGTTGTCGGCGACCGTCATGTGCGGGTACAGCGCGTAGTTCTGGAACACCATCGCGATGTCCCGGTCCTTCGGCTGGACGTCCGTGACGTCGCGGTCGCCGATGAGGATGCGACCCGCGTTGACGTCCTCGAGACCCGCGAGCATGCGGAGCGAGGTGGACTTGCCGCAGCCGGAGGGGCCGACGAGGACGAGGAACTCGCCGTCCTCGATGTGCAGGTCGAGCGAGTCGACCGCGGGGCGCTCCGTGCCCGGGTAGACCCGGGTGGCCTTGTCGAACGTGACCGTAGCCATGTCTGATCCGTTCCCTTCACCGGCAGGTACGTGCCGGACGATCCGTTGTGGAGGGTGTCAGAGTGTCTTCGCTGACACGGACCGAGGGGGGCGAAAGGCCCGTCCTCGGTCCGAGGTCATCATGCCACACGCGTGACGCACGTCTCGTCGGCCCGGGCAACCACCTCGCGGGCCTGCGACGCTGCGCGCGACGGGCGCGAGGACCCCACGCACCACCGGTCAGCCGAGCACCGCGACCGACCCGTCGGTGCGCAGCGCGTACATCCGCGGCACCTGCCACCCGACCCGCAGGTTCGTCCCCGGCTCGAGGGCCTCACCCGTGAGGTCCGCCCGCCACGCGCGCCCGCCGTCCGCGGTCGCGTACGCCTCGACCACGGGACCGGGCCCGCGCAGCAGCAGCCAGCGGCCGTCCGTCGAGAGCTCGTCGACCGTGCGGCCGAGCGGCGTCGTCCACCGGACCGCCCCCGTCGTCGCGTCGATCGCTGCGAGCCCGTCGGCCCCGACGACGTAGAGCCGGTCGTCGAGCAGGACCGCCGACGTCGCCTCGACGCCCGTCACGCGCCACCGCAGGTCACCCGTCGACGCGTCGCGCGCCGACACCGACGCGACCACGCCCGACGGCCCGACGTCACGCGTCGCGAACAGCACCGAGCCCGGGACCGAGCCGTCGTCGACCGTGAGCCACAGCGGTGTCGCGTCGACCGTCGTGCGCGACCCGTCGGGCCGCAGCAGACGCGACTGCGGGCGGCCGTCGCGCGACCACGTCGAGTGCACGACCGCGCCGCCGCGGGCGAGCTCCGGCCACCAGCCGGGCTCCAGGCCGTCGCGGCGCAGCATCGACCCGTCCGTGTCGAGCAGCCACGACGACGAGCCCACCGCGAGCAGCACGTGGTCGGCGCGCGCGTCGAGCGACGCGAACGACGACGACCACACGTCGGTCGGCTGCTGCGTGACCCGTGGCGCGTCGATCGGCGGCGTCGTCCACGTCCACAGCGCCTCCTGCGTGGCCGGGTCGGTCGCCGTGACGCGCCAGCGGGTCGAGCGGTCGCCGCCGCCGTCCTCGTCCTCCTCGCGGACGGCCGTGAGGAGCCGGCCGTCGAGGACGGTGAACGCCGCGTCGCCCGGGAGCCGCTGCGTCGACAGCAGCGTGCCGTCGCGCGCGTCGAGGAACCACAGCGACACCTCCGGCGGCGGGCCGATGTCCGAACCGGGCTGCTGCGCGAGGCAGGCGACGACGGGCCGGGCGTCGTCCGGGCTGTTCGTCGACGTGCTCGGCGCGCCCGCCGTCGTGCAGACCGTCCACGTCGCGGGCGAGGCGGCGTCGGGCGTCATGACGGGCGTCGGCAGGTCGAGCTCGCGCGTCCACCGCAGCGCGCCCGTGAGCTCGTCGAGCGCGCGCACCTGGACCTGCGCGGCCGGCAGCGGTGCGGCGCCGACGACGAGCCCGTCGACGAGGACGCCCGACTCGACCACGCGCGCGTCCTCGGCGCCCGACGCCCAGCGGACCCCGAGCCCCGGGTCGACCGGGCGCAGCACGCCGCGGACGTCGGCGAGGGCCGCGACCCGGGCCCGCTCGAGCGCGTCGAGGAGCAGCTGGGCTCCCACGAGCAGCGCGGCGACCGCGAGCACCGCGGGGACGAGCAGGCGCAGGTGCGTGCGCACCCACCCGTGCACCGGGGAGGCGTCGGAACCGTCGGTGTCGTGGCGGTCGTCCGCCGCCGCGGAGGGCGCGTCGGCGCCGTCCGGTGCACCCGTCGGGCCTCCTGCGCCCGGGCCTCGCCGGTCGCGGCCGGGTCGCGCACGGCCCGAGGGGGCGACCGTGCGGTCGTCGTGCTCGTCGGCCTCGACGAGGTGCACGTCCTGCATCCGGCCGGACATCTCGTCACGGTAACCCGGGGTCCGCGCGGGCGCGGGCGGGGAGCGGGTGAGGTCGCCGGCGGCGCGCGGCCGGGCCGCGAGGTGCGGTCGGCTCCGACGTTCGGCGAGGCAGCGAGGTGCGGTCGGGTCAGTCGTTCCGCGGGGCAGCGGGGTGCGGTCGGGTCAGACGTGCAGCCGCGCCGCGAGGTCGGCGAGCGCGTCGACCGCGGCGTGCGGGTCGTCCACGCGGAACCGCGCGGACGTGTCGCCCGGCCCGACCTTCACCGTGACGTCGCGCTCACCGAGCGCCGCGAACGCGTGCTCGTCGGTCACGTCGTCGCCCGCGTAGAGCACGACCGGCGCACCGAGCTCGTCGCGCAGCGCGGTCAGCGCCTCGCCCTTGCTGGCCCGCAGCACGGAGATCTCGACGACGTCCTTGCCGTGCAGGACCCCGGACCCGAGCCGCTCGCCGAGCGCGATCGCCTCGGCCTCGGCGGGCTCGGCCACGTCGGGCTCGGCCAGCCGGGTGTGCACGACGACCGCGGTCGGCTTCGTCTCGACCCAGACGCCGTCGCGTCCCCGTGCGACCTGCGCGGCCTCGGCGCCGAGCGCCGCGAGCCGGTCCGCCTGCTCGTCGGTGAGCTGCACGACGTCGCGGTCGAGCCCGTACCGCGTGACCCTGGCCCGTTCGGCGCCGTGGCTGCCGACCAGGTAGGTGCCGGGTGGGACCTCGGCGAGCGCGTGCAGGTCGTTCATCGCGCGGCCGGACACGAGCGCGAGCGCGACGCCCTCGGCGGCGGCCAGCCGCGTGAGCGCCTCGACGCCGTCGGGCAGGATCCGCGACGTCTGCGGGTCGTCCTGCAGGGGTGCGAGGGTGCCGTCGAAGTCGAGCGCGACGAGCAGCGGGCGCGACGCGGGATCGGCGGCGAGACCCGCGAGCAGGTCGCGCAGGGCCGCGGCGTCCGCGGGGCCGTCAGACATGGTCCGTCCGGGCGGGGATCGCCGTCAGCACCGCGAGGAACTCCTTCGACCAGGCGGTCACGTCGTGGCCGAGCACGCGGCGACGCAGACGGCGCATGCGCTTGCGCGCCTCCCGCTGGTCCATGTGCACGGCGTACGTGATCGCGTCCTTCATGCCGTCGATGTCGTGCGGGTTCACCAGGACCGCGCCCTGCAGCTCGTCGGCCGCTCCCGTGAACTCCGAGAGGACGAGCGCGCCCCGGTCGTCGGAGCGGGCCGCGACGTACTCCTTGGCGACGAGGTTCATGCCGTCGCGCAGCGCGGTGACGAGCATGACGTCGGCCGCGAGGTACAGCGCCGCCATCTCCTCCATCGGGAACGACTGGTGCAGGTACTGCACGGGCGCGTGCCCGACCTGGCCGAAGTCGCCGTTGATACGCCCGACCAGCAGCTCGACCTCGTCGCGGAGCTGCTGGTAGGCGCCCACGTTCTCGCGGCTCGGGCTCGCGACCTGCACGAGCGTCGTCGTGCTCGGTGACAGGCGGCCGTCCTCGAGGAGCTCGCCGTACGCCTTGATGCGGTGCCGGATGCCCTTGGTGTAGTCGAGCCGGTCGACGCCCAGCAGCAGCACCTCGGGGTCGCCGAGCTCGTGCCGGATCTGCTTGGCGCGCATCTGCACGTCGTGGCTGCGGGCCAGGTCGTCGAACGCGTGCGAGTCGATCGAGATCGGGAACGCGGCGGCGCGCACGTGCCGGTCCACGCGGCCGTGCTTCATGAGCGTGACGACCTGGCCTCGCGTCGTGAGGTCCGTGAGGCGCCGCACGATCCGCACGAAGTTCGCGGCGTCGCCCGCGCGCTGGAAGCCGACCAGGTCCGCGCCGAGCAGGCCCTCGACGACCTGCCGCCGCCACGGGAGCTGCGCGAAGATCTCGAGCGGCGGGAACGGGATGTGGTGGAAGTAGCCGATGCGCAGGTCGGGGCGCAGCACGCGCAGCATCTGCGGCACGAGCTGCAGCTGGTAGTCGTGCACCCACACCGTCGCGCCCTTCGACGCGGCCTTCGCGGCGGCCTCGGCGAACCGCTTGTTCACGCGCTGGTAGGCGTCCCACCACTGCCGGTGGAACGCGGGCGGGGCGATGACGTCGTGGTAGAGCGGCCACAGGGTGTCGTTGGCGAACCCCTCGTAGTACCGCTCGACGTCGGTCTGGCTGAGGGTCACGGGGACGAGCTGCGTGCCGTCGACCTCGAAGGGCTCGAGGTCGAGGTCGGGTGAGCCGCCCCACCCGATCCACGCGCCGTCGGCCCCCGCCATCACGGGAGCCAGGGCGGTCACGAGACCGCCGGGGGAGCGGGTCCAGGTGGGCTCGCCGTCGTCCCCCAGCGCGACGTCCACGGGGAGACGGTTCGCGACGACGAGCAGGTCGTAGCCGGCGTCAGGCACGTCGGAAGGCAACGAGATCAACTCCTCGGGTCTGCGTCGACCCTAGCCGTCGGGCCAGGTGAGCGCCCCTGGTCACGGCAGGACGCGACGCGCGTCACACGTCACCCGCGCGTTGGGGGACGCCCGTCCGCACCGCGGGCTAGGTTGCGGGGCATGGAGCGGATCGGTCTGACGCCGGGGTCGGACATCGGGGGGTACCGCATCGTCGCGCCGCTCGGTTCGGGCGGCATGGGAACCGTGTACCGGGCGGTCGACGGCGGCGGCACGGCCGTCGCGCTCAAGCTGCTGCACCCGCAGCTCGGCTCCGACGCCGTCGCCCGCGACCGGCTGCGCCGTGAGGTCCGCGCGCTCCAGAAGCTCCGGCACCCGGGCGTCGCCGCGATCCTCGACGCCGAGGCCGACTCGACCGAGGCGTTCCTCGTGACCGAGCTCGTCGACGGCGACACCCTCGAGGAGCACGTGCGCGAGCGCGGCCCGCTCGACGCGCAGGACCTGCTCGACCTCGCCGAGGGGCTGCGGTCCGCGCTCGCGGCCGTGCACGGCGCCGGCGTCGTCCACCGCGACCTCAAGCCCGCGAACGTGCTCGTGACCGACGACGGTCCGGTGCTCATCGACTTCGGCATCGCGCAGGCGGCCGACGACGCGCCGCTGACGTCGGACGGCCTCGTCATCGGCACGCCCGGCTACCTCGCGCCCGAGCTGCTCGACGGCGACGAGCCCACCGCGGCGAGCGACTACTGGGGCTGGGCTGCCGTCCTCGCGTTCGCCGCGACCGGGCGCGCACCGTTCGGGACCCGCCCGCTCGAGGCCGTGCTGTCGCGCGCCCGGTCCGGCACCGCCGACCTCGACGGCCTCGGCACGCTCACCGCGACCGCGCTGCGCGGGGCGCTCGTCGCCGAACCCGACGCCCGCACCGACCCCGAGGACGTCGTCGCCGCGCTGACCGTCGCCGCGACCGACGGGGACGTCGTCACCGAGGACGCGACCGCGACGACCCTCGTGCACGCGCAGGACCTCACCGACACGACGCACGTCGGCCCGGGCGACGCCACGGACACGGCGCGGCTGGACCCGGCCGACGCGACCGGCACCGCGCTGCTCGCGGGCGCGGCCGCCCGGCCCGGCGGTGCCGCTGCCGCGGGCACGGCGACGCTCGTCGCCAACGACGGGAAGACGCGGACGTTCGAGCCCGGCACCGACGACGTGGCCGGGGACGACGACGGGTGGGACGGCTGGTCGGAGGACGAGGACGGCTGGTCCGACGAGGAGGACCCCGAGGGCGTCGAGTGGATCCAGGACGACCTCGACGCGTCCGAGGAGCCCGGTCCCGAGGGGTCGGGTTACGTGCGCCCGCCCACCGAACGGCGCTGGGGCACGCTGCTCGCCGCCGGGCTGCTCGTGGCCGCCGCCGGCACCCTGTTCCCCGTCGTCACCCTCGTCGTCGTCGGTGTCCTCGTGCTCGTCGTCCGCACCTTCGGCACCGCCGTCGAGTCGATGCACGCCCGTCGCGAGCGGTCCGGCGTCCGCCGCTCCGACGTCCCCGTGACCGTCGCCGCCGGACCGTGGCACCTGCTGCGCGCGACCGCCGGGCTCGTGCCGTCGCTCGTCGTCGGCGCCAGCGTCGCGGTCGTCGTCGTGGGGGTGCTCTGGTGGTTGCTCGACTCGGGACGCTGGACGATCGACGGCTCCCCGTCCGGGCTGCCCGTGCAGGGGCTCACGGCCTCGCTCGTCGTCGGCGCGCTGGTCCTGCTGGCCGTCCTCGTCGTGTGGTGGGGGCCGCTGTCGAGCATGACGCGCGTGGGCGCGCGCCGGACGCTCGCGGTCGTCGCCCCCGGCCGGCTCGGGGGGCTCGTGGCCGTCGTCGTGCTGCTCGCCGCGGCGGCCGTGCTGGTCGCCCTCCTGCTCGACGGCCGCCCGATCACCTGGTGGCCGCTCCCCACGCCGACGATGCCGTGACCGGCGCGCGACGCCCCCGGACGTCTTGACGCCGCGGCGAGCGCCGCGCGGCACGTGCGAACCGTTCCAGCCCGGCCCTGCCGCACAGGTCGTGGCCCTACGCTGTCCCGCATGCGCGCACGACGAGCCCCGCTCGCGGACTCGCGTGCGCTCGTCGCCGTCGCCGGGCTCGCCGCCCTGCTCGGGCTCGCGATCGCCCTGTCCGGCCGGGTGCTGCTGCACCAGTGCGTGTCGGCCGTCGGCGTCGGCCCGTGGGGCGTGCGGCTCCTGCTCCTGAGCGACGCGTCCGACTGCCCCGACGGCACCTACGCGTTCGGTCCCGCCGCCGGCGGCGCCGTGCTGCTGCTCAGCGTCGCCGTGCCCGTCGTCCTCGCGCACCTCGCGCTCGCGGCGGGCGGCCTCGGCGCGTCCGTCGTGGTCACCCGTGCCGCCCGTGGGGTCACCCGCCTCCTGCGGCGCTGGGTCGTCCGTCTCGACGACGCGGCCGTCCAGCTGCCCGTCGGCGTCGCGGCACCCGTCGACCGCGCCGCGCCGGTCCTGCGGGACCGCCTGCTCGTCGCCGTCCTCCCGGTCCGCGGACCACCGGTCTCCGTCGCCGTCTGACCGACCCGCACGACCCTCTTCTTCCCGGACCAGGAGTACCCATGCCCACGAACGAACCCCGCCCCACCAAGGCGGTCCGACGCGACGAGGCGCGCGCCAAGGCCGCCCAGATGCGCGCCGAGCAGGAGCGCAAGGCCAAGCGGAACCGCATGCTCGCGATCGGCGGCCTCGTGCTCGCCGTGCTCGCGCTCGGTGCCGTCGTGTTCTTCATCGTCAACCAGTCGAAGGAGCGCGCCGAGGCCTACGGCAGCGTCGCGTTCGGCGGCGGCGGGGACGACGTCGTCGCGCCCGCGCTCGCGGACGTCGAGGCGCCCGCGCCCGCGAACGACGAGGGCGGCATCCCCGTGAGCCCCGCCGGCGTCGGCGAGCAGGGCGACGACGACACCGTCCTGTCGATCTACTTCGACTTCATGTGCCCCGTCTGCGGCCAGTTCGAGCAGACCAACGGCGAGGACGTGAAGGCCCTCACCGAGACCGACGGCGTGACCGTCGCGTTCCACCCGCTCGCGTTCCTCGACTACACGTCGCAGGGCACCTTCTACTCGACGCGCGCCGCCAACGCGTACGCCGTGATCGCGGACGAGTCGCCCGAGCACCTCGTCGACTTCATGTCCGCGATGTACGCGGAGGGCACGCAGCCGGCCGAGGGCACGTCCGGCCTGTCGGACGCGGAGATCGCCGAGGTCGCGTCCGGGGTCGGCGTTCCGGACGACGTCATCGCGACGTTCACCTCGACCGTGACCGGCACGTACGAGGTCGGGACCGGCGACGACACGACCGAGAAGGACGGCGAGTGGCGCACGTTCGCGCCCTGGATCAAGGCCGCCTACGCGTCTGCTCAGCAGCAGTTCCCCGACCTCGGCACGCCGTACATCCTCATCGACGGCGTGAAGTGGGAGGGCAACTGGCAGCAGCCGGGCGCCCTGCGCGCCGCCGTGGAGCAGGCCGCCGCCGCCAAGGGCTGACGCCCGCACCGCAGCACCGCCGACGGGCGGGCCGGACCTCGCGAGGGGCTCCCGGTCCGCCCGTCGGCGCGTCCGGCGACGTGCGCCGCCTGCCTGGGCCGGGGGTGCGAGGGGGCACCGGTACGCTGTCCCCGCCCGCCTCCTTAGCTCAGTCGGCCAGAGCACCTGTCTTGTAAACAGGGGGTCGTCGGTTCGAATCCGACAGGGGGCTCCACGCACCCGCCGCGCGAGACGCGGCGTGCCGCACGAGAATCGGACGGGTCCGCAAGCCCGGTGCCGGTGCGCGCGTCCTGCTCCGCCGGCCCGCGGAGAGGAGACCCTCGTGACCTACCGCATCGGCTACTTCGTCGGCAGCCTGTCGAGCAGCTCGATCAACCGCCGGCTCGCGCAGGCGCTGATCGCGCTCGCGCCCGACGAGCTCGCGTTCACCGAGATCCCGGTCGGCGACCTCCCGCTCTACAGCCCCGACCACGACGCGGACTACCCGGCGCCGGCGCGCGCGCTCAAGGAGGCGATCGAGGCGTCGGACGGGATCCTGTTCGTGTCGCCCGAGTACAACCGCAGCATCCCCGGTGCGCTGAAGAACGCGATCGACTGGGGGTCGCGGCCGTGGGGGACCAACTCGTTCGCGCGCAAGCCGACGGGCATCGTCGGGGCGTCGATCGGTGCGGTCGGGACGGCCGTCATGCAGTCGTCGATGCGCAGCGTCCTGAGCTTCCTCAACGCGCCGCAGCTGAACTCGCCCGAGGTGTACATCCAGGTCACGGACCAGACGTTCGGCGACGACGGGTCGGTCGCGGACTCGTCGCTCGAGCAGTTCCTGGGGCACTACATGGAGGAGTACTGCTCGTTCGTGCAGCGCGTGCTCTCGGTGACGGCGCCGGGGCACATCGGCGACCGGGAGCAGTGACGGGCCGCCGCTGACCGCGCGGCCGGCGGCGGCCGGGGGGCGCCGGCGGCGTCAGTCCGTCGGGGCCGGGCCGGTGCTCTCGCGCACCACGAGCTCGACGGGCAGCTCGGTGCGGACGGCGTCGACGGGTGCGCCCGCACGGGACCGCTCGATCGCGGCGAGCAGGGTGCGCGCGGCGGCGCGGCCCTTGGCGTCGAGGTCCTGCCGGAGCGTGGTGAGCGCGGGCCGGACGCGGGCCGCGAGCGGGCTGTCGTCCCAGCCGACGACGGACAGGTCCTCGGGGACGCGCAGGCCGAGCTCGGCGGCGACGTCAAGGACGGCGGTGGCCATGAGGTCGGAGAAGCAGAGGACCGCGGTCGGGCGGTCGGGGCCGGTGAGGAGCGCGCGGGCGCCCTCGTGCGCGTAGGGGTCGACGTTGTCGACGATCTCGAACGCGGTGGGCACGACGCCGGCGGCGTCGAGCGCCTCGACCGCTCCGGCGACGCGGGCGCGGGAGACGTAGTCGTGGCCCGCGGTGCGGCCGTCGGCGAGGTGGCCGTGGCGCTCGCGGCCGCCCATGGTGAAGAACGCGATGCGCCGGTGCCCGAGCGCGAGGACGTGCTCGGCGGCCTGCCGGCTGCCGGCGTGGTCGTCGAGCACGATCGACGGGTGGCCCGGGATGGGGTCGAGGTCGACGAAGACGAGCGGGAGCTTGCGCCGCACGAGCCAGTCGAGCGCGGCGGAGTCGCCGCCGCACGCGTAGACGAGCGCGCCGTCGAGGGGGATGTCGCGCGCGGCCTTCTCGCCGGGGAGGAGCGCGACGGCGTAGCCGGTGGGCTGGAGCTCCTCGGCGATCGCGCCGAAGAACGACGCGGCGATGGGGTCGCGGAGCGCCTCGCCGACCCAGGCGGTGAGCAGCAGGCCGATCGCGCCGGTGGTGCCGCGCGCGAGCGCGCGCGCGGACGGGTCGGGGCCGACGTACCCGAGCTCGGCGGCGGCGTCGAGGATGGTCCGCCGGAGGTCGGCCGAGAGCTGGTCGGGGCGCGAGAACGCGTTGGACACGGTCATGCGGCTGACGCCGACCTTGTCGGCGATGGTCTGGAGGGTCACCCGGGGCACGACGCCACCCTGTTCCGCGGCATGCGGGACAGGGTAGGTCGTGCCGCCGGGCACCGGGGAGCGCCGCCCGAGGGATGTCGCGTCCGGGCTGGTCCCGGGGGCCGCGAGCGGGGCGGGTGTCGCGGTCATCGCGCGGGGTGGCCGGCTTCGAAGGTGCAGGCCGGCTGCACGGCGTCGGCGACGCGGTGCAGGCCCCGGGCGAGGGCGCGACGGGTGCGCGGGACGCGCGGACGGTGCGGCTGCGGCTCGCGGGCGGGACGCTCCTCGGCCACGGGGGCCCAGGGGCGGGCGCTGTGCGACTCGAGGACGGACGCGTCACGGGCGAGCAGCAGGCCGATCGACTGGTCGAGCACGGGTCCTTCTCCCTTCCGATCTGTACCGCTACAGATCGCTATACCGGTACAGTAGATCCGGGACTGTACCGGTCAAGCGATTGCCGAAGAATGCCGCTGACCAGGGCAGACGGACCGGACGGGCTAGACGGGACCCGTCTCCGCGAGCAGGCGCAGCGCCGCGCTCACCCGCGGGTTCCGACTCGGGTCGGTGTCGATGCCGAGCGTCGCGTACAGCGCGTTGACGTGGTTCTGCACCGACTTCTCCGTGATCCCCAGTCGCGCGCCGATGCCCGCGTTCGACAGGCCCTCGGCGAGCAGCCGCAGCACCTCGTACTGGCGGTCCGTCAGGCGCGACACCGCCGACCCCGCGCGCGGCGCCATCCGGGCGAGCAGCGCCGGGTCGAGCACCGTCTCGCCGACCGCCGCCGCGCGCACCGCCGAGACGAGCACCTCCTCGCTCGTCGACGACGTCTTCGACAGGTAGCCCCAGCCGGCGGCGACGTCGGGCGGCAGGTCGAGCAGCAGGTCCATCGCGTCGTGCGCCGACAGCAGGAGCACCCCGAGCGCGGGCTGACGGCGCCGCAGGGTGACACCCAGGGCGATCCCGTTGCCGTCCGGCAGGTCCACGTCGAGCACGACGACGTCCACCGCGCCGGGCGGGAGCAGGCGTGTCGCCTCGGTCACCGTGCCCGTGGCCACCACGACCTGCAGGCCGTCGGTGTCGTCGAGCATCCGCTCGAGCATGGAGCGGAAGAGTGGTTGGTCCTCGACCACGGCGACGCGCACCGGGCCGTTCGCGGCAGCGTTCATCGGGGCAAGTATCGTCGTCGCCGCGCCACGCGTCAGTCACCCGGAGCGTCTGACGTGACCGACGCCACGCGCACGAGCACCCGTCCGGTGCACCCGCACGGCCCGCAGGGACGAACGATGCCCACCACCCGCAGCACGTCCGCCGACGACGAGTCGGCCGCCCTCGTCGCCCGCCGCGCCCGCGACCTGCGCAGCGACCGCGTCGGGCTGCTGCGGGCGAGCGGCATCGTCGCGACCGGCTACGCGGTCGGCGCGGCCCTCCAGACGACGTACATCTACAGCCGCGTCGTCGAGGACTGGCAGTCGGTCAGCGTCTGGAGCCGGCTCGGCGCCAACTTCGCCGCCGTCGTCGGCCTCGTCGCGGTCCTCGCCGTCGTCAACGCGCACCGGGCGACGCGCATCTGGCACATGGCCGTCTCGCTGCTGTTCGCCGCGACCGCGTGCGCGGTCCTGCGCATCGGCGCGCAGCAGCTGCTGGGCGTCTACGAGGACCCGACGCGCGAGGTGGTCGAGGCCGAGCTGTTCTCGGGGCTGGTCATCGGGGTGATCTCGGGCGCGATCGGCATGTGGGGGCTCGTCGCGAGGCGCCGCCTGCGTGCGCAGATCCGCGGTGCCGAGCGTGAGGCGGTCCTCGTCGAGAACGCCGTCCGGGCGCTCGAGCAGGAGGAGATCCGCGTCCGGCGGGAGGTCGCGGAAGGGCTGCACGGCACGCTGCAGAACAAGCTCGTGCTCGTCGAGGCGCGGCTCGACCAGATCGCGGCGCACGCTGAGCAGGGCCCGCTCGACCCGGGCGACCTCGACGACCTGCACTGGATCCGGGGCGAGCTCGAGCAGGCCCGCGCGGCCGACGTGCGCGAGATGAGCCGGCTGCTGTACCCGGACCGGCTCGAGCTCGGCCTCGTGCCCGCGGTGCGCGCGCTGCTCGGGCGGCTCCCCGCGAGCATCGCGACCCGCCTCGACGTGACCGACGCCGTGCGCGCCTACGACGACCCGGCGCACCCGCGGCTCACGGTGCCCGAGCGGCTCCTCGCGGTGCGGGTCGTCGAGGAGGGCGTGACGAACTCGCTCAAGCACGGGCCGGCGACGTCGATCACGGCGTCGGTCGACGTGCAGGACGGCGTGCTCGTCGTCGCGGTCGAGAACGACGGCGCGCTCTACGACGAGGGGACCGCGGGCGTCGCGTCGGGGACTGCCCGGATGCGCCAGCGCCTGACGTTCGTCGGCGGCTCCGTCGCGCTCGAGCCGGGGGCCGGTCGCGGCGCACGGCTCGTCGCGCGCATCCCGCTCGGCACCGGCGGCCACAAGGCGTCACCCGTTCGGCCGTAGGCGCAGGTCACACCGGCCCTGTCCGCTTCATGGACGGTCGTCCAGGATCGGCCGGATCCGCTCCGGGTGAAAGAAAACGACGTTCCCGGCGGCCCAGGTGCTGGCACCCAGGCCGGCCCGACCGCGGTCGATCGGAGGTTCGTAGCGTCTGCGACGGCGCTCCGCAACCGGAGGCCGTGCGGATCGACGACACGCCGACCCGCGTCGTCACGATCCAGGAGTCACCATGGCGAAGTTCTCGACCCGTAAGGGCCTGGCCGTCGGCCTGGCCGTCCTCGGCGTCGCCGGCCTGTCCCTCGCGTCCGCGTCGCAGCTCAACCTCACCTCGAACGGCACCGCCGCGACGGGCACCGTGAGCGTCGACGCGACCTGCCAGAAGGCCGCGACGGGCGCCGTCACCGCCAAGTACAAGACGCCGACACTCGGCACCACCGGCTTCGCGCCGTCCGAGGTGCAGTTCAGCAACATCGACGCCGACTGCCAGGGCAAGACGATCCGCGTCGCGTGGAAGACCGCGTCGGGCTCGTACACGGAGCTCACCCCCAAGACGCTCACCGCGCCGCACACCACGGCCACGCTCGTCGCCTTCGCACTCCCGGCCGGCGTCGACTACAACACGATCTCCTCGTTCGCGGTCAGCATCGACGGCTGAGACCGATGACCAGCGACGTCACGACGGCACCCGGTGCGCACCTCGCGCACCGGGTGCTGCGTGCCGTCGCGTCGGTCCTGCTCTACTCCGCGGCCGCGGTCGCCGCGTGGCTGCTGTGGCCGACGAACCTGGGCGGCTGCACGACGCTGACGATCGTCTCCGGGCACTCGATGGAGCCGACGTACGAGACGGGCGACCTCGTGGTCTCACGCTGCGGCGAGCCGCAGGTCGGCGACGTCGTGGTCTACCGCCCCGACGAGCTCGACGGCGGGCGGATCATCCACCGCCTCATCGGGGGCGACGGCACGAACGGCTGGGTCGTCCAGGGCGACAACAACGACTGGACCGACCCGTTCGCCCCCACGAACGACCAGGTCCTCGGCGTCGCGCAGCTCCACGTCGCGAAGGTCGGGCTCGTCGGCCGGCTCGTCGCGTCGCCGTGGGTGTTCGGGTCGTGCCTGCTCATCGCGGGCGCCCTGCTCGTCTGGCCGTCGTCGCGCGACGAGGACGACACCGACGACGCCGACCCGACCCCCGCACCTGCCAGCGGTCCGGACCCGGCCGCCGACGACCTCCCCACCGGGACGCCGGCCGTCGACGACGACGGCACCCGGCGCCCCGCGCTCACCCCCGCCGGCGGCTGACGCCGTGCACCGGACCCTGCTGCGCCCGCGCACCGCCGGGCTGGTCGTCACGGTGCTCGTGCTCGTCGTCGCCGTCCTCGGGCTCGGTGAGGCGAGCGCGGCCCGCCTGACCCTCGCGAAGCCCGCGCAGCCCTACGCCGCGGCCGTGCAGCGCTGCGCCACCGGCCCCGCGACCGTGACCCCGAGCGGCTCCGCGGTCGGCGGGCAGTACACGCAGGTCACCGTCACCGGGCTCGGCGGGACGTGCGCCACCGGGCGCGTCCTGCTCGCCACGAGCGCCGGGACCGTGCTGCTCGACTCCACGGGCCCCCTCGCGGGCGGTGCGTTCACCGCCATGACGAGCACCCCGTTCACCGCCCCGACCGCGACGACCGCGCGCGTCCTCGTCGCGGGCGACGGCTGGCCCGTGGCGGCGACCTGGGTCCCGCCCGCGGCCGCGGGTCCCGTGTACCCGGGACCTGACGGCTCGGCGTTCGACACGACCGTGACGTGGGACCTCACCAACGCGACGAGCGGGCAGCAGGCGTGCTTCACGATCCGCGTCACGACGCGGTCGACCACGCCGATCGTCTGGTCCGCGTACATCGACACCACGCAGGCGCCGTTCAACGGCGCGCGCACGGGGTACTCGCTGCAGGGCGACGAGTCGTGGAAGTACCAGCTGGGTGCGCCGACGAGCGCGGGGCTGATCAAGGTCTCGGGCCGGACCGACGTCTGGCAGCCGTACGACACGGTCGTCGCCGGCCAGGTGCGCACGGTCACCGTGTGCAACTACTCGCTGCCCGGCGCCGTCGTGACCCCGTCCGCCTACACGGTGTCGTCCGCGCAGGGCACGTGGACCGACCGTGAGGCGTGCGTGGTCACGACCGTCACCGGCAACGGCACGTCGCCGTTCTACGTGGCGTGGCAGACGCCGGTCGACATGACCGCGGCCGTGGCGCGGCTCCGGTCGGCGGGCGGGTCGCCCGACGCCTGGCGGTACGGCGGCGACGAGTGGCGCCTGGACCGGACGGTCGTGCCGTCGCTCAGCGGTCCCTACGTCTTCCAGACCACCTCGCGGACGGCGTCGAACATCGTCGGGACGCAGAGCTTCTCGTTCTCCACCTGCGTCGTCGACCGCTGACGGGGACGCGCCGGTGACCCGCTAGTCGAGCGGCGTGAGGACCGGGCGCTTCGGCACGCGCGTGTCGCCCGAGGAGCGCCCGCGCAGGCGACGCGTCGCCCACGGGTAGACGTGCTCGCGGAGCCACTGCGCGTCGCCGCGGAGCTGCTCGAGCCGGGGCGTGGGGGGCAGCGGCGCGAGCGGGTCGTCCCAGCGCGGCTCGTCGGGCTCGAGCCCGAGGCCGACGAGCGCGGCCTGCGCGACGCGCGCGTGCCCGTCGGACGTCAGGTGGATCCGGTCGTCGGCCCACATCCGCCAGTCGCGCAGGCTGCGCATGCCCCACAGGTCGACGACGTGCGCGTCGTGCCGGCGGGCGATCGACCAGATGTGCGCGTTGTAGATGCCGACGCGCGTGCGGGTCGCCCGCACGAGCGGGCTGTCGGAGGCGTCGACACCCGTGCCGAGCAGCACGTCGACGCCGGCCTCGCGCAGCCGCACGACGGCCTGCTCGAGCAGCCGGGCCAGCCGGTCGACGTCCGCGGCGGGGCGCAGGATGTCGTTCCCGCCACCCACCAGGCTGACCAGGTCGGGCTTCATCGCGAGGGCCGCGGGCACCTGCTCGACGAGGATCGGCCGCAGCAGCCGGCCGCGGATCGCCAGGTTGGCGTACTCGAGCGGGGTCTCGCCTGCGGCGGTGCGACGCTGCGAGAGGCGGGCGGCCAGGACGTCCGCCCAGCCGCGCGTCGGCGAGTCGGGGCCGTCGGGGGAGTCCCAGAGCCCTTCGGTGAACGAGTCGCCGATCGCGACGTAGCGGTTCCAGCGGGGGGTGTCGGCGGGGGTGCTCACGCGGGACATTGTGGCGCGATCCACACCGTGCGGCGTCATCGCTGGTCGCCGTGGGTTTGTCTGGACGCTTGTCCAATTCGCTGGGACCAGCGTCCTATCGATGCGTTCGCATGGACCCGCACCCTGGATGCGTCAACAAGAACGGTTCGCAACAACGGCTCGGACCGACCGGGACGAAACGCGGACCAGGAGGTGCACCATGACCACGCAGACGAACCAGAAGAAGGACAACCGCAAGCGGATCGCCGCGGTCGCCCTCGTCGGGATCGGCATCGCCGGCCTGGCCACGGCGTCCGCCTCGCAGCTCGTCGTCGGTGCCGAGGACCGCGTCGCGTCCGGCGTCGCGACCGACGTCGACGGGCTGACGGGTGCCGTCGCGACCCTGAGCACCGAGCGTGACGGCACCACGCCGCCGGACGCCTCCGGTGCCGTGCCGGTCGTCCTCACGATCGCCCTGTCCGACGTGCCCCCCGGCGTCGACCTCGGCGACTGGAGCGGCACCGTCTACGTCGGCGCGTCCGACACCGTCGGCATCGCGTTCGACCCCGCCGCCCCGCAGCCCATCGCGGGCGGGCTCACCAGCCACGACGAGCTCGACACCGTGTCCGTCGTCCTGGTGAAGAACGCCTGACCACCCGTCGCCGAGGAGGAAGCCCATGACCACGACCACGCCGCCCGCGGCCGCCAGGACCGCGACCACGCGGACCCGCGCGCCCTGGCGGCGGGTCGTGGCGTGGGTGCCCGCCGCCCTCGTCCTCGCCGTCGCCGTCCTCCTGTGGCCCACGGCATGGGGCGGCGGGACCACGCTCGTCGTCGTCGCCGGCGAGTCGATGGACCCCACGTTCGCCTCGGGTGACCTGGTCGTCGCGCGCGCCGGCGCCGTGGAGGTGGGCGACGTGATCGTCTACCGCCCCGACGGCGTCGACGGCTACGTCGTCCACCGGGTCGTCGGGGGCGACGCCGCGACCGGCTGGACGACGCGCGGCGACAACAACGGCTGGGACGACGTCTGGCACCCGACGGCCGACGACGTCGCGGGCGTCGTCCGCTGGCACGTGGCGGGACTCGGCGCGGTGACGCCCGTGCTCGCAGCACCCACGACGTGGATCGCGCTCGCGCTGGTCGTCGCGGGCTGGCTGCTGTGGCCCGCGCGTGACCGCACCGTCCCGGAGGGCGCCGACCAGCCCGCCCAGGAGGTGTCCGTTGCCTCGGACCGCTGACCTGCGCACCCGCGCCATCCGCACCGGCGTCGTCGTCCTCGGGCTCGCCCTCGTGGGCGGCCTGACGTCCGCGTCGGCGGCGCGCCTCGACGTCGCCGCGCACGACCGGGTCGCCTCGGGCGCCGCGGTCGCGAGCGCCCCGTGCGACGTCGACGTCACGACCCGTCTGGCGTTCGAGCAGGTCGGCGGTGTCGACACCGACCGCGTCGCCGCCGTCGACGTCCTCGACGTGGACGCGACCGCCTGCGCCGGCCGCACCGTCGCCGTCACCGGGCACGACGCCGCCGGCTCCCTGCTGCTGTCCGCGAGCGGTCCGCTCCCTGCCGGCGCGACCACGGTGCGCCTCGGCGGGTTCGCCCCCGTGACCGCGACGGCGGTCCGCTCCCTCGTGGTGACGCTGTCATGAGCGCCACCTCCACCGCCCGCACCCGGCACCGCGACCGCCGTGCCGGCTCCACGCGCCGCCGCGACCGCCGCCGCGGGATCGCCGCCCTGGCCGCGCTCGTCGCCCTCGTCGTCGCCACCCCGGTCGCGACCGCGAGCGCGTCGCGCCTCGACGTGCGCGCCGAGCCGGCCGCGATCGTCACGCGCACCGCGTGCACCGCGACGGCCGTGCAGGTCGTCCCGACCACGACCACCGCGCCCACCGCCCTCCGGCTCGACGGCCTCACCGCCGCCGACCAGGCTGCGTGCGCGGGGCGGCCGGTCGACGTGACCCTGTTCGGCGCCTCGGGCGTCGTCGGGACCGCGCAGGGCACGCTCACCGGCGCGACGCAGACGTACCCCCTCACGGGATCGCCGACACCGACCGCCGTCACGCGCGTGCGCGTCCTCGTGGGCGGGTTCGCCGTCCCCGCGACGTGGCGCGTCCCGGGCCCGGCGCCGGACTCGTGCCGGGTCGTGAAGGCCGACGGCAGCGCGAGCACCACGCCGTGCACCGTGACCGGCACGGGTGCGCCGAGCTTCTGGACGGGCAACGCGTACTGGACCGTCTACTTCTCCGCGCCGGGCATCCAGCAGGGCGAGCACGTCGAGTTCGAGATCACGGTGCCCGACCGCGCCGTGCCGAGCGGGTGGGTCTGGTCCGCGGCGACCGTGGTCCAGGTCAACAACTCGGCGCAGCTGACGTCGCGGTGCGCCGACCTGCCGACGATCCGCGGCAAGCTCCCGGCCAACATCGGAGCGACGCCCGAGGTGCAGGTCCGGTTGACGACCCAGGGCGGGATGCCGCCCCTGTGCCTGCCCTGAGCCGGGGTCCCGCGGCCGTCGTGGCAGCCGGGAGCCCGGAGGGCGGGGCCGTCGCGCCCGGGCGAGGCGTCAGGGCAGGCGCCAGTCGACGGGCGGCGCGCCCTGCTCCGCGAGCAGGCGGTTGACGGTCGAGAACGGGCGCGACCCGAAGAACCCGCGGCTCGCCGACAGGGGCGACGGGTGCACCGACTCGACCCGCGGCACGGACCCGAGGGCCGGACGCAGCGACTGCGCGTCGCGCCCCCAGAGGACCGCGACGAGCGGGCCGCCACGCTCGACGAGCGCCGCGATCGCCCGGTCGGTGACCG
The DNA here is from genome assembly GCF_019024305.1 of Cellulomonas algicola. Lineage (NCBI taxonomy): Bacteria > Bacillati > Actinomycetota > Actinomycetes > Micrococcales > Cellulomonadaceae > Cellulomonas > Cellulomonas algicola. Next base: position 61,988 of record NZ_JAHKSJ010000006.1, on the reverse strand, counting down.
CCTCCCAGCCGCGCCCCCGGTGCGACGCGGGCGCACCCGGCCGGACCGTCAGGACCCTGTTGAGCAGCATCACGCCCTGGTCGGCCCACGGCGACAGGTCGCCCGTCGTCGGCCGCGGCACGTCGAGGTCGGCGACGAGCTCCTTGAAGATGTTGTCGAGCGAGCGCGGCAGGGGCCGCACGTCCGCCTGCACCGAGAACGACAGACCCATGGGGTGGCCGGGCGTGGGGTAGGGGTCCTGCCCGACGACGAGCACGCGGACCTCCGCGAGCGGGCGGGTGAACGCCCGCAGCACGGACTCGCCCGCGGGCAGGTACCCGTGGCCCGCGGCCACCTCGTCGCGCAGGAACTGCCCCGCCGCCCGGATCTGCGGCTCGACCGGTGCGAGCGCCTGCGCCCAGTCCGGTGCGACGAGCGACGCGAGGGGAGCCGGGTTCACGCGGGCGAGGCTACCCGGTCGGCCACCCGACCCGGTGACGGGCGGTGAGGCGGAATGACACCGGTGTGGTTCGCACCTACGATGGCCGCTGACCGACCCGCCCTGCACCACCGAGGAGGCCGTATGGACACCGCGACCGCGCTCCCGATCGGCACCGTCGACGCTGGGCCGGACGGGGGAACCTCCGGCCTGACGGAGCGCGACGAGCAGATCCTCGCGTTCGAGCGCCAGTGGTGGAAGTACGCCGGCGCCAAGGAGCAGGCGGTCCGCGAGCTGTTCGACATGTCCGCCACGCGGTACTACCAGGTGCTCAACGCCCTCATCGACGAGCCCGCGGCCCTGGCCCACGACCCCATGCTGGTCAAGCGTCTGCGGCGCCTGCGGCAGTCCCGTCAGCGCGCCCGTACCGCGCGTCGCCTCGCGACCGACGCCTGAGCCCCAGGTCCAGCGGATAGCCTGCGGCCGTGAGCAAGGCGGACTACCCCTACCCGGACGACGAGTTCGACGCCGCTGCGGACCCCGACGCACCGCGCGGTGTCCACCGTGCGCCGCGCTCGGCGTGGAGCCGGTGGTGGCCGTTCCTGGCGGTCCTCGTCCTCGCCCCCGTCCTCGCCTACGGCGCCGTGACGGCGTGGGGCATCATCAACGGGGCCGACGACTCGCCCGGGAGCTCGACCGTCGACGACGGCGGGACCGGTGACGAGGGCACGACCGACGGCACGGAGGAGACGCCCGCCGACGGGACGGAGGAGCCGCCCGTCGAGAGCGAGGCGCCGCCCGCGGTCGAGCCCGTGCTCAGCACGCCCGTCCAGGTGCTCAACGCCTCGGGGGTGAGCGGGGTCGCCGCCCGGCAGCAGGCCAAGCTCCAGGAGGCCGGCTTCACCGCCGCGACGACCGGCAACTCCGACGGCGAGGGCGTGACCGACTCGACCGTCTTCTACGCGAGCGAGGACCTGCGGTCGACCGCCGACCTCGTCGCCCAGACGCTCGGCCTCACCGCCGTCACGCTCGACCCGGACCAGGCGGGCGACGGCATCGTCGTCGTCCTGCGCACCGACCCCGACGCCTGACCGGGGTCGACGCGCTGGTCACCTCCGAGATGACCCTGGTCGTGGCATGCCCGTGACCACTAGGCTCACGCGCACCGGGGGCCGGCGGAGCCCGCGGCGCACCGATCGTCGAGGAGTTCGCATGGCCCAGGGCACCGTGAAGTGGTTCAACGCGGAGAAGGGGTACGGCTTCATCACCCCGACCGGCGGAGGGCAGGACCTCTTCGTGCATTTCAGCGCCATCCAGGTCGACGGCTACCGGACCCTCGAGGAGGGCCAGCAGGTCGACTTCGAGGTCGGCCAGGGCACGAAGGGCCCGCAGGCCGAGCAGGTTCGCCCCGTCTGACCTGACGCCCCGGCGTCGTCTCCCCGGCACTCCAGCTCCGGACGTCCACGTCGGACGCATCGGCGAGGGCCGCGCACCCACCGTGGTGCGCGGCCCTCGCGCGTTCCTGCCCGACGGCGGCCGGGTGCACGAGGGGCCGAGCGACGTCGGCGGGGAGCGTCGTCAGCGGGGGAGCGGGGCCGCGTGCGGGGCGGTCGTCGACGCGGCGGTGTCGAGCGCGTCGAGCGCGAGCAGCACGCACGCGGCGCTCCACGCGAGCGGCGCGACCGCGGCGGGCGACCCGTCGCCGAGCACCTTCTCCGGGATCGAGCCGGCCGTCGTGCGGTGCGCGTCGAGGAAGTCGAGCCAGCCGTGCGCGAGCCCCGGCTCGCCGTTCTCCGCCGCGACCCACGCGTAGAGCGACGTCTGCGGCGTCCAGGAGACGCCGTCGTCCCGCCACCCCGCGCCGGGTGCGAGCCCGCTCGCCGGTCGACGCATCGTGGGGACGGACGCGAGCCACGCGTCGTGCGCGCCCGGTGCGGGTGCCCGCAGGAACGGCGTGAGCAGGAACGCCGTCGCCGCGTCCGCGTGGCCGCCCGCCGCGTACCGTGCGTAGCCCGACCCGCCGAACTCGCGGATGGTCGCGACCTGGCTGCGCGTCGCCGCGCGGGCGGCGGCGTCCGCGAGGGCCACGTCACCCGTCAGGCGGAGCAGCCCGTCGGCCTGCTGGAGGCCCGCGACGAGCGGCACGACCGTGCCCAGCGTCAGCGAGCGCTCGGGCACCTCCCAGTAGTCGGGCGACGCGGGCGGCAGGCCCGTGCCCGCGACCAGGGCGTTCACGTGCTGCGTCGAGCGGACGACGAGGGGGTGCAGCCGGTGCGCGGCCGCCGCGCGCTCGGTGGGGTCGTCGAGCTCGGCGACGACGAGCCCGGCCGCCCACAGCGCCCAGCCCGTGCCGTCCGTCTGCACGCCGCGGTCGTCGGGCGGGCCGGAGCCGTCGGGCAGGTAGCGCGCCTGGAACGAGCCGTCGGCGGCCTGGACGCCGTCGAGGAACGCGAGCACGTCGAGCGCGTCCTCGACGTGACCGGTGCGGGCGAGCGCCACGGACACGAACGCCGCGTCGCGCGGCCACACGTACCGCCAGCGCTCCGACCACCCCGCGACCGCGGCGCCGCCCGGCAGCAGCAGCGTGCGCAGGTCGAGGAGCGCGGCGCGGGCCATCGGCTCGTACGGGCCGCCCGCGCCCGGGACCGTCCCGGCCGCGAGCCAGTCGCGCTGCACCTGCGCGGCCGCGTCGGCCCGCGGCACCCCGTGTGACGTCGCCGCCGCGGCCGAGGACGCGCCGAACGCCTCCGCGAGCGTCGCCGCCGCAGGGTCGAGCACGCGCGAGCCGGGGAGGAACGTCGGGTCGGTGCCGCTGCGCACCTCGGCGCGGGTGCCGTCGGGGAGCAGCGTGACGGTCTCCTGGTAGAGCGGGATCTGCGCCCACGTCGTCGGCGGGCCGACGACCGCGGCGGGTGGCGCGGTGCGCGGCGCGGAGCGGCCGGCCGGGGGGAGGTGCGCGGCGAGGACGGCCAGGGCGACGACGCCGCCGAGGGTGGCGGTGGCGACGCGCGCGAGAGGGCTCGGCGGACGGCGGGCGGTGCCGGGCCGCGGCCGCGGGTGCGGGCGGGGTGGTGCGGCGGCGGTGCGCGGCGGGGTCGCGGAGCGCCCGGGAGGCGGCGCATGCGTGCGGGACGCGGTGCCGGTCGGCACGGTGACGGCGTCGACGACGTCGTCGACCACCCCGGTGTGACCTGGCACACGCGCACGATAGACCGGCGGGCGTGCGCGTCCGGGCGGTTCGGCGGGTGAGGTCGTCCCTGGGCGAACGCGCCTTGCACTCGCAGGGGTCGAGTGCTAACCATTGACTTAGCACTCTCGGGTCGAGAGTGACAGAAGCATCGGCCGCCCGGTGAGGCGCGTCGCGTCGCGGGACATGACCGCGCGGGGCGCGTCGTCCGTCGCGGGCACCCGGCGGCCACCACGCAAACCGAGCGAAGGATCACAGCCCCATGGCCAAGATCATTGCCTTCAACGAGGAGGCCCGCCGCGGCATCGAGCGGGGTCTCAACGTCCTCGCCGACACCGTCAAGGTCACCCTGGGCCCCAAGGGCCGCAACGTCGTGCTGGACAAGAAGTGGGGCGCCCCCACGATCACCAACGACGGTGTCTCCATCGCCAAGGAGATCGACCTCGACGACCCGTTCGAGAAGATCGGCGCGGAGCTCGTCAAGGAGGTCGCCAAGAAGACCGACGACGTCGCCGGTGACGGCACGACGACGGCGACCGTCCTGGCCCAGGCGCTCGTCCGCGAGGGCCTGCGCAACGTGGCCGCGGGTGCGAACCCGATCGCGCTGAAGAAGGGCATCGAGAAGGCCGTCGAGGCCGTCACGACGCAGCTCCTCGCGCAGGCCAAGGAGGTCGAGTCCAAGGAGGAGATCGCCGCCACGGCCGCCATCTCCGCCGGTGACACCGCGATCGGCGAGCTCATCGCCGAGGCCCTCGACAAGGTGGGCAAGGAGGGTGTCATCACGGTCGAGGAGTCGTCCGCGCTGGGCCTCGAGCTCGAGCTCACCGAGGGCATGCGCTTCGACAAGGGCTTCCTGTCGGCGTACTTCGTGACCGACCCCGAGCGCCAGGAGGCCGTCCTCGAGGACGCGTTCGTCCTGCTCGTCGAGTCGAAGATCTCGAACGTCAAGGACCTGCTGCCGCTGCTGGAGAAGGTCATCCAGTCCGGCAAGCCGCTGTTCATCGTCGCCGAGGACATCGAGGGCGAGGCCCTGGCCACGCTCGTCGTGAACAAGCTCAAGGGCACGTTCAAGTCCATCGCCGTCAAGGCGCCGGGCTTCGGCGACCGCCGCAAGGCCATGCTGCAGGACATCGCCATCCTCACCGGTGGCCAGGTCGTCTCCGAGACCGTCGGCCTCAAGCTCGACACGGTCGGTCTCGAGGTCCTCGGCACGGCGCGCAAGGTCGTCGTCACCAAGGACGAGACCACGATCGTCGAGGGTGCCGGCGACGCCGCGCAGATCGCCGGTCGCGTCTCGCAGATCCGTGCCGAGATCGAGAACTCGGACTCGGACTACGACCGCGAGAAGCTCCAGGAGCGCCTCGCCAAGCTCGCCGGCGGCGTCGCCGTCATCAAGGCGGGCGCGGCCACCGAGGTCGAGCTCAAGGAGCGCAAGCACCGCATCGAGGACGCCGTGCGCAACGCCAAGGCGGCCGTCGAGGAGGGCATCGTCGCCGGTGGTGGCGTGGCCCTCATCCAGGCCGGCGCGCTCGCGTTCGAGAAGCTGGACCTCGAGGGTGACGAGCTGACCGGTGCGCTCATCGTGAAGTCCGCGATCGAGGCCCCGCTCAAGCAGATCGCCGTCAACGCCGGTCTCGAGGGCGGCGTCGTGGCCGAGAAGGTCCGCAACCTGCCGACGGGTCACGGCCTCAACGCCGCGACCAACACGTACGAGGACCTGCTGGCCGCCGGCGTCAACGACCCGGTCAAGGTCACGCGCTCCGCGCTGCAGAACGCGTCGTCCATCGCGGCGCTGTTCCTCACCACCGAGGCCGTCGTGGCCGACAAGCCCGAGAAGGCTCCGGCCCTCCCGGCCGGCGGTGGCGACGACTTCGGCGGCGGATTCTGATCCGCTGACGTGAGTCGCGCGGCCTGACGGCCGCACTGCACGACCCAGCACGGCACGAGGGGCCGGTCACCTGCGGGTGGCCGGCCCCTCGTCGCGCTCGTGCTGCTGCGGCGCGCCGGGCCCCACGTCCGACCGTGTCCCGCAGTGACGGTCACCCCTGCCGGGTGACGTGCCGCGACGGCGCACCGACCTACCGTGCCCGCAGGCGCCCGCGGGACGGGCGGCCGTCGGGAGGTCGCCATGCCGGACGAGCACGACGCCGCGGTCCGCGAGCACGAGGTCCCCGCGCACCGCGAGGCTGAGCACGCCGCCGCGCACCGCGAGGACGAGACCGCGGACGCGCACCGGCCGCACGCGCACGCGCGCCGCGAGGGACACGTCCGCGAGATCGTCACCGTGGTCGTGCTGTCGGTGACCGCCGTCCTCACGGCGTGGAGCGTGTTCGAGGCGAGCCAGTGGGGCGGCGAGATGTCGATCGCGTTCTCGAAGGCGTCGTCGTCGCGCATCGAGGCGAGCCGGCACGCCGCCGAGGCGGACGCGGCGCGCGGCTACGACCTGCAGACGTTCGCGGTGTGGGTGGAGGCCGTCGCGCAGGACGACCAGCCGTTGGCGGAGTTCGTCAGGCAGCGGTTCAGCCCGCACTTCGCGCCCGCGGTCGACGCGTGGCTCGCGCTCAAGCCGCTGCAGGACCCGTCTGCGCCGCGCAGCCCGTTCGCGATGCCGTCGTACGAGCCGCCGGGCACCGCCGAGGCCGCGGCGGCCGACCAGCGCGCCGAGGAGTGGTTCGCACGCGGTCTCCTCCTCGACGAGCGCAGCGACCGGTACACGTTCCTCACGGTGCTGTTCGCGCTCGTGCTGTTCTTCGCGTCGCTGTCGACCCGCGGCCGCACCGAGCGCCTGCGCTGGGTGGTCCTGGGCGTCGCGCTCGTGCTGCTCGTCGCGGGCGCGGTGCTGCTGCTGGCGTTCCCGAAGATCGTCTGAGCGCCGGGTTACGCTCCGCGGTGTGCACGAGACGACCGTGACCGTCGAAGGACGGTTCGACCACCACCACCCGGCCGAGCGCGGGACCGTCGTGCTGACGGTCGGCTTCGAGGGCCCCGACCGCGAGCGCGTCGTCGAGCGGACGCTGCGCGAGCACGGCCGGCTCGCCGACGAGGCGAAGCGGCTCACCGACCCGGCGGCACCCGCCGTCACGTGGTGGTCGTCCGACCGCATCCGCGTCTGGTCCGACCGGCCGTGGAACAAGGACGGCAAGCAGCTGCCCCTCGTGCACCACGCCGCCGTGCGGCTCGACGTGAAGTTCCGCGACCTCGCGCGCCTCGCCGCATGGGTCGAGGACGTCGCCGCACGCGACGGCGTCACCGTGAGCGGGATCGAGTGGGCGCTCACCGAGGTGACGAGGACCCGGCTCACCGCCGACGCCCGCACGCGGGCCGTCCAGGACGCCGTCGCGACGGCCACCACCTACGCGCAGGCGCTCGGGCTGTCGGCCGTCCGGCCCCTCGCGGTCGCCGACCCCGGGATGCTGGGCGACCAGTCCCGCCCGACGAGCGACCCGGGCGTCGCGCAGATGTCGCGCGCCGCAGCCGCCGCCGGGCCCACGGGTGGCCTCGACCTCAAGCCCGAGGACATCACCGTCGCCGCACGGGTCCACGCCCGCTTCGCCGCGTCCTGACCGCTCGGAGCGGCGCCGAACGCGCCCTCGGGCACGTCAACCGGGTCCGGTACGGTCACGATGGCGCGTTCGAGCGTTCGAGCGTTCGAGCGTTCGAGCGTTCGAGCGTTCGAGCGTGCGAGGTGCCGGCTCGCCGGGTCAGACGAGGTGCTGGGTGATCGACGAGCCCGTCGCCGAGTGCGTCACGTGCGCGAGGGCGCCGTTGACCAGGGACAGGTGCGGCGGGACGTGGCCGCAGTCGACGTCCACGAGGACCGGGATGCCCAGGTCGCCGAGCGCGTGCCGCACGGCGTCGTGCTGCGTCCATCCCGGCAGGTCGGCGCCGCGGGTGCGCCCGACGAGGACCGCGGTCGCGGCGTCGAACCAGCCCGCGTACCGGAGGCCGAGCAGACGGCGCGTGGTGTCGGCGGCGTGCGACTCGGCGGACTCGACGTAGACGACCAGCCCCTCGGGTGCGTGCGTCGCCGCGAACCGCGCCACGTCGCCGTACGGGGTCCCGGCCAGGTGCGACACCGTCTCGAGGCAGCCGCCGACCAGCCGGCCGCGCACGTCGACGTCGCCCTCCGAGTCGATCCGTGTCCAGCCGCCCGGTGTGTCCAGGGTGAACCGGTCGACCTCCGGGTGGGTCGCGTAGTCGTCGAAGCCGCTGCCGCGGTACGCCTCGGCCGCGCCCTGCGTGAGCGCCGCGCCGGCCGGAGCGGTGACCACGTCCGTCCAGGGCAGCAACGGCGACGGAACCCGGTACGGCGTGTCCATGAGGTTCTGCCCGTGCAGCGTCGCGACACCTGTGCGCAGGGTCAGCGGGAGCAGCAGCGTCGAGATGTCGGAGAAGCCGACGCACCACGTCGGGTCCTCGCCGAGCGCGTCCCAGTCGAGCAGGCGCAGCAGGTCGATCGCGATCTCGCCGCCCCACGGCGGGACGACGGCACGCACGTCCGGGTCGACGAGGAACCGCGTCAGCTCCGCGGCGCGCGCGGGTGCCGGACCGCTCGCGATCCCCTCGCCGCGGACCAGTTCGCCCACGCGCACCTGCCATCCGCGGGACCGGAGCGACGTGACGGCCACGTCGAGCCGTGCCGCGTGGCGCGGCTCGACACCGGCAGACGGCGCGGGGACGGCGACGACGTCACCGTCGACCAGGGGACGCGGGTACCGGATCACCGGGAGAGTCTCCCAGCCCGGCGCGCGGCGCGGCACCCGTCCCCGGCGAGACCGACATGGTTTGTCGCTCACGGGTGCCGGACGGCATCCATGTCGGTCTCGACGAGAGCGCTGCGCGGCCCGGGCGGCTACTGCCGGTAGGACGACAGGAAGTTGCCGATGCGCTCCACGGCCTCCGCGAGGACGCGCGCCTCGGGGAGCGTGACGACGCGCAGGTGGTCGGGGGTGGGCCAGTTGAAGCCCGTGCCCTGCACCAGCAGGATGTGCTCGCTCACCAGCAGGTCGTGCACCAGGCGTGCGTCGTCGTGGATCTCGTGCACCTCGGGGTCGAGGCGCGGGAACAGGTAGAGCGCGCCGTCGGGGCGGACGCACGTGACGCCGGGGATCGACGTCAGGCCGCGCCACGCGACCTCGCGCTGCTCGTGCAGCCGCCCGCCGGGCGCGATGAGCCCCTCGATGGACTGCACGCCACCCAGCGCGGCCTGCACGGCGTGCTGCGCGGGGACGTTGGGGCACAGGCGGGTCGACGCGAGCAGCTCGATGCCCTCGAGGAAGCCCGCCGCGTGCTCTCGCGGCCCGGTCACGACGAGCCAGCCCGAGCGGTAGCCGGCGACGCGGTACGTCTTCGAGAGCCCGTTGAACGTGAGCGTCAGCAGGTCGGGCGCGACGGTCGCCATGGGCGTGTGGACCGCGCCGTCGAACAGGATGCGGTCGTAGATCTCGTCGGCCAGCACGAGGAGCGAGTGCCGGCGCGCGATGTCGGCGATGGCCGTCAGCGTCTCGCGCGAGTAGACCGCGCCCGTCGGGTTGTTCGGGTTGATGACGACGATCGCCTTGGTGCGCGGCCCGATGAGCGACTCCAGGTGGTCGAGGTCGGGCTGCCACCCGTTCGACTCGTCGCACCGGTAGTGCACGGGCACGCCGTCCGACAGCGACGTCATCGCGGTCCACAGCGGGTAGTCCGGTGACGGGATCAGCACCTCGTCGCCCTCGTCGAGCAGCGCCTGCATGACCATCGTGATGAGCTCGGACACGCCGTTGCCGAGGAACACGTCGTCGACGTCGATCTGCGGGAACCCCGGCTCGGTCTCGTACCGCGTGACGATCGCGCGACGGGCCGACAGGATGCCGCGCGAGTCGGTGTACCCGTGCGCGTTCGGGATGGACGCGATGACGTCGCGGACGATCTGGTGCGGTGCCTCGAACCCGAACGCCGCCGGGTTGCCGGTGTTGAGCCGCAGGATCGTGTGCCCCTCGGACTCCAGCCGCGCGACCTCGTCGAGCGCCGCGCCGCGGATCTCGTAGAGGACGTTCTTCAGCTTGGAGGACTGGTCGAGCGGACGCAGGTGCGGCATGTCGGGAGCGTACGCCGGACCTGACCGCGCCTGACGGACGGCCCGTCGTGGCCGAACCGGGACCAGGGCGAAACAGACCGTTCACAGCCGCGGGGCGTTGGCGGAAACATCCCGTCCCTAGCGTCTCCGGGCATGGGCACAGGGATGTATACACCCCGGGACACAGCGCGGTGCCTGCGGCTGTCCTCGTGCCTCGTCCGGTTCGTCCGTGAGCTCGTCCCCAGCGAAAGGCACGTCCGTTGACCAGACTCCTCACCACCCGCGCGCTCGCCGCCCCGGCCGCCGTCGCGCTCGTCCTGGCCCTCGGGGCCTGCGGCTCCCGGACCGACGCCGGCTCCTCCGGCGACTCCAGCGCGTCGGGCTCCGCGTCGTGCGTCGACACGTCCGGCGACTCGATCAAGATCGGCTTCCTCAACTCGCTGTCGGGCACGATGGCGATCTCCGAGCAGACCGTCCGTGACGCGCTCGACCTCGCGGCGGAGGAGATCAACGCCGGTGGCGGCGTGCTCGGCAAGCAGCTCGAGATCGTCGGCGAGGACGGCGCGTCCGAGCCCACGGTGTTCGCCGAGAAGGCCGAGAAGCTCATCAAGTCCGACTGCGTCGCGGCCGTCTTCGGCGGGTGGACGTCGTCGTCGCGCAAGGCGATGCTCCCGGTGTTCGAGAGCAACGACGCGCTGCTGTTCTACCCGGTCCAGTACGAGGGCCTGGAGGCGTCGCCGAACATCTTCTACACGGGCGCGACGACGAACCAGCAGATCCTGCCGGGCGTCGAGTACCTCAAGGAGCAGGGCAAGACGAAGCTGTTCCTCGTCGGCTCGGACTACGTGTTCCCGCGCACGGCCAACAAGGAGATCGTCGCCTGGGCCGAGGCGAACGGCGTCGAGATCGTCGGCGAGGAGTACGCGCCGCTCGGCCACACCGACTTCGCGACGATCGTCACCAAGCTCAAGGGCTCGGGCGCCGACGCGGTGTTCAACACCCTCAACGGCGACTCCAACGTCGCGTTCTTCAAGGAGTACAAGAACGTCGGCCTCACCGCCGACGCGCTGCCCGTCGTGTCCGTGTCGATCGCGGAGGAGGAGGTCGGCGGCATCGGCATCGAGAACATCGAGGGCCAGCTCACCGCGTGGAACTACTACCAGACGGTCGACAGCCCCGAGAACGCCGACTTCGTCGCCGCGTTCAAGGCGAAGTACGGCGACGACCGCGTGACGAGCGACCCGATGGAGGCCGCGTACACGTCGCTCTACCTCTGGAAGGGCATGGTCGAGAAGGCCGAGTCCTTCGACGTCGCGGACATCCAGGAGGCGGCCGACGGCGTGAGCTTCGACGCCCCCGAGGGCACCGTCACCGTCAACGGCGACAACCACCACATCGCCAAGACCGCGCTCATCGGCAAGATCGGCCCCGACGGCCTCATCTACACCGAGTGGTCGTCCGACGGCCCGATCGAGCCGGACCCGTTCCTCGAGGGCTACGACTGGGCCGAGGGCCTGTCCTGACCCGCTGACCGGTGGTGCCCCGGCGCGACGCACGCGCGTCGGGGCACCACCGCCTCCTCGTCCCCGGACCACAGGAAAGGACGGGCCGCGCATGGACGCCCTCGTCTCCCAGCTCTTCGCCGGGCTCAGCCTCGGGTCGGTGCTGCTGCTCGCGGCGCTCGGGCTCGCGCTGACGTTCGGTCAGATGGGCGTCATCAACATGGCGCACGGCGAGTTCATGATGGCGGGCGCGTACACCGCGTTCGTCGTGCAGGGCGTGATCGCCGACGCGGGCGTCTCGCTGCTCGTGTCGCTCGTCATCGGCTTCCTCGTCGGCGGGCTGCTCGGCCTGATCCTCGAGGTCACGCTCATCTCACGGATGTACACGCGGCCGCTCGACACCCTGCTCGTCACGTTCGGCGTTGCGCTCGTGCTCCAGCAGGCCGCGCGCGACGTCTTCGGGGCGCCGAACGTCGACGTGCGGGCGCCGTCCTGGCTGTCGGGCGCCGTCGAGATCCTCGGCGTCGGTGTGCCCAAGACGCGGTTGTTCATCCTCGCGCTGGCGGTCCTCGCCGTCGTCGCGCTGTCCCTCGCGCTGCGGTTCACGCCGCTCGGCCGGCGCATCCGCGCGACGGTCCAGAACCGCGACCTCGCGGAGACGTCGGGCATCTCGACGCGTGCGACCGACCGGCTGACGTTCTTCCTCGGGTCCGGCGTCGCGGGGGTCGCGGGCGTCGCGCTCACGCTGCTCGGGTCGATCGGCCCGACGCTCGGCACCAACTACATCGTCGACGCGTTCCTCGTCGTGGTCGTCGGCGGCATCGGCCAGCTCAAGGGCGCGGTCATCGCGGCGGTCGGGCTCGGGCTGCTGCAGGCCGGCATCGAGTACTCGACGACCGCCTCGATCGCCAAGGTGCTCGTGTTCGTCATCATCGTCGCGTTCCTCCAGGTCAGGCCGCAGGGCCTGGTCTCGGTCCGGACCCGGAGCCTCGCGTGAGCGCCCGGCTCGGCCCGCGCGCCCGCGTGTGGGGCGGCTTCCTGCTCGCCGCGGCGCTGCTGCTCGGCGTCGCACCCGCCGTCCTCTCGGACTTCCGGCTCAACCTGCTCGGCAAGTTCCTGTGCCTCGCGATGGTCGCCGTCGGCATCGGCCTCGCGTGGGGCCGCGGCGGGATGCTCACGCTCGGGCAGGGCGTGTTCTTCGGTCTCGGCGGCTACCTCATGGCGATGCACCTCAAGCTCGCCGACGCCGGCCCGGGCGGCGTGCCCGACTTCATGCTGCTGTACGGCGACGGGACCGTGCCGGGGTGGTGGGAGCCGTTCCGCTCGCCGGTCGTCACGATCCTGGCGGTCCTGCTGCTCCCGGCCGGTCTCGCGGCGCTCCTGGGGCTGGCGGTGTTCAAGCGGCGCGTCCGCGGCGCCTACTTCGCGATCCTCTCGCAGGCGCTCGCCGCCGCCTTCGCGATCCTGCTGATCGGCCAGCAGAAGGTCACGGGCGGCACCAACGGGCTCAACGGGTTCCGGGGCTTCTTCGGCTACGACCTGTCCGACCCCGTCAACAAGCGGATGCTCTACTACATCGCCGCGGTCGTGCTGCTGCTCATGGTCGCCGCCGTCCGGCTGCTCATGCGGTCCCGCTACGGCGAGCTCCTCGTCGCGGTCCGCGACCAGGAGAACCGCGTGCGGTTCCTCGGCTACGACCCCGCGCTCGTCAAGGTCGTCGCCTACACCGTCGCCGCCGCGTTCGCCGCGATCGGCGGGGCGCTGTTCACGCCCATCGTCGGGATCATCTCGCCCGCCGACGTCGGCGTCGTGCCGTCCATCGCGTTCCTCGTCGGCGTCGCGATCGGCGGCCGGGCCACCTTGCTGGGACCGGTCCTCGGCGCGATCGGCGTCTCGTGGGCCGAGACCAGCCTGTCCGAGTCGTTCCCGTCGTTCTGGACCTACTTCCAGGGTGCCCTGTTCGTCGTCGTCGTCGCGTTCCTGCCGAACGGCCTGGCCACGCTGGGTCAGGTCTGGCGGCGACGGCGCGGCGGGTCCGTGGCCGGGTCGGGGGACAGCGGCGATGACGCGGGTGACGCGGTGCTGCGGGACGCGCCGCGCAGCGACGACCACGAGTCCGGGGTCCACGACCCCGCCGTCAGCGGGAGGCACGCATGAGCACCGAGCGCCACGACGCCGCGCCCTCGACGCACGGGTCGACCGGCGGCGAGCCGGTCGACGGCGGCACGGTCGACGGCCGCACGGTCGACGGCGGCCCGCTCGACGGGCCTGTCGACGGCACGACCGGCCTGGACACCGAGGCGCTCGAGGCCGTCATCGCGGCTCCCGGCGAGCGCTTCCGCCACGACTACCTCGAGGTGCGCGACCTGCGGGTCGTGTTCGACGGGTTCGTCGCCGTGGACGGCATCGACCTCACGGTCACCCAGGGTGACCTGCGGTTCCTCATCGGCCCCAACGGCGCGGGCAAGACGACCGTCGTCGACGCCATCACGGGCCTCGCACCCGCGACCGGGTCCGCGCGGTTCGGCGGCGTCGAGCTCGTCGGGCGCGCGTCGCACCGCACGGCCCGTGCGGGCGTCGGCCGGACGTTCCAGACGGCGTCCGTGTTCGACGAGCTCACCGTGCTCCAGAACCTCGACATCGCCGCGGGCTCGTCGCGTCGACCGTGGTCGATGCTGCGACGCCGGACCGACGTGCCCGAGCACGTCGAGGCTGCGCTCGACACCGTCGGCCTCGGGCACGTGCGGGACCTGCCCGCCGGGGTGCTCGCGCACGGCCAGAAGCAGTGGCTCGAGATCGGCATGCTGCTCGTGCAGGACGCGCGCCTGCTGCTGCTCGACGAGCCCGTCGCCGGGATGTCGCAGTCCGAGCGCGAGCAGACCGGGCGCCTCCTGCAGCGCATCGGCGAGCAGCGGACGGTCGTCGTCGTCGAGCACGACATGGAGTTCCTGCGGGCGTTCGCGTCGTCCGTCACCGTCCTGCACCAGGGGTCGGTGCTGTCGGAGGGGTCCGTCGCGCAGGTGCAGGCCGACCCGAAGGTCGTCGAGGTGTACCTGGGCCGGGACGCCGGTGCGCGGGCGTCGGCGGCGACGGTCGCGGGCACCACCCCGGCGGCGGTCTCGTCGTCCGCGACGTCTGGCGGCTCGTCGTCCGCACCGCCGTCGGCGGGCTCGCCGTCGTCCGCGTCCTCGTCCGCATCGTCCACGGAGGTGTCGTGATGCTGGAGCTCACCGGGGTGCACGTCGGGTACGGACGGACCTCCGTCGTCCACGGCGTCGACGTGTCCGTCGCCGACGCGGGAGTGACCGCCGTGCTGGGCCACAACGGCGCGGGCAAGACGACCCTGCTGCGCGCCGCCGTCGGGCTGCTGCCCGTCCGGTCGGGCCGCGTCGCGCTCGACGGCGAGGACGTCACGCGCCTGCGCCCGCACCAGCGGGTCCGCCGCGGGCTCGCGTACGTGCCGCAGGGCCAGCAGTCGTTCGGGCAGCTCACCGCGCGCGAGAACCTGCAGCTCGTCGCCGACGGCGCCGGGTCGGCCGGCGCGTCGCGCGTGGACGACGCGCTCGACCTGTTCCCTGCGCTGCGCGGGCTGCTCTCGCGGCGGGCCGGGCTGCTGTCCGGCGGTCAGCGGCAGCAGCTCGCGATCGCCCGTGCGCTCGTCACCGGGCCGCGCGTCCTGGTCCTCGACGAGCCGACGGAAGGCATCCAGCCGTCCGTCGTGCAGGAGATCGAGGACGCCGTCGCGACGCTCACCGCGCAGCGCGGGCTCACCGTCCTGCTCGTCGAGCAGCACGTCGGCTTCGCGCTCGCCGCGTCCCAGCGGTACTACGTGCTCGAGTCCGGCCGCGTCACGAGCACGGGGGCCGGCGGGGCCGAGCAGGAGGCCGACGTGCGGGCGGCGATGGCCCTGTGACCGTCGGTGCGGACATGACGGCGGCAACGCGTGCTCGGGTCGGGGCCCGCATGACGACGGCCGCGCGTCCGAGGGTCGGCGACGGCAGGTCGGCGGTGCGTGTCGCAGCGCTCGCCGGGACCGCTTCGGTCGCGAGGGCCGTGGGCGGCGGGGGAGCGTCGCGCCCCGGACGTGTCGCGGGGGAGGACTAGGCTCCGTGAGCATGAGCACCGGCCTGACCGGCCCGTCCACCACGGCCGCCGACACGGCCACCGGCACGGTCGGAGCGACGCCCGTCGGGACCTCGGACGAGGCCGCCGCCGAGGCGCGGTCGCTGCGCGAGGTCGTCTACCACCGGCTCCGCGACGACATCCTGAACGGACGCATCTCCCCGCGCGAGCGGCTCACCGAGCCCAAGCTCGGCAAGGCCTTCGAGGTGTCCCGCACCCCCGTGCGCGAGGCGCTGTCCCGGCTGCTGTCCGACGGGCTCGTCGAGCGCACGGACTACGGGTACGCGGTCGTCGTCCCGAGCCTCGAGGACCTGCGCAACCTCTACGAGCTGCGCATCACCCTCGAGCTGCGCGGCATCGCGCGCGCCATCGAGAACCCGTCGGTCCGGCACGACGAGGCGGTCCTGCGCGAGGAGCTGGGTCGCTGGTACGTCCTGCGCGACGCGCCGCCCGAGCCCGACCCGTCGTTCGTGCTGCTCGACGAGCGGTTCCACCAGGCGCTGTCGCGCGCGTCGGGCAACGCGCAGCTCACCGACGCGCTCGTCACGGTCAACCAGAAGATCCGTGCCGTGCGCATGCACGACTTCGTCGAGACCGGCCGCATCGCGCTCACCATCGACGAGCACATCGAGATCGTCGAGCTCGTCCTCGAGCGCCGCCTCCCCGAGGCGCTGACCGCCCTGCACAAGCACGTCGGCGAGTCGCTCGAGGTCGTCATGGAGCGTGCCACCAGCGCCATGACCCGCATGGCCCTCGCCGGCTGACCTGCTGCGCGGCGTCGCCCTCGCCGCGTTCCTCTCTCGTCGGCGTCGGGCGACCCGGGGCTGGTGACCGGAACCAGCATCTCACCGGTACCCAGCCCCGGGTCGACAGATGCCGGGCACCCGGCGGCGTCCGGCGGGGGCGGCGAGAGCCGTCGTAACGCGACGTTTACGCGGGGCGGTGGGGTGGGAAACAAGCGGTTCGTAGCGTGCGGGATACCGGGGTGTATACACACCCGCCGATCGTGATCCGCCGCCGTCGAGGCTGCGGGTGCGGCCGGTCCGACGACCGCACCGGGGGACGCCGTGTTCGACACCCTGCTCGTCGCCAACCGTGGCGAGATCGCCGTCCGCATCCTGCGCAGCGCGCGCGACCTCGGCCTGCGGACGGTGGCGGTCTACTCCGACGCCGACGCGGCCGCCCCGCACGTGCGCCTCGCCGACGAGGCCGTCCGGCTCGGACCCGGCCCGGCCGCCGAGAGCTACCTGCGGACCGAGCTCGTCCTGCACGCCGCCGCCGAGACCGGCGCGGGCGCGATCCACCCCGGCTACGGGTTCCTGTCCGAGAACGCGGCGTTCGCCGCGCAGGTCGAGGCCGCCGGGCTGGCGTTCGTCGGGCCGACGCCCGCGCACCTGTCCGTGTTCGGCGACAAGCACGAGGCCCGCGAGGCCGCGCGCGCGGCGGGCGTGCCCCTCGTCGCGGGCTCGGGTCTGCTCGAGACCGTCGCCGACGCGCTCACCGCCGCCGAGGTCGTCGGGTATCCCGTCATGGTCAAGGCCGTCGGCGGGGGTGGCGGCATCGGCATGCAGGCGTGCGCCGACCCCGGCGAGCTCGTCGCCGCGTTCGACCGCGTGCAGCGCATCGCCGCGGCGTCGTTCGGGTCCGCGGGTGTCTTCCTCGAGCGGTACGTCGCCCGTGCGCGGCACCTCGAGGTGCAGGTCTTCGGCGACGGCGCCGGTCGGGTCGTGAGCCTCGGCGACCGCGACTGCTCGCTCCAGCGTCGCCACCAGAAGGTCGTCGAGGAGGCACCCGCCCCCGCGCTGCCGTCCGACGTCCGCGCCGCGCTCCACGAGTCCGCGCGGGCGCTCACGGCGTCCGTCGCCTACCGCTCCGCCGGCACCGTCGAGTACGTCTACGACGTCGACCGCGGCGAGGTGTCGTTCCTCGAGGTCAACACCCGCCTGCAGGTCGAGCACCCGGTGACCGAGGCCGTCACGGGCGTGGACCTCGTCGCGTGGATGATCCGGCTCGCGCAGGGCGACGCGTCGTTCCTCGACGACGTGCCCGACGCCGGACCGGAGATCCGCGGGCACGCGGTCGAGGCGCGCGTGTACGCCGAGGACCCGCGCAAGGACCACCAGCCGAGCGCCGGGCTGCTCACCGAGGTCGTCTACCCCGACCCGTCGACCGGGGTGCGCATCGACGCGTGGGCCGAGACCGGGCAGGAGGTCACGACGCTCTACGACCCGATGCTCGCCAAGGTGATCGTGCACGCCGACGACCGCGACGCCGCCCTCGCCGCGTCGGCCGCCGCGCTCGCGGGCACGCGCATGTCGGGCCTCCAGACGAACCTGCCGCTGCTGCGCGCCGCGGTCGCCGACCCGTCCGTGCGGGCCGCGACGCACACCACCGGCACGCTGGGCGGCGTCGTCGACGACGAGCCGCACATCGCCGTCGAGCGGCCCGGCGTCATGACCACCGTGCAGGACTGGCCCGGACGCCTCGGCCACTGGGACGTCGGCATCTCGCCGTCCGGCCCGATGGACGACCTGTCGTTCCGCCTCGGCAACCGCGCGCTCGGCAACCCCGAGGGCGCACCCGGCCTGGAGTGCACGCTCACCGGTCCGCGGCTGCGGTTCAGCCACGAGGCCGTCGTGTGCGTGACCGGCGCCGACGCGCCCGTCACCGTCGACGGCGAGCCCGTGCCGCAGTGGGAGCCGGTCGTCGTGCCCGGGGGCTCGGTGCTCGACGTCGGAGCGCCGTCGGGCGCGGGCCTGCGCACCTACGTGCTCGTGCGCGGCGGGCTCGACGTGCCGCTCTACCTGGGGTCGGCGTCGACGTTCTCGCTCGGCGGGTTCGGCGGCTACACCGGTCGGGCGCTCGCGCTCGGCGACACCCTGGTCCCGGCGGCGGTGGACGCCGAGGCGCCGCCCGTCGCGCCCGTCCCGCACGACGTCCGCCCGCAGCTCGTGCACGCGTGGGAGGTCGCCGTCCAGGAGGGCCCGCAGCCCGCGCCGACGTACTTCACGCCCGACGACATGCGGATGCTCTACGACGCGACCTGGCAGGTGCAGACGCACGCCAACCGCACCGGCGTCCGCCTCACCGGGCCGAAGCCGCAGTGGGCGCGACCCGACGGCGGCGAGGCCGGGCTGCACCCGTCGAACCTGCACGACAACCCGTACTCCGTCGGCGCGCTCAACGTCTCGGGCGACACCCCGATCCTGCTCGGGCCCGACGGTCCCAGCCTCGGCGGGTTCGCCTGCCCCGTGACCGTCGTCGCCGGGCACCGCTGGAAGATGGGGCAGATCAGGCCCGGCGACACCGTCCGGCTCGTGCCCGTCCCCGAGGCGACCGCCGACGCCCTGCGCGGGTCGGACGCCCTGCGCTCCGCGGCGTCCGTCCCCGGCGGTCTCGGGGTCGGCCCCGACGGCGACGACGGTGTGCTCGCCCGCGTCGCCGGCGACGCCGCCGACCCGCTCGGCACGCCCGAGGTCGTCTACCTGCGCGGCGGCGACGACAACGTGCTCGTCGAGTACGGGCCGATGGTGCTCGACCTCGGCCTGCGCATGCGCGTCCACGCGCTCGCCGAGGCGCTGCGGGCCCGCGACCTGCCCGGCGTCGTCGACCTCACGCCCGGCGTCCGGTCCCTCCACGTGCACGTCGACCCCGACGTGCTGCCCGTCCGCGCGCTCGTCACGGTGCTCGTCGAGCTCGAGGCCGCCCTGCCCGCGACCGCCGACCTCGTCGTCCCGAGCCGCCGCGTCCACCTGCCGCTGTCCTTCGACGACCCCGTCATCGCCGACGCCGTGCACCGCTACCAGGCGGGCGTCCGCCCCGAGGCGCCGTGGCTGCCGTCGAACATCGAGTTCGTCCGCCGCATCAACGGGCTCCCGTCGACGGACGACGTCTTCGACACCATGACGAGCGCCGAGTACCTGGTCCTCGGGCTCGGCGACGTCTACCTCGGCGCCCCGCTCGCCGTACCGCTCGACCCGCGCCACCGGCTCATGACGACCAAGTACAACCCGGCCCGCACGTGGACCGCCGCGGACACCGTCGGCCTCGGCGGGCAGTACCTGTGCGTGTACGGCATGGACTCGCCCGGGGGCTACCAGCTCGTCGGGCGGACCGTGCCCATCTGGTCCGGCCACCGGCAGCGCGGCGTCTTCGAGCCCGGCAAGCCGTGGCTGCTGCGGTTCTTCGACCGCGTCGTCTGGCACCCCGTCGGTGCCGCCGAGCTGCTCGAGCAGCGCGCCGCGTTCGCCGCCGGGCGGCTCGACGTCGAGGTCGAGCACGGCACGTTCTCCTACCGCGAGCACCTCGACCTGCTTGCCGCGCACGCCGACGACATCGCCGCCTTCCAGGCCCGGCAGGCCGCCGCGTTCGCCGAGGAGCGCGCCGCCTGGGCCGCCGCCGGGGAGCTCGACGCGCACGACGAGCCCGCACCCGACGCCGGGCCCGCCGGGGCGGGCCTTGCCGGGGTGGCGCAGATCGAGCTCGCCGACGGGCACGTGCTCGTCGAGGCCCCCATGGTCGGGAGCGTGTGGCGGGTCGAGGCCGCGTCGGGCAGCCAGGTCCGCGAGGGCGACCTGCTGGTCGCGCTCGAGGCCATGAAGCTCGAGCTCGGCGTCGTCGCACCCGCGGACGGGCGCGTGCTCGAGGTGCTCGTCTCGCCCGGTCAGCAGGTCGCGCCCGGCGCGCCGCTCGCGATCCTGGCCGTGGGCTCGTGACGGCACTGACGGTGTGCGTGAGCCGGGTGGTCGACCGTGCGCGGACGGCGTGCGTGACGGGGAGGGACGCGTGACGGTGGTGCAGCAGGCCGGGAGCGCGGCGACGACGGAGAAGGTGGACGACGTGGTGGACCTGGTGGGGGCGGGGGCGACGAGCGGCGGCGTCGCCGGCGCCGACGGTGCCGTGGTGGCGGGCGGTGCCGTCGGTGCCGTCGTGGTGGGCGGTGCCGATGGCGCCGCCGTGCGGCGTGTGCGCGCAGCGTTCGAACGGCTCGACGCGGTGGACCGGCCCGAGGCGTGGATCACCTTCGTGGACCGTGCCGACGTGCTCGCGGCGGCGGCGGAGGTCGACGCGCGCGTCGCGGCCGGTGCCGACCTGCCGCTCGCGGGCGTCGTGCTCGCGGTCAAGGACAACGTCGACGTCGCCGGCCTGCCGACGACCGCGGCGTGCCCGTCGTACGCGACGTCGGCTGCCGGACGCCCGGGACCGGCCGCGGTCACGGCGCCCGCGGTGCAGCGGCTCGTCGACGCGGGCGCGGTGGTGCTCGGCAAGACGAACCTCGACCAGTTCGCGACCGGCCTGGTCGGGACGCGCAGCCCGTTCGGCGCCGTCCGGCACGCGACGCTGCCCGACCGGGTGTCGGGAGGGTCGAGCTCGGGTTCCGCCGTGGCGGTCGCGCTCGGGATCGCCGACGTCGGGATCGGCACCGACACCGCGGGGTCCGGTCGCGTGCCCGCCGCGTTCCACGGGATCGTCGGCATCAAGACCACCGTCGGGCTCGTCCCGACCGCGGGCGTCGTGCCCGCGTGCCGCACGTACGACGTGGTGACCACGTTCACCCGCGACCTCGCGCTGGGCGCGCTCGCGACCCGCCTCATGGTGGGCCCGGACGCCGCCGATCCGTCGGGGCGCACGTGGCCCGCGGACGTGCGACTCGCGCTGCGCGCGACACCGGTCGTCGCCGTGCCGCGGCCCGAGGACCTCGCACCCCTGTCGCCGGGCTGGCGCGCCGCGTTCGACGAGGCGGTCGCGGCCGTCGTCGCGACGGGAGCCCGTGTCCGCACCGTCGACGTCTCGGCGATGCTCGACGCGGCCACGCTGCTGTACGACGGCGCGATCGTCGCCGAGCGCTACGAGGCCGTCGGGGCGTTCCTCGACACCGACCCCGTCGACGCCGACCCGACCGTCGCGGCGATCATCCGCGGCGGCCGCGACGTGCCCGCGCACGCCTACGTCGCCGACCGCGCCCGCCTCGACGCCGCGCGGGCGGACGCGCTCGTGGCGCTCGACGGCTGCGACCTCCTCCTGCTGCCCACGACGACCGAGCACCCGACGATCGCCGCGGTCCAGGCCGACCCGGTCGGGCTCAACCGCCGCCTCGGCACCTACACCAACTTCGTCAACCTCCTCGACCTCGCGGCCGTCGCCGTGCCCGCGGGCGAGGCCGACGGTGGCCCGTTCGGCGTGACGGTGATCGCCCGCGCCTTCGACGACCAGCTCGCCCTCGACCTCGCCGCCCGCCTTCTCACGCCCGTCCCGACCGCGACCTCGCCGACCGACACGCCCCCGCCCGCCCCCGCACCGTCGACGTCCGGTGCGCCCCCGGCCCCCCTCCTGGCCGCGCCTCTGGTCGTCGCACCGGGCGTGGACGTGCTCGTCGTCGGCGCGCACCTGCGTGGTCAGCCCCTCAACGGCGAGCTCGAGGACCTGGGCGCGCGATTCGTCGCGAGCGTGCGCACCTCGGACGCCTACCGGCTCGTCGCCCTCGACACGACCCCGCGCAAGCCAGGCCTGGTCCGCGTCGGCCCGGGCCACGGTGCACCGATCGCCGGTGAGGTCTGGCGCGTCGCGCCGGGCGCGCTCGGACGTCTGCTCGCCGCGCTGCCCGGACCGCTGAACCTCGGTCAGGTCGAGCTCGAGGACGGAACCTGGGTGGTCGGCTTCGGCTGCACCGCCGAGTCAGGACTCGCGGGCGCCGACCTGACCTGGGCTGGTGGCTGGGTGGCCGCCCTCCGCGCCGGAGCGTGACGGGCCCGCCCGTCAGTGCCGGGACGCGCCGCGGTCCCGGGCCGGGACGCGGAGGCCCGACGCCCGCAGGCGCCGGATCAGGTCGCCCGCGCTGACCTGCTGCGCACCCAGCGCGACCAGCTCGGTGATCCGCTCGTCGGGGACGTCGTAGTGGTCGAGGTCGAACGCGCGCCGGGGGAGCCCGGCGCGGGCGGCGAAGGCGTGCAGCTCGTCGAGCGAGGAGTCGCTGACGAGGTGCGCCCACGTCGTGCCGTGCCGGGGCCACAGCGGCGGGTCGACGAGCACGGTCACACGACCGAGCCTAGGTGCCCCGTCGTGCCACCGCGTCGTCGACCGCACCGCCGGGTGCGTGTCACGCGGGCCCTGTCGCTGCCGCTGCCGCTCGCGCTCCTGCTCGACACCGCTCCGGTCGCACGATCGCGACCGGAGACCGTCAGGCCGTGAACAGACGCGACGCCTGGGCCTCCGCGTCGGCGTACGTCTGCGCGGCGCTGTGCATCGCGGCGCTGATCTGGTCGAGCGCCTGCTCGAGCCTCGCCTCCGTCGAGGACCAGTTCGCGACCACGCCCGCGAACGCCGTCGCGGCGGAACCCCGCCACGTGCCCTGCAGGTCGGCGAGCTGCCGGTGCATCGCGGCGACCTCGCTGCGGATCGACGCGGCCCGTGCCTGCACCCCCGCGGCGGCCTGTGCGACGTGCGCGCTGTCGACCTCGTACCTGCTCATGCGGACCTCCCGACTCCGACGGCCCCGCCCTCCTGGCGGGACCTCGTGCGGCACGACGCTAGGGAGCGGACGTCGGTCGTCGAACGGTCGAGGCGCGACGCGGTGCACGGACGTCAGGGAACCCGGGCTGTGGACGGCTCGACGGCGACCGCATGAGCGGGCGGGCCGACAGCGGTCGGCGGAGCCGGCGACGAGCGCACCAGGTGGCGCGCCCGTGCCTCCACGGGTCGGGGGTCGAAGCCCGGCTCCGCAGATGTCGCAGGTGTGCGTGTCCTACCGGTCGCCGCTGGACGCGCGGACGGCGGCCTGAGCGGCCGCGCCGTCGGACGCCTCGAGGGCCGCGGACTCGGCGTGCTGCGCCGCGAGGGCCTCGGCGTCGATCTTCGCGAGCTCCTTCTCCAGCCGCTGCTTCTCGGCGGAGATGTTCTGCCGCGCCGGCTCCTCCCACGCGGCACCGAGCGGGCTCGAGAACAGCGAGGGGCGTCGCAGCAGCTTGTCGAGGATCTTGAGCCGCGCGCGGACGTACGCCTCGACGGGCAGGTGCGAGTACTCGGCGCGCACGTCGTGCAGGTACGACTTGTACCGCTGGGGCTCGGCGGCGAGCATCGCGAGGTCCGCGTCGCACAGCACGGCGCAGTCGAAGTCGGCCGGGTCGGGCGAGTGCCGGACCAGCGCGACGACGAGGTCGTGCACGCGCCGGGTCGCGCGTTCAGGGATGCCGAGGCGGGTCAGCTCGTCGACGGCGAGCCGGGCGCTCGCGATCTCGTCCTCGCCGCCGCGGTTGGCGTACGCCTTGCGCTCGGCGGAGTCGAAGATCGCGCCGTGGTACCAGGCGGCGAGCCGCACGAGGTCGGGCTCGTGGGTCTCCTCGACGAGCTCGTCGACGCGGACGAGCACGTCGACCAGGTGCTTGAGGTTGTGGAAGTCGCGGCCGGGTGCGGACCACCTGTCGACGAGCGCCTGCCCGACGTCACGGATCTCCTCCGTCGTCGCTGTCGCTCCGGCCCCCTGTGCGCTGCGCTGGAACGCGGACAACAGCCACTGGGGTGCGTCATGGACGCCCATGGATCAAGCCTCACGCCGATGGTCAGGACGCGCCATAGTAGAGCCTCGCGACGGCACCGGGGGGCCCGGTTCGGGATCCTCGGCGCGCGCCGCGGGGAGCACGACGCGCACCGTGGTGCCGCCTCCGTCCGTCTCCGCGAGGCCGACGGTGCCGCCGTGCGCGGTCACGATCGCGGCGACGATCGCCATGCCGAGCCCGGCGCCACCGGAGTCCCGGCCGCGGGACGCGTCGACGCGGTAGAACCGCTCGAACACCCGCGCGGCGTGCTCGGGGTCGATGCCGGGCCCGTGGTCGCGCACCTCGAGGACGGCCTGACCGTCGGGTGCGGTGCCGACGGCCAGCTCGACAGGCGTGCCCGGCGGGGTGTGCTGCACGACGTTCCCGACGAGGTTCGCGACGACCTGCTGCAGCCGCGGCTCCTCGCCGAGGACGAGGTGCGGTCCGGACGGCGCCCCGGCGACGAGCGGCACGAGCCGCGCGGTGCGCGAGGGGTCGAGAGCGTGCAGGTCGCTGACGGCGTCGGCGGCGAGCACGGTGAGGTCGACGGGCTCGCGCCGCAGGGGACGGTTCTCGTCGAGGCGTGCGAGGGCGAGGAGGTCGTCGACGAGCCCGCCCATCCGGGTCGCGGAGTCCTCGATGCGCCGCATGGTCTCGTCGACCTGCGCGGGCTCCCGCAGCGCGCCCATCCGGTACAGCTCCCCGTACCCGCGGATCGCGGCGAGCGGGGTGCGGAGCTCGTGCGACGCGTCGGCGACGAACCGGCGCATGCGCGCCTCGGACGCGGTGCGTGCGGCGAACGCCTGCTCGATCTGCGTGAGCATGCCGTTGAGCGCGGCGGACAGGCGCCCGACCTCGGTCTGCTCGGGCGCGGGCGGGACGCGGCGGGACAGGTCGCCCGCGGCGATCGCGGCGGCGGTCGACTCGATCTCGCGCAGCGGGCGCAGCGAGCGCCGGACGGCCCACGCGCCGGCCAGCGCGCCGAGCAGGACGATCCCCACGCCGCTGACGACCAGCACGAGCACCATCCGCTTCACGGTGCTCTGCACGTCGCCGAGGGGCAGCGCGACGACCACGGACCCGGTCGCGCCCTCGACGGTCAACGGGTACGCCACCGCCCGCCAGCGCGAGTCGTCCGTGGTCGACCGGACGGTGAACGGCTCGCCGCGACGTGCGGTCGCCTGTGCCGCGGTGAGGTCGGGCACGACGGGCACGCCGTAGCGCAGCCGCGCGGACCGCGACGGCGGGCTGACGTTCTCGAACCCGCCGACCTGCACGCGCACGTAGTAGTCGCTGGGCGCGAGGGTGCTGCCGAACGGCGTGAGGGAGTCGAGCTGCTGCTGCGCGAGGCTCAAGCCCTCCGACTCGAGCTTCTCGTCGACCTGCCCGACCATGGTCCCGCCGAGCAGCGTCGCGCTCACCACGCCCGCGAGCACGAGGCCGAGGCCCACGAGGACGGTGATGATGCCGACGAGCCGGTGGACGAGCGGCACGGCGTCCCACCGCGCGCGCAGCGACGTGGGCCGCGTCGGGCGTGCGGAGCCGGGCGTGTCGGGCTCGTCCTCGGACGGCACGGGAGGCGCGGAGGACGAGGCCGTCGGACCGGGGACCGCCGGGGGTGCCGGGTCGGTGACCGGAGGGCCGGGCGACGGGGACGACGGGGACGACGGCGGGACGGTCACGTCGACTCGCGCAGCAGGTAGCCGACGCCCCGCTTGGTGTGGATGAGCGGCGGCAGCCGGTTGCCGTCGGCGTCGGTGAGCTGGTCGACCTTGCGCCGCAGGTAGGAGATGTACGACTCGACGATGTTCGCGTCACCGCCCCAGTCGTACTGCCAGACGTGGTCGAGGATCTGCGACTTCGACAGGACCCGGCCGGGGTTGAGCATGAGGTAGCGCAGGAGCTTGAACTCGGTGGGGGAGAGCTCGACGGGGTGCCCGGCGCGCACGACCTCGTGGCTGTCCTCGTCGAGCTCGAGGTCGGAGTACCGCAGCACGCTCGACGACAGCTCGATGCCGGGCGACGTGCGGCGCAGGATCGCGCGGATCCGCGCGACGACCTCCTCGAGGCTGAACGGCTTCGTGACGTAGTCGTCACCGCCGACCGTGAGGCCCTGCACCTTGTCCGCGGTGTCGTCGCGCGCGGTGAGGAACAGCACGGGGACGTGCTGGCCCTTCTCGCGCAGCCGGCGCGTCACGGTGAAGCCGTCCATGTCGGGGAGCATGACGTCGAGGACGACGAGGTCGGGCTCGACGTCCCGGGCCAGCCGGAGCGCGGCACCGCCGTCGGCGGCGGCGTGCACCTCGAAGCCCGCGAACCGCAGCGACGTCGCGAGGAGCTCGCGGATGTTCGGCTCGTCGTCGACGACGAGCAGGCGGGCCTCGGGCTGGGCGGGCGCACCGGTCATCCTCCCAGTCTGGTCCTGGTTCCTGGATGCCGCCTGGGAGCGCGCTGCGTGCCACGCGCGCCGTGGGCAGCCGCCGTGGGCAGCCGCCGTGGAGCGGCTGCGGGCCGCGCTCGGCCACCACGACGCCCGGCGGCGGTGCGCGACGCGTGCCGCGCACCGCCGTCCGGGTGGTGCTGGGTACCGGAGTTCCCGGCCGGGGTCAGCGTCGCGCGCGCACCCGCGGTGCGGCGACCATCGCCGCGCCCGCGACGAGCAGCGCGGCGACGAGACCGAGCAGGCCGGCCGGGTCGGCGCCGGTGCTCGCGAGCCGGGTCCCCGACGACGTCCCGGCGGCCGCGACCGTCAGCTCGATCTGCGCCGTGCGCTGCGACGTCGTACCGGTCGCGACGACGTGGTGCAGGCCTGCGGCCGTGCCGGCGGGGACCGCCGTGACCAGCGTGGCGACCCCGGAGGCGTCCGCGACGGCCGTGCCGAGCAGCACCGGCTCGGAGTGCAGGTGGAACTGCACCGTCTCCCCGGGCAGGAAGCCGCGCGCCACGAGCGTGACGGACCCGCCCGGGGTCGTCGACGAGGTCGAGCCGGCGAGCGCCGGGACCGGTGCGGGCGTCGGCACGACGGGCGTGGGGGGCGGCGTCGGGGCGGACGGCTGGGGGTCGGGCGTGACGACCGGGACCGTGACGGTGAGCGCGTGGTAGGTCGAGTCGGCCTGCGCGTAGACGCCCTGGGTGCTCGAGCCCGAGTAGTGCGCGAGGACCGTGTACGAGCCGGCGGCGAGCGCGGGAGTCGTGACCTCGACGCTCCCGTCGACGAGCGTCGCGTTCACGTGCAGGAGGTAGTGCTCGTCGGCGTCGAGCACGATGAGCTGGACGTCGCCCTCGGGCGTGACGGCCTCGCTGTGCGGCCCGACGACCGTGACGGTCGCCGTGACCGGACCGGCGACGACGGTCGACGGCACGTCGACGGTCACGACGGGACGGGGCGCGACGTGCTCGGCGACGACGAGCGTCTGCGCGGCCGACGTGGCACCGCCGTGGACGCCGTCGCCCGAGTAGGTGGCGGTGACGCCCGTGAAGGTGCCCGCCGGGAGCGGCAGCGTGAGCTCCGCGACGCCCGAGACGACCGGGGCCGAGCCGAGCGAGCCGTCGTCCCACGTGAACGCGACCGTCCCGCCGGGGGCGGCCAGGCCGTCCGTGCCGGTGACGTCGGCGCGGAGCAGGACGGGGGCGGCGTCGGTCGCGGTGGTGGGCAGGGTCAGCGTGACGCCGGCCTCGGCCAGCACGTGCAGGGGCGTGCCGGCCGACGCGGAGGTCGCGCCCCCCGACGCTCCGAGGTAGCGCGCGGAGACGCTGCGGTGGCCGGGTGCCGGCGCCCCGAGGTCCGTGCGGGCCTCGCCGTGCGCGTCGACCGCGACGGGCGCGCCCACGTCGACGCCGTCGACGGAGAACTGGACGGAGCCGGTGGTGACCGCACCGCCGCTCGTGGCCACGGTGGCGACGGCCGGCAGCGTGGCGGGCAGTGTCACCGACGGGGCGACCGCGACCGCGGTGGTCGTCGCGACGACCGGTGCGGCGACCGAGATCGGGAAGCGGCCGGACGACACCCACGTCTCGCGACCGTCGCCGTCCTCGTACCCGCACCTCACGTCGACGTAGCCCGCGGGCGCGGGGGAGGAGAACCAGACCGAGCCGCTGTAGACCATCTGCGCGTCCGCGAGGACGCCGTGCGCGGTCTTGAGGATGCCGCTGCCCTCCGACGTCACCCAGGACGCGATCGTCCACGGCTGGTCCTCGACGAACGGGCAGACCACCGTCACCGGGATGGTCGTCTGCACCGCGCCCGTGGCGGGGACGTCGGCGACCGGGTAGCCGTCGGGCACGGCGCTCGCGGGCGCGGACAGGCCGACGGCGGCGGCCAGGACGAGCGCGGCGGTCGTCGCGACGGCGCGCAGCCGTCGGGGGAGGGAAGGACGCAGCACGGAGAGACCTCTCGGGTGCGGGGGACGAGGACGACGCCTCTTTCCCGACGCCGCTCGTCCCATCGGCGCACCGCGACCAGGCCTGAGGGGTGGAACCTGCGACGCGCGTCACGTGCTGACGTGGGCCGACGCCCCGGACGGTCCACAGGGCCCGGGTGAGGCGGGTCGCGCAGCGGGTACGGTGCTGCCTCGTGACTGCCACGTCCCCCCACGCCCCGGTGCTCACGGTCGTCCAGCTCGACGCCGGTGTGCCGCTCGACCGCTTCGCCGGCTGGCTCGACGGTGTCGAGGTGCGCCTCGTGCGCGCCGACCTCGGCGACCCCCTGCCCGCGGCCGACGCCCTGGACGGCCTGCTCGTCCTCGGCGGCCAGATGTCCGCACTCTCCGACGACGCGCCCGGCATCCCGGCCACCCGCGCGCTGCTCGCCGACGCCGTGCAGGCCGGTGTCCCGACACTCGGGATCTGCCTCGGCGCCCAGCTGCTCGCGGTCGCGACGGGCGGCCGCGTGCACGTCGCCGCCCCGCCCGGCCGCGAGTCGGGCGTCGTCGACGTGCGCTGGCGCCCCGAGGCCGTCGGCGACGCGCTCGTCGGTGCGCTCGTGGACGTCGACGTGCCCGAGGACCACCGCTCGACCCCGATGCCGAGCATGCACGCCGACGCGATCGTCGACCTGCCGCGCACCGCGACGTGGCTCGCGCACTCGCGCCAGTACCCCTACCAGGCGTTCCGCGTCGGGTCGGCGTGGGGCGTGCAGTTCCACCCCGAGGCGTCGCCCGCGACGCTGCACGCGTGGGCCGAGCTGCACGACGACGTGGACACCGCCGCGGTCGACGTCGCGACGGCCGAGCACGACGCGTCCGTCGCGCGGGCAGGGGAGACGATCGCCCGCACGTTCGCGGCGCTCGTCGTGGCGCGTGCCGGAGACCGCACGCCCGCATGACGCCCCCCGGCGACGGCCCGCACGAGGGCGTCGTACGACGAAGACCGCCCCGACGACGCGGACGACGACCGCACGACGACGGCCGGCCCCCATCCGGGGAGCCGGCCGTCGTCGTGCGTGCGGTGCCGCGAGCGGACCGCGGCGTCACTGCTCGGGCGCGGCCTCCAGCTGCGGCGTGACCGGCGTCGTGCCGAGCGCCTGCGGCGCGCTGCCCTGCTTGAGGGCCGCGAGACGCGCTTCGACCTCGATCTGCGCGCCCGACGCCTCGAGCTCCGCGAACTGCGCGTCGATCGACGACGCGGCCAGCTCGGCCTGGCCCATCGCCATGGCCTCCTCGCGGCGGACCTTCTCCTCGAACCGCGCGAGCTCGCTCGTCGGGTCGAGCACGTTGATCGACGAGATCGCGGTCTGGACGGTCTGCTGGGCCTGCGCCGACTTCTGCCGGGCGACGAGCGTGTCGCGCCGCGTCTTGAGCTGGCCGAGCTTGTCCTTCATGAGCGCCAGGCCGGACTTGAGCTTCTCGACGGTCTCGCGCTGCGACGCGATGAGCGGCTCCGCCTCGCGGACCTCGCCCTCCGCCTGGATCTGCTTGCCGAGCGCGACCTTGGCGAGGTTGTCGAAGCGGTCGGCCTTGACGGCGTCGCCCGCGGCACGCGCCTGGTCGGCGGCCGTCGACGCGGCGAGGGCCTTGCCGCCCCACTCGCGCGCCGCGGCGACGTCCTCGTTGTAGTCCTGCTCCGCGAGCCGCAGGTTGCCGATCGTCTGCGCGATGGCCTGCTCCGCCTCGGCGATGGAGTTGGTGTAGTCGCGGACCAGCTGGTCCAGCATCTTCTGCGGGTCCTCGGCCTGGTCGATCAGCGCGTTGATGTTCGCGCGCGCCAGCTGGGTGATCCGCCCGAAGATGCTCTGCTTCTCGGTCATCGCCGTGCCTTCCCTCGCTCCGTGGTCGTGCCGTGGTCCTGCGCTGCCTGTCGTGCTCGTCCTGCGCCGTCGTCCGCCCGCGGGCGTCGGCCCTCGGCCGGGTCGTGGCTCGTGGGGTCAGAAGCCGCCGCCGAAGCCGCCGTCCCCGAACCCGCCGCCGTCGAAGCCGCCCCCGCCGCCGCCTCCTCCGCCGCCACCCCAGCCGCCGCCGCCGCGCAGGATCGAGTCCAGCAGGATGCCGCCCAGCACCATCCCGCCGACGCCGTTGAGGCCGCCGCCGCCCGTGCCGCGCTGGCCCGTCGACTGGTAGCGGTAGGCGTCCGCCTGCTCGACGTCGGCCTGCGCGAGGTACTGCGCGTCCGCGACGAGCTGCTCGGCCTTGCGAGCCGACTCGAGCGCGGCCTCGGGCTCGGTCCCGGCCTGGTCCTCGGCCTGCCGGTACCACCGCTCCGCCTCGGCGAGCCGCGTCCGTGCCTCGGGCCCGACGGCACCGCGGCGGGTCGCGACGAAGTCGCTGGTCGCGCGCAGCGCCGAGCGCAGCCGGCCGAGGGTCTCGTCGAGCAGGCTGCGCGCGCGGTCGGCACGCTCACGGGCCTCGCGCAGCGGCGCCAGGGCCGCGTCGATCGCGGCCTCCGCCTCGGTGATGGTGCGCAACGCGGCGAGCGGGTCGCCCGCGCCCGTCCGGGCGGACTGCGCGGTGGCGATCGCGGCCTGCGCCGCCGCGACGCGCGGTGCGACCTCGGGGCGGCCGGGGCCGAGCCGCTGCGCGTCGGCGATGTCCGACGTGATCGACGCGACCGCCGCGTCGAGGCGCGGACCCGCCGACGCGAGGTCGGTGCCCGCGTGGTCGACCGCGTCGAGCAGCACGCGCGCCTGACCGAGCGCCTCCTCGGCGGCCCGCGCGTACCGGACGGCGGTCGCACGGTCGCCCTGCTCGAGGGCCGTGCGGCCCTGCGCGAGCGTCGCGCCGGTCTCGTCGAGCAGCAGGCGCGCCTGGTCGGGGTTGTGCACGACCGACGCGAGCGCCGTCGCCGGGTAGCGCGTCTGGAGCGTCTGCAGCGTCGCGCGGGCCGTGTCGACGCGCGCCTGCAGCGCCGCGGCTTCGCGCGCGTGGGCCTCGATCGCGTCGCCGGCCCGCGACTCGACGTCGCGCAGCTCGTCGAACGCCTGCTTCTGCGCGTCGAGCGCCGCGGAGACCTGCGCGACCGTCCGGATGATGCGGGTCGCCGTGTCGCGCACCTGCGGCTCGGTGTCGGGGATGTCGTCGTCGAGCGTCTGCCGCAGGCGGAAGGCCTCGGTGACCTGCTGCTTCGACGTCGCGAGGACCTGCTCGAACTCGCGCGTCGCGTCCGGCCCGAACTGCGCCTGCGCGAAGCCGAGCTCCTGCTCCGACGTGCGCAGCGCGTCGTCGATGCGCACGAGCGCCGACGACGACCGCTTGTCCAGCTCCGCCGTGGGGAGCGCCACGAGCTCGTCGACCGGTCCGACGGCCTGCTGCTGCGGAGGCGGTCCGGCCTGCCGGTCCCGCCGGCGTCGGAGGACGGCCGACAGCAGGAAGAACCCGCCGATGACGACGAGACCGAGCAGCAGCACCCCGCCGAAGCCGAACCCGCCTCCGCCGCCGGTACCGCCGGCGCCCGTCGCCGACGCCCGCAACGAGTCGGCGGTCGCGACCGCCGCACCCGCCCAGTCGTCCTGCGACAGGTGGTCCTCCGCGGCCGTCGCGGCCGCCTGCACCTCACCGCTCGACAGGTCGCCCGTCGACTCCGGCACGAGCGCGTACCGGCGCGCCTCCGTCGCCACCGCGAGCACGAAGTCGGACTCGCCCAGCCCCGACTGCGCGGCGGTCGCCTGCGCCCAGTCGACCGGGTTCTGCCCCCCGAAGTCCGCGACGTACACCACGTACAGGTCGTACGGCGTGGCGGCCGAGAGCTCGTCGAGCGAGGCCTGCACCACGCCCTGCGACCCGCCGAGCGCGCCCACCTCGTCCGTGATGTCCGCGGTGATCGACACCGGCTCGGCGGCGCGCAGCGGCACCGCAGCGGCCGGTGCGGCGGCGAGCGCGGGCACGGCCGCGAGGGCGAGCGCAGCGGCCGCGCACGCAGGACCGACGAGGGGCACGGGCGACGACGCGCGGGACCGGGGACGCACGCGACGATCCTTTCTCAGGGTGGTACCCGCCGCAACGAGACACCAGCCCCCCGGGTTCCCGCGGCCGCCGTCGACCGGCCGCGCCCTGTCGGCGCCGGTGAAGCGTCGCCCCAGGTCAGCGCGGCGCGGCACGTTGACCTGCGGGCACCGGCGGTGGGAGGGTCGTCGCACACAGCGGACTCACAGGGACGAACGCGTCCCGCCGGCCCGCGTCGACAGGAAGGTGGGGGCAGGTGCCGCGGACCAGACGCGTGAGCCACGTGGCCGCGGTCGCGGTCCTCACGCTCGTCGGCCTGGTCGCCCTCACCGCACCCGCGCACGCCGCCGGGCCCGCCGAGCGCGGCACGACCGGCGCGGTCGTCGCCCCCGACGTGCCGGTGCAGTCGCTCGTCGACCGCGCCCGCCTCGACGCCGGCGTCGCGCAGGTCGTCGGGGACGTCGCGGCCGCCGTCGAGCGCGCCCGGACCGACGTCGCCGCACGCCTCGTCTGGCAGCGGGACGCCGTCGCCGCCTGGTGGACCGGATCGGCACCCGGCTGGGTGCACGACGCCGCGCGCGTCGGACCCGCGCTCTGGGACCTCGCCGAGCACGTCCGCGAGCTCATGCGGTCGCAGGCGGTGCGGTGGCTGTCGTGGGCGACGGGCGACGGGGCCGTCGCGCGGGGCTGAGGTCGGGCCGGTTCCCTGCCGACAGGTCGGGTCCAGGTCCCTGTGCTCGTGGTCGGACCTGGACTGCGCTCCGACCGCCTGCGCGACGTCCAGATCTCTGTGCTTGTGGTCGGATCTGGACTCCGCTCCGTAGCTCGCGAGTGCGGCCTCCGGCCGCCCGCACGCTCTACTGCGCGACGTCCAGATCTCTGTGCTTGTGGTCGGATCTGGACTCCGCTCCGTAGATCGCGAGTGCGGCCTCCGGCCGACCTCACGATCTACTGCGCGACGTCCAGATCCTCCGCGCTTGTGGTCGGATCCGGACTCCGCTCCGTAGGTCGCGAGTACGGACTTGCGGCCGCCCTCCCCCCCTACTGCGCGACGTCCAGATCCTCCGCGCTTGTGGTCGGATCCGGACTCCGCTCCGTAGGTCGCGAGTACGGACTTGCGGCCGCCCTCACCACCTACTGCGCGACGTCCAGATCCTCCGCGTCGACGATCGAGTAGGCGTAGCCCTGCTCCGCCAGGAAGCGCTGGCGGTGGGCCGCGAACTCCTGGTCGACCGTGTCGCGTGCGACGACCGTGTAGAAGTGCGCCGTCTTGCCGTCGGACTTGGGGCGCATGATCCGGCCGAGGCGCTGCGCCTCCTCCTGCCGGGACCCGAACGACCCCGACACCTGGATCGCGACGGACGCCTCGGGCAGGTCGATCGAGAAGTTCGCGACCTTGCTGACGACGAGCTTGTGGATCTCCCCGGCACGGAACGCGTCGAACAGACGCTGCCGCTCGCGCACGGTGGTCTCACCCGTGATGAGGTCGGCGTCGATGTGCTCGGCGAGCTCGTGCAGCTGGTCGAGGTACTGGCCGATGACGAGCACCTGGTCGCCCTCGTGCTGCGCGACGAGCCGCTCGACGACGCGGTTCTTCCCGGCGGCGGTCGCGGCGAGGCGGTACTTGTCCTCGGGCTCGGCGGTCGCGTAGAGCATGCGCTCGTGGTCGGGCAGCGTGAGGCGGACCTCGATGCAGTCGGCGGGCGCGATGTAGCCCTGCGCCTCGATGTCCTTCCAGGGCGCGTCGAACCGCTTGGGGCCGATGAGGCTGAACACCTCGTCCTCGCGGCCGTCCTCGCGGACGAGCGTCGCGGTGAGCCCGAGGCGGCGGCGGGCCTGCAGGTCGGCCGTCATGCGGAAGATCGGCGCGGGCAGCAGGTGCACCTCGTCGTAGACGACGAGGCCCCAGTCGCGCGCGTCGAGCAGCTCGAGGTGCGTGTACACACCCTTCCGCTTGGTCGTGAGCACCTGGTAGGTCGCGATGGTGACCGGGCGGATCTCCTTGCGGGCGCCCGAGTACTCGCCGATCTCGTCCTCGGTGAGCGTCGTGCGCTTGACGAGCTCGTCGCGCCACTGCCGCGCGGACACGGTGTTGGTCACGAGGATCAGCGTCGTCGTCGACGACTTCGCCATCGCCCCCGCGCCGACGAGCGTCTTGCCCGCGCCGCAGGGGAGGACGACGACGCCGGACCCGCCGTGCCAGAACGACTCGACCGCGTGCTCCTGGTAGGGGCGCAGGTGCCAGCCGTCCTGCGCGAGGTCGATCTGGTGCGCCTCGCCGTCGACGTAGCCCGCGAGGTCCTCTGCGGGCCAGCCGAGCTTGAGCAGCACCTGCTTGAGGTGCCCGCGCTCCGACGGGTGCACGACGACGTCCGTGTCGTCGAGGCGCGCCCCCAGCAGCCCGGCGGTGCGCTTGGACCGCAGCACCTCGGCGAGCACCGCGGCGTCGAGCGCGTGCAGGACGAGGCCGTGCACGGGGTGCTGGACGAGCTGCAGCCGCCCGTACCGCGACATGGTCTCCGCGACGTCGACGAGCAGCGCGTGCGGCACGGGGTACCGCGAGTACTCCAGGAGCACGTCGACGACCTGCTCGGCGTCGTGCCCGGCGGCGCGCGCGTTCCACAGACCCAGCGGCGTCAGCCGGTACGTGTGCACGTGCTCCGGGGCGCGCTCGAGCTCGGCGAAGGGGGCGATGGCCCGCCGGCAGGCGTCGGCCTGGTCGTGGTCGACCTCGAGCAGGAGCGTCTTGTCGCTCTGCACGATCAGCGGGCCGTTCGTCACGTGGTCTCCTTCGCCTCGTCGGCGGCAGTGGTGTCGCCCGGGGTGCCGGGGTCGTCGTCGGCGCGCTGCACGGACGCGATGCGGTGCACCGCGACGGTCAGCTCCGCCTCGCGCGCCGGGTCGACGGCCCGCAGCCGCCCACCCTCGACGTGCACCGGTCGCAGCAGCCGCCGCTCCGGGACGCCCTGCGGCCCGACGAGCTCGACCCAGACGGTCGAGCGCTCCGCGGCCGCCTCGCGCAGCAGCACCAACGCCGCGGCAGGGTCGGCTGTTCCCTCGACCCCGACGGCGGCACCGCCCGTCCCGCGCACGACGCCCGGCACCTCGCTCGCGACGGCCTCACCCGCGCCCGCGACGGTGGCGGCGCTGCGGGCCGCACCGCGCGCGTCCCCGGCGTCGTCGCGCACCGTGCCACGTGCGCGCACGGCGGCCGCGCGACCGGCGTAGGACGCCCGCGCCTCGTCCGCGCGAGCCCCCGCGTCGCCGACGCCGGCCGTCGCGCCCGTCGTGCTGCCGCGGTCCCCGTCGCCGCGGTCGGGCGACGACGCACCGGCCTGCGTCGCGCCGCGGCCCGGGTGCACGACGTCCCGCGCCCGCGTGACACGGTCGGTCACGAGCTCGGCGTCGGCCCGGCGCAGCTCGGGGACGAGCGCCGCGAGTCGCTCGTCGGGCAGCGGCTCGCGGAACGCCGTCGGCCCGGTCGGCGCGACGGCGGCGCTCGCGCGGCGGCGGGCCGCGGCCGCACCACGACGTCCCACGCGCCGCACGAGGGGCGCGAGGTGCAGCACCTCGCCGTCGGGTCCCTCGGTCACGGGTGCGAGCCCGCGCTCGCGGAGCGTCTCGACGAGCTCACGCGTGCTCGCCTGCGCGGCCAGGACGGTCGGGGCGAGCGCGACCAGGCCGAGGTCGGCGAGGCGCGGGTCGTCGACCAGCCCGGCCAGGAGCGTCGGGTCGTCGGCGCGCACGTAGCTCGACGCGGTCCCGGCGCGCAGCCGGCCGTGCCGTCGGGCGGCGTCGCGGACCAGGTACTCCAGCGGCTGGGGGACGACGCCGCGCGCGTGCGCCGCGAGGTCCGCGAGCACCTGGTCGGCCGTCGCGCCCGCATCGAGGGCCGCGCGCACGGTCGTCGGCGTGAACCGCACGGTGAGCGCGCCGCCGCGCGACTCGACGTGCGACGTCGCGTCGAGCAGCGCCTGGAGCGCGGCGCTCGGGCGGCCCGGGACGATGCCCGTGAGGTCACCCTGGAGCAGCACCTCGTCGACCGCCGGCGGCAGCGCGGCGGCGAACACGTCGGCGGGTGCCGGGTCGTCGGGCGCGGAGCCCAGCAGGGCTCGACCCGCCGGCGACAGCGCCCCCGCACCGAGGACGCCGAGGCGCCCGGCCTCGGCGAGCACCGCGGTCACCGCCTGCTCGGGGGGCACCGACCGGGGTGCGCGCCAGCGCAGGACGTCGAGCACCTGGTGCGCGGTGAGGGCCACGCCGTGCGCGTCGGCCAGGACACCGAGCACCGAGCGCCGCAGCCGCGGCGCCCACGTGCGGTGCAGCTCGGGGTCGAGGGCCGCGCGCACGGCGCCGCGCTCGTCCCGGGTGCCGACGAGCCACGGGGTCCGCGGCGTGGACAGCCACGTGCGTGCGAGCACGGCCCACCGCGCGGGCACCTCGAGCGCGGCCCAGTCGTCGAGGTCGAGCGTGGGCACGAACGTCGGCGACTCCTCGCCGTCGTCCGCGACGAGCCCCGCAGCACCCGCGAGCTCGACGACGAACGCGGCCTCGACCTCGTCGACCTCGAGCGTCGTGGCGACGCGCCGGAGCTCGCGCACGCCCAGCCCACCGGACCGCAGCACGGGTGCGGGTGCCTGCTCCCACAGGTGCGCGAGGCGCCCGACGAGCCGGACGACGTGCTCGCCCGCCGCCGCCGACTCGGCGGCGACCAGCGCGTCCGAGCGGTGCGGGGCGTCCGTCGGCACGGTGGGCGCGAGCGCGGGTGCGCGGTGCGTCCGGCCGCCGCGCAGCGCGAGCGCGACACGCCGCGGGAGGACGACGTGACGGCTGTCGCCGTGCACGAGGAGCCCGCGCCGCAGGAGCCACTGCACAGCGCCCGCGGTCGCGGTCGCGTTGGTCGGGGCGAGGCCCACCGGCGGACCCCACAGGAGCGCGTCGACGACCTGCCGCGCGCCGGCGGGCGCCTCCTGGAGCAGCGCGCGCACCTCGGCCGGGTCGTCGGGGCCGGTGCCGCGACCGTCCGCGGGCTGCTCACCACGGTGGTGCTCGACGGAGGCGAGGCCCGCGGGGTACGGGCCGAGGAGCTCCGCGAGCCCGGGTGCCGCGTGCAGGGGCACGTCGGCACGAGCGGCCGACCGGGCACGGGCCGGGCGCGCGCCCGGATCCGGGACGTCGGGGTGGACCAGTGCGCGGGCCTGCGCGTCGGCGAGCGCGGCGTCGACGAGCCGCCCGCCCGCGGGGTCGTCTCCCGCGACCGCGGCGCGCACGGCGGCGGCCGTCACGGGACGTTCGGCACCGAGCGCGACGACGGCCTCGACGACCTGCAGGACGCCCGCGTCGACGGCGGCGAGCGCGCGCTCGAGGCTCGCACGGCTGGTCGCGCGTGCGGCCAGCGACGACAGCGTGGAGGGAGAAGGCGACGCCAGGTCTGGGCGCAGCCGCAGCAGCGTGACGAGGTCGTCGTCCCCGCACGCGCGCAGGTACCCGGTGAACGTGGCCATCCGTCCCACGATACTTTCCCGCCCTCACGGCAGGGGGTGGCCGAGGTCGCGCTCCACCGCACGGCGGAGCGGGGGAGGGGCGCCGGGGGCTCGCACGACCGCGCGGTGGGCCGTGCGACGCAGCACGGACGCCCCGCGCACGGACCGGGGCGCGGGCACGACGCCGGGCCTGCGGCTAGCGTGCGAGACGTCCACCCACCCAGTCCGGAGGTCAGCCGTGACCGGAACCCTCGACCCGACCACCGGCCAGGTCGCCGACGACGTGCTCGCCTCGCTGCTCGCCGACGCCCGCGCGCAGCGCGACGTCGTCGTCGCGCTCCGGCACGCCCTGCACCGCTCGCCCGAGATCGGCCTGGCGCTGCCGGCGACGCAGCGGCTCGTGCTCGACGCGCTCGACGGACTCGGGCTGGAGGTCACGACGGGGAGCGGCCTGACGTCGGTCGTCGGGGTGCTGCGCGGCGCGCACCCCGGGCCCGCGGTCCTGCTGCGCGGCGACATGGACGCGCTGCCCGTCGCGGAGGAGTCGGGTGAGCCGTCCGCGTCCGAGAACCCGGGCGTCATGCACGCGTGCGGGCACGACCTGCACACCGCGGGCCTGGTCGGCGCGGCCCGGCTGCTCGCGGCCCGCCGCGACCGGCTCGCGGGCTCGGTCGTGCTGATGTTCCAGCCGGGCGAGGAGGGCGACCACGGCGCGCGCCTCATGATCGAGGAGGGCGTGCTCGACGCGGCCGGGGACCGGGTCGTCGCCGCGTACGCGCTGCACGTCATGTCCTCGCTGCTGCCGACAGGGGTCGTGATGTCGCGGCCGGGCACGATCCTCGCCGCCGCCGACACGGTGCACGTCACGGTCCACGGACGCGGCGGGCACGGCTCGATGCCGCACCTCGCGGCCGACCCCGTCCCGGTCGCGGCCGAGATCGTCCTCGCGCTGCAGGCGATGGTCACGCGGCAGTTCGACGTGTTCGACCCGGTCGTCGTCACGGTCGGCCACATCCTCGGCGGCACGACGGACAACGTCATCGCCCCGACCGCCAGGCTCGAGGCCACCGTCCGCACCTTCTCGGAGGCCGCGCACGCGGTCGTCCCGGAGCGCCTGACGCGCGTGTGCGAGGGCGTCGCCGCGGCGCACGGGCTGACCGCCACGGTCGACTACGAGCGTGGCTACCCGGTCACGGTCAACACGCCCGACGAGGTGCAGCGGGCCGCGCGCGTCGTCCCCGCGCTGCTCGGCGCGGACGCGTGGCACGAGGCGGCGCAGCCGCTCCCGGGCGCCGAGGACTTCTCCTACGTGCTCGAGCAGGTGCCGGGCGTGTTCGTCGCGGTCGGCGCGACGCCCGTCGGCGAGGACCCGCGCACCGCCGCGTACAACCACTCCGCGCACGCGCGGTTCGCCGACGACGCGCTCGTCACGGGCCCCGCCGTGCTCGCGGCGCTCGCGCTCGACCGGCTCGCGCAGGGCTGACCCACGCCCGACGTCACGGGCGGGCGGGTGGTCGACGGGACCGGTACGCGCACCGCGGCGGCACGGGCCGGTAACCTGGAGGGTCAGGACGTCGAGGGGACGTCGTCACGCAGAAGGACAAGGGGTTGCCGTGCCCACCGGCAAGGTCAAGTGGTTCGACACCGAGCGCGGGTTCGGGTTCATCGCCGACGACGACGGCGGCGAGGTGTTCCTGCACGCGTCCGCGCTCCCCGCGGGCGTCACGCCCAAGCCCGGCACCAAGGTCGACTTCGGCGTCGCCGACGGCCGTCGCGGGCCGCAGGCGCTGTCCGTGAAGATCCACGACCCGCTGCCGTCCGTCGCGAAGGCCGCGCGCAAGCCGGCGGACGACATGGCCGTCATCATCGAGGACCTCATCAAGGTGCTCGACCGCGTCGGCAACGACCTGCGCCGCGGCCGCTACCCCGAGAAGGCCCGCGCCACGCAGTACGCCACGCTGCTGCGCCGCGTCGCCGACGACCTCGAGGCCTGAGGATGGCCGTCGCCACGAAGGACGCCGTCCTCGGCAACGCCGTCGACCTGGCCCGCGAGGTCGCGATCGGCATCGCCGAGGACCCGGCGGACGTCGGCGAGCACCTCGGCCACGTCGTCGAGGGCGAGCGGCTCGTCTCGCACCGCTTCGCGTGCCTGGCCCGCGGCTACCGCGGGTGGGAGTGGACCGTCACCGTCGCGCGCGTGCCGCGCGGCCGCACGCCCACGGTCTGCGAGGCCGAGCTGCTGCCCGGCGACGACGCGATCCTCGCCGCCACGTGGGTGCCCTGGTCCGAGCGGCTGCGCCCCGGCGACATCGGCCCGGGCGACGTGCTGCCGTTCCGGGCCGACGACCCGCGCCTCGAGCCCGGCTGGACGCCCACCGGCGACGACGAGCTCGACTCCGTCGCGATCGACGAGCTCGCCCTCGCGCGGGCCCGCGTGCTGTCCCCGCAGGGGCGCGACGAGGCCGCCGAGCGCTGGTACCGCGGCTCGCACGGACCGACGACCGCCGGCGCGCTCGCGGCGTCCGCGGCCTGCGCGTCGTGCGGGGTCCTCGTGACCCTGCAGGGGTCGCTCGGCACCGTGTTCGGCGTCTGCGCCAACGAGTGGTCGCCCGACGACGGCAAGGTCGTGAGCCTCGACCACGGGTGCGGTGCGCACTCCGAGACGGAGGCCGAGGCGCCGCCGAGCGACTGGCCCGCGCCCGACCCGCTGATCGACGAGATGCGCGTCGAGGTCGTGCCGCACGCCGCGCCGGTCCCTGCCGCGGACGAGGTCGTGGTGGTCGAGGCCGCAGCGGGTGAGGCCGTCGTCGTGGAGGCGGGAGCGGACGAGACCGTCGTCGTCGTGCCTGCCGCCGGCGATGCCCCCGCCGACGAGGCAGGCGCGGACGAGGTCGTCGCCGACGCGGCTGCTGCGGACGAGTCCGTCGTCGTCGAGCCCGCGGTGGCGGCCGAGCTCGTGGAGGAGGCCCTCCTCGAGGAGCCCGTCGCCCAGGACGACGCCCCCGCCGACGTGCCGGCGGCCGAGACCGGGACCGACCCGGAGCAGTGATGCTCGACGCCCTCGGCACCGCGGCCCTGCGCGCCGCCGTGCTGGGGGCGTGGCGCGCGTCCCCGGCACGCCTGCGGGAGGACGCGAACACCGAGGAGGACCACGCCCGCGGCTACTACCGCGACCGCGTCGTGGTCGAGCTCGCGCAGAACGCCGCCGACGCGGCCACCCGGGCGGGCGTCGAGGGGCGGCTGCTGCTCCGCCTGGCGCGCGCGGACGACGGCACGCTCGTGCTGGTCGCCGCGAACACGGGTGCGCCGCTCGACGAGGCAGGCGTCGCGTCGCTCGCGTCGATGCGGGCGTCGTCGAAGCGGCCGGACGGGGGCACGGCGCCCGAGCGTCGGGTCGTCGGACGGTTCGGGGTGGGCTTCGCCGCGGTGCGCGCGGTGTCCGACGAGGTCTCGGTCGTGTCGACGACGGGCGGCGTGCGGTTCAGCCTGCGCGACACGGCGGAGCTGCTCGCGGACGCCGCGGCGCAGGTGCCGGCGCTCGCGGACGAGGTGCGGCGCCGGGACGGCTCGCTGCCCGCGCTGCGGCTGCCGTTCCCCGCCGACGGCCCGCCGCCCGCGGGCTACGACACGGCGGTCGTGCTGCAGCTGCGCGACGAGGTCGCGGCCGACGAGGTGCGGGGGCTGCTGCGCGCGGTCGACGACGCGCTGCTGCTCGCGCTGCCGGCGCTCGTCGAGGTCGTCGTCGAGGACCTGACGTCCGACGAGCCGCCGCGGCGCGTGGCGGACGTGGGACGCCGCTGGCTCGTGGCGTCGGCGGAGGGCGAGCTGCCGCTCGCGCTGCTCGCGGACCGGCCGGTCGAGGAGCGGGCCGCGCGGGACTGGCGCGTGACGTGGGCGCTGCCGCGGTCGGGCGCGCACGCGGGGGTGCGCGTCGTGCACGCGCCGACGCCGACCGACGAGCCGTCGACGCTGCCGGCGCTGCTGGTCGCGACGCTGCCGCTCGACCCGACGCGTCGGCGTGTCGCGGCCGGGCCGCTCACGGAAGCCCTGCTGGACCGTGCGGCGCAGGTGTACGCGACGCTCGCGCAGCGGGTCGCGGCGGACGGCGGGGACGCGCTCGCGCTGGTCCCGACGGGTCTCGCGGACGGCGCGCTCGACGGTGCCCTGCGGGCGCGCGTCGTCGAGCGGCTGGCGCGCACGCCCCTGCTGCGGCGTGCGGGCACCACCGGCCGCCCGGACGCGGACGGAGGGCGCGCGGATCACCCCGACGCCGACCGCGACGCGGGGCGGCGCCCGGATCGCGCCGACCTCGACGCGGGGCGGCGCACGTCGGCCGTGGTGGACGGCCCGGACGGCGGAGCCGGTCTCGTCGCGCCGCGCGACGCGGTCGCGGTGCAGGGGGAGGCCGGGCGGGGGGACGCGGTCGCGGCACTGGGCGCGCGCGTGGCGGGCCTCGCCGAGCTGCCGCCGGGTCGCGAGGCGCAGGCGCGGACGCTGGGCGTCGAGGTCCGGTCGCTCGCGGACGTCGTCGAGGACCTGCCGGCGGTGGCGGACGCGTCGTGGCCGGACCTGTACGCGGCGCTCGAGGGGCTCGCGGACGACTCGCGCGCGCGGGAGTCGCTCGGCGCGCTGCCGGTCCCGCTCGCGGACGGCCGGGTCGTGCGGGGCGCGCGCGGCACGCTCATGCTGGACGGCGACCTCGCGGACCGGCTCGGCGCGGACGCGCTCGACGTGCTGGGCCGCTGGGGGCTGCGGATCGTCCACCCGGCGGCGGAGCACCCGCTGCTGCAGCGGCTCGGGGCGTTCGACGCGGACGCGGAGGCGCTGCTGACGCAGCCGGCGGTCAGGGCGGCGGTGCTGGCGGCTGCGGACGACGACGACCTCGACGCGGCCGTGGAGGTGACCGACGCGGTGCTGGCGGTCGTCGCGGCGACGCTGCCGGGCGGGCCGCCGCCGGAGGCACGCCCGTGGCTCGGGCTGCTCACGCTCACGGCGGCCGACGGTGAGCCGACCCCGGCCGACGGTCTCGTGCTGCCCGGCGGTCCTGCGGCGGCGCTGCTCGACGACCGCGTGCTCGCGCCCGTGTCGGTCGGGGACGTCGACCGGTGGGGTGCGGACGTGCTCGAGGCAGCGGGTGTCCGGGCGGACCTCGTCGTCGTGCGCGTGGACCACGTCGTCGCGGACGCCGCGTCGCTCGGCGACGACACGTCCGACCCGTGGGTGCTCGCCGCGCAGTCGCTGGACGGCTGGGAGGAGTACCTCGACCACCTCGCGGACCGCCTGGGCCCGGGCGCCTACGTCGGCGAGGCGGTGGCGGTCGCGGACCTGGACGCGGTCGCGGACGGCGCGTGGCCGGCGGTGCTCGCGCGGGTCGGCGGGGAGCCGGCGCTGCGTCGCGCGCTCGTCGAGCGGGTGCGCGGGGAGGACGGCGCGACGGCCCCGTCGTACACGGCGTGGTGGCTGCGGACGCACGCGGACCTCGCACCGGCGGGTCCGTTC
The DNA here is from genome assembly GCF_019024305.1 of Cellulomonas algicola. Taxonomy (NCBI): domain Bacteria; kingdom Bacillati; phylum Actinomycetota; class Actinomycetes; order Micrococcales; family Cellulomonadaceae; genus Cellulomonas; species Cellulomonas algicola. The sequence goes on along the minus strand of NZ_JAHKSJ010000006.1, from coordinate 18,816 downwards.
GCCGCGAGCGGCCCGGGTGGGGAGGCCGGCGCGGACGCGGTCGTCGCCGCGCTCCTGCCGCCCGCGCCCGACCTGCTCGCGGCGTGCGACGTGGGCGTGCAGCGCGCGCTCGGGGGTGTGGCCACGCTCGCGGAGGTGGACGAGCCGGCGTGGACGGCGCTGCTCGACGCGGGGACTGTCGGGTCCCCGGTCGACCTGCGCGTCGCCGCGGCCGTGTGGCGCGCCGCCCGGCCGGACGTGCCGCCGCAGCGGGTGCCGGCGCTGGTCGGCGTGGGGCGCGTGGCGGTCGTGCGGGCCGACGACGCGGCGGTCGCGGACCGGCCGATGTGGTGGCAGCGCACCGACGTGGCGGCGGTCGTGCCGGGGTCGGCCCGCACCGCCGAGCTGCTGGACCTGCCGCTGGTCGACGAGCTCGCGGCGGGCGAGGTCGGGAGCGGCGGCGAGGTCGTCGACGTCCCGGCCGAGGCGCGAGCGCTGCTCCCGGACGCGCCGGCCACGTGGGTCGAGCACGACGACCTCACGGTCGACGGCGCGCCGGTCGACTGGTGGGTCGAGGGCGCGGGCCGGGACGCCGTGGTGCACGCCGTGCACGTGTCCGGGCTCGCCGCAGGGCTCGCGCAGGCGGCCGGGCGGTGGGCGGCGAGGTTCGCGGTCGAGACGGTGCTCGTCGACCCGACGCGCGCGGCTGAGGTCGCGCTCGACGCCGCCTGGGGGCCCGAGGGCTGATCTCCGCCCGCGGGTCAGGCCGCGGCGGTCGCCAGGGCGGTCGCGGTCGCGAGGGCCTCGGGGATCGCCGCGAGGTGCACGTGCGCGACCTCGATGGGCTCGTACCCGGCGGCGACGACGGCGGCCGTGTCGTTCTCCTCGTGCGCGAGCACCGCGGCGAGCACCGGACCGAGCGGGCCCGTCTGGTCGCGCAGCGCGTCGGCGATGGCCTCGGAGACGCCCGACCGCTCGATGATCGAGTCGATCGACAGCTTGAGGTGCGACGCGACCGCGGAGAGCATCCCGACGACGTACCCGGCGTCGGTCCCGGCGAGCCGCGAGCACGTGAGCGCACGCGTGAGGACGGACCACAGCGGGCCGACGGCGGCGGTGCGCGCGTCGACGAGCGACGCCATGGCGAGCGCGTTGAGCTGGCGCGGGCCGACGAGCACGACGGCCTGACGCACGGAGTCGATCCGCCGGCGCACGCCGCTCGCGGAGGAGTTCACGAGGTGCAGGACGCGCATCGTGAGCTCGGGGTCCGACTCGACGACGTGCACGACGGCGTCCTGGTCGGGGTACTCGGCGGACAGCAGCCGGACGAGCTCGAAGCACTGCACCTCGCCCGCGGAGAGCTGGCGTCCGGCGTCGGAGCGGTGCCGCTCGAACATCGGGCCCTGCAGCAGGTCCGCGCCGGCGGAGAGCGCGGCGTGGATGCGGTCGCGGGAGTCGGCGCGCTCGGCGATGACGTGCGCGCCGCACTTGTGGACGTGCGCGACGAGCTGGTCGAGGCGGTCGGCCTGCGCGGCGACGTCGATCTTCACGTAGTCGACGATCGAGAGGAACTCGTCGTGCGCGGGCATGCCCGTGTAGTCGCCGAGCGCGAGGCCGTAGCCCATGTGCTTGAGCGCGATGACCTGCTCGGCCGCGTCCTCGCCGGACGTCATGTGCCCGGGGATCTCGACGACGACCCCGCCGCCGGCGGGCGGCAGGTCGTGGCCGCCCATCATCACGCGGGTGGTGGCGCGCAGGATCAGCAGCTTGTCGCCGGACAGGAGGTCCGGGTCGAGGATCCGGTACTGCGCCTCGACGAGGTGCTCGACCCGGTGCTCGGGCTCGACGGAGCCGTCGGGGGCCATGACGGACGCACGGACCGCGTACCCGAACACGGACCTGTCGGGGTGCACGATCGGCTGGCGGTGGACGACGGCCGATCCGACGTGGGCGGGCGGCTGGTCCAGCTGGTACATGCGGTCGTCCCTCTCCTCCGAGGTGCGAAGTGCTGCTGGTCCACCTATCGGCAGGAGCCGCGCGGAACTGAGGAGACGGGTCCGAGCACGCCCGTCCGGGCGTGCTCGAGGTGGCCCGGCGTCAGCCGACGGGGGCGCGCAGCGGCCAGTCCTCGTCGAGCACGGACTGCACGGCGAGGCCGCGGGCCCGGTCGACGAGCACGGGCGCGAGGAGGTTGGCGGTGGGCGGCTCGCCGGCGGCGCCGGGGTGCACGACGACGAGCACGACGACGTCGGCGGGGTCGGTGTCGTCGCCGAGGACGCCCGGGCGGATCCGCGGGTGGTAGTCGGGGAAGTAGAGCGTCGGGCTGACGACGAAGAGGCGGACCTCGTGCTCGTCGGCGTCGACGGACCGCAGCGCGAACAGCACGCCGGTGTCGTCGAGCGCGTCGAGCACGTACGAGGTGCGTCCGGGCAGGCCCGGCAGGGCCGTGACGAGCCGCAGCTCGCCGGGCACGTCGAGGACGTGGCCGCCGACGGCGACCGGGACGGTGGCGGGGGCGATGTTCATCGGAGGAAGTCCATGAGGCTCGGCTGGAGGACCTTTCCGGCGGCGCCGAGCGCCCCCTTGTAGGCCACCTCCTGCATCTGGATGTCGAGGATCGTCTGTGCGAGGTCGATGTCCTCGATCCCGGACAGCTGCGTCTTGGTGGTGAGCTGGTTGCTCACGATCGAGGTCTGCGCGGAGCCGACCTGGTTCTGCCGGGCACCGACGGACGACAGCTCGGTGAGCATCGCGTCCATCCGGTCGTCGATGGCGTTCAGGTGGGTCGTGGAGTCGCCGCCGCCGCGCAGTGTCGCGGCGACCTGGTCGAGCAGCGCGAACACGGACGTCGCGCCCTCGCCGAAGACCGCGGACCCGTCGGCGTCGACGCGGACCGTGGTGGCGTCACCGACGCGGCGGTCGACGGACGCGCCCGCGGTGCCGGTCCAGCTGTAGTCGGCCTGGAACGCGCGGCCGGCGTCCGAGGTGCCCGCGAAGACGGTGCGTCCCGCGTAGGACGCGTTGGCCTGGTCCATGAGCGAGTCCCGGACGCCCTCGATCTCCGCGGCCAGGGCCTCGCGCGACGTCGGGCCGAGCCCGCCGTTGCCGCCCTGGATGGTGAGGTCGCGGGCGCGCCGCATGGCGGTCATGGACGACTGCAGCGCCGCGTCGACCGTCGTGAGCCACGAGTCGCCGTCGGTCGCGTTGCGCGCGTACTGCGTGAGCGCGCGCTGCTCGCCGCGCAGGCGCAGCACGTCGGAGGCGCCGGCGGGGTCGTCGGACGGCACGGTGATCTTCTTGCCGCTCGAGAGCTTCGCCTGCAGGTCCGCCATGGACGTGAGGTTGCCCTGCAGGTTGGACAACGTCTGGCGCTGCACGGTCAGGTGCGTCACCCGGGGGATCATCGCGTCACCTTCCGACGAGGCCGGTCTTGTTGATGAGCACGTCGAGCATCTGGTCGACGGCGGTGAGGACGCGCGCGGCGCCCTCGTAGGCCCGCTGGAAGGCGAGCATGTTCACGGTCTCCTCGTCGGTGTCCACGCTGGTCGCCGCGAGCTGCTGCTGCTCGGCGGTCGCGCGGGCGGACTCGGCGACCTTGGCGCGCGAGCTCGCGCTCGAGGCGCGGACGCCGAGGTCGACGACGGTCGAGGACCAGTGGGCGTCGGGGCCGGTCTGGCTGGTCTTGAGCGCGGCGATCGCGTCCCCGACGGTGCCGTCGAGGGGGCCCTTGGTGGGGTCGGCGACGGCGACGTCCGCGGCGGACGTGAGCGCGACGGTGAGGCCGAGCGCGGCGGGCCGGCCGGCCTGGAACGTCCAGAAGTCGCCCGTGGTGCGGCCGTCGGCGGTGACCGCGCCGCCGTGCAGCGTGTTGACCTGGTCGGCGAGCGTGGTCGCGAGCGCGTCGTAGCGGGCGGCGGCCTCGGTGAGCATGCCGCCCGTGCCGGTCGCGTCGGGCGGGGCGAGCACGGACAGCAGCCCGGCGACGCGGCCGCCGTCGAGGCCCGCGCTCTGCGTCGGGCGCTCGGCCCAGACGACGGTGACGGCCTGACCGGCGGTGGCCTGCGCGAAGGACGCGGCGCCGGTGACGGCGAGCTCGTGCACGCGCTTGCCGGACACGAGCGCGTTGCCGCCGACGAGGACGTCGACCTGGCCGTTCTCGCGGGTCGTGGCGCTCGCGCCGACGAGCGACGAGAGCTGCGTGACGAGCTGGTCGCGGCGGTCCATGAGCTCGTTGGCGGTGCCGCCCGCGTTGGTGATCTCGAGGATCCGGGCGTTGAGGTCGGCGACGCCCGCGGCGGTCGTGTTGACCTGCTCGACGAGCCCGGCGGTGGTGGTGCGGGCCTGCGTCCACTGCGTCTGGACGGAGGTGTAGAGGCTCGCGATGCGGTCGGCGACGGCCTTGGAGTCCTGGAGGACGACGGCGCGCGCGGCGTTCTTGTCGGGCGTGTTCGACAGGTCGGACCAGGCGCCCCACATCGTCGAGAGCTGGCTCGCGAGGCCGGTCTCGCCGGGCTCGCCGAGGCTCTTCTCGAGCACGCCGTACGCCTCGGCCCGCGCCGACAGGTACGACGCGCCCGCGGTCTGGGTGCGCAGGCGCAGGTCGAGGAACACGTCACCGAGGCGTTCGACGCCGGTGACGCGCACGCCCTCGCCGGCGCCGTTGTTGACGGAGAACATCGACGGGACGTTGGCGGAGGGGAGTGCCGACAGCGACGCGCGCTGGCGCGTGTAGCCGACGGTGTTCGCGTTGGCGACGTTCTGCCCCGCGACGTCGAGGGCCTGCCGCTGCGCGATCAGGGAGCTCAGCGCGGTGCCGAGGCCGGAGAAGGTGCTCATGCGGGTGGGGGTCTCCTCAGAAGGTGCGGTCGACGAGGCGCGCGGCGGGTGCGGCCGCCGCGGTCGTGCCCGCGCCCGTGTACGTGTGGACGTCCTGCAGCGTCGCGAGCGTCTCCTGGGTCGCGCGGTGCGACAGCGCGAGGAGCTCGCGGTTGCCGTCGGACAGCTGGGCGATCTCGGCGGCGAGCGTCGCGAAGGCGTCCCGGTGCGCGCGCAGCAGGTCGTCCCAGGGTGCCGGTGCGGCGGCGGCGATCTCGGCGAGGCTCGCGTCGCCGGGCAGGCCGAGCGTGACGGCGGCGAGCTCGGCGGCGAGCGCGCGGCCGAGCTCGGCGGTGCGGATCTCGTCGAGCACCGTCTCGACCTCGCGGGTCGCGTGCCCGAGCCACCGCGAGCGCCCGCTCGTGAGGATCAGCTGCTCCTCCTCGAGCTTGAAGAGCAGGAGCTCGAGCAGGTTCCGCTGCTGCCACAGTGCGTCGGAGAGCCCGTTGAGGGGCATGGGGGTGTCCTCCAGGTCCTGCCCGCCGGGGTCCGTCGGGCGTCTGCTCCCTCCATCGGCACGGGTCGGGCGATTGTGACGAGTTCGCCGGAGATCGCGTGGTCCGGGGGTGGGAGCGCTGTCACACCATCGGGTCACCGGCGTGTCGTCGAAGCGGTTGCGGACTCACCCGTCCGGTGCGCCTGGAAGCGTCCGAAAGGTCCCGCAGGGCCATTCGGGTGTGATGCGCGTCACACCGATTGCCTGCGGAAACGCTCTCATGAATCGTTTCTGGGTGTTCCCCCAGGACGAACCGGACCGTCCTCCAACTGGGCGCGTGTCCAGTCACGGGTGAACCGGAACCCATGACTCAAGGGTGCTGCCACCTGGGCCGAACGAGTGCAGGTGAGCAACAACACAGCGGCGACCGACGAGCTCGTCACGACGCACCTGCCCCTCGTCGGGTACGCGGTCAGCGAGATGCTGCACCGCGTCCCCCCGACCGTCTCGCGCGACGAGCTCGCGTCGGCCGGCAGCCTCGCGCTCGTCCTCGCCGCACAGGCGTACGACCCGGAGACCGGCGTGCCGTTCGCCCGCTACGCCTCGCTGCGCATCAAGGGCGCGCTCGTCGACGAGCTGCGCTCGATGGACTGGGCGTCCCGCGGTGCCCGGCAGCGCGTCCGCGAGCTCGCCGCGACCACCGAGCGGCTCACGAGCGTGCTCAAGCGCAAGCCGACGCGTGAGGAGCTCGCGAACGCCATGGGCGTCGACCTCCGCGCCGTCGACGACGCGACCCGCGACGCCGAGCGCCGGGTCCTGTCCATGGACGCGACCGAGGGTGCCGTCGCCGACCTCGTCGTCGACCGCGAGCTCACGCCCGAGGAGAGCGTCCTCGCCGACGAGCGCCACCGCTGGCTGCGCGCCGCCGTCGTCACGCTGCCCGACCGCCTGCGCACCGTCATCGAGGGCCTGTTCCTCCAGGACCGCAGCGTCGCCGACCTCGCCGCGGAGCTCGGCGTCACGCAGTCCCGCATCAGCCAGCTGCGCACCGAGGCCCTCGGCCTGCTGCGCGACGGCATGAACGCGGGCCTCGACCCCGACCTCGTGCCCGCCCCCGAGCGCGCCGACGGCGTCGCCGAGCGCCGCCGTCAGTCCTACTTCGCCGCCGTCGCCGCACGCGCCGCGCTCGTCACGTCGATCCCGACCGCCGACCGGCTGTCGGTCGTGCCGAGCCAGCGTGACGTCGTCGCCGCACCCGACGGCACGCCCGTCGCGGCGCGTCTGCGCGGCGCCTGATCCCCGGCGGCCGGCGCAGGCGAGGGACCGTCGGAAAGTTCTTCGACGCAAACCCTCACCGACCGTCGGAACCCGCCGATCTGCAGGGTGTGCCCACGGATGGGCCGCTCCGGACCCGAATCAAGGAGGAAGAGAACCATGGGTCTCTCGATCAACCAGAACATCGCGGCGACGAACGCGTACCGCAACCTGTCCAACACGCAGAACGACCTCTCGAAGTCGCTCGAGAAGCTGTCCTCGGGCTTCCGCATCAACCGTGCGGCGGACGACGCGGCCGGTCTGGCGATCTCCGAGGGTCTGCGTTCGCAGGTCGGTGGCCTCAAGGTCGCCGCCCGCAACGCCCAGGACGGCATCTCGGTCGTGCAGACCGCTGAGGGCGCCCTGACCGAGGTCCACTCGATCCTGCAGCGCGTGCGTGACCTCGCGGTGCAGGCCGGTAACGACTCGAACAACGCCGAGGCGCGCAAGAACATCGACACGGAGGCCACGCAGCTGGTCGACGAGCTCGACCGCATCGCCGCGTCGACGAACTTCAACGGCACCAAGCTCCTCGACGGCTCCGCCGGCGGCGGCTCGGGCAAGCTGACCTTCCAGGTCGGCGCCGACGGCGACACCAACAGCCAGATCCAGGTCGACCTGTCGGGCGCCAACATCAAGACGATCGCCGCCGACCTCACCACGGGCTCGCTCGCGACCGGTGGCACGAAGTTCGACGTCGACAACACCGCGGTCGCCGCGGGCAACTACACGTTCTCGGTCGACAACGGCTCGGGCGTGACCAGCGACGTCGTCGTCGCGATCTCGGGCGCCCAGGCGACCGCGATCTCGAACGCGACCACGGGCAGCGTGCAGAAGTTCGCCGACGCCCTCGCGGCCGACACGAACTTCGCGGCGAACTTCTCCGTGAACGTCGTCAAGGACGCCAACGGTGCCGCGACCGGCATCGAGGTCAAGGCGCTCAACGGCGGGACCGTCGCCGCGGGCACCGACCCGGGCACCGGTGTCGACAACGGCGCCACGGTCGCCAACACGACGGCCGGCCTGGACTTCTCCTCGGCCACCGCCGCGCAGGCGTCCATCACGAAGATCGACGAGAAGATCTCCTCGGTCTCGACGGCTCGCGCCAACCTCGGTGCGCTGCAGAACCGGTTCGAGCACACGATCAAGAACATCAACGTCTCGGTCGAGAACCTGTCCGCGTCGGAGTCCCGCATCCGCGACACCGACATGGCGTCGGAGATGGTCTCCTTCACCCGCGCGCAGATCCTGTCGCAGGCCGGCACGGCGATGCTCGCGCAGGCCAACCAGATCCCCCAGGGCGTGCTGTCCCTCCTGCGGTGATCCACCCGGTGACCACCCCCCGACCGGGGACGGCCACCACCTAGAGCGCTCCGGTGGCGGGCGGCCCACCAGCCGCCCGCCACCGGCGCCTCACCCCCGCACCACCACCACGACGAGCGGAGCGACCGCGCATGGCGACGATGGGCATCGACGGCCTGGTCTCCGGGCTGCAGACGACCGACCTCATCAACCAGCTGATGCAGGTCGAGTCGGCCCCCCAGACGCTGCTGAAGTCGAAGCAGGCCGCCACGACGAACCTCGTCACGGCGCTGCAGTCGCTCAACACCAAGGTCTCGTCGCTCAAGGACGCCGCGACCAAGGCCGCCACCGCGACGTCGTGGGAGGTCACGAAGGCGGCGGCGTCCGCCGCGTCGGTGACCGCGACGACGAGCACGGGCAGCACGCCCACCGAGCTGACGTTCCGTGTCGACGCCCTCGCGGCCAGCCAGGTCTCGCTGACCGACTACGCCACGCTCCCCGCCGCGGGCGAGAAGCTCACGTTCAAGGCTCCCGACGGCACCCTCACCGAGGTCACCGTGGGCGCCGACGCCGCCGCCACGGCCCGCGCGATCAGCGCGTCGAAGGCCGGAGTCAACGCGGTCGCCGTCACGGTCGGCGGGACCACGCGGCTCCAGCTCACCTCCACCGAGACCGGTGCGAAGCACGCGTTCGAGGTCTACGCGGGCACGAAGGAGCAGGTCGGTGCGAGCACGGCGGCGAAGCTGTCCCTCGTCGACACGCGTGCCGCGAAGGACGCCGAGATCACGCTCTGGGCCGGGGTCGTCGGCGCCGAGCAGAAGGTCACCTCGTCGTCCAACACGTTCGCCGACGTGCTCGCCGGCACGTCGATCACGATCTCGAAGGTCGAGGCCGACCCGGTCACCCTCACGGTGAGTCGCGACACGGCCGCGATCACGTCGCTGGCCTCGGGCCTCGTCGGTGCGCTCGGTGTCGTCTTCTCGGAGGTCGCGTCCCGCACGTCGACCACGACGACCACCGCGGCGGACGGCCGCACGGTCGTCAGCGGTGGCCTGTTCGCGGGCGACAGCGCCGTCCGCGGTCTCAAGCAGGCGCTGCAGACCGCGGCGTCCTACCCCGTCGACGGCACGTCGCCCTCCGAGGTCGGCATCACGATCGGCAAGGACGGCGGGTTCACGTTCGACGACGCCAAGTTCAAGGCGGCGCTGGCCGCCGACCCCGACAAGGTCCAGAAGGTCGTGTCGGGCCTCGCGCAGCGCGTCGCCGACGTCGCGGTCGAGGCCTCCGACAAGGTCGACGGCACGCTGACCCGCAAGATCACCGGCCAGCAGGACCTCGTGAAGACCCTCGGCACGCAGATCGACGCGTGGGACCGCCGCCTCGAGATCCGTCGCGAGAGCCTCCAGAAGACGTACTCGGCGCTCGAGGTCACGCTGTCCAACCTGCAGTCGCAGTCGAGCTGGCTCGCCGGCCAGCTGTCGTCCCTGTCCGCGTCCTCGAGCTCCTGACGCCCACCGGAAGGTCGCACCCCATGCCTGACATCCGCTCGCGGTACGTGGCCGACGCGGTCGCCACGGTCGGACCCGCGCGTCTGCTCACGATGCTCTACGACCGGATGCTGGTCGACGTCGACCGCGCGGCCGAGTCGTTCGAGGCCGGGGAGGTCGTCGCCGGTCGCGGGCACCTGCAGCACGCGCAGGAGATCGTCGCCGAGCTCATCGTCAGCCTCGACGAGACGGCGTGGGACGGCGGCCCGCAGCTCATGTCGATCTACCGCTTCCTGCTCGGCGAGCTCATCCGCGCCGGTGCGCGCGGCGACGTCGAGATCACCCGGTCCTGCCGCGCGCTCATCGAGCCGCTCGCGGAGGCCTGGCACGAGGCGGCGCGCTCGCTCGCGCAGGTCCAGATCCCCACCCCGGCGGACGCGCCCGCGCTGGAGACCGCGACCGCGGTCGGCCTGCTCGGCGTCGGCTGACATGCTCTCCCCGGCGGCCGGCACGACCGGCACGCCCGCGACGGACTTCCACGCCGCGTGGGTCCGCGCGCTCGACGCGCTCGAGGTCGACGTCGCCGCGGCGGAGGAGCTGCTGCGGACCGCGCACCTCGCGCCGGTCGACGAGGTCGCGCGCGCCGCCGTGTGGCAGCCGCCGCGCGACCTCGGCACCCTGCCCGTCTCGCTCCAGGAGCGCGGCCAGGCGCTGCTCGACCGCCAGCTCGACGTCGCCCGCCGTACCGCGGAGGCGCTCGTGCGCAGCCGCCGCCAGCTCGTCGCCGCCGACGCGCTGCGCCCGGTCCGCCCGGACCTCCCGGTGTACGTCGACGCCCAGGCGTGATGTCACCCGTTCGCCCGTCCTGAAACCTCTCATCGGCCCGGAGGCCCGGCCGATGGGGGGAGTGAGCAAGGACTCGCTCACGCAACAGGCCACGGATCGGCCGCCCCACCCGTCCTCGGGAGAGGTGTACCTGTCATGGGTCTGTTCGACTCCGTGAGCTCCGTCGCGCTCAACAGCGCGCTCGACGGGCTCGCGCTGCGCCAGCGCGCCATCGCGGACAACGTCGCGAACATCCAGACCCCGGGCTTCCAGGCCCGCCGCGTCCGGTTCGAGGACGAGCTGACGCGCGCGGTCGCGCACGGCAGCGGCGCGGTCGAGGCCACGACGCACCGGTCGCTCGAGCCGACGCGCGAGGACGGCAACAACGTCAACCTCGACGCCGAGACGTTGCTCAACATCGACACCAACCTGCGCTACCAGCTCGCGACCCAGGCGGTCTCGGGCCAGTTCTCGTCCGTCCGCACCGCCATGAGGACCAGCTGATGACGATCTTCGGAGCGATCGGGATCGCCTCCACCGGCCTGACGGTCCACCGCAAGTGGCTCGACGCCGTGAGCGACAACCTCGCCAACCTCAACACCGTCCGCCCGACGTCGGAGGACGCGTTCCGCGCCAAGTACGTCGTGGCCGCGGAGAGCGCGGGGGAGAACCAGGGCGTGCAGGTCGCCGGCATCGTCGAGGGCAGCGCCGAGGGTCGGCTCGTGTACGAGCCGTCGAACCCGCTGGCCGACGAGGACGGCTACGTCCGGTACCCCGACATCGACATGTCGAGCCAGATGACCCAGCTGATCATGGCCCAGCGCGGCTACCAGGCGAACGCCACGGTCGTGGACCGGGCGCGCGAGACCTACCAGGCGGCCCTGCAGATCGGACGGCAGTGATGACCTTCGCCGTGACCCCCGTGACGGGGGTGCTCCCCACCGGTGCGCTCGACGCGACGCGTGCCGCGACCGCCGCCGACCCGGCCGCGGGTGCGCAGTTCGCCGGGATCCTCGGCTCGATCGAGAACCTGCAGCAGCTGCAGTCCACGTCGAACGAGCTCGCGGTGCGTGCCGTCACGGGTGACCTCGACGACGTGCACGACTACACGATCGCGTCCGCGCAGGCGTCGACCGCGCTCGAGCTCACCGCCGCCGTGCGCAACAAGGCCGTCGAGGCGTTCACCGAGATCATGAGGATGCAGGCCTGATGCCCGCCCAGGTGCAGGCCGCCGTGGACCGTCTCACGGGGGCCGTCAAGCAGTTCTCGCTCGCGCAGCGCACGCTCGCGCTCATCGGCGTCGCCGTCCTGGTGCTGGGGGCGTTCGCGCTCTCGACGTGGATGTCCCGCCCGACCATGAGCCCGCTGTTCACGGGCCTGTCCGGCGCGGACGCGTCCGCGGTCGTCGACCAGCTCACCGCGGACGGCGTGCAGTACCAGCTCGCCGACGGCGGCTCGACGGTCCTCGTCCCGGACACGGCGCTGTACGACCAGCGCATCAAGCTCGCCGCGGCCGGTCTGCCGACCAACGCGGACGGCGGCGGCTACTCGCTGCTCGACGAGATGCCCATGACGTCGAGCGAGTTCCAGCAGCAGACGACGTACCAGCGCGCGCTGGAGGGCGAGCTCGCCCGCACGATCGGCGCGATCGACGGCGTCGAGTCCGCGACGGTGAAGCTCGCGCTGCCCGAGGACTCGGTGTTCGTCTCGGAGAAGGCGGACCCGACCGCGTCGGTGTTCGTCCGCACCCGCCCCGGCACGTCGCTGTCGGTCGACCAGGTGCAGGCGATCGTCCACCTCGTGTCCGCCGGCATCGACGGCATGAAGCCGACCGACGTGGCCGTCGTCGACTCGACGGGCGAGGTCCTGTCCGCGGTCGGCACCGGCACGACCGGCGGCGTCGGCGGCCAGCAGGCCAGCGACTACGAGGCGCGCGTCGCCGCGTCCGTGCAGGCGCTGCTCGACCGCGTCGTCGGGCCCGGCAAGTCGGCCGTCACGGTGACCGCCGAGGTCGACCAGAGCCAGACCGACCGGACGACGGAGGAGTTCGCGGCCACGCCCGACACCCCGCCGCTCGCGTCGTCGACCACGACCGAGACGTACGAGGGCGGTGCCGCCTCCGGCGCCGCCGGTGTGCTCGGCCCGGACAACATCCAGGTGCCGGGCGGCGACGGGACGAACGGGTCGGGCTCGTACGAGTCGACGACCGAGGACCGCACCAACGCGATCAACAAGACGACCGAGCGCGTCCAGCAGGGTCCGGGCGCGATCGAGCGGCAGTCCGTCGCGGTCGTCCTCGACGAGAAGGCCGCCGCGCCGATCGACCTCGCGGAGCTGCGCGACACCATCGCGGCCGCCGCGGGCATCGACGCCGAGCGCGGCGACACCGTGGCCGTCCAGGCGGTGCCGTTCGACACCGCTCAGGCCGAGGCCGCCGGTGAGGCGCTCGCCGCGGCGGACGCCGCCGCGAAGGCCGCCGAGCAGCGCTCGCTCATCCAGCAGGCCGCGATCGGGGCCGTCGTCCTCGCGCTGCTGCTCGCGATCGCGATCGCGATGACCCGCCGGTCGCGCCGGTCGCGCCGCACCGCGATCGACCTGGGCGAGCTCCAGCCGGTGCTCGACGACGACGCGCGCCTCGCGCTCGAGGGCCTCCCCGAGGACGCCCTGCCCGAGCTGCCTGCCGGGCCGCTGCCGACCGAGCCCGACCCGGTCGCCCGCAAGCGTGCCGAGATCACCGCCCTCGCCGACGAGCAGCCCGAGGAGGTCGCGGACCTCCTGCGCGGCTGGCTCGGCACCGCGACCCCGTCCGGACGCCGCTGATGGCCGCGCTCACCGGGACCCAGAAGGCCGCGATGCTGCTCCTGCAGCTCGGCCGCGACCGCGCCGCGCGCGTCATGGCGCAGCTCGACGTCAACGAGATCGAGGAGCTCACGGCCGAGATCCTGCGGCTCGAGCGTGTCGACCAGCGGCTCGCCGACGAGGTGCTCGAGGAGTTCCACGCGGTGTCCGTCGTCGGCCCGGGCGTCGGTGGCGGCATGGGCCTCGCGCAGCACCTGCTGGTCGCGTCGCTCGGCGCCGAGCAGGCCGCCGACGTGCTCGAGCGGCTCCAGACGACCATGCAGGGGCAGCCGTTCGAGTTCCTGCAGCACGCCGACGCGCGTCAGGTCGTCTCGCTGCTGTCGAGCGAGCACCCGCAGGCCATCGCGCTCGTGCTCGCGCACCTCAAGCCCGACCACGCCGGCATCATCCTCGCGGGCCTCGACCCCGAGCTGCAGGCGGACATCGCGCACCGCATCGCGCTCATGGAGCGCGCGTCGCCCGACGTCGTCCAGGTGATCGCGGAGACGCTGCAGCGCAAGGCGTCGAGCGTCCTGCAGGCCAACGACTTCGCCGCCGTCGGCGGCGTGCAGCCGCTCGTCGAGATCATCAACCGCGCCGACCCCGGCACGGAGAAGGTCATCCTCGAGGGTCTGGCCGCACGCGACGAGGAGCTCGCGGAGGAGGTCCGCAGCCGCATGTTCGTGTTCGCGGACATCACGCTGCTCGAGGACCGGGCCATGCAGCTCGTGCTGCGCCAGGTCGAGACCGCCCAGCTGTCCGTGGCGCTCAAGGGCGTCAGCGACGGGGTCCGCGAGACCGTCATGCGGAACCTGTCCGAGCGGGCGCGGGAGAACCTGCTGGAGGAGATCGAGCTGCTCGGCCCCGTGCGCCTCTCGCTCGTCGAGGACGCGCGTGCGGCGATCGTCCAGGTGATCCGGCGCCTGGAGGAGAGCGGCCAGATCGTCATCCGGCGCGACGCGGAGGACGAGCTCGTTGCCTGACCTCGGATTCGTGCCCACGCCGCGTCCCACGCCGGACGCCACGGCGACCCCCACGACGGACGTGCCGGCCGCGGCCCCCGTGTTCGCCGCCGCACTGCCCGGCGGTGCGGTCGTCACGCCCGCCGTCCCCGTGCCGGCCGCGTTCGTCGCGACCGGTGCGACGGCGTCGCCCGTCGCGCGCTCCGCGGGTGACCCGGTCGTCTTCACGCCGTCGCCGCTCGCGGCGGCCTCGACCGTCGCACCCGTGATCGACCGCGCCGCGTCCGAGGCCGCGCGTGCCGAGGGGTTCGCCGCCGGCTACGCCGCCGGGGCCCGCGAGGCCGCGCGCGTCGCCCAGGAGGAGTCGGTGCGGGTCCGTGCCGCCGCCGAGCAGCACAGGGTCGCCGCGCAGGCGGCGCTCGACCACGCGCTCGACACGCTCCAGGCCGCCGCGTCGGCCGCCGCCGCGCGCACCGTGCCCGTCGTCGCCGAGGTGGACCGTCGTCTGCACGCGGCGGCGCTCGACCTCGCCACCGCGGTCCTGGGCATCGAGCTCGCCGACCACGCGCAGGGTGCCCGTGCCGTGCTGGCCCGGGTGCTCGCCCAGGTCGACCCCGCCGAGCCCGTGACCGTCCGGATGCACCCCGACGACCTCGCCGCGGTGCCTGCCGCGACGAGCGCGACCGGCGGCACCGCCCCGACGCTTCCCGCGACCGTGACGCTCGTCGCGGACGCGACGCTCGCAGCCGGCGACGCCGTCGCCGAGCTGCCCGACGGCTACCTCGACGCGCGCGTCACGACCGCGCTGGCCCGCGCGCGCGCCGCCCTGGAGCAGGCGTGACCGCGACCCTCGACGCGCCCGTCGCCGCCGTCGCACCCGTCCGCGCGTCCGCGCCCGGCGCCCCCGCGTGGGACCGCGCGCTCGCGGCCGCCGCGCCCGAGCGCATCGGCACGGTGCGTGCGGTCGTCGGCCTGACGATCGAGGTCGTCGGCACGGGTGCCGCCGTCGGCGAGCTCGTGCGCGTCGGCGACGACGTCCTCGCCGAGGTCGTCGCGACCGCGGGTGCCACCGCGCGCTGCATGCCCCTCGGCCCGACGGCCGGGCTCCGCGCCGGCATGCCCGCCCGCCCGCTGCGCGAGCCGCTGCGGGTGCCCGTCGGGCCCGGGCTGCTGGGCCGCGTGCTCGACGGTCTCGGCCGGCCCATCGACGGCAAGGGCCCGCTGCGGGCGCAGGCGTGGGTGCCGCTCGACGGCCGTGCCCCGCACCCGCTCGAGCGCAGCCGCGTCGAGGAGCCGCTCGACCTGGGCGTCCGCGTGCTCGACACGCTCGTGACCGTCGGCCGCGGCCAGCGGCTCGGCATGTTCGCCGGGTCGGGCGTCGGCAAGTCGAGCCTGCTGTCGATGGTCGCGCGGGGGACGGACGCCGAGGTGTCCGTCATCGCGCTCGTCGGCGAGCGCGGCCGTGAGGTCCGCGAGTTCCTCGAGGACGACCTGGGCCCCGAGGGTCTGGCGCGGTCCGTCGTCGTCATCGCGACGTCCGACGAACCGCCGCTCGTGCGCCTGCGCTCCGCGTTCCTCGCGACCCGCATCGCCGAGGCGCTGCGCGACGAGGGCCGGCACGCGGTCCTCATGATGGACTCGCTCACGCGCGTCGCCATGGCGCAGCGCGAGATCGGGCTGTCCGTCGGCGAGCCGCCCGCGACCCGCGGCTACCCGCCGTCGACGTTCGCGCTGCTCGCCCAGCTCCTCGAGCGCGCCGGCACGGGCGCGACCGGCTCCGTCACCGGCCTCTACACGGTCCTCGTCGACGGCGACGACCACAACGAGCCCATCGCCGACGCCGCCCGCTCGATCCTCGACGGGCACGTCGTGCTCGACCGCCGCCTCGCGGTCGCCGGCCACTTCCCGAGCGTCGACGCGCTCGGCTCGATCAGCCGCGTCGCGTCCCGCGTGACGACCGCCGAGCAGCGCGACGCCGCCCGCCGGCTGCGCGCCGTGATGGCCGCCCGCCGCCAGGCGCAGGACCTCCTCGACGTCGGCGCCTACGTCGCGGGCTCGAACCCGCTCGTCGACGCGGCCGTCACGCACGGCCGGGCGATCGACGCGTTCCTGCGCCAGGACATCGAGGACGTCGTGCCGTCCGCCCAGGCGTGGGCGCACCTGTCCGCCCTCGTCCAGCAGCTGGGGGACGTCGCATGACCCGCTCCTTCCCGCTCGCCGGCCTGCTGCGCGTGCGCGCCCTCGCCGAGGAGCGCGCCGCGGCCGAGCTCGCCGCCGCGCGTCGCGCCGAGCGTGCCGCCGCCGAGCGTGCCCGCGAGACGCGCGAGCGCCTCAGCGGCTCGACGCTGCCCGACGTCGCCGACGGCCTCGCCTTCCGGGCGTCCGTCGCGTCGCGCGCGTCGCTCGTCGCGCTCCTCGAGGAGCAGGGCGAGCAGGTCGTCGCCGCGCAGACGCACAGCGAGGAGCGGACCGACGTGTGGGTCGCGGCCCGCCGCGACGCGCGCGCCGTCGAGCGGCTCGAGGAGCGCCACGACGCGACCGTCCGCGCCGAGGAGCTGCACGCCGAGCAGGTCGTCCTCGACGAGGTCGCGGGCCGCCGCGTGGCACGGGAGGACGCATGACCGTCGACGGGATCGCCTCCGTGCAGGCGCGCATGGCCGAGCTCCGCGCGCTCGTCGCGCCCCCGCGCCCTGCCGCGTCGGCGAGCACGACGGCTGTCCCCGCCGCCACGGGTGCCGCAGCGACCGGCGACGACTTCCAGACGCTGCTCGCGTCGCTGACCGGCGCGTCGGACGCGTCCGGTCTGCCCGCCGCCCCGGCGGGCGGCGCGACCGCGCAGTCGTTCGTCGCCGCCGCGCAGAAGTACGTCGGCGTGCCCTACGTGTGGGGCGGCGAGTCCCTCGACGAGGGCGGCCTCGACTGCTCGGGCCTCGTGCTGCGCGCGCTCGCCGACGTCGGCATCACCGACGTCCCGCGCGTCGCGCGCGACCAGCAGAAGATGGGCGAGCCCGTCGCCTCGCTCGACCAGGCGCTGCCCGGCGACCTCGTCGTCTTCGGCGGCGGCACGCACATCGGCATCTACGTGGGCGACGGGAAGATGGTCGACGCCCCGAAGCCCGGCGCGCACGTCGTCGTGCGGGACGTCTACGCGACGCCCACCGCGATCCGCCGCATCCTCCCGCAGCAGCAGGCGACGACCGTCTCGGCGTCCGTCCCGGGGCTGCCGGGCGGGACCGCGCTCGCCGGGCTGAGCGGGCTGCAGGGCGTGTCCGGGCTCGGCAGCCTGACCGGCCTGACCGGCCTGACCGGCCTCACCGGGCTCGGCGGGCCCTCCACCGGCACGGCGGCCACGGCCGCGAGCCAGCGCGCCGCGATGGAGCTCCTCGCGTCGCTGTCCAGCACCCGCGGCTCGTCCCTGGCGGGCCTCGCGACCTCCCTGGGGGTGGCCTCGTGACGACCACGACGACCGTGACCACGCTCGCCGCGCGGCCCTCGCGCGCGTCCTCCCCGACCGGCCTGCCGGGCGCGGGAGACGCGTTCGCCCGCACGCTCGACGACGTCCGTGTCGGCGCCGACGTCGCCCGACCCGAGCGCGCAACCGATCGCGCGGACCCGGCGGCCCCCGCCGACCCCACGGACGCCGCGGTGACGGGCGGCGCGAGCCGCCCGGCCGAGGCCGACGCCACGGGCCAGGGCGACGCGACGGCGGACGCGACGGCCACGCCCGAGCCGGCGGCCGACGCTGCCGGCTCGGCGACGCCCACCCCGACGACGCCCCTGCCGGCGCTCGTCGCGACGACCGCCGTCCCCGCCGCGACGGTGCTCGCCGCGGTCGGAGCCGGGGCGGCGACCGCCCCCGTCGACGCGCCCGCGACGCGCGCCGGCGTCGCGCCGGCGACCCCGGCGAGCCCGCCGGCACCGCCGGCCGTCGTGGGGGAGGGCGCCGCCGCGTCCGCCGTCGCGACGACCTCGACTGCCGTGCCGAGCGACGCCGTGCCGAGCGACGCCGTGCCGACCACGACCGACGGCGCCACGGCGCGCCCGGGCGCGGCGACCGTCGCCACGACGGCCTCGACCTCGGCACCGACCCCGACGCCGTCGCACACGACCACCGCGACCACCGCCCCTGCCGCCGGTGGCGCGGCCCCGGCGGACGGCCCGCTCGTCCACGCCGGAACGCCCATCACGACGACCACGGGCGACCCCGCGCGCGCCGCGTCCCCTGCCGAGACCACCGCTCCGGTCACCGCACCCTCGGCCGCGACGACGTTCCAGGCGGCGCTCACCGCCCAGACCGCCCCGGCGACGTCGACGGGCCCCACGCACCCGAACGCGGCCCCGACCGGCCCGACACCGGCGCCCGCGCCCTTCGCCGAGCAGCTCGGCGCGCGGCTCACCGCGCTCGGCGGTCTCGCGCACGGCCGGCACGTCCTCACGGTCCCCGTCGACCCGGAGCACCTCGGCCCGGTCCGGGTCGTCGCGCACATCGCGGCGGACCAGGTCCGCGTCGAGCTCGTGGGCGGGACGGAGGCGTCGCGCGAGGCGTTGCGCGGCGCGCTCGCGGACCTGCGACGCGACCTCGCGCGCGACCTCGGCGGACTCGACGTGCAGGTCGGCGTGGGCGGCGACGCGCCGTCGGACCGCCCGGACCAGGACCAGGGACCGGCCCGCACGGCCGCCGACGCCCGGCCCGGTCGCGGCGTGGTGACGGCCGACGCCGGACCGTCGGCCGTCACCACGGGCGTGCGCCGGTCGTCGTCCGGGCTGGACGTGGACCTGTGACCGCCGGCCCGCGCCC